>NZ_CP170723.1:0-663081 GCF_043099285.1 Oryzobacter telluris | reverse complement strand
GCGATCCGATCCTCGCATCGACCTTCGACGCCGCGAAGGAGCTCCAGCACTTCAAGGCTGGCGACATAGGAGGCAGGTTGGCTCTTTCGTCACAGAACGCGAACAACAGGTTGAAACGACTTGCTGACGCCGGCGCGATCGCCAAGACCCAGGTAGTTGGATCCTCGCGGGGGGGTAAGGAGTTCGTGTACGGGGTTGTGGGCATGACTCGCCCGACCGCTCAACACCTCGCCACTTCTTGACTTGACCTGGGCATGTCGATGACCCACCCATGCGTCGGCTGGCGCCCACCGGCCTGGCAGGGGACGAGGAGATATCGGCCCCTGCCGAACCAAGCGCATTTCGGCAGCTCCCCAATGGCACGGCCTGACCGCCAACGAGATCTCGATGGCTTAGGTGTCACAAGGAGGCTCGTTGTGACCCACATCACCCGTCGCCAGTACGAATCCCTCGCCGAGGCCGCAGAGCGCACCGGTGTCAGCACGCGCACGCTTCGACGCCGCATCTCGTGCGGAGAACTCACCGCCTACCGGGCCGGCCCGCGGATCATCCGGCTCGACCCGGAGGACGTGGACCGGCTGCTCGTGCGAGTTCCGAACTTTCGCTGAACTCCCTTCAGCCGGAGGTGGGTTCGGCCGCTCGGGCCATCGCGGAGAGCGCGTCGGCGATCTGCCGGTCGCGTCCGGCCGCGGCGTGCTGGTAGCGCAGGGCGGCGTTGACGCTGCTGTGGCCGAGTCGCTGCTGGAGCTCGGCCAGGGTGGCGCCGGCCATGGCCGCCATCGTCGCGCCGGTGTGGCGCAGGTCGTGCAGGCGGAGGTCGGGTCTGCCGGCTGCGTCCCGGGACGTCCGCCAGGGCTTGTAGAGCGTGGACGGCTGGAGGTGCGCCTCGCCGTCCGTCCCCGGGAATACCAGGTCCTTGTCCCTGGGGCCAGTGAACGTGTCGAGGTGGTGCTGGAGCGCCGGAAGGAGGTGGGGAGGGACGGCGACCGTCCTCGTCCCTGCCGCGGACTTCGGCGTCCCCACGATCGCCTGCCCGTGGACCCACGAGACCGCCCGCTCCACCCGGATCGTTCCGCGCAGGACGTCCACGTCCCCCCTCCGCAGCTCGAGGACCTCACCTTGGCGGAGGGCGCACCAGGCGCAGACCAGGACGAGCGCGCGAAAGCGCTCCGGCATCGCCGCGACGATGAGGTCCAGCTCCGCGATCGAGGCCGGCCGGATGTCTCGCTCTCGAGGAGTGCTCGACCCGCCACGGAGGCGGCACGGGTTCGCGCTGATGAGGTCGTCACTGACTGCGCTGTTCATCATCGCCTTCAGCAGCGAGTAGGCCCGGGCCCGCACGGTCGGCTTGTCGGCCGGCATCGACGCCCACCAGGCCCGCACCGTGGCCGGCGTGATGTCGCCGATCTGCCGCCGGCCGAGCTCGGGCATCAGGTAGCGGCTGAGCAGGTGCTCGTAGCCCTCCCTGGTCTTCGGCTTCAGCTCGCGACCTGCCACCCAGGACGTCGCGAAGTGGGCGAAGGTCTCGACCACCTGCGGCGGAGGCGGTGGCTCCGGGCGCATCCACTCGCCGGTCATGATCTGGTAGCGCTGCATCCCCAGCCAGGCCTCGGCGTCGCCCTTGGTGAGGAAGGTGTCGGGGGCCTTCATCCGCTGGAAATCGGGAGCCATGTAGCTGGCCTGCCATCGTCCCGAGGGGAGCCTGCGCAGATGGCCGAATCCACGCCGGTTTCGCCGTGCCGGACTCATGACAACCTGGTTCCGGAACAGGCGCGTGCAATATACGTGCAGTAAATCTGTCCTGAAGCGTCCATCTCTGACCATCCATGTCCCCGACGCAGAAGCGTCTCTTGACCACATATTTGCAGGTCAATGGCATGAAGGCAATGATCAGGCGGTGGAGCTGACGAGGGGACTTGAACCCCTAACCCCCTGTTTACAAGACAGGTGCGCTACCAATTGCGCCACGCCAGCGGGTCCGCGGTGCGTCGCGGACAGCCCCGGAGTCTACGCGGAAAGGTGGGGTCGGCCTCGCGGGCACCGGCCTCGCCACGCCCGGCTCGTCAGGCCTCGAACCCCCCGCGTGCTGCCCGCGTGCGACAGCGTCCTATCCGTCAGGGAGAGGAGGTGTTGGCGTTGATGGCCGGTCCGCGCGTCCGGTCCCAGGGCGCCGCGAGGATCTCGCCGAGCACCGTGCCCGAGGCGATGGCGAGGAGCACCGCCCCGGCCCCCAGGAGCGTCGTGATGCCCGACTGGATCGACAGCGTCCCGGCCGCCCCGCCGCTCTGGGCGACGAGCTCGTAGAGGCCGCGGAAGATCGTCAGACCGGGCAGGAGCCCGAACGACGCGGGGATGACGACGACCATCGACGGCGCCCCGAACCGGTTCGCGACCACGCGACCCACGATCCCGAGCGCCACCGCCGCCACGCCGGTGGCCGTGATGACGCCGACGCCGAGCCCGCGGTTGAGCAGCCCCGCGGTCCCGGCGGCCGCCACCGCCAGCACCCCTGACACCAGGACCAGCCGGCGGCGGCTCTGCACCGTGACGGCACCGGCGAGGCCCACGACGAACGCTCCCCCGAGGGCCGCGAGCACGGCCGACTGGTCGGAACGCAGGTCGAGGACCGACGGCGACACGAAGTCGGACCCGACTGCCGTGGTGAGGGCGATGAGGGCGCTCAGCCCGCCGGCGACACCGATGACGATGCCGAGCAGCGACAGGAAGACCGCCAGCAGGCGTCCGGCACCGGTGAGCGGGAAGCCGAACAGCACGTCCTCGATGGCCGAGGCCATGGTCCGTCCCGGCAGCATCGCGACGATGCCGCCGGCCACGATGAAGGCGAAGTCGCGTTCTCGCAGACCGAGACCCGCAGCGGTGCTCAGCGCGTAGACACCCCCGGCGAGCAGCGTCGCGACGACGGCGTTGATCGCGTTGCCGTAGAACTCGGGCAGGTCGATGCGCGCGTGCAGCCTGCTCACGCCCGTAACCGCCAGCACCACCGCCACCGTCGCGACGGCCGCGAGCGCGGAGGCCCCGATCATCACGGCGACGGCCGACGCGAGGACGGCGTTGGCCGCCGAGACCGCCCACGCCGGGAAGTTGCGGCGGTGCCGCTTGATGGTGCGCAGCCGCTCCATCGCGGCCTCGGGCTCGATCTCGCCGGAGGTCAGCTGCTCCACGAGCTGGTGCACCGCGACGAGCCGCGCGTAGTCGTGGCGGTTGCTGCGCACCACGCGGAGGAGGGTGTGCGGCCGCCCGTCCGAGCTCGTCGCCTGCACCAGCAGCGACTGCAGCGTGATGTCGACCTCGACGAGGTCCACCCCGGCCGCCGCGGCGACGGCCGCCACGCTCCCCTGCACCTGCGGCGCACCGGCGCCGCACCGCAGCATCAGCTCGCCGACCCGGACGGCGAGGTCGAGGGCGGCGCGCAGCTTCGCGTCCTCGGCGGCCTGGTTCGGAATGCGGGTGTACCGGTACGGAGTTCGACGCAGGAGGTCGGCCATCGGCATCGGCTCGGTCGGCGAGTCTCCGAGGATGAGGCGCGCCCGGCGTTCGCGGGCCCGCTTGGCCTCGGGCGCTGAGGCCGCGGCGCCGCCCGCCGGAGTGGCCTCGCCCCCCGGGCGCTCGGGCCGCTCTCGCGGAGGACGCGGCGACGACCGCCGCTGACGAGGAGGCTTGGGGCCCAGCGGGTTCGGGGCACCGTCGGGCGGTCCGCTCCGATCGGGCAGAGGGCCGTCGGGTCGGGGATCGGGGGTGCTCACGGGATCCGGGCCACCTCGTCGACCCACGACGGGGCGCTCGTCTGGGGCCACCAGCTCGGGCCGCCGCCCGCCACGGCCGAGGCCACGAGGAGCGCCGACCCCACGAGGAGGATGCCCGCCGCCACCTGGGCGATCGTCGCCCCGGGCGTCACGCCGCGGACCATGCTCCGGCTCCCCCGTCGCAGGCTGGCGCCGCCGGGACCCCACCACGCGGTCAGGGCGGCGAAAACGCCTGCGGCAGAGAGGGGGACGACACCATCGGGGCTGACCTCACCACCGGTGAGACCACCCATGACCAGAGCCCCCGCGAACATCGCGCACACCCCCACGAGCAGGGGCAGCGCCATCGTGACGACACCCCCGACCGCCCCGATGACGAGGTGCCACGGGCTCGCCGCCACCGCCACCGCGACATCGCTGCCGCGCGGGCCGCGCTCGTGGCGGCGCATGACGAGCGAGGTGACCGACCGGTCGGCGGTGCGGGCCAGGACGACCCACCCGAGCAGGGCGAGCGCGGCGACCATCGGCGCCTTGGCCGTCAGCCCGGCGCACAGGGCGAGGAGCCCGAGCAGGGTGCCAGAGCGCGACGCGAGGCCGATGCGCGGGTCGCCCCAGCCGCCGTGGACGACGTCGTCACCCTCCTCCGCGGACCCCTCGCGGGCCACGGGGGCAGGTGGCGGCACGGGGTACCCCACCGGCGCGGGCGCACCGACGTACGGCGCCAGACCACGGTCAGTGGCCTCGGGTCGGCGGGCCTGTTCCCACCCGGGCGGCCCGGCCGGCCGGCCGGTGGTCACCATCGGCGGAGGGAGCGGGGACGGCGAGGGCGCCGGCAGTGCGTGGCCCGGCTGGGCCGCGAGCGCGGCGGCCCCGGCGCCGAGGACGGCTCCGCCCAGGACCGCCCCACCGCGCCCGCTCGACGCAGGAGCAGCAGCAGGCCGCGGCGACACCGGCAGCGCGGTGGTCGGCGGCGTCCGCAGCGCCTCGGTGGCCGGGCGCACCCGCCGCACCTCGATGGCCTCGGTGACCGGGGAACCGTGGGCGTACTGCTCGAGCGCCGCGACGACCTCGCCGTGGTGCGGCCGGTCGCCGGGGTACGGGGACAGCGCCGCGTAGAGGAGCGGCTCGATGCGGGGGTCGACGGCCTCGAGGTCGGGGTCGCCGGACGCCACCCGGGCCAGCACCGCGTCCATCGCCCCACGCCCGAAGGGCGGGTTGCCGCTGGCGGCGAACGCCGTGGTCGCCGCCCAGCCCCACCAGTCGGTGGCGGGCGTGACGTCGTCGCCGCCCACGACCTCCGGCGCGAGGTACCCGGGCGTGCCCATCACCAGGCCGGTCATCGTCAGGCGGATGTCGTCGGCGACGTGCGCGATGCCGAAGTCGATGAGGACGGGGTCGCCGTCGACGAGCAGGACGTTGCCCGGCTTGACGTCGCGGTGTACCACCCCGGCGGAGTGGATCACGTCGAGCGCCTCGGCCATCCCCGACGCCACCCGGTGCAGCTCGCCCGGAGGCAGCGGACCGCGGGCCCGGACGTGGTCATCGAGCGAGGGGCCGGGCACGTAGCGCGTGACGATGTAGGGGACCTCGCCGTCGACGTCGGCGTCGATGATCGGCGCGACCCGCGGGCTGCGGATCCGGCTCAGCGAGGTGACCTCGCGCGACAGGCGGGCGCGGGCATCCGGGTCGTGGGCCACGTGGGCCCGCAGCACCTTCACGGCCACGGCGCGCCCGTGCGCGTCGAGCCCGAGGTGGACCACGCCCATCCCGCCCTCGCCGAGCCGCTGCACGAGGCGGTAGGGACCCAGGCGCGCGTGCTCGCGCGGATCGTCGGTCCCCTCCCGCTCGAGGGCGTCGGCACTCATGCCTCCACGGTAGGACGTCAGTCTGGGTGCGCGCTGGACCCGGAGGTCACGAGTCGACCCCGAACAGCCCCGACTTCTTGCGGATCACCCACCCCGGAGGGCCTCCGAACGGGGTCCTGAGGTGGGTGATGCGCAAGAAGTCGGCAGGTGGAGCGGGGAGGCTCAGGACTGGATGTAGTCGCGCAGCTGGTCGCGCTCGGCCTGGAGGTCGCCGATCCGGTTCTTCACGACGTCACCGATGCTGACGATGGCGTGCAGCTGGCCGTCGACGACCACGGGGACGTGGCGGATGCGCCGCTCGGTCATCGCCGACTCGAGGTCGTCGAGGCTGTCGTCGAGGCTGCAGGTGTGCACGTCGGCGGTCATGATCTGCGACACCGGCGCGCCGAGGAGGTCGGCACCGTCGGTGTGGAGGTGGCGGACGATGTCGCGCTCGCTGACGATCCCGTGCACGGAGCCCCCGTCGTCGCTGACGACCACCGCGCCGATCCGGTGCTCCGAGAGCAGCGCCAGCAGCTCGGTCACCGTGGCGTCGGTGCGGACCGTCACCACCGACACATCACCCTTGCGCCTGACCACGTCCGAGATCCTCATGCCCCGACGATAGGGGCCACCCCGGCGACGCGCCAGAGAAGACCCCCGCCCGTGGGACCAGATCGTCCACGGTGCGACCTACCGGGCAGTAAGCGCTGCGATCACGACACCTCCTGCCCCGTAGCGCGCGACGAAGGCGAGGACGCCGCGGCGGCGGGGGCGCGACGTCAGCCGCGGTGCGGCGCCGCCCCGGTGGAGCCGCGCACGACGAGCTCGGGGCGGAAGACGTACTCGGCGCGCGGCGTGCCCTCGCCCCCGATCTCGTCGAGGAGCGCGCGGACCGCGGCATCGCCCATCGCCTCCACCGACTGCCGGATGGTGGTGAGCGGGGGGTCGGTGAACGCCATGATCGTCGAGTCGTCGTACCCGACCACCGACACCTCCCCCGGCACGGTCAGGCCCATCGAGCGGGCCTGGCGGATCGCCCCGAGCGCCATGAGGTCGGACCCGCAGATGATGGCCGTGGCGCCGCGCGAGATGAGCCGCCCGGCCGCCGCCGCCCCGCCCTCGAGGCTGAACACCGTGTGGGTGACCAGCCGGTCGAGGTGGGCGGGGTCGACCTCGAGGTGCTCGTGCATCGCCGCCCGGTAGCCGGCGACCTTGCGCACGACCGGCGTGTAGCGCTCCGGCCCGAGGGCCAGCCCGATCTCGGTGTGGCCGAGCTGCACGAGGTGGCTGACCGCCAGCCCCATCGAGGCGACGTCGTCGTTGGAGACGAACGGGGCGTCGAGGTCGGGAAGCGGGCCGTTCACCAGCACGATCGGCAGGCCGCGCTCGCGCAGCGACCGGTAGCGCGCGGGGTCGGAGGTCGCGTCGGCGTGCAGGCCCGAGAGGAAGATGATCCCGGAGACCCCGCGGTCGAGGAGCATCTGCACGTACTCGTCCTCGTGGACCCCGCCGGGCGTCTGGGTGCACAGCACCGGCGTGTAGCCCTCGGCCGCGAGCGCGGTCTCGATGACCTGCGCGAACGCCGGGAAGATCGGGTTGACCAGCTCGGGCATCACCAGGCCCACGAGCAGCGCGGACTTCGCCTTGAGCCGGGTCGGGCGGTCGTACCCGAGGACGTCGATGGCCGTGAGGACGGCCCGCTTCGTGGACTCGGAGACGCCCGGCCGGTCGTTGAGGACGCGGCTCACCGTGGCCTCGCTGACATCGGCCTGCGCCGCGATGTCGGCCAGGCGCGCGGACCGCGGCTCGTTCACCCGCGAACCGTAACAACGACGGGTGAGACGCACCTACCACTCGGCGGGCGTGGCACGGCATACTGGCGGAACCGCTTACACCGATGTGGGCGGGAGCTCCACCACCTTTACGACGGATCGTCCGGCACGTTCCTGCCGGTGAAGGAAGGCAATGACGCCATGGCAACTGTCAGATTCGACCAGGCCACCCGCCTCTACCCGGGGAACGACGTTCCCTCGGTCGACAAGCTGGACATCGACGTAGCCGACGGGGAGTTCCTCGTCCTCGTCGGTCCCTCCGGGTGTGGCAAGTCCACCTCGCTGCGCATGCTCGCCGGCCTCGAAGAGGTCAACGGCGGCAAGATCTGGATCGGTGACCGCGACGTCACCGACCTGTCGCCCAAGGACCGCGACGTGGCGATGGTGTTCCAGAACTACGCGCTCTACCCGCACATGACGGTCGCCGACAACATGGGCTTCGCCCTGAAGATCGCCGGCGTCGACAAGGGCGAGATCCGCAAGCGGGTCGACGAGGCCGCGGCCATCCTCGACCTCACCCAGTACCTCGAGCGCAAGCCGAAGGCCCTCTCCGGTGGCCAGCGCCAGCGCGTCGCGATGGGCCGTGCGATCGTCCGCAGCCCGCAGGTCTTCCTCATGGACGAGCCGCTGTCGAACCTCGACGCCAAGCTCCGCGTGCAGACCCGCACCCAGATCGCCTCGCTGCAGCGCCGCCTCGGCGTCACCACGGTCTACGTCACCCACGACCAGATCGAGGCCATGACGATGGGCGACCGCATCGCCCTGCTCAAGGACGGCATCCTCCAGCAGTGCGCGACCCCGCGCGAGATGTACGACAAGCCGAACAACGTCTTCGTCGCCGGCTTCATCGGCTCCCCGGCCATGAACCTCGTGTCCGTCCCCGTCACCGAGGACGGCGTGCAGTTCGGCAGCCACCGCCTGCCCGTCGACCGCTCGATCCTCGGCTCCACCGGTGGTCAGGTCATCGTCGGCATGCGTCCCGAGGACGTCGAGGTCACGACGAACGAGGACGGCCTCGAGCTGATCGTCGACGTCGTCGAGGAGCTCGGCGCCGACGCGTACGTCTACGCCACCCCCGCCAGCGAGAGCGTCAAGCTCGAGGGCGGCGACGACGGCCTCGCCAAGCCGTTCATCGCGCGCGTCGACGGCCGCAACGTGCCGGCCAAGGGCTCGAAGATCTACGTCTACCCGAACCCGAACCACATGCACGTCTTCGACGCGAAGTCCGGCGCCCGCCTCGGCTGACGCCCCGCGCACGAGAGCGACGCCCCGGACGAGTCTCGTCCGGGGCGTCGCCCGTTCCACCCACCCCCCGAGTGCGAGAGGCTGGGGCCATGGCCCTCGAGATCACCGCCGCCCGTCCCGACCCGGCGATGCTCGACCTCCCCTGGCGGATCCCGCTCGAGGAGTGGCCCGAGGAGCTCCTCGCCGCCCTCCCCCGCGGCATCTCCCGCCACGTCGTGCGCTTCGTGCGCCTCTCGGGCCGGGTCCTGGCCTTCAAGGAGATCAAGGCCGACATCGCCCGGCGCGAGTACGAGATGCTGCGCAACCTGGGCCGCCTCGGGATGCCGTGCGTCGAGCCGTTCGGGGTCGTCAGCGGACGTCTCGACCCCGACGGCGAGCCCCTCGACGCCGTCCTCATCACGCGGCACCTGCAGTTCTCCCTGCCCTACCGCGCGCTGTACAGCCAGAACCTGCGCGCCGGCACGGCCACCCGCCTCATCGACGCGCTCGCCGTCCTCCTCGTGCGCCTGCACCTGGCGGGGTTCTGGTGGGGCGACGTCTCCCTGTCCAACACCCTGTTCCGCCGTGATGCCGGGGCGTTCGCCGCGTACCTCGTGGACGCCGAGACAGGCGAGCTGCGCGACCGGCTGAGCAACGGCCAGCGCGAGCACGACCTCGAGATCGCCCGCGTCAACATCGCCGGCGAGCTGATGGACCTCGAGGCCGGCGGGATGCTCCACGAGGACCGCGACCCCATCGAGATCAGCGAACGGATCGTCACCCGCTACCGCGAGCTGTGGGACGAGCTGACCAGCTCGGAGATGATCGACGACACCGAGCGCTGGCGCGTGGAGGACCGCATCCGGCGGCTCAACGCCCTCGGCTTCGACGTCGACGAGCTGGAGATCACCACCGACATCGACGGTGCCTCGCTGCGGCTGCAGCCCAAGGTCGTCGACGCCGGGCACCACTCGCGGCGGCTGCTGCGGCTCACCGGGCTCGACGTCCGCGAGAACCAGGCCCGCCGCCTCCTCAACGACCTCGACGCGTTCACCGCCGGCACCGGTCGCCAGGGCGATGACGAGGAGATCGTCGCCCACGACTGGCTGACCCGGATCTACGAGCCGGTCACCCGCCGGGTGCCGCGCGACCTCACCGGCAAGCTCGAGCCCGCCGAGGTCTTCCACGAGGTGCTCGAGCACCGGTGGTACATGGCCGAGCGGGCCCAGCACGACATCCCCATCGAGGACGCCATCGCCGACTACATCTCCTCGGTCCTGCCGGGGAAGCCGTACGAGGAGTCGGTCGTCGGGGTCGACACGAGGGAGATGCCGGTCATCGCCGAGCGGCCGGGCCGGTCCTAGGATCGGGAGCGACGCACCACCGACACCCCGGGGGACCGATGACCGACCAGCCGCAGGACCCCGGACCGGGGCAGCCTCAGCCGCCTGTCCCTCCGCAGCAGCCGGGTCCGCCCCAGCCGCCCGCGCAGGCCGCTCCGCAGTGGTCGGCCCCGCAGCCGCCCAGCTACCCCCCGCCGCAGGCGAACCCCTATGGCGGGTACGCCCCGGCCCCCGCGTACGCCGGCCCGCCGCCGGTGTACCCCGGGTCGGTCGCGTACGTGGAGCAGCACTTCGGACGGGTCGCCGACTTCGGCCAGCGTGTGCTCGCGTCCATCGTCGACGCGCTGCTCAGCCTGGTCTCGCTCATCCCGATCTTCATCGCGATCCCGGTCGTCATCGCCAGCGTGCCCCGGCGCGTGGGTGGCTACGACCAGTACGGCTACCCGGTCATGGGCGAGACCGACACCGGCCTGCTGACCCTCGGCATCGTCCTCATGGTGGGCGGGTTCCTCCTCGGGTTCGCCATCAACCTGTGGAACCGCGTCTTCCGGATGGGGCGCACCGGCCAGAGCATCGGGAAGTCGGTCGTCGGGCTGCGGCTCGTCGACGCACAGACCGGGCAGCCGATCGGCGCGGGCCAGTGCTTCGTGCGCGAGCTGATGAGCCTGCTCATCAACCAGGTCGTCTACCTGTCCTACCTCTGGATGCTGTGGGACGAGAACAAGCAGACGCTCGCCGACAAGGTGGTGCACTCCACCGTCATCGTCGTGCCCAAGGGCTGACGCGAGGGCTGACGCGGCAGCGGGCTCAGGCCGGCGAGAGCCAGGTCCAGCCCGGGACGTTGCGGGCGACCGTGAACGCGACGAAGGCGACCGCCATCGCGGCGGGCAGCCAGCGCGGCGGGTCCCAGCGCAGCGGGGCCCCCCGCCATCGGGCGCGCGCCCACAGGACGAACAGCGCGACCAGCCCCAGGTAGATGAGCGGGGCGAGGGGGTTCCGGGCCATCATCCCCGCGACGTCGCCGTGGAGGGCGTCGTGGGTGGCGCGCAGCATCCCGCAGCCGGGGCAGTAGATGCCGGCGATCGCGTAGGTGGGGCAGACCGGGTAGTGCCCGGGGCTGTTGGGGTCGACCGCGGCGACGTACGCCGAGGCCGCGAGGGTCGTCGCCACGACGGCCCCCGGAACCAGGAGGCGGCGCCACCTCGACCCGTGGGTCGGGGGTGACACCGCCTCCTGGTGGACGATCATCCGGTCACGGAGAGGTCGTCGAGCCCGACAGCATGGTGAGGCCGCCGAGGAACACGATCCAGATGATGCCGAGGACGAGCAGCACCATGCCGATGATGCCGAGGATGCGGCCGATCTGGACGATCTGGCGGTTGGAGTAGCGACCCGGCTGGGCGTCGATCTCCTTCAGGGCGGTGTTGCCCATGACGAAGGCCGCGATGCCCAGGGGCGAGCAGCAGACCAGCGACAGGATGCCGAGGATGAGGATCGTCATCCCCTTCGGGTGCTCGATCTGGCCGCCACCCATGGGCGGCGGCGGGGCGCCGTAGGCGCCGCCACCGTCACCGGGGGGCGGGGGCGGCGGGGTGGATCCGTAGTCAGACATGTGAGTGTTCCCTCTCTCGACGTTCGTCGGGGACGTCGGTCCCCCAAGGGCCGGACGCGTCCGGCGCGCCGATCCTCGCACAGCAGCGCGTCGCGCCGCGAGCATTCGCGCCGGTGGGCCGGGCCGCGTCGTGCGGCCCGCCCTCCACCGACAGCCGGTGGGAGGGAACGGGCGTCAGCCGCGCCGGCGGCGGGCGATCTCGTAGAGCGTGACACCCGTGGCGATGCCGGCGTTGAGCGACTCGGTCGCCGCGTGCATGGGGATCGACACGATCTGGTCGCAGGTCTCGCGCACGAGGCGCGACAGGCCCTTGCCCTCGGAGCCCACGACGACGACGAGCGGCTCGGAGGCGAGCTCGAGGTCGGGGAGCTCGACGTCGCCGTCCATGTCGAGGCCGATGACGAAGAAGCCGGCCTTGCGGTAGTCCTCGAGGGCCCGGTTGAGGTTGGTGGCCTGGGCGACCGGGACGCGCGCGGCCGCGCCCGCCGAGGTCTTCCACGCCGACGCGGTCATCCCGGCCGAGCGCCGGCTCGGCACGACGACGCCGTGCCCGCCGAACGCCCCGACGGAGCGGACGATGGCACCGAGGTTGCGCGGGTCGGTGATGCCGTCGAGCGCCACGACGAGCGGGATGCCCGGGGCCTCGGGGTCGATGAAGTCGTTCGGGTGCGCGTACTCGTACGGTGGCACCTGCACGGCCAGGCCCTGGTGGACCGAGCCGTCGGTGAGCCGGTCGAGCTCACCGCGCGGGGTCTCCAGGATCGGGATGCCGCGCTCGGTGGCGGTCTTGAGCGCCTCGCGGACGCGGTCGTCGCTGTCGATCCGGCCGGCCACGTAGAGCGTGGTGGCGGGGACGTCGGCCCGCAGCGCCTCGACGACGGCGTTGCGCCCGGCGACGATCTCGCTGCTCGCCTTCTCGCGGCGGGTGCTCGTGCGGCCACCCGTCCCCCGGCTGGACCCGCCAGCGGCCTTGTGGGCCTTGTGGTTGGGGCGGTCCGCGGCCTTGGGCGTGGGGCCCTTGCCCTCGAGCCCGCGGCGGCGCTGGCCGCCCGACCCGACGGTGGGGCCCTTCTTGCTGCCCTTGCGGATCGCTCCGCGGCGCTGGCTGTTTCCTGGCATCTCTTACTCTCCCTTGCCGCGGACGAGGGACCAGCGGGCCCCTGCGGCAGTGTCTTCAAGCGCGATGCCGGCCGCAGCCAGCTCGACGCGGATGGCGTCGGCGGTCTCGTAGTCGCGCGCCGACCGCGCGTGTGCCCGGGCCCTGA
Source organism: Oryzobacter telluris (assembly GCF_043099285.1). Taxonomy (GTDB): domain Bacteria; phylum Actinomycetota; class Actinomycetes; order Actinomycetales; family Dermatophilaceae; genus Oryzobacter; species Oryzobacter telluris. The sequence goes on along the minus strand of NZ_CP170723.1, from coordinate 650,194 downwards.
TGCGCTCCTGGACGAGGGCGTCCAGGGCGACGAGGGCGTCGTGTCCCGAGGAGTCGCCGGCCGACCACGCGGGGTCGAACGGGTTGACGCCCAGGACGTCGGTCATGGCGATGACGGTGCGCGCGATGGTGGCGGCGTCCTCGTGGTCGCCGTCGTCGAGGGCGGTGTTGCCCGCCCGGACGGTCTCGTGGATGACGGCGAGCGCGCCGGAGACGCCGAGGTCGTCATCCATGGAGTCGCGGAACTCGGCGGGCAGCTCCTCGTCACCGGTGGGGGTGGCGGTGGTGATCCCGGGCAGCGCGCGGTGGAGGAAGCCCTCGATCCGCTCGACGGCGGTGTCGGCCTCCTCGATCGACCCCTCGTGGAACTCGATCATCGAGCGGTAGTGGGCCGCCGTGAGGTAGTAGCGCACGGCCAGCGGGCGGTGGCTCTTGACGACCTCACTGACCCGCAGCGAGTTGCCGAGCGACTTGCTCATCTTCTCGCCGCCCATGGTCACCCAGGCGTTGTGCAGCCAGTAGTTGGCGAACCCGAGCCCGGCCGAGCGCGACTGCGCCATCTCGTTCTCGTGGTGCGGGAAGCGCAGGTCGACGCCGCCGCCGTGGATGTCGAAGGTGTCGCCGAGGTACTTGCGCGCCATCGCCGAGCACTCGAGGTGCCAGCCGGGGCGGCCGGTGCCGAACGGGGTGGGCCAGCTCGCGGTCTCGGGCTCGTCGGCCTTGCGGCCCTTCCAGAGGGCGAAGTCGCGCGGGTCGCGCTTGCCGCGCGGGTCGGCGTCCTCGGCGTCGACCATGTCGTCGACCTTCTGGTGGGTGAGCTCGCCGTAGGCGGGCCAGCTGCGGACGTCGAAGTACACGTCGCCGCTGCCGTCCTGCGCGGCGTAGGCGTGGCCTCGCTCGATGAGCGTCTCCATCAGGGTGACCATCTCGGGGACGTGGCCGGTGGCGCGCGGCTCGTAGCTGGGGGGCAGGACGCCGAGGGCCGTGAGGGCTGCCGCGGTCTCGACCTCGTTGCGGTACGACAGGGCGAACCACTGCTCGCCGCTGTCGGTGGACTTGGCGAGGATCTTGTCGTCGATGTCGGTGACGTTGCGGACCAGCGTGACCTCGAGGCCGTGACCGCGCGTCATCCAGCGGCGCAGGACGTCGAAGGCGACGGCGAAGCGGACGTGTCCCAGGTGCGGCGGTGCCTGCGTCGTGAGCCCACAGATGTAGATCCCCGCCTTGCCGGGCACGACGGGGACGAAGTCACGCAGCTCGCGCGTGAGGGAGTCGAAAAGCCTGAGGGTCACCCGCGCAAGGCTACCGGCGCGAGGCCCACCCCCTTGAATCCGCGGTTGCCGGGGCCTCCACCCCTTTCCGCGCGGGTGGAGGTTCCGCGCCGTCGCGGTGACGGCGCGGAACTTCCACGAGAGCGCGGACACATCCACGCCCATCAGGAAGTTGCGCGCCATCAAGGGGAGGGCGCGGACGTTCCCTCGGGTCCCGGCCGGCCCTGTGGATGACGGCGCCGGTGAGTCGCCCCGAACCGCCACGATCGGAGGATGAGCGACACCCTCCTTGCCGTCGCCGCCGGGCTGGGCGGCGTGCTCGCCACGCGCGACGCCACGCGCCTCGACGTCGACCCCAACGGGCTCGCGGCGCTCGTGACGGCCGGCGAGCTCGTCCACGTCCGTCGCGGCGCCTATGTCCTGGGTCAGCGATGGAACGACGCCACCCCGGAGCAGCGGCTGGGTCTGCGCACCCGCGCCGTCCTTCGGGCCCGGGCTGGGGCATCCGAGGCTGCCAGCCACCAGAGCGCCCTGGCGTTGCACGGGCTGCCGCTGCACGGGTGCCCGACCGATGTCGTCGACCTGAGCGGCGACGTCGCCCGCACGCGGAACCGCACGGGGTTGCGCGTCCACCCGACCGATGACGCGCTACCCGTCATCGACCTCGGCGGGTGCCGCGCACTGGGCATCGTCACGGCACTGGTGCAGGTTGGGCTCCGCCACGGCCGCGACGCGTTCGTCGTGCCCGGTGATGCCGCACTCGCCCGGGGCGATCTGCCGCTGGCCCTGGTGTCCGAGACGATCTCCCGACTCGGCGGGTCGACCCGACGGGCCGTCCGCGCGCACCGGTGGCTGCAGCTCCTCGACGCCGCGAGCGAGTCGCCCGGTGAGAGCCGGACCCGGCTGCTGCTCCGCGACCTGGGTTACGTGATGCAGAGCCAGGCGCCCATCGAGGACGCGCCCGGCCACGTCGTGGCCAGGGTCGACTTCCTCGTCGGCGTCGACGTGGTCGTCGAGTTCGACGGGGTGGTCAAGTACGGCGGAGCGGACGGCCGCGCCGCGCTGGCCGCTGAGAAGGCTCGAGAGGATCTGCTCCGGGCCCTCGGGTACGAGGTGGTCCGGCTGGTCTGGGCGGACCTGGACCGACCTCGGGTCGTCGACGCCAAGGTGCGCGCCGCCATCGCCCGCGCCAAGGCACGCCTCGCCGCGTCCGCCTGACCCCTCGAGTCCGTTCCCGCATCAGCGGAACGTCTGCGCCACCACGGTGACGGCGCGGAACTTCCGTCAGGGCTCGGCTACATGTGCGTCGTGCCGGAACTTCTGCGACGTCACAGGGAAGGCGCGGAACCTCGCGCCAGGGGCCTCAGAGGTGGTCGGTGAAGAAGGCGGCGACCTCGTCGGCGTGCTCGGCGATGTAGGCGTAGCCCTCGTAGCGCCCGGTCGACGGGTAGCGCACCAGCGGGAGCACCTTCGGGCTGGCGGCGACCATGTCCTCGACGTCGGCCATCGTGCCCCACGGGTCGCCGGTGCCCTGGACGTACTTGAGCACGGTGCCGGTGAGCTGCCGGGCCGCCGCGGCGGGGTTCGCGCGGCTCGGGCGCGGCGCCCGCGCCATCGCGTAGGCCCAGTCCGTGGGGTGGAGGATCTGGGGACCGAGCGGGCCGAGGTGGTCACGGGCGAACCGGGAGATGAAGGTGCCCGCCCGGTTCGGCTGGATGAGCAGCATCGCCGGCAGCGGCTGGATGAAGGGCGCGGCCTCGAGCGCGGTGTTGCCGCCCATCGAGGTGCCGAGCACGCCGACGCGCACCGGGTCGACCTCCGGCCGCCCGCGCACGTACGACATCGCGCCGATGAGGTCGCGGGCCTCCCAGGCGCCGAACGTCATCGGCCGCCGCGACCCGCTCCGGCCGTGGTTGCTGAGGTCGAACAGGAGCACGTGCATCCCGGCCTCGTGCACGGCCCGCACGGCGGTGAGGAAGTCGACGTCACGGTCGGCGAACGGCACGAGCCCGCCGACGTTGCCCGCCCGGTTCCACAGCCAGCCGTGCACGAACACCACGGCGGGGCCCGGCCCCGCGCCCTCGGCCGGCACGAACCAGCCCTTCAGCGGCACGCCGTCGGCGGCGGCGAAGGCGACGTCCTCGAAGGCCAGGCCGACGTCGGCCGGGCTGCGGGTGAGGGGCTGGCGCTGCCCCACGACCATCAGCTTCGTCAGGGCGAGGGGCCGCGGGAGCTTCATGTCCGCGATCCTCCGGCACCGGAACCCGTGGCGCCAGCACCGACCACGGGGCGACCTCGCCGGCTGGTCCCGCCCGTGACGCGGTTGTCCGGGCTCGGCGCAGGTGTACCTGCGCCACAGCGGGACAACCGCGTCATCGATGGTGCGGTGGCCTCAGTGGCCGCGGGTGAGCCACTCCTGCAGGTGCGGGGCCTCGTCGCCGATGCGGGTCGGGTCGCCGTGGCCGGTGAGGACGACGGTCTCCTCGGGCAGCGACAGCAGCCGCGTGCGGATCGACTCGACGATCGTCGGGAAGTCGCTGTGCGAGCGCCCGGTCGCGCCGGGTCCGCCGTTGAACAGGGTGTCGCCCGACAGGAGGACGCCCAGGGCCGGCACGTGGAGGCACACCGCACCGGGCGCGTGACCGGGCGTGTGGAGCACGCGCACCTCGACGTCGCCGACGGTGAACACCTGACCGTCGGCCAGCTCGCCGTCGGGCTCCCACGACTGCGACTGGTCCCAGAGCACGCGGTCGTCGGGGTGCAGGTGGACCCGCGTCCCGGTCGCCTCGCGCACCGCCGCGGCCGCGTTGACGTGGTCGTTGTGCCCGTGGGTGCAGACGAGCGCGACGACCTCCCGTCCCGCCACCGCCTCGATGACGGCCGCCGCGTCGTGCGCCGCGTCGACCACGAGCACGGAGGTGTCGTCGCCGACGAGCCAGACGTTGTTGTCGACCTCCCACGACCCGCCGTCGAGCTCGAACACCCCTGACGTCACGACCCGTTCGACCCGCACCCCACCGGGCGAGGTCGGCACCGGCACCCCGATGTCGGCGGTCACGCGCCACCCTCCATCACGACGACCGAGCGCAGGACGTCGCCGCCGTGCATCTTGTCGAAGGCCGCCTCGAGGTCACCGATGCCGATCTTCTCGGTGACGAACGCGTCGAGCGGGAAGCGTCCCTGGCGGTAGAGGTCGACGAGCATCGGGAAGTCGCGCGAGGGCAGGCAGTCGCCGTACCAGCTCGACTTCAGTGCGCCGCCCCGACCGAAGATCTCGATCATCGGCAGGGTGACCTGCTTGTCCGGGGTCGGGACGCCGACGAGGACGACGGTGCCGGCGAGGTCGCGGGCGTAGAAGGCCTGCTCGTACGTCTCCGGACGGCCGACCGCCTCGACGACGACGTCGGCGCCGTGGCCACCGGTGAGGGCGCGGATCGCCTCGACGGGGTCCTGCGACGACGAGTCGACGGTGTGCGTCGCGCCGAGGGCCTTCGCCGTCTCGAGCTTTCGCGGGTCGATGTCGACGGCGATGATCGTCGTCGCGCCGGCGACCTTGGCCCCGGCGATCGCCGCGCAGCCGACGCCACCGCAGCCGATGACGGCGATCGAGTCGCCACGGCCCACGCCTCCGGTGTTGACCGCCGCACCGAACCCGGCCATCACGCCGCAGCCGAGCAGGCCCACGGCTGCGGCCTCGGCGTCGCGGTCGACCTTGGTGCACTGGCCGGCGGCGACGAGCGTCTTCTCGATGAACGCGCCGATGCCGAGGGCGGGGCTCAGCTCGGTGCCGTCGGTGAGCGTCATCCGCTGCTTCGCGTTGTGGGTGGCGAAGCAGTACCAGGGCTTGCCCTTGAGGCAGGCGCGGCACTGCCCGCACACCGCGCGCCAGTTGAGGATGACGAAGTCGCCCGGGGCGACGTCGGTGACGCCCTCGCCCACGGCCTCGACCGTGCCGGCGGCCTCGTGCCCGAGGAGGAAGGGGAACTCGTCGTTGATGCCGCCCTCGCGGTAGTGCAGGTCGGTGTGGCAGACCCCGCAGGCCTCGACCCGGACCACGGCCTCGCCCGGTCCGGGGTCGGGGACGACGACGTCGACGAGCTCGACCTCGGCACCCTTGGCTCGGGCGATGACGCCCTTGACGGTCTGCGGCACGGTTCCTCCTGCGATCGGCACGGACTGCGACGGCGCCACGAGGCCGCGGCGCGCTCGGTCGCCACGCTAGCCGCGCTCCGTCCTCCGCTGGTAGCCGCCGGGACGCCCGGTGGCCCGAGACCCTCGCCCCGCGCACGCGATCGCCGAGCGACCGGGTCTCGCGTCGCCTTTCCGGCGAGGAAAACCGGCCGTATGCTCGCGCCATGCCCTACCCGGTCTTCGACGAGGTGATCCACGAGCCGCACCGGCTGCGCATCTGCGCCCTGCTCGTCCCCTCCGCCGGAACGGAGTTCGGCGCGGTCCGCGACGAGATGGGCCTGTCCGACTCGGCCCTGTCCAAGCACCTCAAGGCCCTGACGACTCGGGGCTACACCCGCTTGGACCGTGCGGTCCGCGAGGGCCGCCAGGTGACGACCGTCGTCCTCACCCCCGCGGGCCGCGAGGCCCTGTGCGGCCACGTCGCCGAGCTGCAGCGGATGGCGCGCATCGTCGGCACCGACCGGCGCACGAGCGGACTGCGCCCGCACTGACCGACCACGCCCGCACGGCCGCGTGCCCGGGCCGTGCAGGCGGGTGAGGGGTCGCGTCAGAGGGCCCGCAGGCGGAAGGAGTCCCAGCCCCGCGCGTACTCGCCCCGGACGACGAGGTTCTTCAGCTGCACGGTGTAGGAGTAGTCGCCGCCGTCGCCCGAGAGCGAGGCCACGATGCGGTCGCCGAACGGGTTCGACCTCGGCCCGGAGCCGGACCAGTCGTTGTCGAGGTAGGTCCACGTCCCGGTACCGGAGGCGAGCATGCTGCCCGGCTCGATCGGGTCCGACGTCCCGTCGACGAGACCGTCGGTGTCGAAGCACGGGCCGAAGAGGTTGCCGGCCTGGGGCGACTTGCCCTCCTCGAAGGTCCACAGCTCCACCGGCACCCTGGTGCTCGCCGACGCGACGAGGTTCCCGCGCCGCAGCTCGTGGACCGAGAACTCGATGGGGACCGCGCCCTCGGTCGCCGGGAACTCGGGCGGGTCCCCCACCTCCCCGCCCTGGATCCACGCGAAGAGTGCCGCCTCGGCAGCGGCGACCTCAGGGCGGCAGGCGACGTCCCTCGTCGTGTTGACGAACGCCACGACGTTGTTCACGTGGTCGGCCAGGATGAAGTAGCGCTCGGTCTCCACCACGGTCGTCTGCGGAGTGCCGGCCCCGGCCTGTGGGGCACCCAGCGCGACGACGGCCACCGCGGCCGCGACACAGGGGATGGCGCTCGCGATGCGGCGGCGGTGGGACATGACAGGCTCCTCATGATCGTGCGCAGGTCGTTCCCGCGCCCTGTCGCGAACGTTCCTCCCGCGCCGACCGGGCTGTCCATGGCCCGAACTGGGCATCATCACCGCCCTCGGCACCACCCGGTCGGGGGGTGTCCGGGTGGTTCGGGCCCGGCCGTCAGCCCTCGGGGCGCGCGACGACGAGGGCGGTCGCGAGGGCGGCCACTCCCTCACCACGACCGGTGAGGCCGAGCCCGTCGGTGGTGGTGCCGCTCACCGACACCGGCGCCCCCACTGCCGCCGAGAGCGCGGCCTGTGCCTCGTCGCGCCGGGACCCGACCTTGGGCCGGTTGCCGACGACCTGCACGGCCACGTTGCCGATGTCGAAGCCGGCCTCGCGCACGAGGCGCGCCGCCTCCTCCAGCAGGGTGACGCCGGAGGCGCCGGCCAGCTCGGGACGCGCGGTGCCGAAGTGGGCGCCGAGGTCACCGATGCCGGCCGCGGAGAACAGCGCGTCGCAGGCGGCGTGCGCCGCGACGTCGGCGTCGGAGTGGCCGTCGAGCCCGCGCTCGCCCGGCCAGTGCAGGCCGGCGACCCACAGCTCGCGGTCGGCCCCCTCGGGGGCCAGGGCGTGGACGTCGACACCGATGCCGACGCGGGGCAGGGGGCTCACAGGTGTCCTCCGGAGGGGGTGGGGCCGCCGGCGAGGAGCCGCTCGGCGAGGGCGAGGTCGGCGGGGGTGGTGACCTTGAGGGCCAGCGGGTCGCCCTCGACAACGAGGACGCGGTGGCCCAGGGCCTCGACGAGCCCGGCGTCGTCGGTGGCCACGACGCCGCCCGCGTGGGCCGCCCTCAGTACCTCGGGCCGGAAGCCCTGGGGGGTCTGCACCGCGCGCAGCGACTCCCGCTCGGGGGTTGCGGTGACGAACCCGTCGGTGTCGACGACCTTGACGGTGTCGACCACCGCGACGCCCGGCACCACGCCGTCGGCGCCCGCTCGCACCGCCGCGACGACCCGCTCGAAGACGGCCACCGGTGTGAGGCAGCGGGCCGCGTCGTGGACGAGCACGACGTCGCACCCGGGGCCCAGCGCGGCCAGGCCGGCCGCGACCGAGGCCGTGCGGTCGGCGCCCCCGGCCACGACGGTGGCCGACGGCGGCAGCGACACCCCGGACCAGTGCGGGCCCGAGGGGTCGAGGAGTTCGACCGGCACGACGACGACCACGGAGGCGACACCGCCCGTGCCCGCCACGGCCTCGAGGGCGTGGGCGACCAGCGGGCGTCCGGCCAGCCGGACGAACGCCTTGGGCACGTCAGCGCCCAGGCGCGACCCGGACCCCGCGGCGACGACGACGACGCCCACGCCGCGGGAGGCAGCGTGGGCGTCGGTCACGTCAGTGTGATTGGGGTGCGCGAGCGCGACCCGGTCAGGACGCGAGGACCTCGTCGAGGATGACTTCAGCCTTCTCCTCGTCGGTCTTCTCCGCGAGCGCGAGCTCGGAGACGAGGATCTGGCGGGCCTTGGCGAGCATGCGCTTCTCGCCGGCCGACAGACCGCGGTCCTTGTCGCGGCGCCACAGGTCGCGGACGACCTCGGCGACCTTGATGACGTCGCCGGAGGCGAGCTTCTCGAGGTTCGCCTTGAAGCGGCGCGACCAGTTGGTGGGCTCCTCGGCGAAGGGGGTGCGCAGCACCTCGAACACCTTGTCCAGGCCCTCCTTGGAGACGACGTCGCGGACGCCGACGAGGTCGCAGTTCTCGGCTGGGACCTCGATGACCAGGTCGCCTTGGGCGACCTTCAGCTTGAGGTAGAGCTTCTCCTCTCCGCGGATCGTGCGATTGTTGATCTCTTCGATGCGCGCCGCCCCGTGGTGCGGGTACACGACCGTCTCGCCGACCTTGAAAACCATGTGGTGTTGTCCCCTTTCGAGGGTCCAAGGATACCACGCACCGGCGTGTCGCCGAAATGGAGGCGCCGGGCGTTTTCGCAGGTCAGAGGCCTGAGAACACCTCCCACAGGGTGTCGTTGGGTCTTGACAGAACCGCCCCGCTCATGCTTTCGCGCGCGGCGCGGGGGCGCGCACCCGCACCGAGTACAAGGCCTCCGCACCCCCTCCCGGAGACGGGTGGCGGACCATGACCCGGCCATGGATATCCTTGGGCCCGTGACGACTCGAGCCGCCCTCGCCCTGCGCGCCGCCGCCCTCGCGGGTGCCGCCCTCATCGCGTCGGGCTGTGCGGTGCTCTCGCCGGTCCAGACGCAGTACGACTACCAGCCGGCCGACGGCTCCCGCCTCGACACCGGCGACCTCGAGCTGCGCAACCTCGTCGTCGTCGTGGCCGAGAAGGGCGGCGAGGGCGTCCTCGTCGGCCAGGCCGTCAACCCCGCCGCCCAGGCGGTCGAGGCCTCCTTCCAGCTCGGCACCGGGACGGCGGCCAAGCGCACCGTCCCCGCCAGCTCCGGCGGCACCCTGTCCGAGGGGTCCTCGAGCGTCCTGCTCAGCGACGTCCCCGGCGGGCCGGGCGAGGTCGTCCAGCTCACCGTCACGACGCCGGCCTCCGGCGCCAACCTCGTCCTCGTGCCGGTCCTCGCGCCCACGGGCTACTACGCCCAGTTCGACCGCTCCTGACCGCTCAGGACTCGAACTTGTAGCCCAGCCCCCGCACGGTGAGGATGTGGCCCGGGTTGCCCGGGTCGGTCTCGACCTTGGCGCGCAACCGCTTGATGTGGACATCGAGCGTCTTGGTGTCGCCGACGTAGTCGCTGCCCCACACGCGGTCGATCAGCTGCATCCGGGTCAGCACGCGGCCGGTGTTGCGCAGCAGCATCTCGAGCAGCTCGAACTCCTTGAGCGGCAGCGACACCTGCGCACCGCGCACCGTCACGACGTGCCGCTCGACGTCCATCCGCACCGGGCCGGCCTCGAGCGTGGTGGGCAGCAGCTCCTCGGGCTCGGAGAGGCGGCGCAGCACCGCCTTGATGCGGGCGAGCAGCTCGCGCGAGGAGTACGGCTTGGTGACGTAGTCGTCGGCGCCGAGCTCGAGGCCCACGACCTTGTCGATCTCGCTGTCCTTGGCGGTCAGCATGATGACCGGCACGTTCGAGCGCTGCCGCAGTGCGCGGCACACGTCCACCCCGGACAGGCCGGGGAGCATGAGGTCGAGGAGGACGAGGTCGGCACCGGCGGAGTCGAACTCGGTGAGGGCGTCGTTCCCGTTCTCGGCCACGGAGACCTCGTAGCCCTCCTTGCTCAGGAGGTAGGAGAGCGGGTCCGAGAAGGACACCTCGTCCTCGACGATCAGGATGCGGGTCATGCGCTGCTCTTCTCCTCGCTGGGCACCGGCCGGGGTCGGCCGGGCTCGTCATCCGCGATCGGCCGGTCGGCCGCCGCGGGAAGCGTCATCGTGAACGTCGAGCCGCGCCCCTCCTGGCTCCACACGCCCACCTCACCCCCGTGGTTGTTGCTGATGTGCTTGACGATCGCCAGCCCGAGGCCGGTGCCGCCCGTGGCCCGCGAGCGCGCCTCGTCGACGCGGTAGAACCGCTCGAAGATCCGCTCCTGCTCGGCCGGGGGGATGCCGACGCCCTGGTCGGTGACGGTGACCTCCACCGCGTCGCCGGACCGGCGGGCCCGCACGCCCACGCGCGTGCCCGAGCCGCTGTAGTTGACCGCGTTGGTCACGAGGTTGGTCACGGCGGTGGTCAGCAGCTCGCCGTCGCCGAAGACCCGCAGCCCCTCGTCGGCGAGGAGGGCGAGCTCGATGTCGCGCGACTCGGCCCCCACGCGGACCCGGTCCACGGCCTCGGCCACGACGACCCCGAGGTCGACGAGCTCGGGCTCGTGGAGCGTGTCCGCCACCTGGAGGCGCGAGAGGTCGACGATCTCCTGGACGAGCCGGGTGAGGCGGGCCGACTCGACGAGGATGCGCTCGGCGAAGCGCTGCACCGCCTGCGGGTCCTCCTTGGCGTCGAGGACCGCCTCGGCCAGCAGCGAGATGCCACCCACGGGCGTCTTGAGCTCGTGGCTGACGTTGGCCACGAAGTCGCGGCGGACCTCCTCGACGCGGCGGGCCTGGGTGTGGTCCTCCGCGAGGACGAGGACGTGGGAGACCGCGAGCGGGGCCACGCGCACCCGCATCACGGCGCTGGCGTCGGTGTTGGGTCCGCGGGTGAGGTCGAGCTCGGCCTCGCGGATCATGCCGTCGCGCCGGACCTGGCGGGCGAGGTGGCGCAGCTCGGAGTGGACCAGCTCGCCGTGGCGGACCAGCCCGTAGCTGACCGCGGAGGCGGAGGTGTTGACCACCGCGTCGCTGGCGTCGAGCACGACGGCGATGGAGCGCAGCACCGACAGGACCTCGCCGACCCCGCGCGGCAGCGGCGGCTCCTCGGGCTCGGGATCGGCGGAGGAGCGCTCGGACCAGCGCGTGGCGACGACGGCGACCGCCCCGATGACGAGGCCGACCGCCCCGCCGAGGGTCGCCGCGAGCACAGGGTCCACGTGGTCAGGGTACGGCCCGGTGGACCGGGCTCCGGTGCACCTGGGGGCCCCTGGGCGGGGCCACCTCCAGATGTTCACCTTCGGTGCGCCTCCGGTTCACCGCGGGCTGCGACAGTGCCGGAGGCGACGATGCCGTCCGCCGCGGCTCGACGTGCCATCGCCCCGTGCGGGGACGGCGCCGCCGCACCGGGACCGGCCATCCGGACGCCGGACCCGACACCGACCAGCACCGAAGGACACCCCACTGATGCGCAAGGCCTTCCACGAGGAGCTCGACCGGGTCGCCGAGACGCTCGTCGAGATGACGCACCTCGCCGCCTCGGCGATGAACCGCGCCACGACCGCCCTGCTCGACGCCGACATCCACCTCGCCGACTCGGTCATCGCCGCCGACGCCGAGATCGACGCCCGCCGTGCCGAGCTCGACCTCATGTCCTTCGACCTCCTCGCGCGCCAGCAGCCGGTCGCCACCGACCTGCGCGTCATCGTCACGAGCATGCGGATGAGCAGCGACATCGAGCGGATGGGCGACCTCGCCCGCCACGTCGCCAAGGTCGCGCGGTTGCGCTACCCCGAGTCGGCCGTGCCCGCCGAGCTGCGCGCGACCATCCTGCAGATGGGTCAGGTCGCCGAGCGCATCGTCGAGAAGGCCGGCTCGGTCATCGCCGCCCGCGACGTCGTCGCCGCCCAGGAGATCGAGCGCGACGACGACGCGATGGACGACCTGCACCGCGAGCTGTTCTCGCACGTCACCGACGGCACCTGGACCCACGGCACCGAGGCCGCGGTCGACATCACCCTGCTCGGCCGGTACTACGAGCGGTTCGCCGACCACGCCGTCAGCGTCGCGCACCGCGTCATCTGGCTGGTCACCGGCGAGTTCGACCCGCGCAGCGAGGACAGCCACGAGGACGTCGAGGACGACGCCCCCGTCCTGCACCGCCGCTGACCCTCGACGCCCCTCGCCGCGGTCCGCTCCCGGTGTGACACTGGCGGGGTGAGCCCCGTGGATGACGACGTCCGCGAGTTCGTGGCCGCCCGCTGGCCCGACCTCGAGGCGGTCGCCCACGTCGTCGTGCTCGACGCCGAGGTCGCCCGCCGGGTCACCACCGACGTCCTCGTGGGGATCGTCCGGCACTGGGACGAGGCGCTGGAGGACGGGCGGCCGGCCGAGCGCTCCCGCGCCGCGGTCCTCGCGGCCTCCCTCTCCACCGCGGCCCGGACGCGCCCCGCGGTGGCGACGCCGCCCGAGCCCGCGCGGCCCGCGGTGCCGTCGGCCGTCCCCTGGGAGGACGCGTCGTCCTCCGGTGAGGCCGACCCCGTCCTCCTCGCGCTCGTCGCCACGCTGCGCGCCGCGAGCCCGCTCGAGCGCGCCACCCTCGCCGCGCACGAGGTGTGGGACGCCGGGCCCGACGAGGTGGCCCACCTCCTCGACCGCTCCCCTGCCCCCGTGCGCGAGGCCGCCACCTCCCTGCGCGGACGGCTCGCGGCCACCCACGACGCCGCGCGGTCGGCCTCCGGTCTCGAGCCGGCCCGGTGGGCGGTGGAGCACGACGTCTCGGACGCCGTCACCGTGCTGCTGCGCGACCTCGACGAGCCACCCGACCCCGCGGCCCTCGTGGCGTCGGTCGCCGGGCGGCTGCACCGTCGCTCGCTCGTGCTCGGGGGGACGGCCGCTGCGGGGCTCGCGGCGGCCGCCTGGGCGGTGGGGACCACCGTCGTCCCCGACCAGCCGGCCACCCCCGCCGTGCGCCCGGTCCCGCCGGCCGGCGACCCGAGCTGGGCGCGGACCCGCACCTGGGTGGGCCGCGGCCGCCACGGGCGCGACCCCGACCTCGCCGCGATGGTGGCCCAGGGCGACCCCGGCGCCACGGTGCTGTGGGCCGACGACGTGCGCAGCCGGCGCATCGTCATCGCCCGGCGCAACCTGTCGCGCGAGGGCTCGACGACGTTGCGGGTCTTCGCCGGCCCGCAGGGGGCCCCGGCGTCGGCGCTGCGCGAGGTGGTCCTGCGGGTCGACGAGATCGAGGACGCCGACGACGCCGTCGCCGTGGCGCTGCCGACGCTCGACGGCACGCAGGGCCTGCTGCTCCTGCTCTCGCGCCCGCAGGTGCTGCGCTGCGCCTACTCGCCGCAGGTCACCTACACACCGGCCGGCGGGGTCCGGCGCCAGTGGCGCGAGGTCGGCCTCATCGACGGGATGTCGACCGTCGGCCTGGCGCTGCCGCCGGGGCCTGCGCTGCGGGTGCGGATCGGGCCGTTCGACGGCTCCCCCGCGGGGCCGCAGCGGGTCACCCTCGGCACGCAGCGGGCCGCCGAGACCGACCCGTCGGCGGCGGTGCTCGCCGCGGTGGGGCCGTTCGTCGCCGCGGCGTGCGGCCAGCCCGAGGCGTCGCTGACGAGCACGGTCGTCCTCGAGGCCGACGTGCCCGGTGACGTCCTGGCGCCGTGGGTGGCGGTCGGCCGGCCGGGGCTCGGCCGAGTCGTCGTCGTGCACACCCGCACGCAGGACGGGGCGCTGCTGCGCACGGTGCGGGTCCGTGACGACGGGCGCGCCAAGGTCGGCTCGGCCGACGTCGAGACCGCCCGGCCGATCGCGGTCGAGGACGCCACGCGGCCGTTCGCGACGCGGCTGCCCCCGATGCGGGCGGAGATCGGCCGGTTCCTCGTCATCGCCCCGGGAGCCGCGAAGGCCCAGCTGCTCGCGGTGACCGCGTCGTCGTACCCCGTCTCCGAGGTGGTGGCGCTGCACGGCGGCACCGGGGTCCTCGAGGTCGAGAACGCGCGGCAGGCGGCGGTGTACCGGCTCGTCCTCTGGGACGCGAAGGGCACGCGGATGGGGTCGTGGCGCCAGCTGTTCGGCCGGCGCGACCCCAACGACATGTGGCCGCGGTTCGGCTGACGCCCGGGACGGCGGCTCGGCCCGGTGTGACACTGGGTCGGTGAGCACGACGGTCGACGAGGACTTCCGGGCCTTCGTCGTCGCCCGCTGGTCGGACCTCGAGGCGGTCGCGATGGTCGTCGTCCTCGACGGTGACCTGGCGCGGCGCACCACGACCGATGCCCTCGCCGGTCTGTCGAGGCAGTGGCGCGAGGCCGTGGAGGACGGGCGGCCCGGCGAGCAGGCGCGGCGGGCCGTGCTCACGAGCGCGGTCGCGGCGGCGCGAGGGGGGCGGCAGCGAGGGTCAGGTGGTCGACGGCCGGGCGCGGTGGAGCCGGCCCCGGTGCGCGACCCGTTCGCCGACTCCGGTGACCCCCGGGGCGCCGGGCACGACGAGGTCGTCCTGGCACTCCTGCGCCCCCTCGCCGAGGCGGACCCGCTCGACCGCGCGCTGGTCGCCGCCCGCTACCTCTGGGACTGCGGACCGGGCGAGGTGGCGGCGCTCCTCGCCCTCCCTCCCGCTGAGCTGGCCCGGCGGGACACCGCGTTGCACGACCGGCTCCGAGCCGCCCACGAGTCGGCCCGCGTCGCGGCCGGGTTCGACGGTGGCGGCTGGTTCGAGCGCGACCTGGACGACGCCCTGACCGCCCTGCTCCGTGGGCAGGGCGACCCGCCCGACCCCGCCGGGCTGGTCGCGCGACGCTCGGGGACGGTGCGGCGGCGCCAGCTCGTCATCGGTGGGGCCGCCGCCGTCGCGACCGCCGGGCTGGCGACCGCCGTCGCGCTGCGCGAGGAGCCCCCGCCCGCCCCGGCCAGGCCCAAGGCGCCCCCGGGGCCCACCGACCCGACCTGGTCGAGGACGGCCACCTGGTCCGCGCGGGGTCCGCTGGCCGACGACCCGCGCACCCGGGCGCTGGTGTCGAGCATCGGCCCGTTCGGCAGCCGGATCCTGTGGGCCGGGGACCTCGGGACCCGGCGCCTCGTCATCGCCAGCTACCCGGGCCAGGTCGACATGGATGGCACCGAGCTCGTCGTGTGGAGCGGCGCGCGCGGCCAGGACATCCGCTCCCTCCAGACCGCGAACCTCGCCCTGTCGGGCCTCTACGGGGTCGACGACCTCGTCGCCGTGTCGATGCCCGACGGGGCGGCCGACGCGCCCACCTCCCTGCTCGTGGTCCTCACCCCTCCCGTGGTGACCAGCGCCGAGTACTCCCGCTACGTCCTGCCCCTGCCCAGCGGGAACGTCGACCGCGACTGGACGAGGGTCGCCCTCGAGAACGGGGTGGCCGCGGTCGTCCTCGACAGCCCCCAGAGCCACGCGCTGCGGGTCCGGGCCAACGGGGTGGAGCAGCCGCCGGCGGGGACGCTCGGGCCGTTCGCCGACCTCGACCAGGGTGACCTCACCGGGCCGAGCCTGCTCGCCGGCACCCAGGCGCTGGTCGCAGCCGTCACCGGCGTCCCCGAGAGGCGGCTCGGGGGGGACGTCGTCCTCGACGAGGTCCTCGGTGAGTACGCGTTCGACGTCGGGTCGGACCGGTCGCGGGTCGTCGTCATCCACACGACGCTCCCGAACGGCGCGGTGCTGACGACGGCGGCGGTGCGCGACGTCAGCGACGGGGCCTTGGCTCCGGGTCGGTCCATGCTCCTCCGCTCGGCGGCCCTGACGCCGCTCGACCACCTCGCCGACCCCGTCGTCACGCGGCTCGAGGACGAGCGCGTGGGGGTGGGGCGCTTCCTCGTCGTGGTGCCGGGTGCCGCCCGGGTGCAGCTGATCTCGTCCAGCCCCGACGGGTACCCGGTGTCGAAGGTGGTGAGGACGGGCGGGCGCAACGCCGTCGTCGTGCCCATGGTCAACGCCGACCTCGCCTCGGCGATCCGCGTCATCGCCCGCGATGCCTCCGGCCGCGCCCTCTTCGACGACGTCCCCTACGAGCCCCTCTGGCTGCTCGGCTTCTGACCGCGGGCCGGTCACCTCGGCAACCGCACCCGGCTGTCCGGGGCGACCGCGACCGGGGTCGGGGCCGATCCCGGATGTGACACTGGCGGGGTGACGACGACGGCCGAGGACGACCTGCGCGCCTTCGTCGTCGCGCGGTGGCCCGAGCTCGAGGCCGTGGCCCGCGTGGTCGTCCTCGACCCGGCGGTCGCGCGTCGCGTCACGACCGACACCCTGGCCGGACTGTCCGCGCGGTGGCGGGAGGCCGTCGAGGACGGGCGCCCCGCCGAAGGGGCCCGCCGCGACCTGCTCGCTGCCGCGGTGGCCGCCGCCGGCACCGTGAAGAGCGCCGCCCGACCGGCGCACCCGACGACACCGCGCCCCCCGGGTTCACCTGTGCCGCAGCAGATCTCGTGGGATGTCGACCTCCCCGACCACAGCGGTGCAGACGTCCCCGCCCACCTCGCCGCCGCCATCACCAAACTCGACCCCCTCGACCGGGCCCTGCTCGCCGCCCGCGTCGTCTGGGACGCCACCACGTGGGAGGCCGCGGACCTGCTCTCCCTCCCGCCCGACGACGTCGAGGCCCGCGTCACCCGCCTCGACGCACGGCTCGCGGCCCTGCACGACGAGGCCCGCGCCGCCGACGGCGCCGAGCCCGCCCCGTGGGCGCTCGAGCGCGACCTCGCCGATGCCGTCGCCCTCCTCCTGCGCGGCCAGCACGACCCACCGGACCCCGCCGCCCTCGTGGCCGACCGGGCCGGCGGCCTGCGCCGACGACGGTTCCTCCTCGGCGGCGTCGCCGCGGCCGGCCTCGCCGGCGTCGGGTGGTGGGTGCTCGGCCCCGCGGCCACCGGCCAGCACCGGACCACGGCCCTCCCCGCACCGGAGGACCCCGTCTGGGACACGACGACCCGCTGGCCCGCCCGCGGCGCCCTGGCCGCGGACCCCGACGCCCAGGCGCTCGTCATCCGCGACGCCCCACCCGGCTCGCGCCTGCTCTACGCCGACGACGTCGGCGACACCAGGGTGGTCGTCGCCTCCCCGGCCGACCTCTCGGGCGGCGGCAGCGTGCGGGTCGTGCTGTGGACAGGCCCGCTCGGCGCGCCCACGGCCTCCCTCACCGCCGTCCCGCTGGCCAGGGACGCCCTCCCGGGCGCCCGTGACGTCGTGGCCCTCGTCATCGCCCAGACCGTGGGCGACGCGCTCCTCGTCCTCGGCGGCCCCGCCCTGCGCGAGGCGATGTACTCCGCGGTCGTCCAGGCGACCCCCGACGGAGTGGTGTCCCACGACTTCACCCGGATGGGGCTGACGGACGGCATCGGGGTCGAGCTCGTCGGCCGCGGCCTCGGCCCGGCGACCCAGGTCGTGGCCGGCCGCTTCCAGGGCACCCCCGCCGGCACCCCGGGGCCCCCCGGCTCGATCCTCCCCTCCCTCGCCCCCGCCGACTACGCCCGCGACCGGCGCGAGCTCGTCGCCGCCCTCACCGGCGTCCCGGGCGGTCTGCTCAGCTCACGCGTGGTCCTCGACAGCCCCGCTCCCGACCGCGCGCTCGACGTCGACGGCACCGCCGGAGGCCGCGGCTCGGCCCGAGCCGTCGTCGTCCACACCCGCACACCGGACGACGCCATCATCCGCTCGGTGCGCATCATCGACGAGCGACCGGGGCGGCAGGGGTCCTACGACGCCGAGCAGGCCGCGGTCGTCGACGCCACCCGGGCCGACGAGCCCGTCTTCGTCACGCTGCCCACCGGCAGCACGACCCAGCGCTTCCTCGTCGCGGCGCCCGGCGCCGGTCGCGCCCGGCTGCTCAGCCAGGGCACCGGCCACCGGCCGGTCACCCGCTTCGTCGAGTGCACGGGTGAGACCGTCGTCCTCACGGTGCCCGACGCCCGCCAGGAGTCGACCTACTGGCTCGAGCTCCAGGACGACGGCGGGCGACCGCTCTTCCGCGGCCTCCCACTGGACGCCAACGAGCTCGTCTGACGGAAGGTCAGCGCCCCTGGTTCGCGACGGCGTCGGCCGCCGCGGCAGCCGCCTCGGGGTCGAGGTACTCCCCGGGACCGGTGGGCGCGAAGGACTCGTCGAGACGGTAGACGAGCGGCATGCCGGTGGGGATGTTCAGCCCGGCGATGTCGTCGTCGCTGATGCCGTCGAGGTGCTTGACGAGGGCGCGCAGCGAGTTGCCGTGGGCGGTGACGAGCACCGTGTGGCCGGCACTGAGGTCGGCCTGGATCTCGTTCTCCCAGTACGGCATCATCCGCGGGATGACGTCCTTGAGGCACTCGGTGAGCGGCACGTCGACACCGGCGTAGCGCGGGTCGCCGGTCTGGTCGAACTCGGTGCCCGGGTCGATGGGCGGCGGCGGGGTGTCGAAGCTGCGGCGCCAGAGCATGAACTGCTCGTCGCCGTACCTCTCGCGCGTCGCGGCCTTGTCGAGACCCTGGAGGGCGCCGTAGTGCCGCTCGTTGAGCCGCCAGCTGCGGCGCACCGGGATCCAGTGGCGGTCGGCGGCGTCGAGCGCGAGGTTGGCCGTGGTGATGGCGCGGCGCAGCACGGAGGTGTGGACGACGTCGGGCAGGAGACCCGCGTCCTTCATCAGGCGGCCACCGCGGACGGCCTCGTCGCGACCCTTGTCGGTGAGGTCGACGTCGACCCAGCCGGTGAACAGGTTCTTCTGGTTCCAGTCGGACTCGCCGTGGCGCAGCAGGATGAGCGTGTGTGCCGTCATGCGGCCAGCCTAGCCACCGGCGACCGGGGTCGGCCGGGGCCCGTCAGTCCGTGGGCGGGGGGTCGCCGGGCCGCTCGAGGAGGTGGCGGAAGGCCTCGAGGTTGCGCAGGCTCTCGCCCCGCGACACCCGCCACTCCCACTCCTTGCGCATCGAGGTGAGGAAGCCCATGACGAGCAGCTCGTTGAACGGCTCGTCGGCCGCGGTGAGGACGACGCCGAGCAGCTGGTCGATCTGCGTGGCGTCGACCCCCGCGGCGGGCAGGCGCCCGGCGACGTAGACGTCCCCCGAGCCGTCGACGGCGTAGGCCAGCCCCGGCAGCCGCAGGTTGCGGCGCAGGAGGAACCGGTACACCCCGACGTGGTTCTCGTCGGGGTTGCGCATGACGAAGGCCGTCGCCGACAGGCCGGTGTCGGACACGACGAGCGAGACCACGGTCTTCAGCTTCTTCTCGCCGGGCAACGACACCACGTACTCGTCGCTGCGCGCGCCGCCCTCCCACTCCAGCCCCGACTCGACGAGGAAGGCCTCCACGGTGGCGGCCACCTGCGCCCGGACGTCGGTCACGGGATGACCGCCGTGGGGATGCCGGTGAGCAGCTCGGCGTCGTTGATCGACGCCTCCCGCGGGCGGGCCATGGCGTCGACGTAGACCTCGGCGAGGCGGTCGGCGGTGCGCGCCCAGCCGAAGCCGGAGGCGTGCTCGGCGGCGGCTCGCGACAGCCCGGCCCGACGCTCGGGATGCAGCGCCACCGCGGCCAGCGCGGTGGCCCACGACGCGGTGTCGTGACCGTCGACGAGGAGGCCGCCGGGGCCGACGGCGGTGGGCAGCCCACCGGTGTTCGTCGCGACCACCGGGGTGCCGCAGGCCTGCGCCTCCACCGCCACGAGCCCGAACGACTCGTTGTGCGACGGCACGGCGATGACGTCGGCGGCCCGGTACCACTGCACGAGCGTGGGGCGGTCCACCGGCGGGACCAAGCGCACGAGGTCCTCGATGCCGAGGGAGCGGGCGAGCTCGGGCAATCCCATCGGGTTGCGCGCCCCGGCGCCGCTCGCCCCGCCGAGGACGGCGACGACGAGCCGCGAGCGCAGGGCGGGGTCGCGGCGGACCAGCTCGGCGGCCGCCTTCAGCAGGACGTCCGGCGCCTTGAGCGGCTGGATGCGCCCGACGAACCCGAGCAGGACGGCGTCGACGGGCACCCCGATCGACGCCCGCGCCTGCGCCACGGACCCCGGCGTGAACAGGGTGAGGTCGACCCCGGGCTCGGCCACGGCGACGCGGTCCGGGTCGGCGCCGTACAGCTCGACGAGCTCGGCGGCCTCCCGGTCGGTGTTGGCGACGAGGCGGTCGGCGGCCTCGACGACCTGCGCCTCCCCGATCTCGCGGCCGAGCGGCTCGGGGACGTCGCCGTCGGCGAGGTGGAGGTTCTTGACCCGGGCCATCGTGTGCATCGTGTGGACGAGCGGCACGCCCCAACGGTCGGCGGCGAGCCAGCCGACCTGGCCCGAGAGCCAGTAGTGCGAGTGGACGAGGTCGTAGTACCCGGGCGGGGCGTGCGCGGCGACGCGCATCATCCCGGCGGCGAAGGCGCACAGCTGGCCGGGAAGGTCCTCCTTCGACAGGCCCTCGTACGGCCCGGCGGCCACGTGCCGCACGACCACCCCGGGCTCGACCTCGACGACGGCCGGCTGGGTGGCGCTCGTCGTGCGGGTGAACAGGTCGACGCCGATGCCGCGCCGCGCCAGCTGCCGGGCGACCTCGAGGACGTAGACGTTCATCCCCCCGGCGTCGCCCGAACCCGGCTGGGCCAGGGGCGAGGTGTGGACCGTGACCATGGCGACGCGGTGCAGGGCGGGGGCGCCCTCGGCTGCGGTCATGACTCCTCCTCGGGCGGTCGGGGCGTGTCGGTGACGGTGACCACGCCGCGCGGCGCCCACACGTGGACGGCGATGCGGCCGTCCTGGCGCAGGTCCACCGCGCGCGCGACCCGCACCGGGCCGATCGAGACGTCGGTGCCGAGGACCCAGGTGAACGCGGGCTGCTCGACGACCGTGGGGTCGACCCAGTAGGCCCGCTCCTTGAGGTTGCGCTCGGGCAGGGCGGGGGCGATGCCGGTGGTCGCGGGACGCCAGTCGAGGTGGATGGCGACCATGTCGGCGCCCGGCACCGCGGCATCCATCCGGATGCGCCCGTCGGTGGGCTGGAACTCGATCCGCAGCGGCAGGCTGTGGACGTCGTCGTGGACCACGCCGCTGTAGAGCACGGTGTCCTTGATGCGGCGGACGGCGTCGATGCGGACGAACGGCAGCTCGGAGGTGACCTTCTCGCGGTTGCGCCCGTCGACCTCGGTGACGGTGCCCATCACGGCGGTCACGGGCGCGCCGCGGGTCACCGTGTCGGCGAGGACGACGCTGTCGCGCGAGAGCCGGAACCCGGAGTCGTACAGGGTGACCGACAGCCCGGCACCGAGCGACTGCACGCCGCGCGCACCCTGGGCGACCTCGAGCAGGCCGGGCTCGACGTCGGCGATCCCGGAGTCGCGGTTGAGCGCCTTGGGGACCCACGAGGTGAGGCCGAGGCCGAGGGCCGCCACGCACGACAGGACGAGCGCGACCATGGAGAGGCTCACCTCGCCGTCGCGCGCCCGGCTGCGGATCCAGTCGACCACTCCGTCAGGGTAAGGCGCGCGACCCGGAGGAACCGCATCGCGATGACGCCGCGCACCTAGGCTGGGGCGGTGGCGCAGCAGCGGCCCGTGGGGGTCATCACCCGGGGCACGACCAACCCCAACCGGCTGCGCCGCTGCGACCGCTGGCTCGCGGGCCCGCAGGGGTGGCGGCTGCGGCGTCATCGGGGTGGGGCGCCCGTGGTCGTCGACCTCGGGTACGGGGCGTCGCCGGTGACGGCGGTCGAGCTCCACGACCGGCTGCGGCGGGTGCGTCCCGACGTCGAGGTCGTGGGGGTCGAGATCGACCCGGCGCGGGTGGCCGCGGCCCGGCCGCTCGAGCGCCCGGGGCTGTCCTTCCGGGTCGGCGGCTTCGAGGTGCCGCTGGACGGGGGCGCCCGGCCGGTGGTCGTGCGTGCGTTCAACGTCCTGCGCCAGTACGACGAGGGTGACGTGGCGGCCGCGTGGGCGACGACGGTGGCCCGGCTCGCCCCCGGCGGGTTGCTCGTCGACGGCACGTGCGACGAGCTCGGCCGGCTCTCGACGTGGGTGGCCGTGACGTCGGACGGCCCGGTCAGCCTGTCGCTGAGCTGGCGGCTGCGCGGGCTCGAGCGTCCCGGGGTCGTGGCCGAGCGGCTGCCCAAGGCCCTGATCCACCGCAACGTGCCGGGCGAGCGCATCCACGCGCTGCTCACCGACCTCGACGCGGCGTGGGCCCGCTCGGCCCCGCAGGCGTCCTACGGGGTGCGGCAGCGCTTCATCGGCACGGCGACGGCGCTGCGCGACGCGGGGTGGCCGCTGCTCGACGGCCCGTCACGCTGGCGGCTCGGTGAGCTGACCGTGGCGTGGGAGGCCGTCGCGCCTCACCACGGGCCGTAGGGCCCGTCGGCGCGGCCCCGGCCGGTGACCTGGTCGAGGGCGGGGCGCACGTCGGCGAGGTACACGCCGGCCGCGATGACCCCGATGATGCCGAGCAGACCGGGGATCGCACCGAGCGAGACGACGCCCAGCAGCGCGGCGACGACGGTGACCGCGAGCCAGAAGCCCTTGGTGCGCTTCCCGGCGGCGGTGAAGGCGTCGGTGGGGCGGCGGACGCAGTCGATGACCGCCCACGCCTCGACGCCGAGCGCCACGAGGGAGAGCCCGTAGACGATCCAGTTCTGGAGGTCGAAGAGCAGCTGCATGGGGGAAGCCTAGGCGTCAGACGTCGAGGACGATGGTCACGGGGCCGTCGTTGACCAGCGCGACGTCCATGTGGGCCCCGAACCGACCCGTGGCGACCTCGATCCCCCGCGCCCGCAGGGCCTCGACGACCTGGCCGACCACCGGCTCGGCCACGGGTCCGGGAGCGGCGGCGTTCCACGACGGCCGGCGGCCCTTGCGGGTGTCGGCGTAGAGGGTGAACTGGCTGACGACGAGGACGGGGGCACCCTCGTCGGCCACCGAGCGCTCGTCGGCGAGGATGCGCAGCTCGGCGATCTTGCGGGCCATCGTCGCCACCTGCTCGGGGCCGTCGTCGTGGGTGACGCCGACGAGGGCGAGCAGCCCGGGGCGGGTGATCTCCCCGACCACGTCGCCGTCGACGGTGACGCTCGCGCGGCTGACCCGCTGGAGGACGGCCCTCACGCGCCCGGTCCGTCGAGGCCGACGGCGACGAGGGCGCCCACCGGGGCACCGTGGCCGAGGACGGGGGCCTCCTCGAGCCGGTCGTACGCGGTGGACTCGACGCCGAGGCGCCGCAGGACCGCGGCGAGGACGACGGGTCGGGCGCGCTGGGCGCCGTCGGCGATCTTCAGGGCGATGCCCCGGCCGTCGGCGAGCCCGACGGCGTAGACGGCCTCGGCGCCGTCCTTGGCGATGGCGCCCTGCGTGCCGCGGATGAGGGCGGTGACGTCGCGTCGGGTGCCGCCGAGGTACTCGGGGTGCGCGCGGATGGCGTCCGCGACCTCGCCCTCCGGGGTGTCGGGGGCGGCGGAGGCGATCCGGCCGAAGGCCCGGGCCAGTCCGGCGAGGGAGATGGCCATGACCGGGGCGCCGCAGCCGTCGACGGCCGTGGCCGCGACCGGCTCGCCGGCGAGGTCCTCGATGGTGGCGGCCATCGCCTGCTGGAGCGGGTGGTCGAGCTCGCGGTACGTGGTGAGGTCCCAGCCGTTGAGGCGGCAGGTGGCGAGCATCGCGGCGTGCTTGCCGGAGCAGTTCTGCGACAGGGCGCGGGCGACGTGCCCGGCGGCGATCCAGATGTCGCGCTCGTCGGCGTCGTAGGGCAGGTCGGGGGTGTTCTGCAGGTCGGCCTCGGTGAGGCCGGCGTCGGTGAGGATGTCGCGCACGGCGTCGAGGTGGAACGGCTCGGCCGAGTGGCTGGCGCAGGCCAGGGCGAGCTGGTGCGGCGGGAGGGCGAGGCCGGCCCGCAGCATCGCCACGCCCTGGAGGGGCTTGTTCGACGAGCGGGGGAAGACGGGGTCGGTCACCGAGCCCCAGGCGTGCAGGACCGCGCCGTCTGGGCCGGTCACGACCACGCTGGCGCGGTGCGAGGACTCGACGAACCCGCCGCGGACCACCTGGGCCAGGACGGGGGCGTCGGCCAGGGCCGGCGGGGTCGGGAGGCCGCGCAGGGCCTGCTCCGAGGGGACGTCTGTGGGCTTCTCGGGCACGGAGGCGACCCTACGCGCGCGGGGCGGCGCGTCATCATCGGGTCCGGCCGGTGCGTGGCGTTCCGGGTGGGCCCGGACGCGGACGACCGGGGCCGCTGGTGCGCGGCCCCGGTCGTCGGGGTGGTCACCGGGAAAGGGGGATCCGGTGCCGGGACGGTCGGGCGGGCCCGACCGGGTGCGGTGGTCAGGCCTTGGTGGTCGCGGTGACCTTGACCGGGCCGGCCTTCTTGGTGGTGCGGACCGTGGTGGTCGCGGTGGCGGGCTTGTCGCCGACCTTGTCCGCAGCCTTCTCGGTGGCCTTCTCGGCGGCGGCCGCGGTCTTGCGGGCGCTCGTCGTGGCGGCCTTGGCCGACGTGGTGGTCTTCTTGGTGGCCTTCTTCGCCGTGGTGGTGGTGCGCTTGGCGGCGGTGCGGGTGTTCTTCACCGAGGTCTCGACCTCGGCGGCCGCGGCCTCGGTGCTCTCGACGACGGTGCCGGCGACGATGGAGGCGACGCGGGCGGCCTCGTGGCGACCGGTGGTGACGGTGGCCTTGGCGGAGCGCTCGATGTCGGCGGCGGCCTTGCGGGCGGTGGTGACCGCACCCTTGGCCTGGGCGACGGTGGTCTCGGCCTGGGCGACGAGGTCCTTGGTGGACTGCTGGGTGCGCAGGCGGGTCACGAGGCCCTTGCCGCGGGTCGCGAGGCCCTCGTAGGACTCGGCGACCTTGCCGCCGAGGACGAGGGTCTGGTTCAGGGCGAGGGCGGGGAGCTCCTTGACCTGGTCGGCGACCTTGGTCGGGTCGATGTCGCCGGCGACCTTCTCGGCGCGGACGCGGGCGGCCTCGGCGCGGACGCGGGCCTCACGGACGCGCTCGACCACGAGGTCGGTCGCGCCGACGGCGGCGTACAGGGGGGTGGGGTCGACGGTCTTGCGCAGGTCCTGGAGGACGGACATGGTGGATCTCCTTCTCGTGGGTGGTGCTGGTGTCTGGTGCCGGCGGCGCTGTCGGCGGGTTCTCGGGGGTGCGGCTCGGGGCGGTCCTCAGGACCGCGGGGCGTCCTCGACGTACGACTCGTAGATGTCGAGGAGCGTCTTCTTCTGGCGCGCGGTGAGGTGCGTGTCGGCGGCGATGGCGCGGCGCACGTCGGTGGTGGGGTCGTGGTGGGTGACCTCGGCGTCGAGGATCCCGGCCTTGACGTAGAGGCTCTCGGCGGAGACCTCGAGGCCCTTGGCGAGCTGCTGGAGGATCTCCGCGCTGGGGCGCTTGAGGCCCCGCTCGATCTGGGACAGGTAGGGGTTGGACACCCCGGCGAGCTCGGACAGCTGACGCAGGGAGAGCTTGGCCGACTGACGCTGCTCGCGCAGGTAGTCGCCGAGGCTGCTGCCCAGGTCGTTCAGCGGGTTCTTGCTCATGTGTCCATTGTGCTTGCTCTGGTTAGCAAAATGCAAACTGTGGCAAGCGTGAGGGTGCTCACACGGTGAATCCCAGGGTGCTCCGAGCCCGCGGAGATCGGGGCAGGGCGGGGCGGAAGCGGCCAGAGCGCCCGCCGGACACACCCCATCCGGCGACGACGGTGTGCGTCCCCACCCGACGCAAACGAGGGTGCATCCCGCCCGGACGCAAACCGTAGCGCTGGATCGGCACCCCTTCTCGGGCGGCCGGACGGTGGCCGGAGGGTCAGGCGGTGGCGGTCTGCCGGGGTCGCTGGCGCAGGGAGATGTCCTGGCACTCGACGCAGATCGCCTCGGGGACCAGGCCCCACTTCATCAGGAAGCCGAAGACCCAGCAGCCGGCGCAGAAGCCGACCACGCTCTCGAGGAGCGCGAAGACGACGAGCACCGAGAGCAGGCCCACCGTGACGATCGGCGCCCCCAGGGCGAGGGCGATCGTGCCCGCGGCGGTGAAGGCCAGACCGACGGCCTGGGCGAAGCGCTTGGGCGCACCCGCCACGAGGACGGGGTCGCCGAGCCGCGGCGCGATGACCTTCGTCGCGAGCTGGCCGAACGGGTCGAGGCGGGGCCCGCTCGCCACGCGCAGCGCGAAGCCGACGGCCAGGACCGCGGTGAGCCACAGCCATCCGGTGGCCAGGGCGAGCACGGCGACGAGCGCCACGATGCCGGCCACCGCCCGGGCGGCCTTCTCGTTGACGATCTTGGGGAACCCCAAAGCGTGACGCTGGTATGCCATAACCACAGATTATGCGTGTTGTCGTGCCGAAGCCCAGTCCCCGACCACACCTCGGACGACCCGCACCCCGTTCGAGGTGTCCCACCGGCATCCGGCACCGCCGGAACACCTCGACCCAGCCCCACCAGCCTGGGTCGAGGTGAACGTCGACCCCCACGTGGTCGGACGTCACCTCGACCCGTCGAGGACGGTGCGCCTACGCCGCAGCCGGGCGGCGACGGTCCTTGATGGCGAGGAGCTCGCGCGTCTCGTCGCACGTCAGCGGCGGCCGCTGCATCAGCGTCGCCATTTCGGCGGCCCGCGCCACCAGCTCGTCGTTGTGCTCGACCACGTGCCCGCGCCGGAACACGACGTTGTCCTCCATCCCGACCCGCAGGTGCCCCCCGGCCGACAGGGCCGCCGCCATGACCGGCAGGTGCCCCCGCCCGATACCGGTGGCCGACCACGACGTCACCTCGGCCGGCAGCATCGACACCCCGGCCATCAGCGCAGCCGTCGTCGCCGGCATCCCACCCGGCACCCCGGTGACGAAGTCGACGTGCACGCGCCCCCCGAACGGCAGCCCGTGCGTGTCGAGCAGCCGCCGCAGCGCGTGGACGTGCCCGAGGTCGAACAGCTCGAACTCCGGCACCACCTCGCGGTCGCGGGCCTGCACGTACAGCTCGCTGATGAAGGGCCACGGGTTGAGGAAGACGTCGTCGCCGAAGTTCGTGGTCCCGCAGGTGAGGGAGCACGAGTCGGGCTCGGCGTCGAGGACGGTGAGCCGCGCCTCGAGCGGGTCGTGCACCGACCCGCCGGTCGACAGCTGGACCACGAGGTCGGTCGCCTCGCGCACCGCGTCGACGGCCGCCTTGAGGTACCCGCCGTCGAGCGTGGGGGCGTGGGCGTCGTCGCGGATGTGCAGGTGGATGAGCGAGGCGCCGGCCGCCTGGCACCGCACGGCGGTGGAGACGACCTCGTCGAGGGTCGTCGGCAGCTGCGGCAGGTCGGCCTTGGCGTGCTCGGCGCCGGTGGGCGCGACCGTGATGAGGGTGCCGGCGGTGGCCGTCGCGGTGGGGCTCATGGGCCCATCATGACAGCGACCGACGAGCCCTCGCACGCAAGGATCTCCGGCCACGACCCGAGAAACGCGCCGCCTCGCCCGTGCCGACCCCGCCCGACGGGAAGATCGCCGCCCGGACCGGGGTCAGCCCGTGACGACGACCGTCTGCGCGGCCGACACCGGTCCCACGAGGAGCTCGGCGTCCTCCGGGACCGTCCGCTTGATGACGGCGAGCGCCACCGGCCCGTCCTCGTGGTGCCGCCCGACCGACGTCAGCCGCCCGACCTCGCGCTCCCCGAGCACCACCGGCGACCCGGCGTCGGGCAGCACGTGCCCGGACCCGTCGAGGTGGAGGAAGACGATGCGCCGCGGCGGCCGGCCGAGGTTGTGCACCCGCGCGATCGTCTCCTGCCCGCGGTAGCACCCCTTGTGCAGGTGCACGGCCGTGCGCAGCCAGTCGACCTCGTGCGGGATGGTGCGGTGGTCGGTCTCGAACCCCAGGCGCGGACGCCAGGCGGCCACCCGCAGGGCCTCGAGCGCCCACGTGCCCGCCAGCGGCCGGTCGCCCAGCGCCGCCTCGAGCTCGGACCGCGGCACGATGAGCTCGCGCCAGGCCCGGCCCTCCGCCGGGTGACCCTCGCTCGGCCCGTACGCCACCGTGTCCCCAACCAGCGCAGGCCACGGGTCGACCCACGCCAGCGGCTCCCCCTCGGCCGACTCCGTCCCCACCGGCTCACCCAGCACGGCGAACTCCGCCGACACGTCGGCGACCTCGACCCGCAGCATGAAGCGCATCGACTCCAGCCACGCGAGGAGCGCCGGAGCCGTCCCCGGCTCCACTGTGATCCACGTCGTGGAGCCGTCGTCGACGACGTGCAGCGCGTGCTCGACGTGCCCCTTGGGAGAGAGCACCAGCGACTCGCGCGACTGCCGAGCCCCCAGACCGAGGAGGTGCTGGGTCGTCATCGAGTGCAGCCACGACAGGCGGTCCGGCCCCGACACCGTGACCACCCCGCGGTGCGAGAGGTCGACGGCCGCCAGCCCCTCGGCCAGCAGCCGCTGCTCGCGGGCCGGGTCGCCGTAGTGCGCGGCCACCCCGGCGTCGACACCGTCGGCCTCGACCGCGCCGTGGCGCGCGAGGAGGGGCGAGGTGGTCGTGGAGGTGCTCATGAGGACTTCTCCCTGCAGGAACGGCACAGGCCGTGGATGGCGGCGTGCGAGACGTCGGCGGCGAAGCCGAGTCGCTCGTCGACCCGGGTGACGAGCTCGTCGGCGGCGTCGAGGTCGACCTCGCCCACCCACCCGCAGCCGCGGCAGACGAGGTGGAGGTGGGTCGCGTGGTCGGCGAGGTGGTAGCTGGGAGCCCGGTGGTCCACGTGCGTGTGCCCGACGAGGCCGAGCTCCTGGAGGGCATCGAGGGCGCGGTAGACCGTGGACGCCGGCACCGCCGACCCGCCGTCACCGGCCACGGCGTCGGCGATCTCCTCGGGCGTCCCGTGCCCGAGCCGTCCCACCGCGGCCAGGACGCGTTCGCGCTGGGACGTCAGGCGCTTGCCCTGTGCCCGCAGCCGCGCTCCCAGATCACTCACAGCACCAATGTAGGCCGGGCTCAAGCGGGCCACTGACGCCCCACCTACACTGACCGGGTGACTCAGCACGACCTGGACTCCCTCACCGAGGGCATGGACGGTGGTGGTGACGGGGGCGAGGAACAGCACCGTCGCAAGGACCGCCGCGGTGTCAAGCGTGCCCTCATCGTGCTCGGCGCCATCGCGCTCCTCCTGTTCGGCAGCGTCGCGGGGTTCGTGGGGTACCTCGGCTACACGGTCAACGACAACGTCAAGCAGGAGGACCTGCTTCCCGCCACGCGTGACCCGATCAAGGCCCCCGACGGCACCGACGTCAAGGAGACGGGCACCGGGACGAACTACCTCGTCATCGGCGCCGACACCCGCCCCGGTGATGCCGGCCGCTCCGACGTCATCGTCCTGGTCCACGTCCCGCAGGACGCGAAGACGATCCAGATGATCCACTTCCCCCGCGACCTGTACGTCTCGATCCCCGGCCACGGGAAGAACAAGATCAACGCGGCGTACGCGTTCGGGCGCGAGCCCCTGCTGGTGCAGACGATGGAGCAGCTGCTCAAGGTCCGCATCCACCACGTCGTGCGCACCGACTTCGACGGCTTCGAGAACATGACCAACGCCGTCGGCGGGGTCCGTGTCTACGCCGAGGAGGCGAGCAACGGCAGCGGCAACGGCGGGCCGGTCATCATCAAGAAGGGCTGGAACAACCTCAACGGCGAGCAGGCCCTCGGCTTCGTCCGCGAGCGCTACACCCTCAGCGAGGGCGACATCTCGCGCGGCCGCCGCCAGCTGGCCTTCATCAAGGCCCTCTTCCTCAAGGCCACGTCCACCGAGACGATCACCAACCCGGTGAAGATCGCCAGGTTCACCGACGCGGCCACGAAGAACCTGACGCTCGACCAGACGCTGACCGTGTCGATGATGCGCGACGCCGCCATCGACCTGCGACACATCCGGTCCGGCGACATCGTCTTCGCCACCGCCCCGTTCACCGGCTTCGGCACCTCACCGCAGGGCGCGTCGATCGACATCGTCGACACCAAGGGCATGGCCGACCTCGGCGAGGCCATCCGCACCGACACGATGGACGACTACGGCGACGTCTTCGTCACCCCCTGACGCCTCACTCGACGCGCTTGAGCTCCGCGGAGACGTGCGACTGGATCGGCTGGCCCGCGGCCGCCATGTCCATGACCCACAGCAGGTCGCTGTTGACGTAGCCGTACATCCGGTGGGCGGCGGTGTACTCCTTGGCGAACGGGCTGCGCATCACCCCGTCGGTCTTGAGCTCGACCTTGGCCGGCTCGGCGACCCCGGCGTACATCTCGACGATGCCCGTGGGGTGGGTCAGCAGGAGCTCGACGTTGGTGCCGTCCTCGCTGGCGGGCACGGGGCGCCAGAAGCCGACCTCGGTGGCGAGCGGGCGCACCTGGTTGCCGTCGTCGTCGAGGAGCCACGTCTGCGAGCGCCACTCGAGGAAGGGGCGTCCGTCGTGGCGGCAGACGATCTCCTGCCCGAAGCGGCGGGACTCGATCGTCGGGTAGCCCACGAGGCCTGCGCCCGCCCAGCGGCCGACGAGCCACGCGAGGGGGGCGAGATCCTCGTGGAGGGAGGTGTCGAGCGTGAAGACCATAGGGTTCAGTCTATGGAGTCCCCCGCGACCGCCCTCGTCGTCAAGGTCACGTGCGGCACCGAGGCGCTCGAGCGGCTGAACCAGGGTTTCACCGTCGCGGCCGCGGCCCTGGCCTCCGGGCTCGACGTCAGCCTCTGGCTCACCGGTGACGCCACGTGGATGGCGGTGCCGGGCCGCGCCGAGGACGTCACCCTCCCCCACGCCGCCCCGCTCGCCGGGCTGCGCGACGCGCTCCTCGAGGGCGCCCGCGTCACCGTCTGCGGACAGTGCGCGGCGCGGCGCGACATCGCCGAGGACGACCTGCTGCCGGGGGCGTCGATCCGCGGCGCGGCCGCGTTCGTCGAGGAGGTCGTGGCCCCCGGGGCGCGCGCCCTCGTCTACTGACGGCGGACGGTCGCGCTCAGCCGACGAGCGCGAGCGAGAGCACGTAGACCACGACGCCCGGCACGAGCAGGCTCGAGGCCGCCGCGGCCAGCTGTGCCCGGAACGACCCGACGGCCGGCAGGGCACTGAGGGTGCGGCGCATCGCGTGCGCGACCGCCGCCACGAGGAAGCCGGTGAGGGCGGCCGGACCGGTGTCGGGACCGCCGAGGGCGGCCGCCGCGCCGAGCCCCGCGAGGCCACCGAGCAGCATCGCGAGGGGCAGCATCCAGGGTCGGACCCGGTCCAGGCCGGCCACGAGGTCGGCGAGGGCCGAGGCCGCGATCGCCGCGAAGGCGACCACGGCGAGGTCCGCGGCCCGCTCGCTGCGGGTCAGCGGGACCCACGCGGTGCCCACGGTCACGGCCGCGAGGGCGAAGGAGGTGACGGCGATCGAGTCGGTGAGGCGCGGGCGCCCGTCGCGCCGCACCATCTGGTGCACGAACATCACGGCCAGCCCGATGACGACGGTGACCGGCACGAAGCGCAGGTAGGGCTCGTCGGGAGCGAGCGCGGCCGCCGCCGGGGCGAGGACCGCGGTGACGCCGATGGCGAGGGAGGAGCCGAAACGGCTCGACGACCCGTGCAGCGTGGGCCAGCCCCACGCGAGGACGATCCCGGCCCAGGCGAGGCCCGCCGCGAGGACGACGGGGTCGGCGAGGACGGCCAGGCCGAGAAGCGCCGCGAGGACGACGGTCGCGCCGACGGAGACGGGGCGCGGAACGGTGGCGAGGGCCGGGAGGACCGGCTCGTGGAGGAGGGAGTCACGGCGAGCGCGGCGCTGGGCCCGGGTCTCGCCGGCGGGACCATCGCCCTCACCGTGCGGCTCCTCGTCGGCGGCCTCCGCGGGGAGGTCCGGGTGGGCCTCGGACTCGGTGTCGCGAGCAGCGTCCGCGCCGTCCAGGACGGGGCGGTCGGCAGCGGCGTCCGCGGGGTCGGCAGGGCCCTCCCCGTGGGCGTCGTCGGGGGTCGGCTGGGCGTCGGGGGTCACCTCGGTCGCTCGGTCGTCCACGCCCGGCATCCTCGCATCATCCACCGGCGAAGGGCGGCAGGACCTCGACGACGGCACCGGCCGGGAGCACGGCCTCCGGCCCGCTGGCCAGCCCCTCGACGAGCACCGTGCACACGGGCAGGACGGCGGCGAGGCCGGGACGGGAGGCGAGGAGACGCGTGGTGAGGTCGCCCACCGTGGCGACCCCGTCGACGCTCTCCTGGTCGACCCCGGCGGCCGCTCGGGCCCCCGCCCAGTACCGGACGGTCACCGTCTCACTCGCGCCGACATCCGGACGTTGGGTGTGCATGACCGCCTATCCTGTGGGGCAATGGCCCACCTGCTGCTGTTGACGAACACCTTGGCGCCCTCCGCCGAGGTCGTTCCGGCGCTCGGGCTCCTGTCGCACCATGTTCGCATCCTCCCGGCGGAGGGCAGTGCACTCGTCGACGCCCCGGCGGCCGACGTCGTCATCGTCGACGCCCGCCGCGAGCTCGCGATGGCCAAGTCGCTGTGCCGCGTCATCGTCACCACGGGCAGCTCGGCGCCGCTCCTCGTCGTCGTCACCGAGGGCGGGCTCGCCGGCATCACGAGCGACTGGGGCATCGACGACGTCATCCTCGACACGGCCGGCCCCGCCGAGGTCGAGGCCCGGCTGCGGCTGGCCCTGGGGCGCACGGCCGAGGCCGCGCCGGAGGAGGGCGGCCCCATCACGGCCGGCGCCCTCGTCATCGACGAGGCCACGTACTCGGTCCGGCTGCGGGGGCGGCTGCTCGACCTCACCTACAAGGAGTTCGAGCTCCTCAAGTACCTCGCCCAGCACCCCGGCCGCGTGTTCACCCGCAGCCAGCTGCTCCAGGAGGTCTGGGGCTACGACTACTTCGGCGGCACGCGCACGGTCGACGTCCACGTCCGCCGGCTGCGCGCCAAGCTCGGCACCGACTACGAGGTGCTCATCGGCACCGTGCGCAACGTCGGGTACCGCTTCGTCCCCGAGGTCGCCGACAGCTTCTCGGAGGTCGAGGGCTGACGTGGGTCGCACCGAGCGGGTCCTCGCGGTCGACGCGGAGACCACCGAGCGGCTGCGGTCGCTGTGGTCGCGGGCTCAGGACGCCGATGGCGTGGGCGCGGTCTCGGAGGCGTTCCGGATGGCGGTCGGGCCCGCGCGCGACGGCGTGGTCCACCTGCTGGCGATGGACGACGGCGGCGACCTCGTGGGCTACGCGCAGGTCGCGGCGGCCGGCACGGACGATGCCGTCGCCGAGCTCGTCGTCGACCCCGACCACCGGCGCCGCGGTCACGGGCGGGCCCTGCTCGACGCGGCGCTCGGCGAAGGCACCCGCAGCGTCTGGTCGCACGGGCTGCTGCCCGCCGCAGAGGCCCTGGCGTCCTCCGCAGGCCTGACCCTCACCCGCAGCCTCCACCGGATGGCGCGGCCCCTCACCGATGACGACCGCGCGGATCCCGCTCTGCCGCAGGGTTTCTCGGTGCGCCCGTTCGTGCCCGGTCCTGATGACGAGGCGTGGGTCACCCTCAACGCGGCGGCGTTCGCGTCGCACCCCGAGCAGGGTCGGCTGACCGTCGCCGACCTGCGCGAACGGATGGCGCAGCCGTGGTTCGACGCGGCGGGCTTCCTCCTCCTCGAGGACGACGCCGCCGGTCGGGTGGTCGCCTTCCACTGGACCAAGGTCGAGCCCGATGCCACCCCGGGACAGGCCGACGGAGGCAGGACGGACGACGTCCGGCACGGCTCGGGACGGGCCCACGGTTCCGGGACGGACGACGTCCGGCACGGGACTGGGCGGGGCCCCGGCGCCAACGCGGACGAAGTCCGCGAGGGCGTTGGGGAGGTGTACGTGGTCGGGGTCGACCCGACGTACCAGGGGCGCGGCCTCGGCGGACCGCTCACGGCCCTCGGCCTGGCCCACCTCGCCCGGCTCGGCCTCGCAGAGGTCGACCTCTACGTCGACGGCGACAACACCGCGGCCCGGCGCACGTACCAGCGGCTCGGCTTCGTCGACACGTCCGTCGACGGCCAGTACTCGGTGCCCCCCACCTCCTCGGACTGACTGCGCTCAGCGAACGCGACACACCGGTCGACGCGTTCACCCAGCGCAATGAGTCGGATGACCGCGCCGCAGGGCCCGTTTCGGGTGACCAGCCAGCGCGAGGGGTCACGGGGAGTTGCATCGACCTGACAGGATTGGAGGCATGACGACGGACACGGGAGTCGAGGTCGAGGAGCAGGCCACCGCACGCGACACCGCGGCCGGGGCCTCCGCCGACGCGCACATCGTCAGCGAGGTCTCGATCGCGAGTGCCTCGGCGAGCGAGACGCGCTCCCACCCGCCGCGCGCCACCAACGGCCGCTTCGTGCGCCCGCCGCAGGTCGCCCCCGTCGAGGACGAGGACGGGCTGCCCACCGACCGCTTCCTCGACCGCGAGATCAGCTGGCTGCAGTTCAACGAGCGCGTCCTCCAGCTCGCCGCCGACGACAACGTCCCCCTCCTCGAGCGCTGCCGCTACCTGGCGATCTTCACCTCGAACCTCGACGAGTTCTTCATGGTCCGCGTCGCCGGGCTCAAGCGCCGCATCGCCACGGGCATCGCCGTCCGCTCGGCCTCGGGCCTGGAGCCGCGCGAGATCCTCGACCAGATCTCGCACGTCGCCCACGAGCTGATGTCGATGCAGGCCCGCGTCTACGGCGAGCAGGTCCGCCCCGCGCTGGCGCAGGAGGGCATCACCATCGTCCGCTGGGACGAGCTCGCCGAGGAGGAGCGCGAGCGCCTCGGCACCGTGTTCCGCGCCCGGCTGTTCCCCGTCCTCACCCCGCTGGCCGTCGACCCCGCGCACCCGTTCCCGTACATCTCCGGCCTGTCGCTCAACCTCGCCGTCGTGCTCGTCAACCCCCGCACCGGCAAGGAGCACTTCGCCCGCGTCAAGGTGCCCGAGGTCCTCCCCCGCCTGCTGCGCATCGAGGTCGGTCCGGAGGAGGACGTCCTCGCCGACATGTACGACACCCGGTTCGTGCCCCTCGAGGACGTCATCGCCGCCAATCTCGAGCACCTCTTCCCCGGGATGGAGGTCCGCGAGCACTTCACCTTCCGGGTCACCCGCAACGAGGACCTCGAGGTGGAGGAGGACGACAACGAGAACCTCCTCACCGCGCTCGAGCGCGAGCTGACCCGGCGCCGCTTCGGCCCGCCCGTGCGCCTCGAGGTCGAGGAGGACATGGACGACCACGTCCTGGACCTCATCGTCCGCGAGATCGGGGTCGCCTCCTCGGAGGTGTACCGCCTGCCCGCGCCGCTCGACATCCGCTCGCTCAACGTCATCGCCGACCTCGAGCGCTCCGAGCTGCACTTCGAGCCGTTCGTCGCCCGCACCAACGCCGACCTCGCGCCCACCGAGAGCGCCAAGGCCCGCGACATCTTCGCGTCGATCCGCAAGCAGGACGTCCTGCTCCAGCACCCCTACGACTCGTTCTCGACGTCGGTGCAGGCCTTCATCGAGCAGGCGGCCGCCGACCCTCGCGTGCTCGCCATCAAGCAGACGCTGTACCGCACGAGCGGCGACAGCCCGATCATCGACGCCCTCATCGACGCCGCCGAGGCCGGCAAGCAGGTCCTGGCCGTCGTCGAGATCAAGGCCCGCTTCGACGAGGTCAACAACATCACCTGGGCCCGCAAGCTCGAGCACGCCGGGGTCCACGTCGTCTACGGCATCGTCGGGCTCAAGACCCACTGCAAGCTGGCGCTCGTCGTGCGGCAGGAGGCCGAGGGGCTGCGCCGCTACTGCCACGTCGGCACGGGCAACTACAACCCCAAGACCGCGCGCCTCTACGAGGACTTCGGCCTGCTCACCGACGACGAGCAGGTCGGCGAGGACCTCACCCGCCTGTTCAACCAGCTCTCGGGCATCGCCCCGCGCAGCCGCTTCAAGCGCCTGCTCGTCGCGCCGCGGTCGGTCCGCTCCGGGCTGGTCAGCCTCATCGACGCCGAGATCGAGCACGAGCGCGCGAACCCCGGCTCCGGGCGCATCGCCATCAAGGTCAACTCCATCGTCGACGAGCAGATCATCGACGCCCTCTACCGGGCCTCCCAAGCCGGCGTGAAGGTGCAGCTGTGGGTGCGCGGCATCTGCGCGCTGCGGCCCGGCATCCCCGGGGTGTCCGAGACGATCGAGGTGCGCTCCATCCTGGGCCGCTTCCTCGAGCACTCACGGATCTTCCTGTTCGGCGCGGGCGGCGAGACGGCGGTCTACATCGGCAGTGCCGACATGATGCACCGCAACCTCGACCGCCGCGTCGAGTGCCTCGTGCGCCTCTCCGACCCCCGCCACGTCGCCGACCTCGAGTCGCTCGTGGCGCGCGGGATGAGCGACGAGTACTCGCACTGGCGGCTCGGCAGCGACGGACGCTGGATCCGGCATTACCTCGATGACGACGGCGCGCCTCTCCTCGACCTCCAGCAGGCCCTCATCGAGATGCACGCCAAGCGACGTCGCAAGGCCCGCCGGCGCTGAGCGCCGCGGTACCGAGGCCACCGACCACCGTGTCCCCCACGAGGATCCCCGCCGCCGGGACGCTGCCGTGGCGCCTGCGCGACGACGGCCTCGAGGTCGCGCTCGTGCACCGGCCGCGGTACGACGACTGGTCGTGGGCCAAGGGCAAGCTCGACCCGGGTGAGGACTGGGCCGTCGCGGCCGCGCGCGAGACGGAGGAGGAGACCGGGCTCGTCGTGCGGCTCGGGCCCCCGCTGCCGGAGTCGCGCTACGTCGTCCTCGACCGCGGCGAGCCCGGCGACAAGGTGGTCCGCTACTGGTCGGCACGCGTCACGGGCGGCCACGGACACCTGCTCAACGAGATCGACGAGGTCGTCTGGCTCTCCGTGGCCGAGGCCCACGCCCGCCTGGACTACGCCCGCGACCGCGACCAGCTGCTCGCCCTCGTCCGCCTCCAGCAGGACGACCGGCTCGACACCTGGCCGCTCGTCCTGGTCCGCCACGCGCACGCGGTGTCGCGCGGTGACTACGACGGGTCCGACGACACGCTGCGACCGCTGGACGCAGCAGGCACGGCGCGGGCCGAAGCCCTGGCCGCCGTGCTGGGCGCCTACGGGGTGACCCGCGTCGTCTCCTCCCCGTCGGAGCGCTGCCTGCGCACGGTCGAGCCGTTCGCGCGGGCCGCCGGCACGCGCCTGCGCACCCGCGCCGGACTGTCCGAGGAGGGGTACGAGGAGGACGCCACGAAGGCGCCCAAGCACCTGCTGCGCCTCCTCGGGCGCGGCGAACCGGCCCTGCTGTGCACCCACGGGCCGGTGCTGCCCGTCCTGCTCGAGATGGTCGCGGCGCGCCTCGACCTCGACGCTGCCGGTGCCGTGGAGGTCGTCGAGGAGTTCGCCGAGGCCCGCGACAGCAAGCTCGCGAAGGGCGAGGCGCTCGTCTGCCACGTCGTGGGCACGGGGGATGACGCGCGCGTCGTCGCGGTGGAGCGCCACCTCCCCTGAGGCCCTCCCGGAGGCGCCGGTTTCCCCTGACCAACCGGACGACCAATGGCCGGACGGCGTTCACGGTCCGTTCACCCGGGACGGGCCGCCGCGTCACCGAGCCTCCCTACCGTCACTGACGTCGGGCGCCGTTGCCCGTCCCCATGACCCTTGTCCTCCGAGAGGTACAGACAGTGAAGATTCAGCGTTTCGGCCAGGTGGCGGCTCTCGCCCTGGTCGGGTCGATCGCCCTTGCGGGCTGTGGATCCGACAACAACACCGGCACCGGCGCCTCGGGCTCCTCCTCCGCCTCGGCGTCCACCGCCGGCGACTGCTTCGAGGGCACCCTGAACGCCGAGGGCTCCTCCGCCCAGAAGAACGCCTTCGAGGAGGCCGCCGCCTCCTTCGGCGACCTGTGCGGCGGCAAGGCCACCGTCAACTACAACCCCACCGGCTCCGGTGCGGGCATCAAGCAGTTCATCGCGGGCCAGGTCGACTTCGCCGGCTCCGACTCGGCGCTGAAGACCGTGGAGAAGGACGGCGTCATCGAGGCCGACGCCGCCGCCACCTACTGCGGCTCGCCGGCCTGGAACATCCCCATGGTCACCGGCCCGATCGCCATCTCGTACAACGTCAAGGGCGTCGACAAGCTCGTCCTGACCCCGGCCGTCGCTGCGGACATCTTCAAGGGCACCATCACCACCTGGAACGACCCGAAGATCGCCGCC
This sequence comes from Oryzobacter telluris, assembly GCF_043099285.1. Classification (GTDB taxonomy): domain Bacteria; phylum Actinomycetota; class Actinomycetes; order Actinomycetales; family Dermatophilaceae; genus Oryzobacter; species Oryzobacter telluris. The sequence continues at coordinate 612,106 of NZ_CP170723.1, read as the reverse complement.
GTCAACCCCGGCGCCACCCTCCCTGCGACGCCGGTCAAGGTCTTCTTCCGCTCCGACGAGTCGGGCACGACCGAGAACTTCACCAAGTACCTCAAGGCCGCTGCGGCCGACGTCTGGACCGACGAGCCCGGCAAGAAGTGGACCGGCAAGGGCGAGGGCAAGGAGAAGTCGGCGGGTGTCGCCGAGGGCGTGAAGTCCACCGACGGTGGCATCACCTACGTCGAGTGGAGCTACGCCAAGGACAACGACCTCGGCATCGCCCAGGTCGACAACGGCGGCGGCGCGGTCGAGCTGACCAGCGAGTCGGTCGGCAAGGCCGTCGAGGCCGCGAAGGCCGACGGCGAGGGCAACGACCTGCGCCTCAAGCTCGACTACGCGACCAAGGAGGCCGGGGCGTACCCGATCCTCCTCGTCACCTACGAGATCGTCTGCTCGAAGAACAAGGACGCCGAGAAGGCCAAGCAGATCAAGGCCTTCCTCACGCACTTCGCGTCCACCGAGGTCCAGTCCGGCCTGGAGAAGATCGGCTACGCGCCGCTCCCGGCGTCGGTGCAGACCAAGGTCGAGGCCGCCATCGGGGCCCTGTCCTGACCATCGTCACTCGGCGGCTCCGGCCGCTGACCTGACCCCGAGGGGGCGGGCCGGAACCCGGCCCGCCCCCTCACCCACGGCCCCACCCCGACGACGAGACCCACGAGGAGACCCGTGTCGACCTCCATCACCGGCCACTCGGCCAGCGACGAGCTGCCCGGCCCCGACGGGCGCCCGCCGCTCGAGGCCGACCGCGCCTCGACCGGCCGCCTCGGCGACCGGATCTTCGGCGGGCTGGCCACCGGCTCGGGCATCCTCGTCATCGGGATCGTCACCCTCGTCGGGGTGTTCCTCCTCTGGCAGGCCGTGCCGTCGCTGCTGAACAACGACGCGAACTTCCTCACCTCGCGGATCTGGGAGCCGAGCGGCGCCAACCCGAGGTTCGGCATCGCCGACCTCGCCTGGGCCACCCTGGTGACCTCGATCATCGCGATGGCGATCGCCGTGCCGCTCGGTGTGGCGTGCGCCCTCTTCATCACCCAGTACGCGCCGCCGTGGCTGTCGCGCCCGGCCGCCGGCACCATCGACCTGCTCGCCGCCGTGCCGTCGATCGTCTACGGCTTCTGGGCCATCCAGATCGCGGGCCAGTACTTCCAGCCGGTCGCCGACCTCGTGACGACGGTGTTCGGCTGGGTCCCCTTCCTCGCCGATGCCGACACCTCCGCGAGGTCGACGCTCGCCTTCGCCGGCATCATCCTGGCGATCATGATCCTGCCGATCATCACGGCGATCTCGCGCGAGGTCTTCGCGCAGGTGCCCACGACCCACAAGGAGGGCGCCCTGGCCCTCGGGGCGACGCAGTGGGAGATGATCCGCGTGGCGGTGCTGCCCTACGGCAAACCCGGCATCATCAGCGCCGCGATGCTCGGCTTGGGGCGCGCGCTCGGCGAGACGCTGGCGGTCGTCATCATCCTCTCCACGCTCAACAGCTCGTCGCCCTGGAGCTTCTCGATCTTCGGCGGCGGCTCGACCTTCGCCTCGCGGATCGCCCTGGGCGCAGGCGAGTTCGACACCCCGCAGAAGACGGGCGCCTACATCGCCGCCGGCCTGGTCCTGTTCGTCCTGACCTTCGTCGTCAACGCGATCGCCCGCATCGTCATCGAGCGCAGGAAGGCCTTCTCCGAATGAGCACCGCCCAGCTCGAGAGCACCCGCCGCAGCGAGCCCGCCGGCCCGGCCGGTCCGCGCGGCGGCGGCCTCACGGCCAAGTCCGGTGGCCGTGCGGCGAAGGACCTCATCGCGCGCGTCCTCATGTGGACCGCGTTCGTCATCGCCTGCATCCCGCTGCTGTGGATCCTCGGCAGCACGCTGCTCAAGGGCGGCCACATGCTGCTCGACGCCACCTGGTGGACCAACTCGCAGGCCGGCATCACCGCCCGCCGCGTCGGTGGCGGCGCCGCCCACGCCATCCAGGGCACCCTGATGCAGGCCGCCGTCACCGCGGTCATCTCGGTCCCCATCGGCGTGCTGACCGCCGTCTACCTCGTCGAGTACGGGCGCGGACGGCTGGCCAAGGCCGTCTCGTTCATGGTCGACATCCTCACCGGCGTTCCGTCGATCGTCGCGGCGCTGTTCATCTACGCGCTGTGGGTGACGACGTTCAACTTCCAGCGGGTCGGGTTCGCGGTCTGCCTCGCGCTGACCCTGCTGATGATCCCCACGGTCGTGCGCTCCACCGAGGAGATGCTCAAGCTCGTGCCGAACGAGCTGCGCGAGGCCTCGTACGCGCTGGGCGTGCCGAAGTGGAAGACGATCATGAAGATCGTCATCCCCACGGCGTTCTCCGGGATCGTCACCGGCGTCCTGCTCGGGCTCGCGCGCGTCATGGGCGAGACGGCGCCGCTCATCATCCTCGGGCCGTACACCAAGGTCCTCGCCCACGACCTGTTCGGCGGCCTCATGGGCACCCTGCCGACGATGATCAACAACGACCGCACCGAGAACCTCCAGCCGGCCATCGACCGCGTGTGGGGCGCCGCGCTCACCCTGATCCTCATCATCTTCCTGCTCAACCTGCTGGGCCGCTTCATCGGGCGCTTCAGCAAGGTCAAGAGCTGAGCCCTCCTCTCCCCCACCGACTTTCCGCACGGCACGACGAAAGGGCCCACACCATGGCCAAGCGCATCGACGTCAAGGACCTCGACATCTACTACGGCGACTTCAAGGCCGTCGAAGGGGTGACGATGACCGTGGAGCCGCGCTCCGTGACCGCCTTCATCGGCCCGTCCGGCTGCGGCAAGTCCACCGTGCTGCGGACGCTGAACCGGATGCACGAGGTGATCCCCGGCGGTCGCGTCGACGGCTCGGTGATGCTCGACGACCAGGACCTCTACGCGTCCTCGATGGACCCCGTGGCCGTGCGGCGCACCGTGGGCATGGTGTTCCAGCGGCCGAACCCGTTCCCCACGATGTCGATCCGCGACAACGTGGCGGCCGGGCTGCGGCTCAACGGGGTCAAGGGCAAGAAGAAGCTCGACGAGGTCGTCGAGGCGTCGCTGAAGGGCGCGAACCTGTGGAACGAGGTCAAGGACCGCCTCGACAAGCCGGGCGCCGGGCTGTCCGGTGGGCAGCAGCAGCGGCTGTGCATCGCGCGCGCCATCGCGGTCAACCCGCAGGTGCTGCTCATGGACGAGCCGTGCTCGGCGCTCGACCCGATCTCGACCCTGGCCATCGAGGACCTCATCAACGACCTCAAGGCCGACTACACGATCGTCATCGTCACGCACAACATGCAGCAGGCGGCACGCGTCTCCGACCAGACCGCGTTCTTCAACCTCAAGGCCACCGGTGAGCCCGGGCGCCTGGTCGAGGTGGGCGACACGCAGCGCATCTTCAGCAACCCCACCGAGAAGGCGACCGAGGACTACATCAGCGGCCGCTTCGGCTAACCCCCCCCCGCGCCCCGGCCTCCAACCCCCGACTTCGTGCGACTTGTGTACGGGTTCTCGCCGTCGTGAGCGCCAGAACCGCACTCAAGTCGCACGAAGTGGGGGTGAGTGCCCGTCGTCCACAGGGACCGCGGGTGAGGAGCGTTGTCCACAGCAGGTCGGCCGACGCTGGAAGATCCCCGTGCTCGCCGTGATGGTGGGGTGGTGCGGGTGGAACTGGCAGGGCTGGAGGTCGCTTTCCTCGCCACGGAGGCGCGGGGCGAGGGTCTCGACCAGCGCCGGCTGTCCACGGCCACGAGGAACGGGCAGGTGCTCCGCCTCGGGCGAGGGATCTACGCCGACCCGACACGCTGGCCCGATGACCGGGTGCAGCGCCACCGGATGATGGCGCGCGCTGCCGGCCGCGCTGTGGACGGCTGCGCGGTGAGCCACGTCAGTGCCGCCCTCCTGCACGGCCTGCCGTGGCCCAGGACCCCGCTCCCTCGCCCATCGGTGACGATCGAGGACCAGGTGCGTTCGAGGTCTCCCGGATCCTGGATGACGCTGTACCGAGGAGAGCTCACACCGCACCATCTCGAGGCCGACGACGACATACAGCGGACGACCCTCGCTCGCTCTGTCGTCGACAGCGCCCGGCACCTCACTGTCGGCGATGGGCTGGCCATGGCCGACTCCGCGGTCCGCGCTGGCCTCACGACCGTCACGGACCTCCGGACGATGCGCGACTTCCAGCGCCGGTGGCCGGGGATCCTTCGAGGCGAGGCCGTCCTCTCCCTGCTCGACCCCCGCCGGGAGACCTGGCTGGAGTCCTGGTCGGCCGCGGCCTTCCACCGGATGGGGCTGCCGCGGTGGATCCCCCAGGTCGTCGTGCACGACACCCAGGGCCGCTTCCTCGGCCGAGTCGACGGCTCCTGGCCCGGCCTCGGCGTCGTCGCGGAGGCCGATGGTCGCGGCAAGTACCTGGGCGACGTCGACCCGACCCTCGACCGCCGCCCCGAGGCGGTGGCGAGCCGCGTGCTCGCAGCCGGTGAGCGCGAGGTCGGCCTCAGGGCGTGCGGCCTCGGGGTCGTCAGGTGGACCACCGCCGACATCACGACACGCCAGCTGCTGGTCGAGGCACGATGGCGCAGCGAGGTCGAGCGGACCGATCCCCGGCGCATCCGTGCCCACCTGACGTGCTCGTGCTGCCGAGCACCCCTGACTTCGTGCGACTTCGGTACGGATTACGGGCGCGCGGCCGCCTGAAACCGCACCAAAGTCGCACGAAGTCGGCTTCGGGGGGTCAGGTGAGGAGGGAGAGGGCGCCGTAGGCGAGGGCGGCGGCCACGCCGGCGCCGGGGAACGTGAGCACCCACGCCAGGACGATCTGGCGCGCCACCCCCCAGCGCACCGCCTTGGCCGACTTCGTGGCCCCCGCGCCCATGATGGCCGAGGTGATGGCGTGCGTCGTCGACACCGGCGCCCCCGTGGCCGTCGCCACGTAGAGCACCGCCGCGGCCGTCGTCTCGGCCGCGAACCCCTGGGGCGGGTCGAGGTCGATGATGCGCCGCCCGAGCGTGCGCATGATCCGCCACCCGCCGGCGTACGTGCCCAGCGACAGCACCACCGCCGACAGCGCGATGACCCACACCGGGATCGACTCGTCCCCCGGGGCCCGGTGCCCGCTGGCGATGAGCGTCAGCGCCACCACGCCCGCGGTCTTGGGCGCGTCCTGCATCCCGTGCCCGAACGCCATCGCCGCGGCCGACACCGTCTGCGCGTACCGGAACCCCCGCGCCGTCGGCCCCGGACGGGCCCGCCGGAAGATCCACAGGATCGCCGCCATCACCGCGAACCCGGCGACGAGCCCCACCACCGGCGACAGCACCATCGGCACGAGCACCTTGTTGACGATGCCGTCCCACTTCACGGTCGCCCCGCCGGCGAGCGCCGCCCCGCCGAGACCGCCGATCAGCGCGTGCGACGACGACGACGGCAGCCCCCGCCACCACGTCAGCATGTTCCACCCGGTCGCCCCGACCAGCGCCCCCGCGCAGATCGCGACGCCGGTCCCGCCCATCGGCACCTCGATGATGTCGCTGCCGATGGTCTGCGCCACCCGCACCCCGACGAACGCCCCGAGCAGGTTCATCACCGCGGCGAGCGCGAGCGCGATGCGCGGGGTCAGCGCCCGCGTCGTCACCGAGGTGGCGATCGCGTTGGCGGCGTCGTGGAAACCGTTGGTGTACGTGAAGCCCATCGCCAGCACGACGACGAGCGTGACGGGCAGCCAGTCCACCCGCTCAGGACTCCCGGACCGCGATCGACTCCACCTTGAGCGCCACCTGCTCGAAGCCGTTCGCCGCCGCCTCGAGCGCGTCGATGATGTCCTTGTGCTTCATCACCGTGATGGGGTCGGCCTTGGGGGTGTTGAACAGCTCGGCGAGCATCCGGCGGTACTGCTTGTTCGCCCGGTTCTCCAGCCGGCTGACCTCGGCCCAGTAGGCGGTGAGCCCCTTCATCGAGCGCAGCCGCGACATCGCGTCGGCGGTGAGCTCGGCCATCCGGGAGATGACCTCCACCTGCTTGGCCACGCGCGGCAGCACCTCGTCGACGCGGTACAGCACGATGAGGTCGACCGCCGCCTCGATGAGGCCGACGCACCCGTCGAGCTGCACGGCCAGCCCGTGCATGTCGGCGCGGTCGAAGGGCGTGACGAACGAGCCGTTGACCTGGCGGATGATGGCGTGGGCCGCCTCGCCCGACGACGCCTCGATCTCGTGGACCCGCTTGAGGATGAGCTCACGCTCCTCGGCCGACGCCCCGAGCAGGGTCGTCAGCTCGCCCGCGGCGTCGACGAGGTGCCGCGCGGAGGCGGCGAACAGCTCGAAGAAGCGGGGGTCCTGCGGGGTGAGGCGGATGCCCACGGTCGGTCTCCTGAACAGGGGGCCAGGTCGTGTGCACAGGTTATGTCCACGAGGAGGACGGCGGGTAGCCGGGGGCCGTCCGGTCTCGCCGCACGACGGAGGCGTCCGGCGGGTCGCGAGGACGCGCCGGGGCTCAGTGCTCGACGGCCCCCGCGGGGTCGGTCACGGCCACCTCGGCCGGGGCGCCGACGCCGCGAGCGTCCTCGTCCGCAGCGTCCTCGCCATCGAGGCCGAGGACCTCGTCGATCTCGGCCTGGCTCAGCGCCGACTCGTGCTGTGACGCCGCGAGGACCAGCTCGCCAACGAGCTTGATCTCGTTCTCGAGCTGCTCGTCATGGAGCGAAGGGTCCTGCATCACGAGGTCGACACTACGGGCGCGCGGACGACAGATGGCCGTTGTCCACAGCAAATGACTCGATCGGGCCCCCCTGTCCGTCGAACCGTCGGGGCGAGGCCGGCCCGTCGGGGCGCGGCGCAGCGGAAGGGAGGAAGTGGGTGCCGGACCGGGAGCGCCTCACGGCGCGAGGCCGCTCGAAGCGGCTGATGTTGGGACCCGGGGCTGCCGCGGCCCGGCACCCACCGTCGACACTAACGCCTCGGGGTCCGTGAGGTGTTCCCGAACGCGAACAGCGACTCCCGCGGACCCTCAGTCGAGGTCGTCGGAGCGCCAGAGCCGCGCGCTGGCCCGCAGGTCCTCGCCGGTCGTCAGCATCGCCGCCGCGGACGTCGTGAGGTCGTGCGCCCCGCCCGGGTCGAGGGCGTCACGGTCGTGGGCCAGCTCGGCCCGTCCCGCCGAGATGACGGCGCAGAACGCCGCCGCCCGCTCGAGCGCCACCGCGAGGTCGCCCTCGAACACCCCCGCGAGGATCTGGTCGGCCACCCGCTGCAGCTCCTCGGGCCGGGGCGGTTCGGCGATGCCGGCCACGGCGTGCGCGACGTCGGTGAACCGGATGCCCGCGGCGTACTGCCGGCTGGCCTCCTCCGGGCTGCGCCGCACCCACTCGCGCAGCGCGTACAGGCGCCACAGCGCCCCCGGCAGCGACCGCGCCGGCCGGGCCGACCACAGGTCCGCGACGGTCGACAGGCCCAGGTCGTCGACGAGCCCGACGAGCCGCGAGGTGACCTCGGGGTCGTGCGCGGCCCGTCCCGTCCCCACGAGGATCGCGGCCGTCTGGTGCGCCACCTCGGTGACCTCCGCGGGCCCGGGGCGGGTGCCACCGTGCGCCTCGAGCCCACCGGGCCCGAGGGGCACCGGCCGTCGGGGCAGGGCGCGTCCGCCGTCCGTCGTCATCGCGCAAGTGTCGCACCGGCTCCCCCGCGCCACCCGGCAAGGGCTCGGGGCGCGTCCGTCACCGCAGGTCCGGGCCGTCCCTCGGGGCCGCCGGATGCCGCTGCGCGGGTTAGGTTGGAGGCGTGGCGCGCCTCCCCGAGTCCCCGACGGACCTCCGCCCGGAAGGGTGGCGGTACACGGCCACGGCCGCTTTCGCGAAGTTCCAGCGCGACCAGTGCACCGACCTCGCGGCCGCACTCACGTACTACTCCGTCCTCGCGGTCTTCCCGGCCCTGCTCGCCCTGATCTCCCTCCTCGGCGTCTTCGGCCAGGGCGAGTCCACGACGCAGGCGCTGCTCGACGTCATCAAGCAGCTCGGCCAGACCGACACGGCCGAGCAGCTCGAGGAGCCCATCCGCGCGATGGTGGGGGCGAGCGGCGCCGGGTTCGCCCTCGTCCTCGGCATCGCGACCGCGCTGTTCTCCGCGTCGGGCTACGTGGGGGCCTTCGGGCGCGCGCTCAACCGCATCTTCCAGGTCGACGAGGGGCGCCCGGTATGGAAGCTGCGCCCGCAGCAGGTGCTCATCACCCTCCTGCTCGTCCTGATGGCGGCGCTCGTCCTCGTCGGGCTCGTCGTCAGCGGCCCCGTCGCGGAGGGCGTGGGCCGCGCCATCGGGCTGGAGGGCGCCACCGTCACGACCTGGGGCGTCGTCAAGTGGCCGGTCATCCTCGCCGTCGTCGTCTCGATGGTGGCCGTCCTCTACTACTGGACGCCCAACGTCCGGCAGCCCCGGTTCCGCTGGGTCTCGGTGGGTGCCGGCGTCGCGATCATCCTGTGGGTGCTGGCCTCCGTGGGGTTCGGCTTCTACGTCACGACGTTCGGGTCGTACGCCAAGACCTACGGCTCGCTCGCCGGCATCGTCGTCTTCCTGCTGTGGCTGTGGATCACCAACCTCGCGCTGCTCTTCGGGGCGGAGGTCGACTCCGAGCTCGAGCGGGCGCGCGAGCTGCAGGCCGGCATCCGGGCCGAGCGCACCCTGCAGCTGCCGCCGCGCGACGACTCCGGGGCGGTGAAGGCCGCGGGCAAGCTCGAGGAGCGGGTGCTCGAGGGTCGCCGGATCCGGCTGGATGCCGAGGCCGCGGCCGCCTCCTCGGGGGTTGGAGAGCGCGCGGACGGGTACGGACGAGGGCGTGACCAGACCCGACGAGTCCCCTCTCGAACCCCCGCCCACGATGGCGTCGATCTCGAGCCGCTCCCCTCGGAGCTCGCCGCCGGAGGCAGGCGTGACACCCCCTGACCGGGAGGCTCGACAGACCTTCAACATCGCAGGTGAATGGCCGTCCTCCGACGACCTCGCGCGGGGCTATGCTCAGCGACGTGAGCCACCGGACCCCTCAATGAGCCGCCTCGATGTCGGCAGCGTCCTGGGTGGCCGCTACGCCCTCGTCGGACGCATCGCGTCGGGAGGCATGGGGGACGTCTGGGAGGCACGCGACGACGTCCTCTCGCGTGATGTCGCGGTCAAGGTGCTGCGCCCGGGGACCGACGAGGAGGTCTTCGCCCAGCGGTTCCGCAGCGAGGCGCTCTACGCCGCCAACCTGTCGCACCCCAACGTGGCCACCGTCCTCGACTACGGCGAGGACGACCCGTTCGCCTACCTCGTCCTCGAGCTCGTCCCGGGAGAGCCGCTGTCAGCGCTCGTCCAGCGCGAGGGCGCCCTCGACCCCGCGCGCGTCCGCTCGATCATGGGGCAGGCGGCGCTGGCCCTGGGCGCGGCCCACGAGGCCGGTGTGGTGCACCGCGACGTCAAGCCCGCGAACATCCTCGTCACCCCCGAGGGCGCCGTGAAGCTCACCGACTTCGGCATCGCCCGCGCGGTCGACGGGTCTGGGCAGACACAGACCGGTGAGGTCCTCGGCACGCCGCACTACCTCTCCCCCGAGCAGGCCCTCGGCGAGCGGGCCACCGGCGCGTCGGACCTCTACGCCCTCGGCATCGTGGCGCACGAGATGCTCACCGGCAGAAGGCCTTTCGACAAGGGAACCCCCGTGGCCACAGCCCTGGCCCAGGTGAACGAGCCCCCGCCGCCGCTGCCCCCGCACGTCCCGCCGGAGCTGCGCTCCCTCATCGAGCAGTGCCTGATGAAGAAGGCCGAGGAGCGCCCCGCGAGCGCCCGCGAGCTCGGTGAGCGCCTCGGCCTGCGGGAGTCCGACCTCCCGGAGACCGCTGCCAGCGCGGCCGCGGTCGTCGGCAAGGCCGAGCTGGACGAGGCCGGGATGGACGACCGACCCGCGGCCCCGCCACGATGGACCGGTGACGCCGACCCGACCCCGACCCCGACCTCGGTCGGCGTCGTGCAGGCTCCGCCGGGCCACGTCCACTGGGCGTGGATCCCGGCCATCAGCTTCGTCGTCCTCGCCGCCGCCGCGGTGGCCTGGTACGGGTTGACCCACTGAGGGGTGGGGTGACCGAGGGGCGCGCGTGTGGGCTCGCCCCTCGGTCGGTGGCCCGCACGGCAGGGGTGCCGTGCGGGCCACCGGTACGCCCCGGGCGCCGGCGCACGGACTGCCCTCGTGGGCGATACTGTCGCCCGGGCGCGAGCCCGGGGCCTCTAGCTCAATTGGCAGAGCTGCGGACTTTTAATCCGTAGGTTGTGGGTTCGAGCCCCACGGGGCCCACCACCTCGCACGTCGGCCGTCCCGGCCCCCCTCCCTCGACGAGAGGACCCGTCCATGTCCGAGCCCGTGCTGGACCGCCTGCGGAACCTGTCGACGACCAGCCTCGTGGACGCCTCGCCGGCCCTGCGCGTCCTGCCCGCCCGGCTGCGACCGGTCGCCCCCGGACACCACCTCGTCGGCCGGGTCGTCACGGCCCGGGCCGAGCGAGACCTGATGTCGGTCATCCACGCGCTGCGCGAGTCCGGGCCGGGGGACGTCCTCGTGGTGGACGCCGGCGGGGACGAGCGCGCCGTCGCCGGCGAGCTGTTCGGCACGGAGGCCCTGCGCCGCGGGCTGGCCGGGATCGTCATCCTCGGCCGGTCGCGGGACACGGCCACCCTCGCCGCCCTGCCCCTGCCGGTCTGGTCGACGGGCGCCGCTCCCAACGCCTACCCGGCCAAGGCCCTCCCCGAGACCGGCGTCCCCCTCGACCTCGACGGGGTGCGGGTGAACCCCGGCGAGATCATCGTGGGCGATGACGACGGGCTCGTCGTGGGGTCGGAGGACGAGCTCGCCGCCGCCCTCGACGGTGCCGAGGCGATCGAGGAGCGGGAGAAGGCCCTCCGGGCCCGGATGCTCGACGGTGCCTCCCTCTTCGACGCCATGAACTACGACGAGCACCTGGCCGCCCTGCGCGAGGGGCGGCCCGGAGGGCTGGCCTTCGGCTGAGCCACCCGGCGACCGACCGACCGCCTCGACAGCGCCACCGCAGGGAGACCAGCCATGACCTCGTTCGCCCGCCGCGCCGAGCGCGTCCAGCCCTCGGCGATCCGCGAGTTCCTCTCTCTCGCAGGCGATCCGCGGATCACGTCGTTCGCGGGCGGCTACCCCGACCCGACGCTGTTCCCGATGGACGACCTCCACTCCATCTACGACGACCTGCTGTCGGCGGGCAACGCGTCGGCCCTGCAGTACACGGCCTCCGAGGGACTCCCGGCCCTGCGCGCCCTCGTCGCGGCCCGCCTCACCGCCGACGGCATGCCGTGCGAGGCCGACGACGTCCTCATCACCCAGGGCGGCCAGCAGGGCCTGGACCTCACGGCGAAGCTCTTCGTCGACGCCGGTGACGTCATCGTCACCGAGCGGCCGACCTTCCTCGGGGCGCTCATCGCCTTCAACCCGTGCGAGCCCGACTACCGCTCGGTGCCGATGGACGAGGAGGGGATGGACACCGACGCCCTCGAGCGGGTCCTGCGCACCACCGACCGGGTGAAGATCGTCTACACGGTCCCGGACTTCCAGAACCCCACCGGCCGCACGATGAGCCTGGCCCGGCGCCGCCGGCTGGTCGAGCTCGCCGAGGAGCACGACGTCGTCGTCCTCGAGGACACGCCCTACCGCGAGCTGCGCTACGAGGGCGAGCGGCTCCCCACCATCAAGAGCCTGGACACCGGCGGCCGCGTCGTGCACCTCGGGAGCTTCTCGAAGATCCTCGCGCCCGGCCTCCGCCTCGGCTGGGCCCTCGCGGACCCCGAGGTCCGCGAGAAGCTGGCGCTGCTCAAGCTCGCCGCCGACACCCAGAACGGCACGCTCAACATGCGCGCGGCCGCGGCCTACCTCGCCCGGCACGACATCGAGGCGCACATCGCGGGCATGCTCCCGACCTACCGCCACCAGCGCGACCTCATGCTCGCGACGATGCAGGAGCACTTCCCCGAGGGGATCACCTGGACGCGCGCGGAGGGCGGCCTCTTCACGTGGGTGACGTTCCCGGAACGCCTCGACGTGGCCGCCTTCCAGCGCGACGTCCTCATCCCGCAGGCGGGCGTCATCATCGTGCCCGGCACGCCGTTCTTCGCCGACCGCCCCGAGGCGAACCACGCCCGGATGAGCTACTCGGGGGTCCCGGACGAGCGCCTGGTGGCCGGGGTGCAGTCGATGGGCCGCCTGCTCCGCGACGCGCTGGCCTGAGCGGCCCCGGGCGGGGCCGCTCAGCGCAGGTCAGAGGCGGACGACCATCTTGCCGGTGTTGTCTCCGCGCAGGACGCCGAGGAAGGCGTCGACCGCGTGGTCGATGCCGTCGACGAACGTCTCGCGCGACTGCAGCCGGCCCTCGGCGATCCACTGCGCGGCGTGGCCCGCGTACTCACGGGCGAGGTCCCAGTGGTCGCCGACGAGGAACCCCTCGATGCGGCCGCGGGTCTGGATGAGGCGGGACAGGTTGCGCGGGCCGGGAGCCGGTTCGGTGTCGTTGTAGACCGAGATCGCGCCGCAGACGGCGATCCGCCCACCCTGGCGCAGCGACCCGATCGCGGCCTCGAGGTGCTCGCCGCCCACGTTGTCGAAGTAGACGTCGATGCCGTCGGGGGCGGCCTCGCGCAGCTGGCGCGACACGGGCCCGTCCTTGTACGAGAACGCGGCGTCGAAACCGAGGTCGTCGATGACGTGCGCCACCTTCTCGGCCGACCCCGCCGACCCGATGACGCGGCTCGCGCCGAGCGCCTTCGCGACCTGTCCGGCCACGCTGCCGACGGCGCCGGCGGCACCCGAGATGAAGACGACGTCGCCGGGCTTGACCGCAGCGACCCGGGTGAGGCCGGCGTAGGCGGTGAGCCCCGTCATCCCGAGGACGCCGAGGTAGGCGGTCGCGGGGGCGGCGCTCGTGTCGACGACCCGGGCGGCCGAGGCGTCGAGCACCGCGACCTCGCGCCAGCCGAGGCCGTGCAGCACGTGGTCACCGACCGCGAACCCGTCGGCCCGCGACTCCTCGACGACGCCGACGGCTCCGCCCTGCATCGCCTCGCCGAGCTCGTACGGCGCGGCGTACGACTTCGCGTCGCTCATCCGGCCGCGCATGTACGGGTCCACCGACATCGCGACGTTCCGCACCCGGACCTGGCCGTCGGCGAGCTCGGGGACCGCGCTCTCGACGAGCTCGAAGTCGGCGGCCGTCGGCCAGCCCACGGGGCGCGAGACGAGGCGGACCTCGCGGGGAGCGGCGGTGGGGGACGCGGTGGTGGCGGACATGGGGACCTTCCGGCGTGGGGACGGGGCGACCGTCACGTCCAACGGCGCCAGGCCGTCGGCTATGCCGTGACCCCCGCCACCTCGGACCGCCGCACACCCCGGGACGGCCCGGGTCGAACCGGGACGAACCGGGCCGTCCCGGGGTGTGCGGTCGGTCAGGCGCGGTGTGCTCCGCGGCCGCGCCGGGCGGCCTCGACCTTGTCCGCCTTCTCGCGGCGCAGCTTCATCTGGGGGTCGTCCTGCGTGCCGAGCTGTGCCGGCCCGAAGACGCTGACGGCGGCGTACCGGAGCCGCCATCCGATCCGGTACCCGAGCGAGAGACCCTCGCGGTCGGCCTTGGCCATGGCGTCCTCCAGATTGTTAGTGCACTAAGTGTTATGACGCAAAGAATACCTCCCCCGGCCGCTACGATGAAATCGTGACCCATCCACCGAACATCCAGGCCAGCGCCGTGGACGTCGACGTCGACCTCCTCGCCCTCGACCGCCAGGTCTGCTTCGCCCTCGCCGTCGCGTCGCGCAACGTCATCGGGATCTACCGCCCGATCCTCGAGCCGATGGGCCTCACCCACCCGCAGTACCTCGTGATGCTCGCCCTCTGGGAACAGTCCCCGCTGCGGGTCTCGGAGATCGCCGAGCGGCTCAGCCTCGAGCCCGCCACGCTCTCCCCCCTGCTCAAGCGTCTCGAGGCCGCCGGGCACGTCAGCCGTGAGCGCGACCGCACCGACGAGCGCGCGGTGGCCGTCTCCCTCACACCGTCCGGTCGCCGGCTGCGCCGGCGGGCCGAGCGGATCCCGCCAGCCGTCATCGAACGGCTGGGCATGGAGGTCGCCGAGCTCGAGGACATCCGTGACCGCCTGACCTCGCTCATCGACGCGACCCGGCGCGTGGACTGACCGACCCGCGGACGACCGCGTCCACCGATTTCCGGCGGCGTCGAGGTGCCCGGTAGCGTGCCCGGTGAAAGGGAGTAGTCCCCAATCGCCGCGTCGACACGCTGACCTCCGGGTCCGGTGCGGTGGGCCACCTCAGGTGGCGGACGAGACTTTCGGCCACTGCACGCACCCACCACCACGGGCGCGCCTGGCCGAAGGCGCGTCCGGACGCTCCTCGGCGGGGTGCGCGAGGAGACCCACATGTACGCGTTCCTGCTCAGTACCGCCGTCATCTTCGTCGCCGAGCTCGGCGACAAGAGCCAGCTCATGGCGATGACGTTCGCCACCCGCTACAAGGTCCGCGACGTCCTCATCGGGATCACCGTCGCGACTGCGGTCGTCCACCTCGCCTCGGTCGCCATCGGCGCCGCGGTCGGCACGGCCTTCAGCCGGTACCAAGGGGCGATCTCGATCGTCGCCGGACTGGCCTTCTTCGCCTTCGCCCTCTGGACGCTGCGCGGTGACGAGCTCACCGAGGACGAGGCCGACAAGGCCCGCCGCTCCACCGGCGCCGCGCTCCTCGCGGTCGGTGTCGCCTTCTTCCTCGCCGAGCTCGGCGACAAGACCATGCTCGCCACGATCACCCTGGCCACCCAGGAGAGCTGGTTCGGGGTGTGGGTCGGCAGCACGCTCGGGATGGTCGTGGCCGACGCCCTCGCCATCGGCGTCGGTGCCGTGCTGGGCAAGAAGCTTCCCGAGAAGGTCATCAAGTACGGTGCGGCTGTGGCCTTTGCCGTGTTCGGAGCACTCCTCGTCGCGCAGGGCGCGGGATGGCTGTGACCGGCGCGACCTCGTCCACCGTCCGGGTGGTCCTCGGCATCCCCGTCGACGACGCGGGCCGCATCGCCGTGTCCGTCGCCGTGGCCGACCACCTCGAGCGCACCGAGTCGCTGACCGTCGTCGGCCCCGACGGGTCGCCCGTGGCGCACCACGAGGTGCTGTTCGACCGCGGCACCCGGCTGCACGTCATCGACGCGCCGGTGGGTGAGGTGACGGTCACCTACGACGCCACGGTCTCGCTGGCCGAGCGCGAGCCCGAGCCCGTCACCGAGGCCGAGGCGCTCACCTACGTCCTGCCCAGCCGATACTGTCCGAGCGACCGCGTGGAGGGTTACGCCACAGCGGAGTTCGGCGGCTTCACCGACGACGCGTCGCGGGCACTGGCGATCGTGCAGTGGGCGCACCGGCGGCTGTTCTACCTCCCGGGGTCGACCACCTACACCGACGACGCCCTCACCCCCCTCCTCACCGGACAGGGCGTCTGCCGCGACTACGCGCACCTCGTCACGATGATGTGCCGCGCCCTCGGCATGCCGGCCCGCTACGTCTCGGTGTACGCCCCGGGGCTGTCGCCGATGGACGCGCACGCGGTCGTCGAGGTGGCCGTGGACGGCGTGTGGCGGCTCGTCGACGCGACCCACCTGGCTCCGCGGGCGTCGATGGTGCGCATCGGGACGGGGCGTGACGCGGCCGACGTCGCCATCACCACCGGTCTCGGGGGTCGTTCCGGGGCACCGCGGTTCGAGGTGACCGCCACGGCCGCGCCCTCACTGCCGGAGGACGACCCGGCGGCCCTCGTGTCGCTCGCCTGAGCGGAGCAGCGTCAGGCCTCGAGCGGGGTGACGAGCGCGCCGAGGCAGTGGTAGACGTCGGGCCGTCCGGGCCAGATCTGCCCGGCCTCGCGCAGGTCGTCGTCGAGCTCGTTGCGCCAGGTGCCGTTGCCGTCGACGAAGTAGCGCGCGGCGTGGTCCCAGAGGCGTCGGTACCAGCCCTCCCAGTGGGTGTCGCCGGTCCGACGGACCAGGGCGGCCGTCACCTGGATGCCCTCGCACACCGGCCAGTGCAGCCGGACGTCGGCGACGGGAGCGCCGTCCCAGTCGACGGTGTAGACCAGCCCCGGCCGGCCGTCGAGGGCCCACCCGCCGTCGAGGGCGCGGCGGGTCAGCTGCTCAGCGCCCTCGAGCAGCCAGTCCGGCGACCCCACCAGGGGTGACGCCTCGAGCTGGAGGAGGAAGCGGGCCCACTCCAGCGAGTGCCCGAAGGTGGCGCCGAACGGCCGGAAGGGGTGCTGCGGGTCGTCGCGGTTGTACTCGGGTAGCTCCTCCCAGGTCGCCGAGAAGTGCTCGGGGAGAAGCCACTCGTGCTGTCGGGCCGCCCGGTTGACCAGCCGGTCGGCGACGTCGAGGGCTCGCTCGTGCCAGACGGCGTCACCCGTGGCGCGGCCCATCGCCACGAACGCCTCGACCCCGTGCATGTTCGCGTTGGCTCCGCGGTACGCCTCGGGCGAGGTCCAGTCGGGGGCGAACGACTCGCGCA
This sequence comes from Oryzobacter telluris, assembly GCF_043099285.1. Taxonomy (GTDB): domain Bacteria; phylum Actinomycetota; class Actinomycetes; order Actinomycetales; family Dermatophilaceae; genus Oryzobacter; species Oryzobacter telluris. The sequence continues at coordinate 595,517 of NZ_CP170723.1, read as the reverse complement.
GGGCGCGGGCGTCCTCGTCCCACAGGTGGGTGTCGACGACCTCGACGACCTGTTCGAGGAGCCGGCCAGCGGAGGGGTGACCGACACCGAGCGCGGTCGCCGCCGCCAGCCCGACGTGGACGTGGTCGTAGGTGGACTTCGGTGTCTCGGTGCCGGGTTCGGTGAACCAGCCCCCGTTCACCGGGTCCGCGTGCAGCCCGGTGAGCGACTCCATCGCGTGGTCGAGCAGGTCACCCGACCCCGGGATGCCGTGCCGCACGCCGACCGCCGACGCCCACGCCATCCGGGCGGTGAGGAAGAGCAGCGGTCGCTTCCCCGGCAGCGGGGCACCGTCGGCGTCGAGCCAGTCGAAGCCGCCACCGGCGCGGATCGAGGGCAGCGCGAACCCGAGGACGTCGGCCATCCCGCCGCGCAGCCACGCCTGGTGGGTCGGCGCGTCGAGCCACGACGGCCCGGCGGCGGCGCTCATCAGGACTCGACCTCGACGCGGTAGGTGAGCGAGTGCGAGTCCCCGGGCGCCACCGTGACGGCGTTCTCGAAGGCGTTCGCGCCCTCGACGCAGAGGAAGCCGGTCCAGTCGTCGTCGCCGATGTCGGGCACCTCGGCCGCCTTGTCGGCCCACGGGTTCCAGACCACGACGTTGGCGGCTCCCTCGGTGGAGACGACGAGGCGGCGGCCGAGGACGGGGTCGACCACGGTGACCGGCTCGCTCGTGCGGAAGACGGCGTCGGTCTCCCCCGCGAACCCGACGGGACCGGACTGCACCCGCTCGGTCCCGGCGACCTTGTCGAAGTACGACCGGCCGTCGAGGCCCTCGAGGGTGGACCGGCGGACGTCACCGACGACGAGGTAGGCGTGCAGCGCCTCCTCGACGATGAACGGCGCGTCCCCCGTGTTCGTCGTCGTGAGGGTGAGCTCGAGGGTGTCCCCGAGGCGGGCCTGCAGCTCGAGGGAGTACCGGTGCGGCCAGTGGGGCGAGGACGCCTGCTCGTCGGTGATGTGGTGCGTGACGACGAGGGTGCCGTCGTCCTCCTCCGCCGACACCCGCTCCCACGCGGCCGTGCGGACGAAGCCGTGGGCCGGCTCGAGCCCTCCCGCGCGGCCCGGACCGAACCACGGCCAGCAGACGGGAACCCCACCCCGGATGGAGCGCCCCGGCTCGAATCGCGCCGTCGTGCTCACGTAGAGCACGGGGGCGGCCCCGGCCGGTGCCCAGCGGGTGACCTGCGCGCCCTGGTCGTGCACCTCCCCGGTGCAGCGCGAGGTCTCGACGGCGAGCGGCGGCGGGAGGGAGTCGGCCATGACCCCGACCCTACGGAGGAGGACGGCGGCGGGCCACACGCCAGTCGTCCCGCACCGATCGGTGGCCCTGTCAATAGCCCACCTGGGTCCCCGCTGTGAGGACGCACAACCGCGCAGAACCCGGTACCCCAAACGTCTGTGCAGGTCAGCGACCTGCCTTTACCTTGACTTGACCATTACTTTGCTCGCAGGGGAGGGCTCATGAGCCCACGTTCGATGGTGCGCGTTCTCGCCACCGCAACCGTCGCCGTCGTCGTCATCACCACCGGTGGGGGTGCCGCACTCGCCGACAGCCTGCAGAACGACGTGATCGCCGGAGGAAGCGCGGGCGTGGTGGTCGGCGAAAGCACGACCGTGAACTTCTCCGTCGCCGCCGCGAACGACGATGGGGCCGAGGGGTGCAACGTCGGCAGCGAGGCCACGCTGACCGCCGCGGTCAACCTCGATGTCACGGGCATTGCCACGGCGAACGTGGCAACCCTGGACTTCACCTCCTGCGACGTCGCCGTCCCCCTGGTCCTCACCGGTGTGAGCGCCGGTTCCGTGACCGTGTCGCTCACGGAAGAGACCAACGGCACGAGCGGGTCCTTCGACTTCGAGCCGGCCTCGTTCACGTTGGTGGTCGATGACCCTGCGCCTGCCGACACCCCGTCACCTTCGTCCACCCCCACCGTCGCGGCACCTGCTCCACGGAGCGACTTCATCGTCGAGTTCGTGTCAGGTGTCACCAGTGCGGAACAGCGCACCGACCTGGACGCCGTTGACGCCGTCAGCACCCGAGCCGTTCCCGCCCTGCGGATGCACTCCGCCTCCCTCACCGCCGCGGGCGTGGACGCCCTTCGGGCGAACCCGGACGTGCTCCGGGTTGAGGCCGACAAGGTGCGCGAGGCCCAAGGCGCCCCGAACGACCCGTCGTACGACTCCCAGTGGGCCCTGCCCAAGATCGAGTGGGACTCGGCATACGGCACCGTGACTCCGTCCGGGTCGGCGACCGTCGCCGTGCTGGACACCGGCGTCGACGTGACGGCAGACCTCACCGGCAAGGTGCTCTCCGGTGCTTCCATGCTCGAGGGCGTGAGTGGCACCGATGACGCGAACGGTCACGGCACCGCGATGGCCTCCATCGTCGCGGCGGGCACGGACAACGACACCGGCATCGCCGGCGTCGGGTATCACGGCGTCAGCGTCATGCCCGTGAAGGTCCTGGGTGCTGACGGCACCGGCCAGGACTCCGACATCGTCGCCGGCGTCGTGTACGCCGCGGACCACGGCGCCGACGTGATCCTCATGTCGTTCTCGAACCCGGGTCGCAGCGAGGCGCTCCAGGCCGCCGCCGACTACGCCTGGTCGAAGGGCGTCGTCCTCGTCGCCGCCACGGGGAACGACGCCTCCACGGTCGCGACCTACCCGGCCGGGCTCGCCAAGGTCGTCGGCGTCTCCGCCACCGACCGTGTCGACGCCTTGTGGTCCGGCTCCAACTCGGGTGACGACACCTTCCTCGCCGCTCCCGGTGACGACATCGCCACCGGCGCCGCATCGATCACCGGCACCTCCGCCGCGGCCGCCATCACCGCGGCCTCCGCAGCTCTCGTCAGGGCCAACGACCCCTCCGCCTCGAACGGGGTCGTGGTCGGTCGCCTCGCCCGCACGGCGGACGCCGCAGGCACCGTTGCCGACACCGGTAACGGCCGCGTCAATCTCGCACGCGCCCTGGGCGACACCTCGACCTCGTCCGTCGTCCCCGCGGGTGTCGCCGGCAGCGGCGGCCCCATCGTCGGCCCGTACGTCGCCGCAGCCAACGTCAGCGCGCAGATTCAGGCTCAGGACAATCCCGCCTGCACGACCGGCTCGGGCTGTACGTCGCCTTGGCAGACCACCAGCCTCAACTCCACCACACCCGGCTGGAGCGAGCTCGACACCGTCCCGATGCGGGTTTACTTCCAGGCCAACCAGGCGAACGCGTCCACGACGACATTGACTCTCGATATTGACCACTCCAAGTCCGGAAGCCAAGGCCTCGACATCCTCGAAGGTCTGCAGGACCCGGCAAACCGCAGCAGCAACGTCACCCTGACCAACGTCGCGTTTTCCAAGGCCACGAACGGGTCGGGCGCGGAGACGTACACGTACAGGTTTGACGTCAAACTGACCTCCAACGCGGAGGGATGGATTCAGTTCTCGACGCAGCTGATGGCCGGAGCTCACAACTTCACCGGTAACTCGCTGGCGGTCCAGCTCACGCCTGGCGGCGGCACACTCGCCTTCACGAAGCCGCGGACTGCTCCCGGGTCGCCTGACCTCAAGCTCACGAAGACCGCCGTTTCGACCGTGGCACCGGGTCAGACCATCACCTACTCACTCGCATACCGGAACGCCGGGACCGATGCCGCGACCGGGGTGCAAATGACCGACGTCCTGCCCCCCGGCGTGACGTACGTTGCCAACAGCTGCTCCACCCCGTGCAAGTACGACGCCCTGACGAGGACCCTCTCGTGGAAACTCGGGACGATCAACGGCGGCTCCACGAGTGTGACCCGAACGTACCGAGTGACGGTGGGCTCGGCATTCGCCAACAACGCGACCTTCACCAACGACGCCAAGATCCTGAGCGCCGAGAACGACGCGAGCCTGGCGGACAACTCCAGCAAGCTGACGACGACCGTCGTCGTGCCGGGCATCTCCGGCACGGTGTTCGACGACGCCAACGCCAACGGGTGGGACGAGACGGACACCGGCCTGGCTGGCGCGACGGTCAAGCTGTACCTCGACACCAGCAACACTGGCGCCAACCTCGGCGTGTGGGACGCAGGCGATACCCAGGTGGGTTCTCAAATTCAGACTCCGGCGTCGGGGGACTGGACCTTCGGCCCTCTGACTTTGGGCACGAACCGGACCTACTTCGCGGTTCGGACCGCGAACCCGACTGGCTATTCGTCGTCTGGCTCTGTTGCCGGCAGCAACACCAACACCACGACTACGGCTCCATCCAATGACGTGATCAAGGTCGTCTTTGGCTCAGGTACCACAGGAGCCAGCTACAACAACAAGTTCTTGGCGCAGGTCGCCCAGCGCAGCACCACCACCACATTGACCCGGACGAGCGGGGCGAACCCCAGCACCTACGGTTCTGCCGTCACGTTCACGGCGACCGTGACCGCAACGGCCGGCAACCCGAGCAGTGTCGGCACCGTGACCTTCAAGGACGGCACCACGACCGTGTGCTCGGCCGTGTCGCTCTCCGGCAACACCGCCACGTGCACGGTGTCGAACCTGTCCGTTGCAGGCAGTCCCCACAGCCTGACGGCCGAGTACAGCGGCACGACGACCGGGACTCTCTACCAGGCAAGCACCAGCGGCCCCGTGGCCCAGACGATCACGGCCAAGAGCCTGGCCGGCGCCTTCACGGTCTCGGACAAGGTCTATGACGGCAGCACGTCGGCGTCCATCCTGACCCGGAGCCTGACCGGCGTGGAGACCGGTGACACGGTCACCCTCACCGGTGGGTCGGCCACCTTCTCCGACAAGAACGTCGGCACCGCCAAGACGGTGACCGGTAGTGGGTTCACCCTGTCCGGCACTCACGCCGGGAACTACACCCTCGGCTCGGTCGCCACCACGACCGCCGCCATCACCGCCAAGTCCCTCACCGGCAGCTTCACCAGTGCCAACAAGACCTACGACGGCACCACCACCGCCACCGCCACCAACCGCACCCTCACCGGCGTCGTCGGCGCCGAAGACGTCACCCTGACCGGCGGAACCGCCACCTTCGCCGACAAGAACGTCGCAACCAACAAGACCGTCACCCTCACCGGCGCCACCCTGTCCGGCACCCAGTCCGGCAACTACACCCTCGGCTCGGTCGCCACCACGACCGCGGACATCACCGCCAAGTCCCTCACCGGCAGCTTCACCAGCGCCAACAAGACCTACGACGGCACCACCACCGCCACCGCCACCAACCGCACCCTCACCGGCGTCGTCGGCGCCGAAGACGTCACCCTGACCGGCGGAACCGCCACCTTCGGCGACAAGAACGTCGGCACCGGCAAGACCGTCACCCTCACCGGCGCCACCCTGTCCGGCACCCAGTCCGGCAACTACACCCTCGGCTCGGTCGCAACCACGACCGCGGACATCACCGCCAAGTCCCTCACCGGCAGCTTCACCAGCGCCAACAAGACCTACGACGGCACCACCACCGCCACCGCCACCAACCGCACCCTCACCGGCGTCGTCGGCGCCGAAGACGTCACCCTGACCGGCGGAACCGCCACCTTCGCCGACAAGAACGTCGGCACCGGCAAGACCGTCACCCTCACCGGCGCCACCCTGTCCGGCACCCAGTCCGGCAACTACACCCTCGGCTCGGTCGCCACCATCACCGCGGACATCACCGCCAAGCCGATCACGGTGACCGCGGACCCGAAGGCCAAGACTTACGGCCAGGCAGACCCGGCACTGACCTACACCGCCCCCGACGGGTCCCTGGAAAGCGGTGACACCTTCACCGGGTCGCTGACCCGCGCCGCAGGCGAGAGCGCCGGGTCCTACGCCATCCTGCAGGGCACCCTGAGCGCCGGCACCAACTACGCCATCACCTACGTCGGCGCGAACCTGGCGATCGGGGCCAAGACCGTCACGGGATCGTTCACGGTCTCGGACAAGGTCTATGACGGCAGCACGTCGGCGTCCATCCTGACCCGGAGCCTGACCGGCGTGGAGACCGGTGACACGGTCACCCTCACCGGTGGGTCGGCCACCTTCTCCGACAAGAACGTCGGCACCGCCAAGACGGTGACCGGTAGTGGGTTCACCCTGTCCGGCACTCACGCCGGCAACTACACCCTCGGCTCGGTCGCCACCACGACCGCCGCCATCACCGCCAAGTCCCTCACCGGCAGCTTCACCAGTGCCAACAAGACCTACGACGGCACCACCACCGCCACCGCCACCAACCGCACCCTCACCGGCGTCGTCGGCGCCGAAGACGTCACCCTGACCGGCGGAACCGCCACCTTCGCCGACAAGAACGTCGCAACCAACAAGACCGTCACCCTCACCGGCGCCACTCTGTCCGGCACCCAGTCCGGCAACTACACCCTCGGCTCGGTCACCACCACCACCGCAGACATCACCGCCCGCGCGTTGACCGTGACCGCGGACGCGAAGGCCAAGACCTACGGCGAGCCCGAGGTGGCCCTGACCTACCAGGTCACCACCGGAACCGTGGCCACCGGCGACGCCTTCACCGGCTCCCTGACCCGCGAGCCCGGCTCGGACGTGGGCGCCTACGCGATCACCCAGGGCACCCTGGCCCTCAGCGGCAACTACGACCTGAGCTTCGTGGGCGCCGACTACACCATCACCGCCCGCCCGATCACCGTGAGCGCGGTGACCGACACCAAGACCTACGACGGCACCACCAGCTCGGACCAGACCCCCACCCTCAGCCCCAACGCCCTGGTCGGCACCGACACCGCGAACTTCACCCAGTCCTTCGACACCAAGAACGTGGGCACCGGCAAGACCCTGACCGCCACCGGCCAGGTCCAGGACGGCAACAACGGCAACAACTACGCCGTCACGTTCGTCGAGGACACCACCGGCTCGATCACCGCCCGCGCGTTGACCGTGACCGCGGACGCGAAGTCCAAGACCTACGGCGAGCCCGAGGTGGCCCTGACCTACCAGGTCACCACCGGAACCGTGGCCACCGGCGACGCCTTCACCGGCTCCCTGACCCGCGAGCCCGGCTCGGACGTGGGCGCCTACGCGATCACCCAGGGCACCCTGGCCCTCAGCGGCAACTACGACCTGAGCTTCGTGGGCGCCGACTACACCATCACCGCCCGCCCGATCACCGTGAGCGCGGTGACCGACACCAAGACCTACGACGGCACCACCAGCTCGGACCAGACCCCCACCCTCAGCCCCAACGCCCTGGTCGGCACCGACACCGCGAACTTCACCCAGTCCTTCGACACCAAGAACGTGGGCACCGGCAAGACCCTGACCGCCACCGGCCAGGTCCAGGACGGCAACAACGGCAACAACTACGCCGTCACGTTCGTCGAGGACACCACCGGCTCGATCACCGCCCGCGCGTTGACCGTGACCGCGGACGCGAAGTCCAAGACCTACGGCGAGCCCGAGGTGGCCCTGACCTACCAGGTCACCACCGGAACCGTGGCCACCGGTGACGCCTTCACCGGCTCCCTGACCCGCGAGCCCGGCTCGGACGTGGGCGCCTACGCGATCACCCAGGGCACCCTGGCCCTCAGCGGCAACTACGACCTGAGCTTCGTGGGCGCCGACTACACCATCACCGCCCGCCCGATCACCGTGAGCGCGGTGACCGACACCAAGACCTACGACGGCACCACCAGCTCGGACCAGACCCCCACCCTCAGCCCCAACGCCCTGGTCGGCACCGACACCGCGAACTTCACCCAGTCCTTCGACACCAAGAACGTGGGCACCGGCAAGACCCTGACCGCCACCGGCCAGGTCCAGGACGGCAACAACGGCAACAACTACGCCGTCACGTTCGTCGAGAACACCACCGGCTCGATCACCGCCAAGTCCCTCACCGGCAGCTTCACCAGCGCCGACAAGACCTACGACGGCTCCACCACCGCCACCGCCACCAACCGCACCCTCACCGGCGTCGTCGGCGCCGAAGACGTCACCCTGACCGGCGGAACCGCCACCTTCGCCGACAAGAACGTCGCAACCAACAAGACCGTCACCCTCACCGGCGCCACCCTGTCCGGCACCCAGTCCGGCAACTACACCCTCGGCTCGGTCACCACCACCACCGCGGACATCACCGCCAAGCCGATCACGGTGACCGCGGACCCGAAGTCCAAGACCTACGGCCAGGCAGACCCGGCACTGACCTACACCGCCCCCGACGGGTCACTGGAAAACGGTGACACCTTCACCGGGTCGCTGACCCGCGCCGCAGGCGAGAGCGCCGGGTCCTACGCGATCCTGCAGGGCACCGTGAGCGCCGGCACCAACTACGCCATCACCTACGTGACGGCGGACTTCACCATCGCCAGGAAGGCCTTGAACGTCAACGCGGTCGCGGACTCCAAGACCTACGGCGCGACCGACCCGACCTTCGCCTGGACCTACACCGGGTTCATCACTGGCCAGGACGCCGACACCGTGACGATCAGCGGCGACGCCGACTGCACCCGCACCACAGGTGAGTCCGTGGCCGGCAGCCCGTACACGATCACCTGCACCCCGGGCACCCTGTCCGCCGCGAACTACAGCTTCACCACCGGCACCACCGCGAACTTCACCGTCGGTCAGCGCCCGGTGACGATCACCGCCGCGCCCAAGTCCAAGACCTACGGCAACGCCGACCCGGCCTTCACCTACGCCATCAGCTCCGGCAGCCTGGCCTTCAGCGACGCCTTCACCGGCACCCTGACCCGCGACGCCGGCGAGGACGTGGGCACCTACCCGATCACCCAGGGCACCGTGGCGCTGAGCCTCAACTACGCGTTGACCTACGCGGGCGCGAACCTCACCATCACCCAGCGGGCCGTGACGATCACTGCCGACCCCAAGTCGAAAACCTACGGCGACGACGACCCAGCCTTCACCTACGCCATCACCTCAGGGACGCTGGCCTACACCGACGCCTTCACCGGCACCCTGACCCGCGACGCCGGCGAGGACGTCGGCACCTACCCGATCACCCAGGGCACCGTGGCCCTGAACGCCAACTACGCGTTGACCTACGCGGGCGCGAACCTCACCATCACCCAGCGGGCCGTGACGATCACTGCCGACCCCAAGTCGAAGACCTACGGCGATGACGACCCAGCCTTCACCTACGCCATCACCTCAGGGACGCTGGCCTACACCGACGCCTTCACCGGCACGCTGACCCGCGACGCCGGCGAGGACGTCGGCACCTACCCGATCACCCAGGGCACCGTGGCCCTGAACGCCAACTACGCGTTGACCTACGCGGGCGCGAACCTCACCATCACCCAGCGGGCCGTGACGATCACTGCCGACCCCAAGTCGAAGACCTACGGCGATGACGACCCAGCCTTCACCTACGCCATCACCTCAGGGACGCTGGCCTACACCGACGCCTTCACCGGCACGCTGACCCGCGACGCCGGCGAGGACGTCGGCACCTACCCGATCACCCAGGGCACCGTGGCCCTGAACGCCAACTACGCGTTGACCTACGTGGGCGCGAACCTCACGATCGGTCAGCGCCCGGTGACGGTGACCGCGGCAGCGAAGTCCAAGACCTACGGCTACGACGACCCGGCCTTCACCTACGCCATCAGCTCCGGCAGCCTGGCCTTCAGCGACGCCTTCACCGGCACGCTGACCCGCGACGCCGGCGAGGACGTCGGCACCTACCCGATCACCCAGGGCACCGTGGCCCTGAACGCCAACTACGCGTTGACCTACGCGGGCGCGAACCTCACCATCACCCAGCGGGCTGTGACGATCACCGCCGCGCCCAAGTCCAAGACCTACGGCAACGCCGACCCGGCCTTCACCTACGCCATCAGCTCCGGCAGCCTGGCCTTCAGCGACGCCTTCACCGGCACCCTGACCCGCGACGCCGGCGAGGACGTCGGCACCTACCCGATCACCCAGGGCACCGTGGCCCTGAACGCCAACTACGCCCTGACCTACGTGGGCGCGAACCTCACCATCGCCCAGCGCCCCATCACGGTCACTGCGGACCCGAAGTCCAAGACCTACGGCAACGCCGACCCGGCCTTCACCTACGCCATCAGCTCCGGGACGCTGGCCTACACCGACGCCTTCACCGGCACGCTGACCCGCGGCCCGGGCGAGGACGTCGGCTCCTACACGATCCGCAGGAACACCCTGTCCGCAGGACCGAACTACGACCTGACCTATGTCAGTGCGGAGCTGACCATCGGCCAGGCGACCCTGAACGTCAACGCCGTCCCGAAGGCCAAGACCTACGGCGACTCCGACCCGGCCTTCACGTGGACCTACACCGGGTTCCGGAACGGTGACACCTCCTCCACCACCACGATCGGCGGGAGCGCGGGCTGCACCCGCGTCACAGGTGACTCGGTCGCCGCTAGCCCCTACACGATCACCTGCACCGCCGGCAGCCTGTCCGCTCTCAACTACGGCTTCACCACCGGCACCACCGCGTATCTGACCATCGGTCAGCGCCCGGTGACGGTGACCGCCGCGCCGAAGTCCAAGACCTACGGCGACGCCGACCCGGCACTGACCTACTCGATCACCTCCGGGACGCTCGCCTACACCGACGCCTTCACCGGCGGCCTGACCCGCGACCCCGGTGAGAACGTCGGCACCTACACGATCCGCAAGAACACGCTGACAGCAGGCTCGAACTACGACCTCACCTACCTAGGTTCGAACCTGACGATCGGCAAGGCGACGTTGACGGTGACGGCCAAAGACAAGGTCCGCGAGTACGGAGAGGCCAACCCGCCACTCGACGCGTTGATCAGCGGGTTCAAGAGGAGTGAGGACCTGGCATCTTCGGGTGTGACGGGTTCCCCCACTTGCTCGACGACGGCAACGGCGACGAGCCCGGTGAACGGGTCGACGGGTTACCCGATCACCTGTGCGTCGGGCTCGGGCCCGGGTGCGTTGGCGGCGGCGAACTACGACTTCGCGTTCGTAACCGGCAAGCTGTGCCTGACCAGGGCGCCGTTGGTGATCACGGCCGCGGCCAAGACACGGGTGTACGGGGATGCGAACCCGGTGCTGACCGGGTCGATCGTCGGGCTCAAGAACGCTGACGCGATCACAGCGTCGTACTCCACAAGTGCGATCGTGACCTCGAGCGTGGGCAACTACGCGATCACGCCGGCGGCCGTTGACTCCTCCCCCGCCAAGCTCGGCAACTACACGCTGACTCTGTCCGACGCGGCGTTGACGGTGACCAGGGCGCCGCTGATGATCACGGCGGCGGACAAGACACGCGTGTACGGGGAAGCGAACCCGGTGCTGACCGGGTCGATCGTCGGGCTCAAGAACACTGACGCGATCACGGCGTCGTACTCCGCAAGTGCGACCGTGGCCTCGAGCGTGGGCAACTACGCGATCATGCCGACAGCGGTCGACTCCTCCCCCACAAAACTGGGCAACTACACCGTGACGCTCGTCAATGGGAACCTAGCCATCACCAGGGCCACGTTGACGGTGACCGCCGACAACAAGACGCGGGAGTACGGCATGCCGGAACCGGCGTTCACGGCGACGATCAGCGGCTTCAAGAACAGCGAAAACCTGGCGACGTCCGGCGTGTCCGGTGATGCCTCGTGCTCGACCGTGGCCACCTACGCCAGCGTGACCGGCAGCTACGACATCAACTGCTCGCTCGGGACACTGTCCGCGGGGAACTACGGCTTCACGTTCGCCAAGGGCACCCTGACGATCACCCCCCGTCGGGCCGTCGTCGCCTACATCGGTCAGACGACCTTCGTCAGCTCCGGCAGCAGCAGCACCACGGCCCAGGTGACCTTGACGGCCAGCGTCGCGGATCCTGACGGACGAGGGAACCTCGTTGCCGGGACGGTGGACTTCTTCGATCGGAAGTCCAACAAGATGCTCGCCAGCGGAGTGAAGGTCAGCCCGGTGTCGAACACCGAGACCCGTACGGGCACCGCGACCACCACCATCACCTTGAGCACCGGGCAGTACGGCGCCGAGCAGTACCTCGTCGAGGTCCGGCTCGCCGGGCAGTTCACGAACGACCAGCAGTACCTGGCAGACCCCGCGACTGATGCGTACCAGGCAACTCACCCAGTGGTCACCGTGATGATCCCGCCCACCGCCTACTCGACCCAGGGCGCGGCCTCGCTCGCCAAGCTGGCCTCCGCCGCTGGAACCTACGCGGATGCCACGCAGGGCGGGTACACCCTGGGCATGAAGTACAACAGCAAGGGCACCAACCCCCAGGGCCAGATCCAGCTCGTTCTCCAGCGTGCGAGTGGCACCTATTACATCAAGTCGAACTCCATCTCGTCACTGGCCTTCTCCGGGGCAGCCGGCTCCGCCCCCGCGAAGGACGTCACGATCTACACGAAGGCCAGCATCTACAGGATCGAGAGCAACGGCACGCAGACGAGTATCGAGGGAGGCGTCACGCTGAGGGTGGACGCCCACGAGGGCTGCGGGACGAGCCCCACCTGTTCGGGAAGCGGTGGGGACACCATCGGATTCACCGTGCTCTCGAGCAAGGACAGCTCGCTGTACTACTCGAACAACTGGGCCTACGACTCGAACACCAAGTCCTTCAGGACGATCCAGCAGTCCGTGACCGGCGCCAACGGCGTCGTGATCAACTGAGTCGATCAGTCGAAGGGCCGGTCGTCTTGCCTGGCGGCCGGCCCGACCGACACGGGCCAACGCGGCCGTCGGAGTGCACCCACGGAGGGGACCGATCGTGACCGACAACCCGAGCCGCCACGCGGCATCCCACCAGCGCTCACGGGTGTACCTCGGCGCCGTCCTGGCCGTTCTGGCCCTGGCTGTCGTGGTGGTCCTCGTCGTGCGCTCCCACGGTGCCGCTCAGCCAGGCAAGGCCGGCCGCACCGTGTCGTCATCACCTTCCGCAACGAGCAGCACGGCCTCCGAGGCCGAGTCGCTGGCGCGGTTCACCGGCTCGGGCGACACGACGACGAAAGCGTTCTCCGCCGCTTCCAACTGGGAGATCACTTGGGAAGCCAAGCCCCAGAGCGGCTTCACCGTGGAGCTGCTCGACAAGGACGGCGTCTCCCGTGGCGAGATCGTCACCGGCAACAAGAAGGCCAAGGGATCGACGTTCGTCTCCGAAGCCGGCGAGTTCACGCTCAAGGTCTCCGCATCCGCACCGTGGTCGATCGCCGTCGTCGGACGGACGCCGGAGCAGTAGGGGATGACCGCTCCGGCGTCAGGACGCTCGTCGTGACAGTCGCCCACGTCGGGCAACCTCAGGTGCGGTCGGCGCCCACGGGGTCCGGCTCGTCGGAAGCCGCGGCCTCCGCCCGCTCGGCCCGCCGCTGGGCCACGAGGCTCGTGCACGTCACGAGGACGAGGATGCCGACGATGACTCCCAGCGAGGCCAAGGTCGGGACCTCGGGCACCCAGGTCCAGATGTCGTGCGCCCAGTGCAGGACGAGCTTGACACCGATGAACGCGAGGATCGCCGCGAGCCCGTGGCCGAGGTGCACGAGCGAGCCGAGCGCGCCCTCGAGCACGAAGTACAGGGCGCGAAGACCCAACAGCGCGAACGCGTTCGTGGCGAACACGAGGTACGGGTCGCCGGTGATGCCGTACACCGCGGGCACTGAGTCCACCGCGAAGACGATGTCGGTGCCGAGGATCGCCACGGTCACCAGCGCCAACGGGGTGAGCGCCCGACGGCCGGCCTGCGCCACCGTCATCCGGGTGCCGGCGTACTCCTCGGACACGGCGAAGAAGCGGCGCAGGACCTTCACGGTGCGGATCTCGCCGATGTCGACCGCGTGGTCGTTCCCCGACAGGGCGTCCTTGCCGACCTTGACCGCGGTGAGCAGCAGGACGACGCCGAAGAGGAGGAAGGTCCACGAGAAGGTGGAGATCATCTGCGCACCGAGGGCGATGAAGATGCCGCGCAGCACGAGCGCACCGGCCACGCCGATGAGCAGCACGCGCTGCTTGAGCTCGTCGGGCACCGCGAACGCGGCCAGCAGGAGCATGAAGACGAAGAGGTTGTCGACCGAGAGCGACTTCTCCACCAGGTAGCCCGTGTAGTACTCGAGGCCGCGGTCACCGCCGTACTGCGTCCAGACGAACACGCCGAACGCCAGCGGCAGCCCGACGTAGAACGACGACCAGGCGACGGCCTCCTTCATCGAGACCGCGTGGGGCTTGCGGGTCAGAACGAAGTCGAGGGCGAACAGGCCCAGGACCACGGCGATGGTGGCGCCCCACAGCAGGGGCGTGCCGACCGAGTCGACGGGGCCACCGGCGGGTTCGGCCGCGGTGGGCAGGAAGGAGAGCAGGGACATGGTGGGCTCCTCAGGGCACGATGAGACGGTCCTGAGGTCTCCTTCACCGGTCCGGACGAGCCGGGCGGTGCCGTACCGGGACCCACCGCGGGGTGGGTCGTACTGACCGGCACGAGCTTGGGAAGTACTCCCCTCGTGCCCCCGATTCTAGGGACACGTCACGCACTTCCCCAAGTTCCGCCGGGCCCTGTCGAACCTTGGGAGCCAACGCTCAGCCCTTGGTGGCCTCGAGGCGCTCGAGGGCCTCCACCCGCTCGGCAGCGTGGTCGACGATGCGCTGCGGGTAACCGTGGGCGTACCCGTCGTCGTGTTCCCACGGCTCGTGCGCGGCCTTGCCCGCCAGGTGCGCGAGCTCGGGCACCCATCGGCGCACGTACGCACCGTCGGGGTCGAAGCGCATCCCCTGCGTCACGGGGTTGAACACGCGGAAGTACGGCGAGGCGTCGGTCCCGGTGCCGGCGACCCACTGCCAGCCGTGGTTGTTCGAGGCGATGTCGCCGTCGAGGAGGTGCTCGAGGAAGTGGCGCGCCCCCAGCGGCCACCACACGTGCAGGTCCTTGGTGAGGAAGCTCGCCGTGATCATCCGCACGCGGTTGTGCATCCAGCCCTCGGCCAGCAGCTGCCGCATCCCGGCGTCGACGATCGGGTACCCGGTGTGCCCGCTCTTCCAGGCCTCGATGGCGTCCTGCGGCTCGTCGTAGCGCATCCGGCCCATCTCGGTCCTGAGGTCCTCCCACGCGGTGCGCGGCTGGTGCCACAGGACGTCGGCGTAGAACTCGCGCCAGGCCAGCTCGGACTCGAACACGTGCGCGCCCTTGCCCCGCTCGCCGGCGAGGTCGGCCAGGAGCGTGCGCGGGTGCAGGACACCGAGCTTCAGATAGGTCGACAGCCGCGAGGTCCCGTCGAGGTCGGGACGGTTGCGGTCGTCGGAGTACCCGTCGAGACCGCCGTCGCGCCAGGAGCGCCAGCGCCGCAGCGCGGCCTCCTCCCCCGCCTCGGGCAGCTCGGGCAGGTCGGAGGACGAGAGCGCGGCATCGAGCGCGGCCGTCGCGTCGGCGTCGTTGCGGGCGTGCCGCAGGGGCAGCGAGCGAGGGGTCGGGGCGGGGTCGGGCCAGCCGTGGGCGCGCCACGCCTTCGAGAACGGCGTGAACACCTTGTACGGGTCCCCACTGCCGTTGACGACGATTCCGGGACCCACCGCGTAGGGCGTGCCCGTCTCCACCCACTCGATCCCGCTGCCGCCCAGTCGTTCCGCGACGACCTCGTCGCGGAAGCGCCCCACGGGAGTGGTCTCCCGAGTCACGTGGACCGACGACGCCCCGACCCGCTTCGCGAGCTCGGGCACCACCGCGCGCGGGTTGCCGTGCAGGAGGGTGAGGTTGCCGTCGAGCGACTCGTCGAGTGCGCGCAGGTTGGCCGCGAGCCACGCCCGCCGCACCGACCCTCCCCCGGCCCACAGCCGCGGGTCGACGACGAACGCGACGACGAGGTCGCCGTCACCGGCCGCGTCTCGGGCCGCGAGGAGGGCGGGGTGGTCGCGCCGCCGCAGGTCGCGGCGGAGCCAGAGGACGGAGGTCACGGCAGCCTCCTCAGGAGAGCCGGTCGAGGACGGGTGGGAGGAGGAAGAGCATGCCCAGCGACCAGGTGAGGTGGGTGATCGTGGGTCCGAGGATGCCGCCGGTCACCCGCCGCTGGAACCCCACGACGAGCCCGACGAGCGCCCCGGCGAGGACGAGGAGCGCGATGCCGGACGTCGCGGTGACGAGGGTGTACACGAGCGTCGTGACGGCCACGGCGTGCCGCCGCCCGACCCCGGCGTAGAGCGCCCCGCGGAAGTACAGCTCCTCGGCCACCCCGTTGACCGCGGTGATGAGCGCGACGAGGCCGAGCGACCCGAACCGCGCGTGGTCGAGCAGCTCCTGCACGGGCTCGCGCAGGAACGGGATGCGGGCCACGACCACCGCGCCGAGCATGAAGACCGCGAGCAGCAGCAGCCCCAGCGCCAGGGACTGCACGACGGCACGGCTCGAGCCGCGCCCCGCCCGGGTGTGCGCGCGGCCGAGGTGCAGCGGCCCCGAGAGCAGCGCGCCGCCCGCCCAGACGACGGCCAGGACGATGGTGGCGACGTAGAAGGTGGGGTCACCCGGCTCGATCCGCAGCGCCCAGGCGAGGACGCCGGCCCCGACGAGCAGGGTCACCCCCGCGACGATGCGTCGGCGGCGGAAGGCCCAGTCGGGCTCGGTGTGGTCGCGCGGCACCGGGTCGACGAGGGCGGCCCGGAAGAAGGCACGGAGCTCGGCGACGGGGTTCATGGCTGGAGGCGGGTCACCGGCTCACGACCCACCGCCGGCCCACGAGGGGTCGGCGGCCGTGATCCGCGCGGGGTCGACGGTACCGGGCTCGGGCCGCGGGTCGGCGTCGTCACCGGCGATCGCGTCGGCGACCGCGACGTCGAAGGGGAGCGCCCCGCCCGGGGGCGGGCCCACGAGGGCGTCGAGGTCGTCCTCGGTGCGCACGACCTCGTGGAGCAGGCTCCCGACGAGCGGCTTCGCGATGCCGGTGGGCACCGGCGTGACCAGCCCGACCCACTGGCTGGCCAGGTGCGGAGTGAGCACGGGGACCGACACGATCGTGCGTGGGCGCAGCCCGGCGATCGCGGCGAACCGGGTGATCATCTCGCGATAGGTGAGGACGTCGGGCCCGCCGATGTCGAAGGTCCGGTTCAGCTCGGGCGGCAGGTCGGCGGCACCGACGAGCAGGTGCAGGACGTCACGGATGGCGATCGGCTGGATCCGGTTGTCCAGCCACTTGGGCGTCACCATGACGGGCAGCCGGGTCGTGAGGTGGCGCAGCATCTCGAACGACGCGGACCCCGACCCGAGGATGATCGCGGCCTGGAGCACGGCGGTGGGCACCCCGCTCGCCATGAGGAGGTCGCCGACCTCCACCCGGGACGCGAGGTGGTCGCTGAGCGGTCCCTCGTCCGGGTGCAGCCCGGACAGGTAGACGATCCGGCCGACCTGCGCCTCGTACGCGGCGATCCCGAACGCGCGGGCCAGGTCGCGATCGCGCTCGACGAAGCCGCCCTCCCCGTCCATCGAGTGCAGGAAGTAGTAGGCCACGTCGACGCCCGCGAGGGCCTCGGCGAGGGTGTCGCTGGAGGTGGCGTCGCCCTCGACGACCTCCACCTTCGGCCGCCACCAGCGGTCGGCGACCTTGGCCTCGTCCCGCGTGAGGACCCGGACGTCCCACCCGTCGTCGACGAGGCGCGGGACGAGCCGCGAGCCGATGTAGCCCGTGACCCCGGTGACGAGGGCCCGACGCGGTTGCGTCACAGGCGGTCCAGCGCGGTCTTCAGCTGTGCGGCGGTGTCGTTCCCGAGCTTCTCGAGGAAGGGCTTGAGCAGCGGGGAGGCGAACTTCGTGATGCCCGTGAAGGTGAACTCGGCCCGGTAGACCACGGTCGAGCCCCCGTCGCCGGTGGGCGTCACCGTGATCGTGTCGTGGCTGGTCGTCGTGTCGTTGCGGCCGACGATGACGAAGCGGGGCTCCTCGACGGTCTGCGTCGTGTACTCGAGCTCGACCTCGTTGCCCATGAAGGACGAGACGTTGCGGTAGACCGTGCCCGGGCCGCCGTCACCGGAGACCAGGTCGCAGGACACCGTGCCGGCGTCCCACTCGGTGGCGGTGCGGAAGTCGACCAGGTACGGGAAGACGGTCTCGGGCGGGGTGCTCGTGGTGATGGTCCGTTCGACGGTGCTCATCGGGCCTCCTTGCGGGCCAAGCGGATCTGCGCGACGTCCAGGTAGTGCGTCGCGAACCCGGCCTCACAGTAGGCGAGGTAGAACTCCCACATCCGCTTGAAGGTCTCGTCGAAGCCCAGCGGCCGGATCTCCGTCCAGCGGGTGTCGAAGGTCTCGCGCCAGCGGCGCAGGGTCTCGGCGTAGTCGGTGCCGAAGGAGTGCACCCGCTCGACGCGCAGCTCGGTGTGGTCGCGGGTGACCTCGCGGATCGCCTGCATCGAGGGGATGAGGCCGCCGGGGAAGATGTACTTCTGGATCCAGCCGAACGAGGTCTTCGTGGCCAGCAGGCGGTGGTGCTCCATGAGGATCGCCTGGATGGCGACCGCGCCGCCGGGGGCGAGGACGTCGTCGATCTTCGCGAAGTAGGTCTCCCAGTACTCCTCGCCGACGGCCTCGATCATCTCCACGCTGACGACGGCGTCGAACTGGCCGGTGACCTCGCGGTAGTCCTGCAGGCGCACCTCGACGCGCTCGGAGACGCCGGCGTCGGCGATCCGCTTCAGCGCGAGGTCGCGCTGCTCGGCCGAGAGGGTGACCGACACGACGGTGGCGCCGCGCAGCGCGGCACGGATGGCGAGCTCGCCCCAGCCGGTGCCGATCTCGAGGACGCGGCTGCCCTCGCGCACCGAGGCGGCGTCGAGGACGGCCTCGACCTTGCGCACCTGGGCCTCGTGGAGGTCCTGCTCGGCGAGCGGGCGCGACGGGTCGAAGATCGCCGAGCTGTACGACATCGACGGGTCGAGGAAGGCCCCGAAGAGCTCGTTGCTCAGGTCGTAGTGGGCGCTGATGTTGCTGCGCGAGCCCTCGAGGGTGTTGCGCTGGGCCCGCGGGATGGCGCGGTCGACCACGGCGCGCATCGACAGCAGCGGCCTGGGGACCAGGCGGCCCATCCGCGCGGCGAAGGGCATGAGCGCCTGGGCGAGGTCGGTGCCGGGGGCGGCGCGCCAGTCGCCGGCCATGTAGCCCTCGCCGAGGCCGATCTTGGGGTGCGCCTCGAGCCGCTGGAACATCGCGGCGGGACGGACGATCTCCAGGACGGGCGAGTCGGGTCCGCCGCCGCCGACCTCGGTGCCGTCCGGGTAGCGCAGGCGCACGTCCATCTTCGCGACCGTCGCGTGGACGATGCGCCGGGCGACGGCGCCGCGGGTCAGGACCTTGGACAGGCCGAGGGTCGGGGTCAGCTCGATGCGGGGGGCGTCGGCGGTCATCTCACACTCTCCAGGGAGGCAGTCGGGCGGGGACGCACGGGCAGGCGACGCAGCCACAGCCAGATGCCGTGCACCCGGATGAGGCCGCTCACCCGCTGCGTCATGAGCGGGTGCCTCAGGACCGTGCGCACCACGGCCGACGAGGTCGCCGGCTCGGGCACTCCGGTCACCGAAGCGGTCACCAGTGGTTCGGTGCCGACGAGCAGACGGATGGCGACGCCGACCCGGCCCTGCTCGAGGTGGAAGCGGATGGCGTAGTCGCCCTCGACGTCGTTGAACGGCGAGACGTAGAACTCCTTGGCCGTGTCGGCACGACCCGTGGCGTCCGGGTGGAGGACGTACGCGTGGCGGCCGCCGTAGGTGTTGTGCACCTCGACGAGCACGGCCCGCACCGACCCGTCGGCGGCGAAGCACCAGAACGCGCTCATCGGGTCGAACGTGTACCCGAGGACGCGGGCGTTGGCGAGCATGACGACACGCTCGACGTCGCGGGTCTCCACGCCCTCGCGCTCGAGCACCCGCAGGACGTTGGCCTTCAGCGCCGCGATGCCCGGGTTGCCCGAGAGGTGGTCCTCGCCCCGGAAGGTGGCGAAGGGCCGCACCCAGCGCCGCAGCCGCGGCATCGCGTCGAGGTCGACGAGCCACTGGTAGTGCCGGTGGGTGAAGGAGTGCTTCACCGGCCGGTGCCGGGTGTGGTGGACCTGGCCGACGACGAGCGCCGGCAGGGTGGGGAGGTCGGCGACGGTGGTCACCAGGTCACCCCGAACGCGGCAGCGGCCTCCACCCCTGAGCGACAGCCGTCCTCGTGGAAACCCCAGCCGTGGTACGCGCCGGCGTAGGTCGTGCGCTCGGTGCTGAGCTCGGGGAGGCGTCGCTGGGCGCGCACCGCCGCGAGGTCGTAGAGGGGGTGGCTGTACTGCATGGTGGCGACGATCTTCTCAGGGTCGATGCGCCCGGTGGCGTTCAGCGTCACGTAGAACGGCTCGGCGGCCGGGAGCCCCTGGAGGCGGTTCATCCAGTAGGTGACGACCGCGCCCTGCGACGGGTCGCCGACCAGGTAGTTCCACGACGACCGCGCGAGGCGGGCGCGCGGCATCAGGGACCCGTCGCGGTGCAGGACGGTCTCGTTGCGCGTGTAGCGGAAGGCGCCGAGGACCTCCTTCTCCGCGGGCGTCGGGTCGGCGAGGAGGGACAGGGCGTCGTCGGCGTGACAGGCCATGACGACGCGGTCGTAGTGGTCGATCCGGCCCGAGGACGTGCGGATCTCGACGCCGTCGAGGGTGCGCAGCACCGAGGTGACGGGGTCGCCGGAGCGCACGGCGTGCAGCTTCTCGGCCAGGAGGTCGACGTAGGTCCCGGAGCCGCCGACCACGGTCATCCACTGCGGGCTGTCACCGATCGAGAGCATCCCGTGGTGCTCGAGGAAGCGGAACAGGTAGCGCGCGGGGTAGTCCATCGCGTCCTCGCCACCGCTGGACCAGACGCAGGCCACGAGCGGGACGGCGTAGAGGCGGCGGAAGGACTCGGGGAAGCCGCCGTCGCGGATGAACTCGCCGTAGGTGGTGGCGTCCTCGTCGGTCGTCTCCTCGAGGAAGGTGCGCGCCAGGGCGTGGAACCGCTTCACCGAGCGCAGCATGGCGACGAAGTCGCGGTCGAGCAGCTGGCTGGGGCGGGCGAGGAAGCCCTTCACCCCGCGCCCACCGGCGTACTCGGTGCCGGTGGCCTCGTCGCGGATGCTCATCGACATCTCGGTGTCGCGCGCCTCGACGCCGAGCTCGCGGAAGAGGCGCCGCAGCATCGGGTAGGTGCGGTCGTTGTGGACGATGAAGCCGCTGTCGACCCGCAGCGGGCCGCTGTCGGTGTCGACCGTGTGGGTGTGGGCGTGGCCTCCGAGGCGGGCATCGGCCTCGATGAGCGTCACGTCGTGGTCGCGGGAGAGGACGTACGCCGACGTCAACCCGGCCACGCCGGCCCCGACGACGGCGACCTGCTCCCGACGGCGCGGAGCACCGTCCGGGGCGAGAGGTGGCATGTGCATGACCGTAGAACCCTCCGACCTGCATCGTCAAACGTTTGTCAAAAGTGCGCCACGGCATTAACGTGGCGGTCGTGAGAGGTTCGGTCCCGCCGACGATGCGGATTGGGGAGCTGGCCACCCGGGTGGGGGTCAGCACCCACGTGCTGCGTGCCTGGGAGAGCCGATACGGCCTCCTCCAGCCCATCCGCTCCGCCGGTGGCTACCGGCTGTACGGGCCCGAGGACGAGCGGCGCGTGCGCGACGTCGTCGCCCTGCGCGACCAAGGGGTGAGCGCGGTCGAGGCCGCGCGGCGCGTCCTGGCCGCCGAGCGCGCCGGGGTCTCGGCGCTGGACCCCTCGCGGGAGATCGACTCCTCCGACGGGTACGGCGCCGGCCGCGGCACCCCGCCGCCCGGCGTCGACACCGGCCGCGCGCCGGCCAGCCTGCGCTCCGACCCGCCGATGCTCGTGGCGCAGCTGCTCGACGCCGTCAGCGCCCTCGACGAGGACCGCGCGCACGCCGTCCTCGACACCGCCTTCCTCGAGCGCTCGGTGGAGAGCGCGATCATCGACGTCGTCCTGCCGCTGCTGCGCCGCATCGGCGAGATGTGGGAGCTCGGCCGGATCGGCATCGCCCAGGAGCACTTCGCGAGCAGCCTGCTGCGCCGCCGCCTGGGGGCCCTGTCGCTGACGTGGGGGGTGGGCTCCGGCCCGGTCGCCGTGCTCGCGTGCCCGCCCGGGGAGTTCCACGACATCGTCCTGTTGAGCTTCGGCGTCCTGCTGGGTCGGGCTGGGTGGCGCATCCGCTACCTGGGGCCGGACACCCCGGTGCACTCGCTCGCGGGTGCCGCGAAGATCGCCCGCGCGGATGCCGTCGTGCTCGCCAGCCGTCGGCCCTCGGGGTTCCGGGCCCACGCCAAGTCGCTCAGCCGGCTCGGCAAGGAGTACCCGCTCTGGCTCGCCGGCCGCGGGGCCACGCCGCGCGTCCTCGAGGAGGTGGGGGTCGAGCTGCTGGGTCCCGACCTCCTGGCGTCCGTGACCGAGCTGACCGCCCGGGCCCGCGCCCAGCGGCTGCGCTCGGAGGACCCCACGCTGACATCCGAGCAGCGCGCCGGCGCCGAACCCCCGTCGGCCTGATCCTCCGGGCCGCCCCGGCTCCCCCGCCGGGAAGCCCCTCGACCGACCGACCGACGACCGACCGCCGCCAGGAGGCCGCCTCCCATGACGCTCACCGACGACCGCACCACCCCCGGGGCCGTGTCCCCCACGCCCTCAGGCCGGGCCACCGGCGTGGCCGCCCGGATCGAGACGGCCCTGCGGCCGCTGCTGCGCGGCCCGCTCCCCGTCCGCCTCCGGGCGTGGGACGGGTCCGAGGCCGGCCCCGCCGACGCGACGCTCGTGGAGGTCCGCTCCCCGCAGGCCCTGACCCGGCTGCTCTGGCACCCGGGCGAGCTCGGCGCGGCCCAGGCCTACGTGACCGGCGAGCTCGAGGTGCACGGCGACGTCGGCGCCACTCTCGACCTCGTCCGCGAGACCGTCGCGGCGCGTGACCTGCCCCCGCTCACGGCCGGTCGGGTGGCCCGGATGCTGCCCGACCTCGTGCGCCTGGCGAAGGAGACCGGCGCCCTGGCCGCGCCGCCGGCCCCGCCCGCCACCCAGGCCGTGGTCAAGGGGCGGCTGCACTCGCTCGCACGCGACCGGGCGTCGATCAGCCACCACTACGACCTCTCGAACGAGTTCTACGAGTTCCTCCTCGACCCGCACATGGCGTACTCCAGCGGGTACCACGTCGACGGCCCGGACATGCCGCTCGAGGCCGCCCAGGCCGCCAAGCTCGACCTCGTCTGCCGCAAGGTCGGGCTGCGCGAGGGGATGCGCTTCCTCGACGTCGGCTGTGGCTGGGGCTCCCTGTCGCTGTACGCGGCCGAGCACTTCGGGGCGCAGGTCACCGGGGTGACGATCGCGGCCGAGCAGAAGGCCTTCATCGACGCCCGGATCGCCGAGCGCGGGCTGGGCGACCGGGTCCGCATCGAGCTGCGCGACTACCGCGAGATCGCCTCCGGCCCCTACGACGCCGTCGCGTCGCTGGAGATGGGCGAGCACGTCGGGGAGAAGAACTACGACACCTACGCCGAGGTGCTGTACCGCTCGGTGAAGCCCGGCGGGTACGTCCTCGTCCAGCAGATGTCGCGCTTCGCCGGCCACCACCCCGGTGGCGGCCCCTTCATCGAGCAGTTCATCGCCCCGGACATGACGATGCGCCCGGTGGGCGACACCCTCAACCTCCTCCAGGGCGCGGGCTTCGAGGTCCGCGGCGTGCACGCGATGCGCGAGCACTACGTGTGGACCGTCGACGCCTGGCACCGCACCCTCGAGGAGAACTGGGACCGCGCGGTCGAGCTGATCGGCGAGGAGGCGGCGCGCGTGTGGCGCCTCTACCTCGTCGGCGGGTCGCAGGCGTTCCGTGACGGCCGGATGGGCGTGGACCAGCTGCTGCTGCGCCGGCCCGGCGGCCCCGCGGTCGTGGCGGACCCGGCCTCCTGATGCTCGGCACCCTGGTCACGGTCGTCGTCGCCTCGCTGGCGACGGCGGCCGTCGCCATGGTCGCCACCGCCCTCGTGGCGCGGCGGCTGGGCAAGATCGCGGTCGTCGACATCACGTGGGGGCTGCTGTTCGTCGCCATCGGCTGGGTCGCGTACCTCGCCGGGACGATGTCGGTGCGCTCGCTCGTGCTGGCGGTGCTCGTCAGCGTGTGGGGCGGGCGGCTGGCGTGGCACATCCGGCGGCGGGCGCTGGGCGCCGGCGAGGACCCGCGCTACGCGAAGATGCTGTCGGCCGTGCCCGAGGAGCAGCGGTTCGGGTACGCGGTGCGCAAGGTGTTCCTCGTCCAGGGGCTGGCGGCGTGGTTCGTGTCGCTGCCGCTGCAGGTGGCCGCCTCGACCGACGCCGCGTTCGGGTGGGTGGGGTTCGTCGGCGTGCTCGTGTGGCTCGTGGGCATGGTCTTCGAGGGCGTCGGTGACGCCCAGCTGGCCGCCTTCAAGCGCGACCCCGCGAACAAGGGGACGGTGATGGACCGGGGCCTGTGGGCCTGGACCCGTCACCCCAACTACTTCGGCGACTCGGCCGTCTGGTGGGGACTGTTCCTCGTGGCGGCCGAGGCGTGGCCGGGGGTGCTGACGATCCTGTCGCCGGTGGTGATGACGTACTTCCTCGCCTTCGCGACCGGGGCCAAGCTGCTCGAGTCCGAGATGGCCAAGCGGCCCGGCTACCGCGAGTACATGGCGCGCACCAGCATGTTCTTCCCCCTCCCGCCCAAGCGCCGACGGACCCCCGCCGGCTCCTGAGGCGGTACCGGCCGCGCGCGACTGGCCGGCCACCGAGGCGCCGCGCCCGCTAGTCGGTCGGGACCCAGCGGCGGACGGCGGGGATGACGACCGCGGCCGTCAGGGTGCAGATGAACGCCCCCCAGGCGATGTCGACCACGGCCACGACGACGGGGAAGCTGCGCATCACGGCCATCGAGGTGAGGTCGAAGGTCGCGTAGGTGACGACACCGAACACGAAGGCGTCCCGCAGCGACGGCCCGAGACCCACCCGCGACAGTCCCGGCCGGATGACGAAGTGCACCAGGCCCAGGACGTACACGACGTAGAAGACCACCGCCGCAGCGACGTTGACGTCGTCGGAGAGGAGGTGGCCGATCATCCGCTCGTAGAGGTCGCCCGAGGCCAGCCCCAGCCACAGCGCGTCGACCACCCCGAAGACCACCGCGGCCAGTGCCGTCGCGACACCGATCTGGCGCGGGCTGACCACGAGGGAACCGGTGTCGGACATGCGCCGATCCTCGCAGGCACGACCGACCCACGGGCCGACTTCGCCGACCCGGTCGGAAGGGCGCGGGTCAGGTCTGGTCGTCCACCGTGGCGTCGGCGGCGCTCTTCTGCACCGACTCGATCCCGTTGAGGGCGGCGGCCTTGGTCTCGTAGGCCTAGCCGCTCACGCTGGCCCCGCGAGGGGCCGGTGCCAACGGGGCCGGGGCAACGCCTCAGCCGGTCAGCAGCTGCGCGACCCCGTGGATGACCAGCCCGGCGAGCGCCCCCACGACGGTGCCGTTGATCCGGATGAACTGCAGGTCGCGGCCCACGTGGAGCTCGATGCGCTCGGCGGCCTCCTTGCCGTCCCACCGGTCGACGGTCACCGAGATGACCTCGGCGAGCTCGCTGCCGTAGGTGTTGACGGCGAACGACACGACCTCGCCGAGGCGGGCCTCCAGCCGGCCCCGCCACACGTCGTCCTCCACGAGGTGGCGACCGAGGTGCTCGAGCAGCTCGTCACCGCGGCGGTGCAGGTAGGAGTCGTCGTCGTCCATGGCCGTGGTCAGGGCGGCCCGGAACGAGCGCCACAGCCCGAGCGCCGTCTCGGGCACCTGCGGGTGCGAGAGCAGGCGCTCCTTGAGACCCTCGGCCCGCGCCATCACCTCCGGGTCCTCCTGGAGGTCGGTGGCGAGGCGCCGCAGGAGGTCGTCGAGGGCGGTCCGCGCGGGATGCAGCGGGTCGTCGGCGATGTCCTTCACCCAGGCGAGCACCTGCTGGTAGCTCCACCCGATGACGCGCTCGTCCACCCACGGCGGGCTCCACCACGGCGCCCGGTCGCCGAGGACGGCCGCGTAGGTACCCGGGTTGGCCTCCAGCCACGAGTGCAGCTCGAGGAGGGCGAGGTCGACCAGCCCGTGGTGCGTGCGGTCGGCGACCACGTCGGCGAGCAGGGCGCCGGCGATCGGTGCGGCCGGCTCGCGCACCAGCCGGGGTACGAGGAAGTCCTCGACGAGCGAGCGCACCTCCTCGTCGGACAGCCGGTGAAGCCCGGCCCGGCCGACCCGCACGGCCTCGGTCATGACGCGGCGTCGGTGCCCCGGCACGGACAGCCAGCGCCCGACCCGCTCCCCCACCCGCGCGGCGGCCAGCCGCTCGCGGGCGATCTCCTCGGTGAGGAAGTTCTCGGTGACGAAGTCCTGGAGGTTGCGCCCGATCTCGTTCTTGCGCTTGGGGATGATCGCGGTGTGCGGCACCGGGATCCCCAGCGGGTGCCGGAACAGCGCAGTCACGGCGAACCAGTCGGCGAGCGCCCCGACCATCGCCGCCTCGGCCCCGGTGTTGACGTAGCCCCACACCCCGTCGTGGGGCAGCCGCAGGGTCGCGAGGAAGACCACGGCCGCCAGCACGAGGAGGGAGAGCGCGAGCAGGCGCATGCGACGCAGCCCGTCGCGACGGGCGGCGTCGGCCGGGGAGGGCGCCAGGAGACTCACCCGCCGATCCTCCCCCATGAGCGAGCGCGCCTACCCTTGGAGGGTGCGTTTCCTCAACGACCTCCGGCCCCAGCTCGACCTCACCTACGACGACGTGTTCATGGTCCCGAACCGCTCGTCGGTGACGAGCCGGCTCGACGTCGACCTGTCCAGCGTCGACGGCACCGGGACGACCACCCCGCTGGTCGTCGCGAACATGACGGCGATCGCCGGCCGCCGGATGGCCGAGACCACGGCCCGCCGCGGGGCGATCACCGTCATCCCCCAGGACATCCCGGCCGAGATCGTCAGCGACGTCATCGCCTGGCAGAAGTCCCGCCACCTCGTCTACGACACCCCGATCACCCTGTCGCCGACGACCACCGTGGGCGAGGCGCTCGTCCTGCTGCACAAGCGCGCCCACGGTGCGGCGGTCGTCCTCGCCGGCGAGCGGCCCGTCGGGCTGGTGACCGAGAGCGACCTGACCGGCGTCGACCGGTTCACCCAGCTCGAGGACGTCATGGTCCGCGACATGGTGACCGTGCAGGACGGTGTCGACGTCGAGCAGGCCTTCGACACCCTGTCCCACGCGCGCCGCCGCCTCGCCCCCGTCGTCTCCGAGGACGGCCGGGTCGTCGGCATCCTCACCCGGTCCGGCGCCCTGCGCGCCCACCTGTACTCCCCCGCGGTCGACGCCTCGAACCGGCTGCGCATCGGTGCCGCGGTCGGCATCAACGGCGACGTGGCGTCGAAGGCCAAGGAGCTGCTCGACGCCGGAGCCGACGTCCTCGTCATCGACACCGCCCACGGCCACCAGGAGAAGATGATCGACGCGCTGCGCGCGGTGCGCGGCATCGACCCGCAGGTGCCCGTCGTCGCCGGCAACGTCGTCTCCGCCGCCGGGGTCCGCGACCTCGTCGAGGCCGGCGCGGACATCATCAAGGTCGGGGTCGGTCCGGGGGCCATGTGCACGACCCGGATGATGACGGCCGTCGGGCGCCCGCAGTTCTCCGCGGTGCTCGAGTGCGCCACCGCGGCGCGCGAGCTCGGCAAGCACGTCTGGGCCGATGGCGGGGTGCGCCACCCGCGCGACGTCGCCCTCGCCCTCGCGGCCGGGGCCTCGAACGTCATGATCGGCTCGTGGTTCGCCGGGACGCTCGAGTCGCCGGGCGACCTCTACACCGACGAGAAGGGCCGCCAGTACAAGGAGTCGTTCGGGATGGCGTCCTCGCGCGCCGTCCGCAACCGCACCGCCACCGACTCGGCCTACGACCGCGCCCGCAAGGCGATGTTCGAGGAGGGCATCAGCACCGCCCGCATGTACGTCGACCCCGCCCGGCCGAGCGTCGAGGACGTCATCGACGAGATCGTCGCGGGGCTGCGCAGCTCGTGCACCTACGCGGGCGCCCGCACGCTCGAGGAGTTCCACGAGCGGGCGACCGTCGGACTGCAGAGCACGGCCGGCTTCGCCGAGGGCCGCCCGCTGCACACCTCCTGGTAGCCCGCACGAGGTCGGGCAGGACGCGGGCCCGGCGCGTGCGGGAGGATGCGGGCATGCCCTTCGACGTCGCCGCCGTCCGCGCCCGCTTCCCCTCGCTCGCCGAGGGGGCGGCCCACTTCGACGGCCCGGGAG
Source organism: Oryzobacter telluris (assembly GCF_043099285.1). GTDB lineage: Bacteria > Actinomycetota > Actinomycetes > Actinomycetales > Dermatophilaceae > Oryzobacter > Oryzobacter telluris. The sequence continues at coordinate 567,235 of NZ_CP170723.1, read as the reverse complement.
GGAGCCAGGTCCCGGACGTCGTCGGCCGCGCCGTCGCCGACACCCTGACGAGCGCGATCAGCAACCGGGGCACGGCCACCCCCTCGGAGCGGCGCGCCGAGCAGGTCGTGACCGAGTGCCGCCAGGCGATGGCCGACCTCCTCGGCGCCGACCCGCGCGGGATCGTGTTCGGCCGCAGCGCGACCCAGCTGACCTACGACCTGTCCCGGGCGCTGGCGAAGCAGTGGGGCCCCGGCGACGAGGTCGTCGTCACCCGGCTCGACCACGACTCGAACATCCGGCCGTGGGTGCAGGCCGCGCAGTCGGCAGGCGCCACCGTGCGCTGGGTCGACTTCGACCCGGCCACCGGGCAGCTCGACGCCGACGCCGTGGCCGCCGTCCTCAGCGACCGGACCCGTCTGGTCGCCACGACCGGCGCCTCCAACCTCATCGGCACACGACCGCCCGTGTGCCGCATCGCGGACCTCGCGCACGAGGTCGGGGCGCTGCACTGGGTCGACGGCGTCCACGCCACCGCCCACGCCTCGGTCGACCTGCCCGCGCTGCGCGCCGACGTCTGGACCTGCTCCCCCTACAAGTTCATGGGCCCGCACTGCGGCGTGGTCGCCGCCTCCCCCGACCTGCTCGAGACGCTGCGGCCCGACAAGCTCCTCCCGTCCACCGACGCCGTCCCCGAGCGCTTCGAGCTGGGCACGCTCCCCTACGAGCTGATGGCCGGCGCCACGGCCGCGGTCGACTTCATCGCCGCGCTGGCCGACACGGACTCGCTCGGCGAGCCGGGTTCGCCGCTCCCGCAGGGCGACCACGGCTCCCGGCGCGAGCGGATCGTCGCCGGGATGAAGGCGGTCCACGCCCACGAGCAGGCCCTCCTCGACGTCCTCGAGCCCGCCGTGCGCGCCCTGCCGGGCGTCACGGTGCACAGCAACGCCCGGTCGCGCACGCCCACACTGCTGTTCACCGTCGAGGGCCGCGACCCGCAGGAGATCCGGGCCGCCCTGGCCGAGGGCGGCGTCAACGCCCCGGCCGGCCACTTCTACGCCCTGGAGTGCTCGCGCCACCTGGGCCTCGGCGACACCGGCGGCGTCCGCGTCGGCCTGGCGCCCTACACGTCCGAGGACGACGTCGACCGACTCGTCACCGGCCTCACCTCGGCCCTGCGCTGAGCACCGTCAGGAGACAGCCATGAGCACCACCCACGACCCGGTCCTCGTCACCGGCTGCTCGTCCGGCATCGGGAAGGCCACGGTCGAGGCGCTCCTCGCCGGCGGCCACACGGTCTGGGCCACCGCCCGCCGCCCCGAGACCCTCGCCGACCTCGCGGCGAAGGGCGCCCGCACCACGGCCCTCGACGTCACCGACGAGTCCTCCATGGCGGCGGCGGTCGCCGAGGTCGTCGCGGAGCACGGGAGGGTCGGCACGCTCGTCAACAACGCCGGCTACGGCGAGTACGGCGCGGTCGAGGAGGTCGAGATCGACAAGGTCCGCGCGATGTTCGAGACCAACGTCTTCGGCCTGGCCCGGATGTGCCAGCTCGTCCTGCCCTCGATGCGGTCCGCGGGGTCGGGCCGCATCATCAACATCGGGTCGATGGGTGGGCGCTTCACCTTCCCGATGGGCGGCTACTACCACGCGACGAAGTACGCGGTCGAGGCGCTGACCGACGCCCTGCGCATCGAGGTCAAGCCTTTCGGCGTCGAGGTCGTGGTCATCGAACCCGGCGTCACGAGAAGCGGGTTCGTCGGGACGGCGAGCAGCTCGGACGGCCTCGGCGGCAGTGAGGGCTCGCCGTACGCCGAGATGCGCGCCTCGGTCCACCGGGCCAACAACGAGGCCTACGACAACAGGCTCATGTCGGTCTCCTCGGAGAGCGTCGCCCAGGTCGTCGTCAAGGCGGTGGAGGCCGACCGGCCGCAGACGCGCTACCTCCTCACCCCCGCCGCGAAGGCGATGGTGGTGGCCCGCACGCTCGGCGGCGACCGCGTCTGGGACCGGATGATGAAGCAGCAGTTCGGGCTCTGATGGTCGCGCTGCTCGAGCCGCTCGAGGCCCCCGTCCACCCCATCGAGGCGCTGCGCCGCGTCGCCTTCCTCCTCGAGCGCACCCGCGCCGGCACCTACCGGGTGGAGGCGTTCCGCAACGCCGTGAAGACGCTCAAGGGCGTCGACGCCGCCGAGGTCCGCGAGCGCGCCGAGGCGGGGACGCTGCAGGAGATCCCGGGCATCGGGAAGTCGACGAGCGGCGTCGTCGAGGAGGCGGTGCGCGGCGAGGTCCCGGCCTACCTCGCCTCGCTGCAGGAGAAGTCGGGCGGTCCGCTGGTCGACGGGGGCGCGGACCTCTACGCCGCCCTGCGCGGGGACTGCCACCTGCACAGCGACTGGAGCGACGGCGGCAGCCCGATCGACGAGATGGTGCTCACCGCCATCGAGCTGGGCCACGACTGGATCGTCCTCACCGACCACAGCCCCCAGCTGAGGGTGGCCAACGGGCTGACGGTCGAGCGCCTCACCCAGCAGCTCGGCATCATCGAGGCCCTGAACCGCACTCTGGGACAACGGTTCCGGCTGCTCAAGGGAATCGAGGTCGACATCCTCGACGACGGCGGCCTCGACCAGACCGACCCGATGCTGGCCAAGCTGGACCTCGTCACCGCGTCGGTCCACAGCAAGCTGCGGATGAACGCCGGGCCGATGACGACCCGCATGGTCGCGGCCGTCTCCAACCCGCGGGTCAACGTCCTCGGGCACTGCACCGGGCGGCTCGTCGAGGGCTCACGGGGGACGCGCCCGCAGAGCGACTTCGACGCCCGCGCCGTCTTCGAGGCCTGCGCCGAGCACGACACGGCCGTCGAGATCAACAGCCGCCCCGAACGCTGCGACCCCCCGGACGAGCTCATCGAGCTGGCCCTGGAGATCGGCTGCCTGTTCTCGGTCGACTCCGACGCCCACGCCCCCGGCCAGCTCGACATGAAGGCCTACGGCTGCGAGCGCGCCGAGCGCCTCGGGGTGCCGTGGGACCGCATCGTCACCACGTGGGACGCCGACCGCGTCCTCGCGTGGGCGAACCCGGGGCGCTGAGCGGTGGCGCGCTTCGTCATCGCGATGGACGGGCTCCTGCGGGTGGACCCCACGTCCTCCGAGGCCCCCTTCGAGCAGGTCCGCCGCCAGCTCGCCGAGGCGGTCGGTGACGGGCGGCTGGCCGCGGGGGCCAAGCTGCCGACGATCAGGGCGCTGGCCGAGGAGCTCGGCCTCGCCGTGAACACCGTGGCCCGCGCGTACCGCGAGCTGGAGGCCGCGGGGCTGGTCCTCACCCGGCGCCGGCTGGGCACGGTCGTCTCCCCCGACGGCGCGTCCGCCGCGACCGCGGAGGGAGGTGGCGGGGCGCCCGCGGGCGGTCCGGACCCGGCCCTGCGGCTGGCCGCCGCCGACTACGCGAGGGCGGCCCGGGCCTCCGGACTGCCCGAGACCGAGGCCGTCGCCCTGGTCCGGGACGCGTTCCGGCGGCTCGGTTGAGGGCCCCCACCGACGGGTGCGGACCCGGTTTTGGCGGGCACGCGATCGTCCCCTATGCTTTCGGAGTCCTCGACGGATCCGAACGCCGGACTGCTGACGGGAAGGTCTGACGAGAGTCGGGTCCCCATCGTCTAGCGGCCCAGGACCCCGCCCTTTCACGGCGGTAGCACGGGTTCGAATCCCGTTGGGGATACGCATGGTCTTGAGTCACACCAAGGCCCCGTAGCGCAGTTGGTTAGCGCGCCGCCCTGTCACGGCGGAGGTCGCGGGTTCGAGTCCCGTCGGGGTCGCTCCTTCACGGAAGGGCCGGTTCGTCCGGTCCTTTCTGCAAGGTACGGCCAGGTAGCTCAGTTGGTACGAGCGTCCGACTGAAAATCGGAAGGTCGGCGGTTCGACCCCGCCCCTGGCCACCAGCACCCAGAGCCGCGACCCACCGGGTCGCGGCTCGTCGCGTTTTCCGTTCTGCGCACCCGCGGCGCAGGATGGGGGGAGCAAGTGTTCAGGACGGCGGGGGCACAACCCCCGCCGACGAGCACCGTGAGCCCTGAAGGGCACCCCGTGACCAGCAGCCCCCTCCTCACCCTCGGCATCATGGCCAGCTCCCGCAAGGAGAACGAGCGACGGCTGGCCCTGCACCCGGCACACCTCGAGCGGGTCCCCGAGGACCTGCGCTCCCGGATCCACCTCGAGCACGGCTACGGCGAGCCGTTCGGGGTGTCCGACGCCGAGCTCGCGCCACGCGTCGGTGGGCTGCTGAGCCACGAGCAGATCATCGAGCGCTGCGACGTCGTGCTCCAGCCCAAGCCGCTCCTCGAGGACGTCATGGAGCTGGCCGCCGGGCAGGTCCTCTGGGGCTGGCCGCACTGCGTCCAGGACGCCGCCCTGACCCAGCGGGCCATCGACGAGCGGCTCACCCTCATCGCCTTCGAGGCCATGAACCACTGGAACCGGGACGGCTCGTTCGGGCTGCACGTGTTCCACAAGAACAACGAGCTGGCCGGGTACTCCTCGGTGCTGCACGCCCTCCAGCTCCAGGGCTCCACGGGGGACTACGGACCCAAGCTGAGCGCGGTCGTCATCGGCTTCGGCGCCACCGCCCGCGGCGCCGTGACGGCCCTGGCCGCGCTGGGGATCCGAGACGTCGACATCCTCACGAGCCGCGACGTGGCGGCCGTCGCGTCACCCATCCACTCGGCCCGCATCGTGCACTTCGACAGCTGCGACTCCGCCACGCGGGTCAGCCACGCCGTGACTCCCGAGGGCCGGGTCCCCATCGCCGACTTCCTCGGCGAGCACGACGTCATCGTCAACTGCGTGCTGCAGGACACCGACGCGCCCCTGGTGTTCATGACCGAGGACGACCTCACCGCCCTCGCGGCCGACACCCTCGTCGTCGACGTCTCGTGCGACGAGGGGATGGGCTTCTCCTGGGCCCGACCGACGACCTTCGGCGACCCGACCTTCACGGTGGGCCACGGGGTGACCTACTACGCCGTCGACCACAGCCCGAGCCACCTGTGGCGCTCGGCGACCTGGGAGAACAGCGAGGCGATCCTGCCGTTCCTGGGCACCGTGATGGGCGGGGGCGCGGCATGGGACGCCGACCCCACCATCAGCCGCGCCATCGAGATCCGCGAGGGCGTCATCCGCAACCCCGCCATCCTCACCTTCCAGGACCGGGTCCCCGAGCACCCCCACCCCGTCCGGACGTGATCCCCGCGGCCGGATGACGGCGGCAGGGTCTGGGCGCCGCCCGGTGCCCGGTGGGACGATGCGGACGTGCGGCTGTCGTGGCGCCACGGTGCGGCTCTGGTCGGGTGTGCGGCTGTCCTCCTGCTGCCGCACTCCGACGCGAGCCCCCCGGCACCGGAGCTGATCTACCACCACGGGGTCGTCCTCACGATGGACGACGACCGGCCGCGGGCGCAGGCCGTCGCCGTCGCCCAGGGACGCGTCCTCGCGGTCGGGGACGACGCCGAGGTCCTCGCGCTGCGGCGGCGCTCGACGCGCGTGATCGACCTCGGTGGGCGCACGGTCATGCCCGGCTTCATCGACTCGCACGCGCACTGGATCGGCGACAGTGCACGCGTGGGCCACACCGCCGACACCGCGGTGGCCGCCGCCCTGCGCAACGGGTGGACGAGCATCACCGAGAGCTTCGTCGACGAGGACCGCCTGACCCAGCTGCGGTCCATGGATGCCGAGGGTCGGCTCCCGCTGCGGGTCAACGCTTACCTCCCGGTGAACTTCGGCGACGACACGTACGGCAGCTGGTACCTCGCGTACGAGCCGCACCACGCCTACAGCGCCCACCTGCGGCTCGCCGGCATCAAGCTGTTCGTCGACCACGAGTGGGGCACGGACTACCACTGGGTGCAGTCGGACCTCGACGAGTACGTGCTCACCGCGCAGCGCCACGGCTGGCAGGTGGCGGCGCACACGGTGAGCGCGCTCGGCCACGACCAGGTCCTGGCGGCGGTGGAGCACGCCCGGGCCGCGGCGCCGGACCCCGACGCCCGCCACCGGGTGGAGCACGTCGTCCAGCTGCGCGACGACCAGCTGGCCAGGATGCGGGCCCTGGGCGTCATCGCGTCGATCCAGCCGGGGATCCCCGGTGACATGGCGAAGGAGCCGGGCTTCCCGGCCCTCGTGGCCACCGGCGAGACGCGGTGGATCACCCGGTACCGCGACATCGTGGACAGCGGCGTGCGCACCATCGGCGGCACCGACATGCCCTGGCAGGTGCTCGACCTCATCGGGTCGCCCACGGGTCCGCCGCACGGGTCGGCCCTCGAGGCCGTCCACCAGGCGATGACGCGCGCCAGCTACTCCGGCCGCCCCCCGGAGGACTGGCAGCTGGCCCAGACCCTCACGGTGGAGCAGGCGCTGCGGCTGTTCACCGTGGACGCCGCGTACGGCACCTTCGAGGAGGGCGTCAAGGGCACGGTGACGCGCGGGAAGTACGCCGACCTCGTGGTCCTCACGGACGACCCGACGGCCGTGCCGGTGGACTCGCTGCTCGACGTCCGCGCGCTGGTCACGCTGGTCGGCGGGCGGGCGGAGTACTGCGGCGAGCCCGCGCTGTGCTGAGCGGCCCGGTCCGGCGACCTCTCAGTCGATGGCCGCCGACGCCGGAAGCCGACCCAGGTCAGCGGTCCCGCCGGCTGCGGTCCGGGCATCGAGCCAGGCGCCGAGCTCGTCCGCCGGGACCGGACGGGCGATGGCGTAGCCCTGCGCGAGGTCACACCCGAGGCGGGCGAGCTCGCGGTACGCGACATCGGTCTCCACCCCTTCCGCGACCATGCGGAGGCCCAGGCTGTGCGCCAGGTCGATGGTGGACGCGACGAGCGCGGCGGCGCGCGAGTCCTCGCCCATCGGTCGGATGAAGGAGCGGTCCAGCTTGAGCTCGTCGATGGGCAGGTCGCGCAGGTAGGACAGCGAGCTGTACCCGATGCCGAAGTCGTCGATCGCGATCTGCACACCGCTGTGGCGCAGCCGGCTCAGGATGCTGCGCGCCCGGTCCCGGTCGGCCATGAGGAACTCCTCGGTGATCTCCAGCTGCAGGGCGTCCGCGGTCAGGCCCCGTGCGCCCAGCATCCCGGAGACCTCGTCGGGCAGTGAGGCGTCGATCATCGAGCTGGCCGACAGGTTCACGGCGACGTGGAGGTGTCGACCGTCGGCCCGCCAGCGTGCGGCCTGGTCCAGGGCGGCCTCCAGGACCACACGGGTCATTGCCCTCATCAGCCCCGCGTCCTCGACCAGGGTGAGGAATGCGTCGGGGTACAGGAGGCCGCGCGTGGGGTGGTTCCAGCGCACGAGCGCCTCGACACCCGCGACGTGACCGGTGCCCAGCTGGACCTGGGGCTGGTAGTGCAGGACCAGCTCGTCGTTCGCCATCGCGGTGCGCAGCTCCTCGAGGGTGCGCAGGCGGGTCGAGATTTCGGTGTCCTCGGTGGCCCCGTAGGCGTGGTGACCGGTGCCGGTCGCCTTCGCCCGGTACATCGCGACGTCGGCCCTGCGCAGCAGGGTGCCGAGGTCGCGACCGTCGGCGGGGAAGACCGCGATGCCGATGCTCACCGAGCTGTGGACCGGGATGTCCTCCAGGCAGAACGGAACTGCCAGCGTCTCGCACAGCGCCGTGGCGGCGGCGGCGGCCTCGTCCGGGTCCACGTCGTCGAGCAGCACCGCGAACTCGTCCCCACCGAGGCGCACGAGCAGGTCAGCGGGGCGCAGCCGTTCGCTCAGACGGCCGCCCACCTGGACCAGCATCTGGTCCCCGATGTGGTGCCCGAGGCTGTCGTTCACCTCCTTGAACCGGTCGAGGTCGAGCAGGAGCAGCGCCAGCGGCCGGTCGCCACCGTCGACCATCCGCGCGTCGGCCTGGGCGTAGAGGGCCCGACGGTTCGGGAGACCGGTGAGGTGGTCGGTGGTGGCATCGCGCCGGAGATCGGCCATCCGCAGGAGCTGGCGGAACGCGACCTGCGTGCGGCCGGCCGCAACCACCAGGGTCGCCCCGGCCAGGACGACCGCGAGCACGGGCACGCGCGCCCGGGTCCCCAGGACCAGCACGCCGAGCCCGGCGACCGTGGCGAGGCCCGTCAGGACCAGGGCCGTGGCACCGGCCACGGGGGACGAGGTCCGGGGTTCCGAGACCTCACGGCGCGCCGCGCCGTCGACCCACACGGCGATGGCGGTGAGGCCGATGGCCCACCCGGCGTCGAGCGGCGTGCCGACGGCGTAGGTGTCGTCGAGCACCCGGAGCGCGTAGATGACGTCCGACCCGCTGAAGACGAGCAGGCCCACGATGAGCGGACCCCACCGGTACCCCACGAGCACGCCGCGCAGCACGGCGATCCCGGCGACGGCAGCCACGAGGAACAGGTCGACCAGGGGGTAGGCCACCGCCACGACCGTGGCCAGCGACCAGCTGCCCGCCAGGGCCGAGTCCACCACCGAGCCGAGCACGACCGCCAGGAGGGAAGCCGCGCCGAGCGACCCGACCGCACAGTCCAGCCACACTGAGGACGCCAGCCGCCGCGTGCCCCGGCGCACGGCCATCGCCAGCGCGCCGAGCAGCAGGGGGTAGAACATCAGGTACGCATAGTCCGCGGGCGACGGGAAGGGCAGGGAGTCCGCCCCGGCGAGTGACGTGACGTAGTAGGCGTTCCCGGCGGAGTACGACGTGACCGCAGCAGCCCCCAGGACGACCTCCGCGCGCCGGAACCCGACCCGTGCCGCAGCGACCCAGCACAGGAGGGCGGGAACGCACTGGGTCATCGTCCCGAGCCAGCCGTCGACGAAGGGCTCGAAGCCGTCACCGTGCAGCGCCAGACCGACGACGTAGACGACCAGCAGCGGAGCCATGCCCCACACCAGCGCAGCACGCAGTGTCGCGTGGAACCGTGTCCCCACCTTCAAGCCTCCGCTGATCGCGTCCCCCGCAACCCTTTGAGGAAGGAAGTCTCGCAGTACGGCTGGTCACGTGCCATCCGAACGCCGGGACCGTTCGGACCTCGTGCCACGCCGTTCGGCCGACCGGGCGACCTGGGGAGGCCGCCCGGACAGCGCCGACGGGGCCGGCTCAGGCGTCGGCGGGGGCGGGAGCGCTGCGGAGGATCGTGGACATCTTCTTGCCGCGCGCGACCTCGTCGACGAGCTTGTCCATGTACCTGATCCGCTGCATCAGCGGGTCCTCGATCTCCTCCACCCGGTGGCCGCAGATGACCCCGGTGATGAGGGAGGCGTGGGGGTTCATCGCCGGCGCCTGCGCGAAGAAGGTCTCGAGGTCGATCCCGTCGTCGAGGACCTGCTGCAGGCTCGCGCGGTCGTGGCCGGTGAGCCAGCAGATCACCTCGTCGACGTCGTCCTTGGTGCGGCCCTTGCGCTCGGCCTTGGTGACGTAGTGCGGGTAGATGCTCGCGAAGCTCGTGGCGAAGATCCGGTGCCCTGGCACGGCGTCCTCCTCCATCGTCGTCCTGCTGCCCACCTCCCAGCCTAGGCCGACCCGGCGACTGCGCACCCGCCCCGGCGTCAGCCGAGGTGGTCGAGGTCGGCCGGGGTGTCGACGTCGAGCGCGGTGGGGTGCGCCACGGCGACCTCGACGTGGGCGAGGTCGAGGAGGAGGCGGGCGGGCCTGCCGTGCGCCGGGACCGGGAGGACGCGGCGCACCGCCGCAGTCCGGTAGGCGGCGAGCAGCGGGTTGGGCACTCCTGAAGCGTCGGTCGCGACGACCGCCTCGACGTCGAGGGGCGCCGTCCGCAGGGCGGCGACGAGGGCGGCGACCGCCGGCCCGGCGAACGGCATGTCCCCGGCGACGACGGCGACGACGTCGGTACCGACGTGCTCCATCCCCGCGGCCACCCCGGCGAGCGGCCCGCCACCGGGCGGGTCCTCCTGCGCCCGGCTCACGACCCGGCCGACGTCCCGTGCCGGTCCCACCACCACGAGCGGCCACCCCGCCGGCAGCGACGCCACCACGGTCTCGAGCACCGTCGAGCCCCGCAGCGGGGCGTCGAGCTTGTCCGAACCGAACCGGCGCGAGGTGCCCCCGGCGAGCAGGACGACCGTCACGTCGTCGTCGCGGAACGCATCGTCGGGGCTCACCACCCCAGTGTGCCGGGGCCCCGGAACGGTTGCCGACGCCCCCTCAGTCGGCGGACCGCGGCGGCAGCCCGCAGGCCGTGCGCACCCGGGCGGCGACGAGCATCATCGTCCACCGGGCGCGCAGGGGGTCCTCGGTGAGGAAGTAGTGGTCGACCCCGGGCGTGACGTCGTGGGTGACGTCGACCCCGGCCGCCCGCAGGCGGGTGGCGTACAGGTTTCCCTCGCGACAGAGGGCGTCGCGCTCGGCCGTGAGGACGACCGTCGGGGGCAACCCACCCAGGTCACGGGCCAGCGACGGTGAGGCGTACGGCTCGCTGCGTCGCTCGACGTCCGGGAAGTAGGTCCGGCGCACGAGCCGTCGCAGGGCCGGGCCGACCATGCCCTGGGTGTCGGTCACCTCGGCGGCGAGGTCGAGGGCCGGCACCCCCAGGACCTGGAGCACCGGGGTGAACGTGCCGTGGTCGCGGGCCTGGAGGCAGACCGACGCCGCCACCTGACCCCCGGAGCTGAACCCCCCGACGACGAGGCGCGTGCCGTCGACGCCGACCCCGTCGCCGTGCTGCGCCAACCAGGCCGCGACGTCGTGGCCCTGCTCCTGGGCCACGGGGTAGCGCACCTGCGGCGCGACGTCGAAGTCGACGTTGGCGACGGCCACCCCCGCCGTGGCCGCGAGGTAGCGGCACCACCAGTCGTCCATCTCGGGGTAGCGCATGAGGAAGGCGCCGCCGTGGAAGTGGACGTAGACCGGCGGCGGACCGTCCGGGTCCTCGGGGAGGTACAGGTGCACGTCGACCTCGCCGTGCCGGGTGGGGACCCGCAGGACGTCAGGAGGGGGAAGGTGCTGCCCGGCGAACCTGAGGTTCTCGCCGTAGTGGACGGTGTAGCGGGCCGACTTCTGCATCATCCAGGCGCGGGCGTCGTCGACGAGTCTCACGTCGGGAGTTCGCTGCACCCCCTCCTCGTGGATGTCGGGGTCGTCGGCGTGGTGTCGGGGCATCAGGCGTCGGGCCCGAGCGCACGCACCGTGTCGATGGTGTCGGCCTCCTCGGCGGTCTTGTCGTCGCGGTAGCGCAGCACGCGCGCGAACCTCAGGGCGACACCGCCGGGGTACCGCCGCGAGCGCTGCAGCCCGTCGAGGGCGATCTCGACGACCTGCTCGGGCCGCACCTGCACGACGTAGCCGGACGTGTCGCCGACCGCGAGCTCGGTGAAGCGCTCGGTCTGCCAGCGCAGCATCTCGTCGGTCATCCCCTTGAAGGTCTTGCCGATCATGACGAAGCCGCCGGTCTCCGGGTCGCGGGCGCCGAGGTGGATGTTGGACAGCCACCCCCGGCGCCGCCCGGACCCGCGCTCGACCGCGAGGACGACGAGGTCGAGCGTGTGCGTGGGCTTGACCTTCACCCAGCCGCTCCCCCGGCGGCCGGCGGCGTACGGCGACGCGGCGTCCTTGACGACGACGCCCTCATGGCCGGCGGCGACGAGGTCGGCGAAGAACTGCTGCGCCTGCGCCGGGTCGGTGGTGAGGAGCCGGGGCACGAGCAGGTGCGGCGCGAGCGCCGACAGCACCTCGTGCCGCTCGAGGGCCGTGGCGTCGACGAGGTCGCGGCCGTCGGCGTGCAGGACGTCGAAGAGGTAGGTCGTCAGCGGCACCTCGGCCCGCAGCCGCTCGACGTCGACCGAGCTGGCCGTGCGGGCCCCGGTGACCTGGAAGGGCGCCGGCCGCCCGCCCTCCTCGATGACGATGGCCTCGCCGTCGAGGACGAGGTCACCACCGGGCAGCGCCGCCACGGCCTCGACGACCTCGGGCAGTCGCTCGGTGACCTCGTCGAGGCTGCGCGTGAAGACGGTGACCTCGCCGTCGCGGCGGTGGATCTGCACCCGGATGCCGTCGAGCTTGCCGTCGACGAGGAGCGCGGCACCGGCGAACCCGGACACCGCCTCCTCGGTGGTCTTGGCCGACCCGGCGAGCATCGGCCGCACCGGCCGGCCCACGACCAGCCCGACGTCCTCGAGGGCGGGCAGCCCCCCGCGCGCGGCGATCTCGGCGACGAGGTGGGTGTGGCCGGCCATCATCACGGCGCGTCTCACGACGGAGTCGGGGACCTCGTTGGCCTTGGCGACGGCAGCGAGGACGACGCCGTCGAGCGCACCCTGACGCAGGTTGCCGGTGACCAGCTCGGAGAGGAAGCGCTGTTCGTCGGCGGTGGCGCGCTCCATCAGGGCGGCGAGGTCCGCCCTCCGGGCGCCCGTGGAGCCCGTTCCCGAGGCCGCGGCGAGCCGGTCGAAGGTGGCACTGACGTCGGCGACGGTGAGCGAGGAGGCCTCGGCCGGCTCGGGCAGCGACCCGAGGGAGCGCCACCCCACGCCGAGCCGGCGCTGCGGCAGGACCCCGGAGAGGAAGGCCACGACGGTGGCGACCTCGTCGGCACCGGCCGACGCGACGAGCCCCGCGATGGCGGCGGTCTTGGCGGTGCGCGAGCGGGTGGCCGCGACGGCCCGGGAGACGGCGACGAGGTCGGCGAGCGCGACGGTCATCCCGTCATCCTGCCCCGGGGCACCGACAGCCGGCGGAGCGTCGGTCACGGGCGTGCGGAGCGTCAGCGCTCGAGGCGCATGTGCACGTGCGGGATGCCGTCGTCGAGGAACTCGTCGCCGACGCTCACGAACCCGAGCCGCTCGTACCAGTACGCGAGGTGGCTCTGGGCGTCGAGGACGACCGGCCCGGTCGTCGTCTCGAGGGCGCGCACCATCATCCGGGCGGCGATGCCGCGGTCCCGGGAGGGCACGGCCGTGGCGACCCGGCCGATGCGCACGACCCCGCCCTGGTCGGCGAGGACGCGCAGGGTGGCGAGCACGGTGCCCTCCTCGTCCTCGGCCCACACCTGCACGGTGTCGGGCTCGACGTCGCGGCCGTCGAGGTCGGGGTAGAGGCACTGCTGCTCGATGACGAAGACGTCCTGGCGCAGGCGCATCACGTCGTGGAGCGTGGCGGCCGGGACGTCCCGGGTGTTGGCGGACCGGATCGTCGGGGCAGGGGTCGTCGCAGCTGTGTGAGCAGACACGCAACCCAGAGTACGAAGGACCCGTGCGCGATGTGCCGCATCGCGGGAAACCGGTGGTGGTGGCCCCGGCTTCCCGCGATGCGCGTCGTGGGCTCAGCCGCGCGCGATGACCGAGGCCTCGCTCGGGGTGGTGTCACCCTCGGTGAGCAGCGGCTCGTCGGCCTGCTCGACGGTCAGCGCGAAGTCGTCGCCGTGCAGCGTGGCGCCGGTGACGATCGCCTTGTCGACGGCGGCCTCGGCGTAGCGGCGACGGACCATGAGCGGGTCGTCGCGCAGGTCCTTGACCAGCGCCCAGGCCAGCCCGACCATGACGAGCGCGAACGGCAGGGCCGCCACGATCGTGAGGTTCTGCAGCCCGGTCAGCGCGCTGTCGCCGCCGACGAGGAGCATCACGGCGGCGACGCCCCCGGTCGCGATGCCCCAGAACACGACGTTCCAGCGGCTCGGCTCCATGGTGCCGCGCTGCGAGAGCGTGCCCATGACGATCGACGCGGCGTCGGCGCCCGACACGAAGAAGATCGCGACGAGGACCATGACGAGGACGGTCGTGACGCCGGCGAGCGGCAGGGTGTCGAGGAGGCCGAAGAGCTGGCCCTCGGCGGTGGAGGCGCCGGCGAGGTCGGTGCCGGCCTGCTGGGTGTGGATGGCGGCGCCACCGAAGATCGCGAACCAGACCAGGCTCACCAGGCTCGGGACGAGCAGGACGCCGGTGACGAACTGGCGGATGGTGCGGCCGCGGGAGATCCGCGCGATGAACATCCCGACGAAGGGGGTCCACGACAGCCACCAGGCCCAGTAGAAGACGGTCCAGCCGGACAGCCACTCGGCCATGCCGTCGCCGCCCGCGGCGTCGGTGCGGGCCGACATCATCGCGAGGTCCTGGAAGTAGCTGCCCACCGCGGTCGGCAGCAGGTCGAGGATGAAGACGGTGGGGCCGACGAGGAACACGAACGCGGCCAGGGAGATCGCCAGCACCATGTTGATGTTCGAGAGCCACTGGATGCCCTTGGCGACACCGGACACCGCCGAGACGATGAACGCGACGGTGAGCAGCGCGATGATGCCGACGAGGACACCGTTGCCGATCCTTCCCAGGCCGGAGACGATCTCGAGGCCGCTGCCGATCTGGAGGGCGCCCAGGCCCAGCGACGCGGCCGACCCGAAGAGGGTCGCGAAGATCGCGAGCATGTCGATGACGCGGCCGGCCGTGCCGGTGGCGCGGCGCTCGCCGATGAGCGGGATGAACGCCGAGGACACGAGCTGGCTGCGGCCCTTGCGGAAGACGCCGTACGCGATGGCGATGCCGACGACGGCGTAGATGGCCCACGGGTGCAGCGTCCAGTGGAAGAGGGTGGTCGCCATCGCGGTCTGGACCGCGGCGGGGTCACCGGCCTCGACCGTGCCGGGGGGCGGGGTGACGAAGTGCGAGAGGGGCTCGCTGACGCCGTAGAACATCAGGCCGATGCCCATGCCCGCGGAGAACATCATCGAGATCCACGAGACGGTCCGGAACTCCGGCTCCTCGTCGTCGGCACCCAGCGGGATGTTGCCGAAACGGCTGAGCGCCAACCAGATCACGAAGGCGACGAACGCCGAGGCGAGGACGACGAACATCCAGCCCATGGTCGTGACCGACCAGCCGAGGGCGGCGTCGGACGCGGCGCCCAGGGTGTCGGTGCTGAGGAAGCCCCAGGCCACGAACGCCACGGCGATGGCGGCGACGACACCGAAGACGACGGTGTCGACGCGCGAGCCGCGCGAGGGCTGCTCGACGACGTCGATGCCGAGGACGGGGTGCGGCGGCGCGGCCGGGTCGGCGGCGGTGTCGTGGACGTCGGTCGCGTCGGGTCCGGGCGGTGCCGGGCGGGAGTCGGGTCGGGTGTCGGTGCTCACGTGGGTGGTGGCCGCCCGGCGAGGGGGCGGCGAGTCCTTCCAGCTGTCGGTGCGCGGGCACGGCGGTGCCCACGGGTGCGGTCAACCGGTCCACCGAAGCAAAGACCGCAGGGGCACCCAAATCGGCGTCGTGGGTGGGCGGGCGCCGGCTTGACGCGGCCTCACCCCACCTGACCTGCGACGACGTCCTCGTGACGCGTCACGCGGTTTCGCGGCGGCGCGAGACCCTTGTCACAGGGTCCGGGTCCGGGAACGGCCGGGCGGGCTCGGTCGTCCGGGGTCCGCGTCAGCCGGCGGGACCGACCACGGACGGTCGCGGGTCCGACACGACGATGCCCATGATGACGTCGTCGTACCAGCGCTCCCCCATGTGGCAGCTCTCCCGCTCGCGCCCCTCGACGAGGAAGCCGCTGCGCTCGTAGCAGGCGATCGCGGCCGCGTTGAACGACAGCACGCGCAGCGTGACGCGGTGCAGCCCGAGGTCCCCGAAGGCGTGGTCGAGGACGAGCCCCGTCGCCTCCGTGCCGACGCCCTTGCCCATGAACTGCGGCGCGAACATCCCGATCGCGAAGTGCGCCTTGCTGTCGACCTCGCGGACGGAGTGGAGGAAGGCGGCGCCGGCGACCGCGCCCCCGACCTCCACGAGCCAGAACGTGTCGCCGGCCGCGAGCGCCGAGTCGTGCCAGGCGAGCGCCTCCTCCGGCGACATCGGCCCGTCGCCGCGCTCGGAGCCGTAGTTGCGCTCGATCTCCGCGTGGAAGCCGTGGGCGCGCCGGGCCTCGACGTCGGTGGGGCGCAGCGGCCGCAGGGTGATGCGCGGACCGGTGAGGACGGGAGCGGCCATGCCCTCGATCCTCTCCGACCGGGGCGCCGAGCGGGGGCGGCCGGTCGGCCGCATCGGCCGTTTCCCCTCACTCGACGAGGCGGTAGCCGATCCCGGGCTCGGTGAGGACGTGGCGCGGCCGGGAGGGGTCGGGCTGCCCGTCTTGACGCCATCCTGACGCCCCGGGCCCAGGTGGGGTCAGTGGCAGGTGTCGGACCCCGCGTCGCTGAAGGTGTGGCCGGCCTCGGGCAGGAACTGCCAGTCGTAGCCGCCCGGGTGCAGGACGAGCCGGAGCACGCCGTACGTGGCCGCGTCGCGGACCTCGCTGTTCGGCGCGACCGACACCACGGTCGTGTGGTTCGCCCCGCCCGTCCCCACCACGAACTCACGCACCCCGGTGGCCGACCGGGCGCCGGTGGCGTCCATCGGGGCGAACCGCTCGTAGATGTGGTCGTGCCCGTTGAGGACGACCTCGGCCCCGGCCGCCACGAGGTCCTGGACGAAGGTGCGCGCGTTGTTTGCGGCGCGACCCCCGGACGACCAGAGCGGGATGTGCCAGTAGGCGAGGGTGCACCGCGTCGGGTGGGCGGCGAGGTCGGCGCGCAGCCAGACCTCCTGCGGGCTGCCGGGCCCGCAGCCTCCGGCCTCGCCACAGTTGCTGTTGAGGACGACGACGTGCCACGCACCGAGGTCGTAGCCGTACCACCCCTGCCCCTGCTGGCCGGCGGCCGAGCCGAAGTACCGGAAGTACCCGGCGGCCGTACCCGTCGGGTCGCAGTCCGTGGCCGGACCCGAGATCGACGCGAGGTACTCGTGGTTGCCGACCGCGGGCCGCGTCATCCCCTTGAAGCGGCCCCAGGTCGGGTCGTAGGCGGCGAGGAACGCCTGGTAACCGCCGCAGGCGTACTGGATGTCGCCCAGGGCGGCCACCGCGCTGACGCCGGACTGGGTGAGGACGAGGTCGGACACGGCCTTCTGGCGGCACGCGTCGGAGGTCCCGTTGCCGCCGTTGAACGACCCCGACAGGGGGTCGCACGCGATGTCGCCGGCAGCGAGGAGGACCGGGTCGGTCGCGGTGGGCGTCGTCGGGCCGTCGACGCGGACGGTGTCGTAGACGAGGTCGGCGGTGCGTCCGGCGACGTTCTCCCCCACCTGGACCCGGCCGACCGGCGTGGCTCCGAGGTCGCTGACCACGTCGAGGACGGTCGCGCCGTCGAGCGAGACCCGCAGCGTCCCCGGACCGGTGACGGCCCGGAGGACCACGGTGTGCCAGGCGCCGGGGGCGACCACGACCGTGCTGTTGGTGGCGCGCGCGGCCACGGCGTCGCGGACCCCGAGGACGCCGGCGGGCGTCACGTAGACCTCGGCGAGGGCCGTGCCGGCGGCCGTGCGGACCTTGAGGAAGTTCACCGCCGCCGTGCCGGAGAGGGACTGCACCCTGACCCGCACCGACACGGTGACGTCGGTGAGCGGGGTGGCCAGGGTGCGTGAGGCGTTCGCGGCGGCACCGGTCATCGTGGCCCGGGCCGCCCAGAGGCCGTCCGAGACCACCGCCTGCTGGACGACGAGGCCGCTGCCCGAGGTCCAGGCCGAGAGGTCGCCGGTCTCGAAGCCGTCCGCGAAGACCGGGGGCGGCACGGGTGGCGGCGGAGGGGCCGGGACGGACACCGAGACGGCGTCGAACACCACGTCGGCGGTCCGACCGGCCACGTTCTCCCCGAGCTGGACCCGGCCCACGGCGGTCGAGCCGAGGTCGGTGGTGAGGTCGAGGAGCCGGGTGCCGTCGAGGTCGACCTGGAGCCGGCTGCTCGAGCCCGCCACGACGACGTGCAGGGCCACGGCGTGCCACGACCCGGCAGCGACCGCGACGGGCGAGTTCGTCGCCGTGCCGAGCACGTCGTTGCGCACGCCGAGCACCCGGCTCGTCGTGAGGTACACCTCGGCGAGGGCGGCCCCCGAGGCGGTGCGGACCTTGAGGAAGTTCAGTGACGCCCCGGTCGGCCCTGACACGAGCTGCAGGGCGAGGGACGCGACGAGGTCGGGCTGGGTCGAGGCGAGGGTGCGCGAGGCGTACGCCGCTCCGCCCGTGGTCGTGGCCCGCGCCGCGAAGGACCCCTCGGAGACGACGGCCTGCTGGACGACGAGACCCGTCGACGTGGTCCACGCCCCCGTCCCGCCGGACTCGAAGCCGTCGGCGAAGAGGGTGCTGCCGGCGGCCGCGGTGGCGGAGGTCGGGCTCCGGGCCTGCGTCGCGACCACCCCGGCGAGGGCCACGGCGACCACGCTCACCCAGGTGCCCACACGGCGTCGCACCGACATCGCCACCTCCCGCAACGGGCGGCCCCGACCGATGCCGTCGCGGCCTGTCTCGACGCTACCGCCGCCCGCAATGGCCCGTCAGGGCCAGACCGCCCGGCCCTTCTGACCCATCCGGATGGGGCTCCCCCGCGGGCCGCAGCCCCGGCGGGGTCAGCGGGCGCGGAACTCGGGGGTGCGCTTGGCGAGGAAGGCCGCGACGCCCTCGAGGTGGTCCTGCGTGGCCGCGAGCCGGCGCTGGCCCGCGTCCTCGAGGGCGAGGGCGGCCTCCACGTCGGGGCAGGCGGCGTTGACCGCGGCCGTCGTCTCGGCGAGCGCCAGGGTGGCCCCGCCGGCGAGCTCGGCGAGCAGGGCCTCGGCGCGGGCGGCGAACTCCTCGCGCGGCACGCTCTCGGCGACCAGGCCCCAGTCGGCGGCGGTGCGGCCGTCGAGCCGCTCCCCGGTCATCGCCAGGCGCAGCGCCCGGGCCCGGCCGACCGAGGCCGTGACGAGCGCCGTCGCGCCGCCGTCGGGCATGAGCCCGATCCGGCTGAAGGCGAGGACGAAGGGGGCCTCGTCCGCGGCCAGCACGTAGTCGCAGGCGAGCGCCAGCGGGACGCCGATGCCGGCCGCGACCCCGTGGACGAGCGCGACGGTCGGCGTCCGCGCGCCGAGGAGGGTGCGGACCACCTCGGCGCCGGCGTCGAGCACCCCCATGTCGGCACCGGTCTCGGACAGCGGTGCGCCGGAACAGAACCCGCGCCCCTCACCGGTGACGACGATGACGCGGACGGCCGGGTCGTCATCGAGGCGCCGGACACCGGCGACGATCTCCGCGCACATCGCCGGGTCGACCGCGTTGAGCCGGTGGGGTGCGTCGAGGACGACGAGCCCCGCCGCGCCCTCGACCTCCACCCGGACGCGGGCGATGGGCTGGGTTGACTCGGTGGGATCGGTGGGCTCTGCCGGGGACCCGGGGGTGCGCTCGCTCATCCCCCCATCGAACCCCAATCGCGTGCTACCGCCTGGTAGGTGTGGCGATCACCCCACTGACCAGACGGTAGGTCGCGATGCAGACGTGTCCCTAAGGGGAGGGAGGGGAGCCGGACCCGTGGCCGATGGCGCGTGGCCGGTGGAGGGTCAGGCCTGGTGGACGGCTCCGGAGGCGAGGAGCGCCTCGACCTCGTCCTCGGCGAAGCCCAGCCGGCCCAGCCACACCGTGGTGTCGGCGCCCGGCACGGGCACCGGCCCGGGGGCCAGCGTCGGGGTGCCCGACAGGCGCGGCGGTGTGCGCGGCACCAGGCCGCCGTCGGGGCCGGGCACGAAGGTCCCACGAGCAACGAGCTGCGGGTGCGCCGCGGCCTCGGTCAGCGACAGCACCGGCGCCACGCACGCGTCGACCTCCCCGAAGTGCTCGGTCCACTCGTCACGGCTGCGCGTGAGGAAAGCCGCCGTGAACGCCGCCCGCTGCGCCGGCCACGTGTCGGGGTCGTGCTGCTCACCCTCGACCTCCACCCCGAGACCGGCCACGAGCGCGGCCCAGAACTGCGGCTCGAGCGCCCCCACCGCGACGAACCGGCCGTCGGCGCACTCGTAGACGTCGTAGTACGGCGCACCACCGTCGAGGAAGTTCGTCGCCCGCTCGTCGCTCCAGCCACCGACCGCGAGGAGCCCGTGGAGCAGGCTCGCGAGGTGCACGCTGCCCTCCACCATCGCCGCGTCGACGACCTGCCCGCGCCCGGTCGTGGCCCGCGACACCAGCGCCGCGAGGATGCCCGTGACGAGGTACATCGCCCCGCCGGCGAAGTCGGCCACCGGCGGCACCGGGACCACCGGCCGCCCGGCGGGTCCGGCCGCGTGCAGCGACCCGGACACGGCCGCGTAGGTGATGTCGTGGCCCGCGCGCTGCGCCCACGGTCCCGTCTGCCCCCACCCGGTCATCCGCGCGTGCACGAGGCGCGGGTTGCGGGCGAGGCACTCGTCCGGCCCCAGGCCGAGTCGCTCGGCGACCCCCGGTCGCCACCCCTCGATGACGACGTCGGCGTCGTCGAGGATCCGCTGCACCACCGCGCGGCCGTCGTCGTGCTTGAGGTCGACCGCGATGCTCGGGCGCGACCGGCGCAGGCCACCGGCGAGCGCCAGCGGGTTGGACTCCCCCGGCCGGTCGACCCGCACGACCTCCGCCCCCAGCTCGGCGAGCACCATCCCTGCGAACGGCACGGGCCCGATGCCGCCGAGCTCGAGGACGCGCACACCGGCCAGCGCCCCGCCCTCAGTCCCCACGGCGGGCGGAACGATCACGTGGGCACTCCGCGGATGCTCACGGTGGGCGGCCGCTCCCCGCGGATCGAGGCCACCATGTCGACGACCCTCCGCGTGGCCCGCACGTCGTGGGCGCGGAAGACGGTGGCGCCGAGCCACGCCGCGACGGCCGTGGCCGCGAGCGTGCCCTCGAGCCGGTCGTCGGTGGGGAGGTCGAGGGTCTCGCCAACGAAGTCCTTGCGTGAAAGTGCCTGCAGCACAGGGAACCCCAGACCGACGACCGCCTCAGTGTGCCGCAGCAGCGTCAGCGAGTGCGCGGTGGTCTTGCCGAAGTCCAGGGTCGGGTCGACGAGGACGCGGTCGGCCGGGACCCCTGCGGCGACGGCCCGCTCGGCCCCCTCGCGCAGCACGCGCAGCGCATCGTGGACGACCCCGAGCGGCTCGGGCGGGTAGGTCACCCCCACCGGGTCGGTGCGCGGCGGGAGCCCTCCGGTGTGCGAGACGACGTACCCGGCGCCGATCTCGGCGGCTACGTGGACGAGGTCGGGGTCGGCCCCCTGCCAGGTGTCGTTGACGAGGTCGAGGCCCGCCTCCGCCGCGGAGACCCTGGCCACCTCGGCACGCCAGGTGTCGAGGCTGAGGACGAGGTCGGGGTGCTCGTCCCGGGCGCGGACGAGGAACGGCACGACCCG
The DNA here is from genome assembly GCF_043099285.1 of Oryzobacter telluris. Classification (GTDB taxonomy): domain Bacteria; phylum Actinomycetota; class Actinomycetes; order Actinomycetales; family Dermatophilaceae; genus Oryzobacter; species Oryzobacter telluris. The sequence continues at coordinate 546,096 of NZ_CP170723.1, read as the reverse complement.
CTCCACCTCCTCAGCGGCGGAGACGACCTCACCCTCCTGGCCGGCACGCACCCCGCCGACGTCGACGAGGTCGGCCCCGAGGGCGACGGCTTCGTCGAGCGCCCGCAGCGCCGAGTCGAGGTCGACGTGCCGGTTGCCCGACCAGAACGAGTCCGGCGTGCGGTTGACGATCGCCATGACGGCCGGGTGCGCGGCATCGAAGGTCCGGCCGCGCAGCCGCAGGGCCGCCGGCCCCGCCGGGACCCGCGCCGGCACCGCGCCGCCGGGGGTACCGGCGTCACCGCCCGCGCCGACCGCACCGGCGTCGCCCGGGGCGCCGCCGTCCGACTGCTCCCTCACCGGGCCGCCGGGACCAGCTCGCGCAGCCCGGGGAGGACCTGCTCGGCGAAGGTCGACAGGAACCGCTCCTGGTCGTGGCCGGGCCCGTGCACGACGAGGTGGTCGAAGCCGAGGTCGGTGTAGACCTTCATCGCGTCGACGACCTCCTGCGGGTCGGAGGCGACGATCCACCGCTTGGCGACCTGCTCGATCGGCAGCTCGTCGGCCGCCTTCTCCATCTCCGACGGCGAGTGGATCGAGTGCTTCTGCTCGGCCGTGAGCGACAGCGGCGCCCAGAACCGGGTGTTCTCGAGGGCGCGGTCGGCGTCCGGGTCCCAGGACACCTTGACCTCGATCATCCGGTCGATGGAGTCGTGCGCGCGCCCGGCCTTGTCCAGGCCCTCGTCGACGGCGGGGACCAGCTGGTCGGCGTAGAGCTCGCGCCCCTTGCCGGAGGTGCAGATGAAGCCGTCGGCCACCCGTCCTGCGTAGCGCGCCACCATCGGCCCACCCGCGGCGACGTAGACCGGCACCGGCTGGTCGGGGCGGTCGTAGATCGCGGCGTCCTCGGTGCGGTAGTACTCGCCCTCGAAGCTGACCCGGTCCTTCGTCCACAGCTCGCGCATCAGCGCCACCGACTCGCGCAGCCGGCCGAACCGTTCCTTGAACTCGGGCCACTCGCCCTCGCCGACCGACCCCACCGCGACCTCGTTGAGCGCCTCGCCCGAGCCGACGCCGAGCATCACGCGCCCGGGCGCCAGGCAGGCCATCGTCGCGAACGTCTGCGCGACCACCGCCGGGTTGTACCGGAACGTCGGCGTCATCACCGAGGTCCCCACCACCACCCGCTCCGTGCGCGCCAGCACCCACGACATCCACGCCAGGGAGTTGGGGGCGTGGCCGCCCTCGAGCCGCCACGGCTGGAAGTGGTCGGAGATGGTCACCGAGTCCAGCCCGAGCTCCTCGGCCCGCACGGCGTAGCCGGCGAGCTCCGTGGGGGCGAACTGCTCCGCCGACGCCTTGTACCCGACTCTCAGCACGACACGCTCCTCGCTGGGGGACGTTCCCGGTGGTCCGGACCCCAGTGTCACACCCCGTCCGCGCGGCGTGGCTCGCGGTGTCGCCGAGGCAACGCCGGTCTAGCGTGAGGACGTGCGACGTCCCCGGCTCCACCTCGCGTCCGGCGCGGTGCTGCTCGTCGTGGCCGCGTTCCTCGTCCCCCTGCCCGCCGGGGCCACCTGGCCGGCGCACGTCCTCGTCGGATGGGTCGTGGGGACCCTCGCGTTCTGCGTCCCGGTCCTGCGCCTGGCCCACCGGCTCGACGCGGACGAGACCGCGCAGCTCCTCGAGGGGGCACAGGGCGGGCGCACCGAGACCGACGTCATCGTGGTGCTCGCCTCGCTGGCCAGCCTGGCCGCGATCGTCGTCATGCTCGCCGGCGACGGTGGAGGGCGCGCGCTCGAGGCGGTGCTCGCGGTCCTCGCCGTCGCGTCGGCCTGGCTCGCCGTGCACACCGTCTACACGCTGCGGTACGCGCGCCACTACCTCGTCAACGAGCCGGGCTGCATCGACTTCGGGCCCACCGAGCACCCGCGCCTGTCGGACTTCGCCTACCTCGCCTTCACCCTGGGGATGACGTATCAGGTGTCCGACACGGGGCTGCGGACCTCGGAGGTGCGGCGCCTCGTCCTGCGGCACACGGTGCTGTCGTACGTGTTCGGCACGGTCGTCGTCGCGGCGACGCTCAACCTCGTCGTCGGGCTCGCGGGCACCCTCGGCAAGGGCTGATCCGCGGGCTAGCGTGGAGCCATGGCCACCGACCTCATCGACCTCACCGGCCACGAGCAGGTCGTGTTCTGCACCGACCCCGAGACCGGGCTGCGCGCCATCATCGCGCTGCACGACACCGCGCTCGGGCCGGGGCTCGGCGGCACGCGCTTCCACCCCTACGCCTCGATGGACCACGCCCTCGCGGACGTCCTGCGCCTCTCGCGCGCGATGTCGAGCAAGAACGCCGTGGCCGGGCTCGACCACGGCGGCGGCAAGGCGGTCATCGTCGGTGACCCCCGCCGCGACAAGACCCCCGAGCTGCTGCGCGCGTACGGCCGGTTCGTCGAGAGCCTGGGCGGTCGCTACGTCACGGCCTGCGACGTCGGCACCTACGTCGCCGACATGGACGTCGTCGGCGAGGAGACCCGCTGGGCCACCGGCCGCTCCCCCGAGAACGGTGGGGCCGGCGACTCCTCCGTGCTCACGGCCTGGGGCGTCTTCCAGGGGATGCGGGCCGCGGCGCAGCACGTGTGGGGCGAGCCGACGCTCGCGGGGCGCCGGGTCGGCATCGCCGGGGTCGGCAAGGTCGGCCGGCGGCTGACCGAGCACCTCCTCCAGGACGGGGCCTCCGTCGTGGTGACCGACGTCTCCGACGACGCCGTGCGCTCCCTCCTCGAGGCGTACCCGCAGGTCGAGGCCGTGGGCGACGCCTACGCCCTCGTGCGCGGCGACCTCGACGTGTTCAGCCCGAACGCCCTCGGCGGCGCGCTCGACGACGACACGGTGGAGGCCCTGCGGGTGCAGGTCGTGTGCGGCGGCGCGAACAACCAGCTGCCCGGCGAGGCGCCCGGCCGTACCGCCGACCGGCTGCGCGCCAAGGGCATCACCTACGCCCCGGACTTCCTCGTCAACGCGGGCGGTGTCATCCAGGTGAGCGACGAGCTGCACGGCTTCGACATGGAGCGCGCCCGCACCAAGACCACGGCCATCTTCGACCACACCCTGCAGGTGCTGCGCGAGGCCGACGAGCACGCCGTGAGCCCCGCCGTGGCCGCCGACCGGCTGGCCGAGCGGCGCATCGCGGCGGGCCGTCGCCGGCCGTGGCTGCCCGGCGACCCCGTCGGGACCGGGGACGACTGAACGTCGCTCGACGGTCTCCCGGGCGGGCGGCCGGGGAACACGGCGCGCCGGGGAGCCGTTGTCCCGGACGGCGTCGCCGGACCGCCTCCACTGATGTACCGTTGGCGCCACGACACATACACGATTCCCGGGACCGCTCCGCGACGTGGGATGACCTCAGCAACGGGGCCGTCCCTCTCGCGATGTCGCCCCGGCAGACGCACGAGGGGGTCACGCCATGGGGCGCGGCCGAGCCAAGGCCAAGCAGACGAAGGTCGCTCGCGAGCTGAAGTACTACAGCCCGGACACCGACCTCTCCGCGCTTGAGCGAGAACTTCACGGTCCCGGTGACGGAGGTCGCTCCACGAGCGACGCCCGAGAGCCGGAGGACGAGGACGACTACGGTCAGTGGTCCTCGGGTCGGCGTTGACGCCGACCTGACCCGCGTCTGACGGATGTCCCGCACCCCCGGTGCGGGACCTGCGGTGTGCACGGCGTCGGTGACGCCCTGCCCTGAGTGGCCTGCGGCGCCCTGACCTGCTGCGTCGACCCACAGGTGGGCTACGACGGTCTCGTCGCCGGGCGGTCCTATGCTCGGCACCATGACTGAGACGACGGTCGCCGCCACGCAGCGGCTCGGGGTCGAGACCACCGGCATCGAGATCATCGACGAGGCCGACCGCACGGCGCGTCCGCGCGACCTGTTCTGGCCGTGGTTCGCGGCCAACGTGTCCGTGTTCGGCATCTCCTACGCCGCGTTCGTGCTCGGCTTCGGGATCTCCTTCTGGCAGGGCGCCGTTGTCACGGTGCTCGGCATCATCGTCTCGTTCGTGCTGTGCGGCGTCGTCGCCATCGCGGGCAAGCGGGGCTCGGCCCCGACGATGATCCTGTCGCGGGCGTCGTTCGGCGTCACCGGCCAGAAGGTCCCCGGGGTCATCTCGTGGCTGACCTCGATCGGCTGGGAGACCTTTCTCGCCATCCTCGCGGTGCTCGCCACCTCCACGATCTTCGAGCGGCTCGGCTGGGGCGGCGGCACCGGCACCAAGATCGCTGCGGCCCTGGTGGTCGCGGCGATGATCGTGCTCGCCTCGGTCGCCGGCTACCACGTCATCATGCGGCTGCAGTCGGTGCTCACCTGGGTCACCGGCATCGTCACCATCGTGTTCGTCGTCGTCGCGGCGGGGGAGATCGACTGGTCGGCCGTGGCCGCGCTGAAGTCCGGGTCCACGGGCTCGGTCGTCGGCGCCTTCGTCATGCTGATGACCGGCTTCGGGCTCGGCTGGATCAACATCGCCGCCGACTGGTCGCGCTACCAGAAGCGCTCGGCCCCGGGCGGCGCCATCGTCTTCTGGAACACCTTCGGCGGTGCGGTCGCGCCCGTGCTGCTCGTGCTCTTCGGCCTGATGCTCGCGGCCTCCGACCAGAAGATCCTCGAGGGCATCCCCGGCGACCCGATCGGCACCCTGGCCTCGATCCTGCCGACGTGGTTCCTCGTGCCGTTCCTCGTGGCCGTGATCCTCTCGTTGGTCTCGGGCGCGGTGCTCGGCATCTACTCCTCGGGGCTGACCCTGCTCTCGCTCGGCGTGCGGATCCCGCGGCCGGCGGCGGCGCTCGTCGACGGCCTGCTCCTCACCATGGGCACCTTCTTCGTCGTCTTCGTCGCCCAGGACTTCCTCGGCCCGTTCCAGAGCTTCCTCATCACCCTCGGGGTGCCGCTCGCCGCGTGGGCGGGCATCTTCATCGCCGACCTCGCCCTGCGCCGCAAGGACTACGACTGGGGCGCCGGCGGCGCCGACGCCCTGTTCGACGTGCGCGGCCGCTACGGCGCCTGGGACTGGGTCTCCATCGGCACGATGGTCGTGGCGTCGGTCATCGGCTGGGGCCTGGTCGTCAACAACTTCGCCCAGGACGCTGCGTGGAACAACTGGCAGGGCTACCTCCTCCAGCCGCTGGGCCTGGGGACCTACGTCACCGAGGGTGAGGGCGCGCCCTACTGGGACGGCTCGTGGCCGTACTCGAACATCGGGGTGCTGCTCGCCTTCGCGATCGGCTTCGTCGTCTGCTTCCTCGCCCGGCGCGGCACCGTCGCGCGCCAGGAGGGTGAGGGCGCCGAGCGGGTCCGTACAGAGCCGGCCGAGCGGGTCCGGTGACCTCTCCCTCCCCCACGGCCGTGCCGGCGGTCCCGGAGGTCGTCGAGGGCGGCTGGCTCGTCGTCGTCGACCCGCAGGTGGTGTTCGCCGACCCGGCGACGTCGCCGTGGGGCTCGCCGCTGTGGGCGTCGGTCGTGCCACGGATCGTCGAGCTGGCCGCGGCGTACGGCCCGGAGCGCACGGTGGTCACCCGCTTCGTCGCCGACTCCTCGCTCGGCGGGTCGTGGGGTCCGTACTACGAGGACTGGCCGTTCGCGCTGGTCGACGACGGTGACCCGCTCTACGCGGTGGTGCCCGAGCTGGCCCACGCGGCGGTGCACGTGGTCACCGCGGGGACGTTCGGGAAGTGGCCGGTGCTGCGCGACGTCGTCGGCGACGACGCCCATCTCACCGTCACCGGGGTGTCCACCGACTGCTGCGTGCTCTCGACGGTCCTCCCCGCGGCCGATGCCGGGGCGACCGTGCGGGTCGTGGCGTCCGGGTGCGCGGGCTCCACCGTGGAGAACCACGAGCGGGCGCTCGGCGCGATGGCCCTGTACGCCCCCCAGGTCACCATCACCTGAGGCCTGGCCCTCCGCGAGCTCCACACCCCGCCACTCATTGCGCTGGGTGAACGCCCTTCCCGGCGTGTCGCGTTCGCTGAACGCAATGAGTCGGGGTCAGAGGAGGCCGGAGAGGCGGAGGACGAGGGCGCCGGCCACGAGGCCGACGAGTGCCCCGACGGTCCCGCCCGTGCGGGGGCCCAGGGCCTCACCCCGCGAGACGACCGCCGTCGTGGCGAGGCCGACGCACCACCCGACGAGCAGCCCCGGCAGCGACGCGAGCACCAGCCCCGCGACATCGAGGTCGACGGGCGTCTGCGGCCGCAGGATGCCGATGGTGAACGCCGCCATCGCCCCCGCCGCTACGAGCACCACGAGCCAGGCCGCGAGGGCGAGCGTGCCGAGGGACAGCACGCCGACGGCCCACCACCGGGCGGTCGCCCAGTGGTGGGCCCGGACCACGTCGCGCCTCGTCCCCAGCACCGACGTGGCCCCTGCGCCACGCGAGAGCCCGGGGTGGACGGGCGGGAGGTCTGCGGTCGACATCCCCCGAGGATGGCGGGCCGGCGCGGCTCCCGTCATGGGCCCGCGTACTCATCTCCTCCCCCCGGCCCCTCCCCGACCTCGTGCGACTTAGGCACGGTTCTCGCACCTCTGGATCGCCGAAACCCGTACCCACGTCGCACGAGGTCGGACTGTCGATACACCCGAACGACGTTGTCCGCCACCGGAGGAGGACGTCATCGCGGCGTCACCGACCGGCCACCCGCTCGACGAGCGGACCCGACGATTGTGCGGCAGGCTCTGCGCCCATGACCGGACACCACCGGAGGAACCGCGCCCGCACCCTGGGCCTGACCCTCGCCCTCACCCTGCTCTCCGTCCTCGGCCTCGCAGCCACCCCGTCGCAGGCCGCGACGCCGCTCACGGTGGCCCAGGCCATCGGCCAGCAGAACGGCTCGGCCCAGACCGTGCGCGGCTACGTCGTGGGCCAGCCGACCGCCACGAACACCGTCGTGACGTCGAACTATCCGAACGACTACGCCCTCGCCATCGCCGACACGGCGTCGACGACGAACACGGCGCAGATGCTCTACGTCCAGATCCCGACGGCCTTCCGGGCACAGTGGGGGCTGAAGACGAACCCCACGCTCAAGGGCAAGCAGATCGACGTCACCGGAGCGCTGGCGGCGTACTTCTCGCACCCGGGGATGACCGGGACGAGCGCGTTCGCGCTGGCCGGCGGTGGCGGTCCGACCGACCCGCCACCCGGGGGCACGAGCCCCTGGGACAGCACGTACTACGCGCCGGCCATCGGCAAGACGGGGACCGCGCTGAAGACCTCGCTGCACGACATCATCGACAACCAGACCAAGCTCACCTACGACCAGGTGTGGACCGCGCTCAAGGACACCGACCAGGACCCGAACAACACGAACAACGTCATCGAGATCTACTCGGGACGCTCGATCGCGAAGTCCGACAACGGTGGTGGCGTCGACCAGTGGAACCGCGAGCACGTCTGGGCGAAGTCGCACGGTGACTTCGGCACGGCCACCGGGCCCGGGACGGACGTCCACCACCTCCGCCCGGAGGACGTCACGGTGAACTCCGCCCGCGGCAACCTCGACTTCGACAACGGGGGCAGCACGGTGAGCCAGTGCACCGGCTGCGCGGCCGACGCCGACTCCTTCGCCCCGCGGGACGCCGTCAAGGGCGACGTGGCGCGGATGATCTTCTACATGGCCGTGCGCTACTCCGGCGACGACGGCTGGCCCGACCTCGAGATGAACAACTCCGTGGCCAACGGCTCGGCGCCGTACATCGGCAAGCTGTCGGTCCTGCTCGCGTGGAGCGCCGCCGACCCGGTCGACGCGTTCGAGATGCGGCGCAACGACCGCATCCACTCGACGTGGCAGGGCAACCGCAACCCCTTCATCGACCACCCCGAGTGGGCCACCTCCATCTGGGGCTGACCCGCCTCCCTGGACCCCGCGGTGAGTGCGGAAGTGGTTGCCCCGGCGACCGTTTCCGCACTCACCGCCGTCGTTCTCGGCCGTGAGTGCGGAAATGGCTGTCCCAGCGACCGTTTCCGCACTCGCGGCTGGGGGGTGGGGTCAGGCGGTGGGGTGGTCGCCGACGACCTGGACGGCCCCGCCGTCGACGCCCTTGGCCCCGCGGACGACCTCGACGCCGGCCTCGACGGGGGCGGTGGCGGCCTCGTGGACCTCGCCCATCACCCACGCGTGGATGCCGCGCGCCTCGAGGTGCGCGACCGCCGCGTCGACCCCGGTGGCCGGCAGCACCGCGACGAAGCCGACACCCATGTTGAGGGTGCGCTCGAGGTCGGAGCGGGGCACGCCGCCGAGCGCACCCACGGTGGAGAACACGGCCGGCGGGGTCCACGTCGAGCGGTCGAGCCGGGCGTGGACGTGCGGCGGGAGGACGCGCGCCAGGTTGGCCGCGAGCCCGCCACCGGTGACGTGCGAGAGCGAGTGGACGTCGATGCCGTCGGAGCGCACGAGGTCGAGCAGGTCGGCGGAGTAGACGCGGGTGGGCTCGAGGAGCTCCTCGCCGAGGGTGCGGCCGAAGTCCTCGACGTGGCGGTCGAGCGCCCAGCCGGCGTGGGCGACGACGCGGCGGACCAGCGAGTAGCCGTTGGAGTGCAGCCCGCTGGAGGCCAGCCCCAGGACGACGTCGCCGGGGACGACGCGCTGCGGACCGAGGACGTCGGCGTACTCGACGACCCCCGTGGCGGCACCGGCGACGTCGTACTCGTCGGGGTCGAGGAGGCCGGGGTGCTCGGCGGTCTCGCCACCGACGAGGGCGACCCGCGCCTGCTCGCACGCGGCCGCGATGCCCGAGACGATGGCCGCGATCCGCTCGGGCACCACCTTGCCGGTGGCGATGTAGTCGGTCATGAAGAGCGGCTCGGCGCCGCACACGACGATGTCGTCGACGACCATGCCGACGAGGTCGAAGCCGATGGTGTCGTGCCGGTCGAGGGCCTGCGCGATGGCGACCTTGGTGCCGACGCCGTCGGTGCTCGTCGCGAGGACGGGCCGCGCCATCCGCGCGATGGCGCTGGCGTCGAACATCCCGGCGAAGCCGCCGAGCCCGCCGAGGACCTCGGGGCGCGTGGCGCGGCGGACGCTGGCCTTCATCAGCTCGACCGCCTTGTCACCGGCCTCGACGTCGACGCCGGCGGAGGCGTACGTGATGGAGGTCGGCTGGCTGGGCTCGCTCACGCCCGGCAGCCTACCGGCGGGCGCCGGAGGCCCCGCCCTCGCGTCCGCCCCGCGCCCTCGCGCGACGCCCCCGCCCGGTCGAGGTGAGGCCACACGCAGGGAACCGGCCGCGACGCTCTGCGTGTTGCCTCCTCTCGTCGGAGGGCACGGGGTCTTGCGACGGTGCGTCGAGGCCGCTACCTTGTGACGCATGGAACCCGGCGACAGCGCCATCCTGACGCACCTGCGGCGGGGCGCCCTCGAGCACTGCGTCCTCGCGCTGCTCGACGGCGAGCCGCGCTACGGCCTCGACATCGCCCGCCGCCTGGGTGACGACGGGGTGCTGCTCGCCGGAGAGGGCACCCTCTACCCGCTGCTCGCGCGGCTCCGGAAGCAGGGCCTGGTCGACACGACGTGGGCCGAGTCGACCTCCGGCCCGCCGCGCCGCTACTACTCGCTCACCGCCGAGGGCCGCACCGCCCTCGCCACCTTCCAGCGGACGTGGAAGACCTTCCGCGACGCCGTCGACTCCACTCTCCAGGGGGGATCCCAGTGAACAGCTCGGACACGCGCGTCAGCGCCTACCTCGACGACCTCGCCCGGATGCTCGGCGACCTCGACCCGGCGACGCGCGACGACGTCCTCGCCGGGGTCCGCGAGCACCTCGACGCCACCCTCGCCGAGCACCCCGACGACCCGGCCGCGGTCGATGCCGCGCTGCTGCGCCTCGGCCCGCCCGAGCAGGTCGCCGCCGCCGCCCGCGCCGACCTCCCGCCCCCCGCCACAGACCCCTACGCCCGGCCCGGCGCCACCCCCGCCACCAGGCACCCCCGCCGAGCCCGCGTGGCCGCCCTGGCCTCCCTCGTCATCGTGGCGGTACCGACGGCCGTCGCCCTCGTCGGCCGGGTCGGCGCCGAGGTCCTGAACTCGATCGGGACGGACGACACCGGCGGGCTGTTCCTCGGCCCGCACCCGTCCGAGGCCCTCTTCGTGCTGCCACCGCTGCTGCCGCTGTGGATCCTCGCCCTGGTCGTCGCGCTGCTCGGTCCCGACCTGGAGGCACGGACCAAGGCGGGCCTCGTCTCCGTCGGCCCCGCCATGACCGCCAGCGTGCTGACGGCGACCCTGCTCTCGGACCCGCGGTCGTTCGCGACCCCGATCGTCCTCGTGGTCCTGGGCGCGACGGCCGCGGCGATCGTCGTCACCGCACGCAAGGTCTGGCGCGACACCCGCCCCTGACCCGCCGCGAGTGCTCAGGTGGCTGCCCGGGCAGCCACTTCCGCACTCACGGCGAGAGAAGCCGGGAGGTCAGAGGGCGCGGATGATGTCCTCGACGCGGTCCTTGGCGTCGCCGAAGAGCATCTGCGCGTTCTCCTTGAAGAACAGCGGGTTCTGCACGCCGGCGTAGCCCGTGGCCATCGAGCGCTTGAACACGATGACGTGCTCGGCCTCCCACACCCGGATGACCGGCATCCCCGCGATGGGCGACGTCGGGTCCTCCGAGGCGGCCGGGTTGACGGTGTCGTTGGCGCCGATGACGAGGACGACGTCGACGTCCTTGAGGTCGTCGTTGACCTCGTCCATCTCCAGGACGATGTCGTAGGGCACGTGGGCCTCGGCGAGCAGCACGTTCATGTGCCCGGGCAGGCGCCCGGCGACCGGGTGGATGCCGAACTTCACGTCGACCCCGCGCTCGCGCAGCTGGCGGGTGAGCTCGGCGACGGGGTACTGCGCCTGCGCCACGGCCATCCCGTACCCGGGGGTGATGACGACCGAGCGGGCGTTGGTGAGCAGCTCGGCGGCGCCCTCGGCGGTGACCTCGCGGTGCTCGCCGTAGTCGACGTCGTCGGACACGGTGCCGCCCTCGACCCCGAACCCTCCGGCGATGACCGAGAAGAACGACCGGTTCATCGCGCGGCACATGATGTACGAGAGGTACGCACCCGAGGAGCCGACGAGCGCGCCGGTGATGATGAGCAGGTCGTTGCCGAGGAGGAAGCCCGCGGCGGCCGCCGCCCATCCGGAGTAGCTGTTGAGCATCGACACCACGACCGGCATGTCGCCGCCGCCGATCGAGGCCACGAGGTGCCAGCCCAGCGCCAGCGCGACGATCGTCACCAGCCCGAGCACCGACGCCCGCAGCGCGACCGCGTCGGCCGGGAGCAGCACGTAGACGACGGTCAGCACGACGAACACGACGATCGCGCCGAGGTTGAGCCAGTTGCGGAACGGCAGCATCAGCGGGGAGGACTTGATCCGTGCCGACAGCTTGAGGAACGCGACGATTGACCCGGTGAAGGTCACCGCGCCGATGAAGACGCCGACCATCACCTCGACGTCGTGGATGGCGGGGTACGGGGTCTCCTCGTACGAGGAGTTCCAGCCGACGAGCACGGCCGCGAGCCCGACGAAGGAGTGGAGCATCGCGATGAGCTCGGGCATGCCGGTCATCTCGACCTTCTTGGCCCGGTCGAGCCCGATGGCCGCGCCGATCGCCATCGCGGCGACGACCAGGAGCAGGCCGACCCAGCCCGAGCCGTCGCGGTCGGCACCACCGGCGCCGAGCGGCTCGGCGTCGACCCCGCCGGTGGCGGCGAGGACCGTGACGAGGAGGGCGATCGCCATCCCGATGATGCCGAAGCGGTTGCCGTTGCGCGCGGTCTCGTGCCGCGACAGCCCGGCCAGGGCGAGGATGAAGAGCAGCCCCGCGATGATGTAGGCACCCTGCACGAGGGTGAGCGAGAGGGTCATCGGGTCGCCCCTTCGCGACGGAACATCTGGAGCATCCGCGCGGTGACCCGGAAGCCACCGAAGACGTTGATGCTCGCGACGAGGATCGCGACGAACGCCAGCACCGACACCGCCACCGAGCCGTGCCCGACCTGCAGCAGCGCGCCGACCACGATGATCCCGCTGATCGCGTTGGTCACCGACATCAGCGGGGTGTGCAGCGCGTGGTGGACGTTGCCGATGACGTAGAACCCGACGACGACCGAGAGCATGAAGACCATGAAGTGGCCCAGGAACGGCTCGGGCGCGAACGCCGCCACGAGGAGGAAGAGCAGCCCGACGCCCACGGCCAGGGCGGTCTTGCGCTGGGGGGTCAGCACCGGTTCCCTCGGTTCCGGAGGTGGCGCGGCCGCGGCGGCCGCGGGGGCCGGGGCCGCGGAGACCTGCACCGGCGGCGGGGGCCAGAGCACCTCGCCGTCGCGCACGACGGTCATCCCGCGCTGCACGACGTCGTCCATGTCGAGGACGAGGTGGCCGTCCTTGTCGGGGGTCAGCAGCTTGAGCAGGTTGACCAGGTTGGTGCCGAACAGCTGCGAGGCCTGGGTGGGCAGCCGGCCGGGGAGGTCGGTGTAGCCCAGGATCGTCACCCCGTTCGCGGTGACGACCTTCTGTCCGGCGACGCTGCCCGCGACGTTGCCGCCGTTGGCGGCCGCCATGTCGACGACGACCGTGCCGGACTTCATGGAGGCCACCATCGCCTCGGTGAACAGGCGCGGGGCCGGACGGCCCGGGATGAGGGCGGTGGTGATGACGATGTCGACGTCGGCGGCCTGCTCGGCGTACATCGCCGCGGCCTTGGCGTCGAAGTCGGCGCTGGTCTCCCTGGCGTAGCCGTCAGCGGAGGGGCCGGTGTCCTCGACCTCGATGCGCAGGAAGTCGGCGCCCATCGACTCGACCTGCTCGGCGACCTCGGGACGGGCGTCGAACGCACGGACGATCGCGCCCAGCGACCGCGCCGTGCCGATGGCCGCCAGCCCGGCGACCCCCGCGCCGACGACGAGGACCTTGGCCGGCGGGACCTTGCCCGCGGCCGTGACCTGACCGGTGAAGAACGAGCCGAACTCGTGCGCGGCCTCGACGACCGCGCGGTAGCCGCCGATGTTCGCCATCGACGACAGCACGTCGAGCGACTGCGCGCGGCTGATGCGCGGCACGGCGTCCATGGCGAGGGAGGTCACGCCGCGCGCGGCGAGCTTCTCGACGAGGTCGGGGTTCAGCGCCGGCGAGACGAGGGAGGCGACGACCTGCCCGGGGCGGAGCAGGAGCAGCTCGGCATCCGTGGGGGCGTTGATCTTCAGCAGGATGTCGGCGTTCCAGACGGCCTCGTCGATGACGTCGGCGCCCGCCGCTGAGTAGGCCGCGTCGTCGAAGCTGGCGTGGGCCCCCGCCCCGGACTCGACGAAGACGGCGTACCCCAGCGCGCGCAGCTGCTCGACGGTCTTGGGCGTCGCGGCCACCCGGGTCTCACCCGGGAGCGACTCCTTCGGCACTCCGATGCGCACAGTGGTACCTCTTTCACGACGAGGGGATGGGTCGAACCTAGCGGTTCGACCCATCCCGTCGAGAGGTCCGTCCCACGTGGCGCGCGCCGCGGGGGACGGTCGTCGTGCTCAGTCCTGCGAGCGGCGGAACCCGTTGCGCTCGGCGGCGGCCTCGTCGTAGAACCACACGTCCGGCTCGCCGTCGTCGTACCCGGCGTCGCCAGGGACACGGGCGGTCATCGAGTCGCGGAAGCCCTGGACCGGGTGGTCGAGCGGCTGCGCACCGTCGTCGAGGGTGGCGGCGGAACCGACGCCGTAGCCGCCGTCGCGCAGCTCGTGGAACTCCGAGACCCGGCGCGCGGCGCGCTCGGTGACGGGGCTCTCGTCCGCGCCGGGAGCGTCGTCGGAGGTCGCGTCGTCGGAGGTCGTGTCGTCGGAGGCGCTGGTCTCGGCCGGCGCCTCGTCGGCCGGGGTCCCGGCGTGGTCGGAGGGAGCCTCGTCCGCGACGGCGTCGTGGTGCGCGGTCTCCTCGACCGGCTCCGGCTCCTCGGAGGCGAGCTCGGTGCGGTCCTCCTCGAGGGCCTCGCCGCGCGCGCGGTTCTCCTCGAGCAGCTCGCCCTCGTCGGCCGCCCAGTCGCGGGTCGGGGTCGGGTCGAAGCGCTCCTGGGTGGACTCGCCGCGCTCCGCGCCCTCACCGGAGGAGGCGGGCTCGTCGGCCGCGTCGTCCGCCAGCGTGTCGTGGGGAGCCGTGATGGCCTCCTCGGTGGTGTCCACGTCGTGCGCAGCAGCGGGCTCCTCGTCCGCGTCGGCCGCCAGCGTGTCGTGGGGGGCCGTGGTGGCCTCCTCGTCGGCGTCCGCCGGGGTGTCGTGAGCAGCGGTCGGCGCCGCGTCCTCCAGCGAGGTGTGCTCGTCGGAGGACGTGGTGTCGGCGTCGGCGGAGGTCTCGTCGGAGGCCGCGGCGTCGGACTCGACCGGGGCGGTCTGGTCCTCGGCGAGGAGCGGCTCGGTGGAGGCGTAGTCCTCGATGTCGCCGATGATCGTCGGGCCGTCGGGGCTGGCGTCGGGGGTCGCGTCGCCCTCGGAGGTCGCGGTCCCGGCGTCGGTGGCGCCGTGGTCCGTGGCGTCCGCCTCGGCGGGGGCGTCGTCGGAGCGGGGGCCGCCCCACTCCCCGCTGGGGGACTCGACGTCGTGGGAGAGGTCGGTGTGGGCCGGGTCGTGCTCGCGGGTGTCGTCGCTCATACCCGCACCCGTACCCGCGGCGGCCGCGGCGGAAACGCCGGGAGCGGCGTCGTCATCGCCGGCCTCGGCCCGCGCCTCGGTGACCTCGCCGTCCGGGACGTGGTGCCCTGCGGCGCTGTCGTCAGCGGCGGGCACGGCGTCGGTGGTCGGGGCGGACGGCGCCTCCGTGGGACGGGTGTCACCCTCGGGGGTGACGTCGTCGCGGTAGTCGGCAGCACTCGCGACGCGCTCGCTGTCGGCGTCGTGGTCCTCGTCGTCGTGGTGGGCGGACGCCGCGGCCACGGCACCGGCCCCCGCAGCGGCGGCCACCGGTGCGGCCGACCAGGACCCCTGGGACTCAGCCTGCTCGCGCGCCGCACGCCGCTCGGCGCGCGTCATCGGCGCCTCGCCCTCGACCGCACGGTCGTCGTCGGCGTCGTCGGCGTCGGTGTCAGCGGCACCCGCGCGGCCCGCCTCCACGGCCGGGGCCGCGTCCTCCGTGGGGACCGGGGCGAACGAGGACTCCTTGACGTCGGGGTCGACGTCGTCGGCCCGGCGCATCTGCGCCTCGTACTCGCGCTGGGTCGCGTCCGCGGCGGCGCGCTGCTCGGCGGCCTCCTGCTCCAGGCGGGCGGCCTCCTGGGCGCGCTGCTCGGCCTCGGCGCGGGCGACCGCCGCGCGCTCCTCGGTCTGCTGCGCGAACGCCTGCTGGCCACCCATCGTGGCGGCGATCTCCTCCGCACGCCCCCTCAGCTCGGCGGCCTCGACCCGCTGGGCCTCGCGCTGGCTGGAGCCGCGTCGCATCAGCCACAGGATGACGAGCACCACGGCGACCACGATGAGGAGCAGCAGGATGAGTCGGCCGGTTGGCATAGGTGGTTCCTGTCGTTCAGCGGTGCCCGGTTGGCTCACGTCGCGCCACAACCTACTCCGGACGCCCGCCCGCAGGGACCTCGAGGTGCGGGCTGGTCAGAGGCCCAGCTCGGAGACGCTGACCTCCCGCATCTCGACCTTGCGCACCTTGCCGGTGACGGTCATCGGGAACTCGTCGACGACGCGGACGTACCGCGGGATCTTGTAGTGGGCGAGCTTGCCGGTGGCGAACTCCCGCACGCCCTCGGCCGTCAGCGGCGCCGCACCGTCCTTCATCCGGATCCAGGCACACAGCTCCTCGCCGTACCGCTCGTCGGGGACGCCGACCACCTGGGCGTCGAGGACGTCGGGGTGCGTGTAGAGGAACTCCTCGATCTCGCGCGGGTAGATGTTCTCGCCGCCGCGGATGACCATGTCCTTGATCCGGCCGGTGATCTGCACGTAGCCGTCGTCGTCCATGACCGCGATGTCGCCGGTGTGCATCCAGCCGTCGACGAGCACCTCGGCGGTCTTCTCCGGCTCGTCCCAGTAGCCGAGCATCACCGAGTAGCCCTTCGTGCAGAACTCCCCCGCCCGGCCGCGCGGCAGGGTCTCGCCGCTCAACGGGTCGACGACCTTGATCTCCAGGTGGGGGTGGACCGCCCCGACCGTGCCGACCTTGCGCTCGAACGTGTCGTCGGTGCGGGTCTGGGTGGAGACCGGGGAGGTCTCGGTCATCCCGTAGCAGATCGTCATCTCGTCGATCCCCGACTCGATGAGCTGCGTCATCGTGCTCGCCGGGCAGGGCGAGCCGGCCATGATCCCGGTGCGCACCGAGGACAGGTCGTACGAGGCGAAGTCCGGCAGGGCCCACTCGGCGATGAACATCGTGGGCACGCCGTAGAGGGAGGTGCAGCGCTCGGCGACCACGGCCTCGAGGGTCAGCGCGGGGTCGAACCCGGGCGCCGGGACGACCATGCAGGCGCCGTGGGTGAGCGCCGCGAGGTTGCCCATCACCATCCCGAAGCAGTGGTAGAAGGGCACCGGGATGCAGATGCGGTCGTCCTCGGTGTAGCGGCAGAGCTCGCCCACGAGGAAGCCGTTGTTGAGGATGTTGCGGTGCGAGAGCGTGGCTCCCTTGGGGAATCCCGTTGTCCCCGAGGTGTACTGGATGTTGATGGCGTCGGCCGGGTCGAGGTCGTGCTGCACCATGTGCAGGCGCTCCGGGCTCACCTCGTCAGAGCGGGCGAGGAGGTCGTCCCACGACTGCTGCCCGATGACGACGACGTCGCGCAGCTCGGGGCACTCACCGCGCGACTGCTCGACCATCGCGACGTAGTCCGAGGTCTTGAACGACTCGGCCGTCACGAGCAGCCGGATACCGGCCTGGTTGAGGACGTAGGTCAGCTCGTGGGTGCGGTACGCCGGGTTGATGTTCACCAGGACGACGCCGACCTTGGCCGTCGCCAGCTGGACCAGAACCCACTCGTGGCAGTTGGGCGCCCAGATCCCCACCCGGTCGCCCTTCTCGAGCCCGGCGGCGACGAACCCCCGGGCGAGGTGCTCGACGGCCCGCCCCAGCTCGGCCCACGTGTAGCGGACGCCCGCCGCGCGGTCCACGAGCGCGTCGCGGTCGCCGAAGCGCTCGACGGTGGAGTCGAGGCAGTCCCCGATCGTCTGCTCGAGGAGGGCGGGTTCGGTGGGACCTGCGGTGTGGGACAGCGTCGGGTCGGGCGGGGCGGTGGTCATCGGCGTCCTTCCGGCGACGGGGCGAGCCTCCCCAGCCAACACGCCCCCGACCTGCAGGGCAACCGGGGCGTCGGCGGGTGCGCTCAGGAGGGGGTCGGGCGCGACAAGCGGTCGAGGACCCCGAGGAGCAGGGCCTCGCGCAGGGCCGGGGGGCAGGCGTCGAGCAGCGCGTTCACCGGGGCCATCCGCTCGGGGAGCGCGAGCGAGCCGTCGTCGCCCGCCAGGCCGGCGGCGCCGAGGAGCCGGCCGAAGCCCGCGTCATCGAGGGTGGTCGGGTCGATGGCCGCGACGAGCCCGGCGAGGGCAGGGTCGACGCTCACGGGTCCGGCGGCACGCGCCGCCTCGGTGGCCTGCGCGAGCGCCTCGAGGAAGTCGGGCACCGAGGGAGCGGTCGCCGCCGAGAGGGTGAGGTGGAGGGTCGGCGGCACGTCGCGGAAGGCCATCTGCGGCTGGGTGAACCACCCCCGCGCGAGCATCTCGTCGGCCACCGTGAAGACGTCGCAGGAGCCGTCGGCCACGAGCGCGAGCAGCGTGGAGTCGGGGGTGACCAGGACGTCGAGCCCGTCGATGTCGGCCACCCCGCGGGCGATGGCGAGGGTCGCCTGACGCGCCTCACCGGCCAGGCGGGCGTACCCGGCGTCACCGATGGTGCGGGTGACCGCCCAGGCGGCGGCGAGGGGGCCGCCCGAGCGGGTGGACTGCATCGTCGCGTTGAGCATCGTGTAGCCGGGCCAGTCGGCCGAGGCGAACAGGTGACCACGACGCAGCGCCGGGTTGCGGTGCAGGAGGAGGGAGACGCCCTTGCACGTGTACGCGTACTTGTGGAGGTCGACGCTGATGCTCGTGACGCCCTCCAGAGCGAAGGTCCACGGGTGAGGGTGGTCGAGGTGGGGCAGGACCCAGCCGCCGATGCAGGCGTCGACGTGGCAGCGGATGCCGCGGCCGGAGGCGACCGCCGCGACCTCCGGGACCGGGTCGACGACCCCGTGCGCGTACGAGGGAGCGGAGGCGACGACGAGGACCGTGGTGTCGTCGACGGCCGCGGCCATCGCCTCCGGGTCGGCCCGCAGGGTGGTGGGGTCGACGTCGACGAGGACGGCCCGGACCCCGAGGTACTTCGCGGCCTTGAGGAAGGCGGCGTGGGCGCTCGTCGGGAGGACCATGCTCGGGTCCGAAACGTGGGGCGCTCCCTCGCGGGCGGCGAGGACGGCCAGGAGGATCGACTCGGTGCCGCCGCTCGTGGCCGAGCCGACGAACCCGTCGGGCGCGTCGAGGATCCGGCCTGCCGAGGCGACGAGGTCGTTCTCCATCCTCAACAGGCTGGGGAAGGCGGTGGGGTCCAGGCCGTTGGCCCCGGCGAACATCGCCAGCGCCTCGAGCCCGAGCGCGTCGGCGTCGGCGAGGCCCGAGTCGTAGACGTAGGCGAGGGTGCGGCCGCCGTGCACGGGGAGGTCGGCGGCGCGCAGGGCGTCGAGGGTCGCGCGGACCTCGTCGGCGGACATCGCAGCGCGGGCGTCGGAGGCCTCGTTCACCGGGCCACCTCCTCGTCGAGTCGGTACCGGCGCAACACGACGAGGGAGGCCGCCACGAGGAGCGCCGGCACCACCGTGAAGCCGAGCGTGATGGCGAGGCGGGCCGAGTCGGGCTGCACCGCCTCCGAGTCGGTGGACGACACGTAGCCCCCCGCGGCGAGGATGCCCGCGTAGAGGAGGGGTCCGAGCGCGAGCCCTGCCGTCTCCCCCGCGGTCCATACCCCGGTGTAGGCACCGGCGCGGGCCTCGCCGGTGGCCGCGGTGTCGGCGGCCGCGACATCGGGCAGCATCGCGAGCGGGAACATCTGGCAGGCGGCGTACCCGACCCCGACGAGGCTCACCGTGACGGCGGTGGCGGCGAGGCCGAGGCGCACGCTGAGCACGGTGGCGAGGGCGCCTACCGCCAGCAGGACCGAGCCGAGGACGTAGCCGGTGCGCTTGCCCCGCGCCTCCCCGAGCCGCTGCCACAGGGGGGTCACGAGCAGGGCCGGGGCGACGAAGCAGACGAACAGCACGGTCGAGGCCGCCCCGCCGCCCAGGAGGACGCGGGCCACGTAGTCGACGCCGGCCAGCATCGCGCCGGTCGCCAGCGCCTGGAGGACGAACACCGTGAGCAGCGTGCGGAACGGGGGCGACGCGGCCACGACCCGTAGCTGGTCGGACAGGCTCCCGCCCGCGGTGGCCGCGGTGGAGAACGGGGTGTCGCGCGTGCCCCGCCAGGCCCCGACCGCCCCGACGACGATGAGGACGCCGACGAAGACCCCGACCCCGCGGTACCCCCACTCGGGGCCGAGGGCGTCGCGCACCATCGGCGACAGGCCGCCGCTCACGAGGATCGCGAGGGCGAGGATGGCGACGCGCCACGTCATCAGGCGGGTGCGCTCGTCGTAGTCGTCGGTCATCTCGGCGGGCATGGCCACGTACGGCACCTGGAAGAACGCGTACGCGGTCGCGCAGGCGAGGAACAGGACGACGACCCAGGCGGTGGCCAGGCCCTCGGGGCTGGTCGGGCCGGCGAAGAGCAGGGCGAAGCAGGCGGCGAGCGCGAGGCCCGCGCGCAGGAGGAAGGGCCGGCGGCGTCCTCCGGGGTGGGTGGAGCGGTCGCTGATCCGGCCGGCCACCGGGTTGAGGAGGACGTCCCACGCCTTGGGGAGGAAGACGACCAGGCCCGCGAGCCCGGCGGCGACCCCGAGCCGGTCGGTGAGGTAGGGCAGGAGGAGGAGGCCGGGGACCGTGCCGAAGGAGCCCGTGGCCACCGACCCGAGGCCGTAGCCCCGGCGTGCGGCGGGGCTGAGCCGGGTCGTCGGGGACGTCGCTGACATGAGCGGACCCTAGTCGGGTGGGGGCGCCGGAACGGTGTCCCTCCGAGATCGTTGCCCGACGCATTTCGATCGCGTGCGCGGGGCAACGACCTTCGAGGTGGGGGTTTCCATGGAGGATTCCGAACGGACGGAGACCCGGGCGACGGTGGCGGCGCCGTCCTCGGCGATGATGGGGGCGTGGGTGCGCGCCAGCGGTTCCGGGGCCGGATCGCCGGGGTGGGGTCGTCCTCCGGGACCCGGGTGGTCGTCGGCTGGTGGCACGAGAGCCCGTTCGGGGTGTTCGCCGACGCGATGGTCGAGCGGGCCGACGGGCACCGCCTCCTCCTGGCGCCGTCGGACGAGGTGGCCGACCTCGTGGCGACGACCTACACGTTCGACGAGGTGCGGGTCGAGCCGCTCGTCGCCGAGGAGTCGGCCGGGTCGGGCTGGCACGTCGCGTCCCCGTCGCTGACCCTCGACCTCGGCGTGGGTGGGCGGACCGGTCTCGGGCGGCTCCTCCGCCTGGCTCCCGCTCGCCTGGCGGGTTCGCCGGGCTTCGCGACGATGGCCGACCCCGTGGCACGCGTCGTGCTGCGCGGGGTCCGCACGCGCGGGGTGGCCCGCGCCGGGCGACGGGAGTACTACGGCGCCACCGACGTCCGGGCGGTCACCTCGATGACCGGTGCCCTCGACGGCGTCGATCTCGGCTCGCTCTCCCCGGTCGACCCGCCGTGCCGGTTCGGCTTCTCCTCCACGCCCCGCCGCCCCAGCGTCACCGACGTCGTCACGACCATCGTCGGCGCCTGACCCACGCGCGCCCGGGGCGAACGTGGGTGAACCCGCCGAGGGTCCCACGCGGGTTCACCCACGGTCGCGGACGGGGTCAGGGCTTCGGGGCGATGCGGAGGAGCTTGTCGTCGCTGCCGTTGGTCGTCGTCACGTAGAGCGCCCCGTCGGGGCCGAGCCGGGCCGCGCGCAGCCGCCCGTACCGGTCGTTGGTCTCCTGCGGCACCGACACCTCCGCGAGGGTGCCGTCGTCCTTCAGGGTGAGCATGAGCAGCTTGGCCCCCTTGAGCGCGGTGATGACGAGGGCGCCGTCGAGGCCGCCCCACTGCTCGCCCGAGAGGAACGCCGCCCCGCAGATCGCCTGCGTGGTGGTGCCCGACTGCCAGATGGCCGGGACGGCGTCGGGGAAGCGCTCGGTGTCGGTCATCGCGACGCTCTCGTCGTACGAGTCGCTCGTCCCGCCGCGCGAGGGGTCCCACCCGTAGTTGGCACCGGCCTCGATGCGGTTGACCTCGTCGTTGAAGCTCGGCCCGTGCTCGGCGGTGTAGATCTCCCCCGTCCCCGGACGGATCGCCACGCCCTGGATGTTGCGGTGCCCGTAGCTGTAGACGTACCGCTCCTTCTCGTTCGATGACGACGCGAAGGGGTTGTCGGGCAGGGGCTTCCCGGTCTCGAGGTCGAGCCGCAGCACCTTGCCGCCGAGGTTCTTCCGGTTCTGGGGGACGCTCGCGCGGGCCGTGTCGCCGGTGCCGACGACGAGCGCCCCGTCGTCGGCGAGGGTCGGCCGGCAGCCGCTGTGCCGCCCCGAGGAGACCGGCAGCCCGGTGAGCAGGTCCTTGACCTTCGCCGCCGCGCCACCGTCGGCCGACAGGCGCCAGGTCACGAGCCGGACGTCGACCGCCTGCCCGCTCTCCTCATGGGTCTGGCAGGTGGTGAACAGGCGCGAGGTCGCGAAGTCGGGGTGCACGACCATCCCCATGAGCCCGCCCTCTCCCTCGGCGAAGACGTCGTCGAGGTCGGCCCGCACCCGGCTGAGCTCGGCGCCCTGGCGCAGCCCCGACACGAGGGAGATCCGCCCCGGGCGCTCGGTCACCAGGGCCCGGCCGTCGGGGAGGAAGCCGATGTCCCACCCGTGCTCGAACCCCGAGGCCACCACCTCCACCGCGAGGGCGGGAACGTCCGTGCTCCGCGGAGCGGGCGACGGCGTCGGGCTGACCGAGGCCGACGCCGAGCCGGTCACCCGCGGCGGCGGGACCTCGCCCGCGTCGGGGTCCGAGGCGCAGCCCGCGAGGACGGCGGTCGCGGCGAGGGCGGCCGTGGCGAGCGGGGCGGCGAGGCGGGGTCCCATGCCCCAGTCTCCCCCGAGGATGCTGGGAACCGGCTGGACGGAACGGGTTTCGTGACTCCTTCGACACCTGCGCCGGTCACGCCGACGGCGGCGCCTCCAGGTCGGCCACGGCCGCCGCATAGGCGCGGCCGAGCACCTCGGGGTCGGCGCGGTACTCGGTGATGCGACAGCCGCGCCCGTTCGGCTTGAGGAGGATGCCCTCGCCCGCCCACCGCTCGCGGGCCTCGTCCAGGAGGTTCACCGGGAGGTCACCGGACGCGTTGGTCACCCGCCACCACGTGACGTTCGAGCCGTAGAGCTTCATGATCGAGCCGACCTGGCGGGGGCCGATGCCGACGAGGGCGGCGACGTCGCCGTACGAGACGACGTGCCCGCGCGGCACCGCCTCGACGGCGCGCAGCACCCGCTCCACCAGCACGTCGTCCACGCCCCGAGTCTGCCGGACCCTGCATCCCGTACCCGGCGTGACCTCTTCGTCGGTTCACCTCGGGGCCCGGGGGCTCTGGTCAGCGACCCGTCGCCGGCCCTACGCTCGCGCCCACGGTCCCGCCCCGCGGGACGAAGAGGAGGCGCGACCATGTCCCTGCCCCGCACGCTCGCCGTGGTGGGACTGATGGTGCTCGGCATCCTCGCGCTGCCCCTGCTCGCCTCGGTCCTCGACGGCCAGGGCACCGAGAACCTCATCCTCCCGGCGCACCTGCTCCTCATGGCCGTCGTCGGCGCCGTCGTCTGGCGCGCCCTCCCGGTCCCGGCGACAGCGGACGCCCCCACCCCGTCGCGCAACCGCGTGCTGCTCGTCGGCGCGGTCGTGGGAGTGGCCGCCGCGGTCGTCGGCCTCGTCTTCTTCTTCCTCCTGCTCAGCGGCTTCAGCGGCGCCTGACCCCGACCCACCGCCACGCAGCCGGACCCGCCGACCCGGCCACGCCGACCGCAGACCGCCTGCGCCGCACTAGGCTCCGCCGCATGGCCCACCCCTCCGCCCCGACGATGGCCCACGTGGCCCGTCGCGCGGGGGTGTCGCACCAGACCGTCTCCCGGGTCCTCAACGACGCCTCGGCGGTGCGCCCCGAGACCCGCGACCGCGTGCTGCGCGCCATCGCCGAGCTGGGGTACCGGCGCAACTCCGCCGCCCGCGCCCTGGTCACCCGGCGCAGCGGCCTCATCGGCGTCATCGTCGACGAGCTCCCCCTCTACGGCCCGGCCAGCACCGTCACCGGGATCGCCGAGGCCGCCCGCGCGGCCGGGTACGGCGTCACCCTCGACCCCCTGTTCAGCATCACCGGGTCGACCCTCGCCGCCGCCATCGAGCACCACCTGAGCCAGTCGGTGGAGGCGATCGTCCTCGTCACGGCCCACGGGGAGGCCCCCGACGAGTCGCTGCTCAAGAGCATCGACGTCCCGCTCATCGCCCTCGACGGCTTCCTCGGACCCGGCGCCCCCACCGCGGGCGTCGACCAGCGGGCCGGCGGCGTGATGGCGACCCGCCACCTCCTCGACCTCGGGCACCGCCACATCGCCCACATCACCGGTCCACCCGGCTGGCCGCAGGCCGACGCGCGCCTCATCGGCTTCCACGACGCCCTCGCCCAGGCCGGCGTCGAGCCCGGCCCCGTCGTCCCCGGCGACTGGTCCCCCCGCGCCGGCCACGACGGCATCCTGCGCATCCTCGAGGACGACCCGCGGGTCACGGCGGTGTTCGTCGCCAACGACCAGATGGCGACCGGCACCCTGCGCGCCCTGGCCGAGCGCGGGCTGCGGGTGCCCGACGACATCTCCGTGGTCGGCTTCGACGACATCCCCGAGGCCGCCTTCTTCCAGCCGCCGCTGACGACGATCCGGCAGGACTTCGCCTCGCTCGGGCACGCCGCGGTCCGGCTCGTCGTGGGCGCCCTGGCCGGCGAGGACGTCCCCTCGGCCTTCGTCCCACCCCGACTGATGACGCGCGCCTCGACCGGGCGCCCGCCCCGTCGTCGCGGCGCCGCGCGCCCCGGCTGACCAGCGAGGACACCACCCGGGCCGACCGCCGGTCCGACGCCCTATCGCACGCCCCTGTCAGGATCCACAGGTCACGATCCAGTCACGACGCTTGCGCCCGGCGGATGTTAACGCTAACAATGTGAGCGCTCACATTCCCGGTCGACGGCGTCCGGGGGCACACGGCGAAGGAGCCGCGGGATGACCTACGAGGGCGACCGGTACGTCATCGGCGTCGACTACGGGACCCTCTCCGGGCGGGCCCTCGTCGTCCGGGTCTCCGACGGTGCCGAGATGGGCTCGGCCGTCCTCGAGTACGCGCACGGCGTCGTCGACACCGTGATGCCCGGCTCGGGCCGCCGCCTCCCGCCCGACTGGGCCCTGCAGGTGCCCTCCGACTACGTCGAGGTCCTGCGCACCGCCGTCCCCGCGGCCGTCGAGGAGGCCGGCATCGACCCGGCCCACGTCATCGGGATCGCCACCGACTTCACCGCCTGCACGATGGTCCCCACCACCGCCGACGGCACGCCGCTGTGCGACCTCGACGAGTTCCGCGACGAGCCGCACGCCTACGTCAAGCTCTGGAAGCACCACGCCGCCCAGGGCCAGGCCGACCGCATCACCGACACCGCCCGCGAGCGCGGCGAGACCTGGCTGGCCCGGTACGGCGGCGTCATCTCCAGCGAGTGGGAGTTCGCCAAGGGCCTGCAGCTGCTCGAGGAGGCGCCGCACGTCTACGCCGCCACCGAGCACTGGGTCGAGGCCGCCGACTGGATCATCTGGCAGCTCACCGGCCGCTACGTCCGCAACGCCTGCACCGCCGGCTACAAGGGCATCCGCCAGGACGGCGCCTACCCGAGCCGCGACTACCTCGCCGCCCTCAACCCGGACTTCGCCGACTTCGTCGACACCAAGCTCGACCACGAGATCGGCGAGCTCGGTTCGGCCGCAGGCACGCTCACCGCGCAGGCCGCCCGCTGGACCGGCCTGTCCGAGGGCATCGCCGTGGCCGTCGGCAACGTCGACGCCCACGTCTCCGCCCCGGCCGCCGATGCCGTGGCGCCGGGCCAGATGGTCGCCATCATGGGCACCTCCACGTGCCACGTCATGAACAGCGACGTCCTCGCCGAGGTCCCGGGCATGTGCGGGGTCGTCGACGGCGGCATCGTCACCGGCCTGTACGGCTACGAGGCCGGGCAGTCCGGCGTCGGCGACATCTTCGGCTGGTTCGTCGCCAACCAGGTCCCCGCCTCCTACGAGCGCGAGGCCCGCGCCGCCGGCACGGGCGTCCACGAGCACCTCACCGCGCTGGCCGCCGAGCAGCCGATCGGCGGCCACGGCCTCGTGGCGCTGGACTGGTGGAGCGGCAACCGCTCCGTCCTCGTGGACCACGACCTCTCCGGCCTCGTCATGGGGATGACGCTCACCACCCGCCCCGAGGACGTGTACCGCGCGCTGCTGGAGTCCACCGCCTTCGGGGCCCGCGTCATCGTCGAGACCTTCGCCGCCTCGGGCGTCCCCGTCACCGAGTTCATCGTCACCGGCGGCCTGCAGAAGAACGCCCTGCTCATGCAGGTCTACGCCGACGTGCTCGACATGCCGCTCTCGGTCGTCACCTCCGCCCAGGGCCCCGCGCTCGGCTCCGCCATCCACGCCGCCGTCGCCGCCGGCGCCTACGAGGACGTCCCGGCCGCCGCGAAGGCGATGGGCCGCCGCGAGGTCGCCGCCTACAAGCCCATCGCCGAGAACGTCGCCGCCTACGACCGGATCTACGCGGTGTACCGCGAGCTGCACGACCACCTCGGCCGCACCAGCGGGGCGATGCGCGCCCTCAAGGCGATCCGTCGGGAGGCCCACGCATGACGGCCGCCACCCCCATCAGCGACGCCGTCCGCGGCACCGTGCAGTCCCTGCGCGCCGAGGTCGCCGCGCTGCACGGCGAGCTGACCCGCTACGGCCTGGTCATCTGGACCGCCGGCAACGTCAGTGCCCGCGTCCCCGGCGCCGACCTCATGGTCATCAAGCCCTCCGGCGTCTCCTACGACGACCTCACCGCCGACTCGATGGTCGTGTGCGACCTCCACGGCGAGCTCGTCGAGGGCGACCACTCCCCCAGCAGCGACACCGCCGCGGCCGCGTACGTCTACCGGCACATGCCCGAGGTCGGCGGGGTCGTGCACACCCACTCCACCTACGCCTGCGCCTGGGCCGCACGCCACGAGGCGATCCCCTGCGTCCTGACGATGACCGCCGACGAGTTCGGCGGCGAGATCCCCCTCGGCCCCTTCGCCCTCATCGGCGACGACTCCATCGGCCGCGGCATCGTCGAGACGCTGCGCGGCCACCGCTCCCGCGCCGTCCTCATGGCCGGCCACGGCCCCTTCACCATCGGCCGCGACGCCCGCGACGCCGTCAAGGCCGCCGTCATGGTCGAGGACGTCGCCCGCTCCACGCACATCGCCCGCCAGCTCGGCGAGCCGGTCGCCATCGACCCGGCCGACGTCACGAGCCTCTTCGACCGCTACCAGAACGTCTACGGACAGAACGAAGGAGTCCCGCAGTGAGCGAGCGACAGGTCTGGTTCCTCACGGGCAGCCAGGGCCTCTACGGCGAGGACGTCCTCGCCCAGGTGGCCGCGCAGTCCCGTCGGGTCTCCGACGCCCTCGCCGCCCACGACGGCATCGTCGCCACGGTCGTGGCCAAGCCCGTGCTCACCGACTCGGCCGCGATGCGCCGCACGATGCTCGAGGCGAACGCCGACGACGACGTCGTGGGTGTCATCGCCTGGATGCACACCTTCTCCCCCGCGAAGATGTGGATCGCCGCGCTCGACGCGCTGCGCAAGCCGCTGCTCCACCTGCACACCCAGGCCGACCGTGACCTGCCCTGGTCCACGATCGACATGGACTTCATGAACCTCAACCAGGCCGCGCACGGCGACCGCGAGTTCGGGTTCATCCAGACCCGGATGAGGCAGCCGCGCCTCACCGTCTCCGGCCACACCTCCGACCCGGTCGTGCTGAAGCGCGTCGCCGACTGGTCGCGCGCCGCCACCGCCGCCACCGAGCTGCGCACGATGCGCGTGGTCCGCTTCGGCGACAACATGCGCGACGTCGCGGTGACCGAGGGCGACAAGGTGGAGGCCGAGATCCGCCTCGGCGTCTCGGTGAACACCTACGGCGTCAACGACCTCGTCGCCGTGGTCGACGCCGTGGAGGACGCCGAGGTCGACGCCCTGGTCGCCGAGTACGCCGACCTCTACGACGTCGTCCCCGAGCTGCTGCCGGACGGCGAGCGCCACGAGTCGCTGCGCTACGGCGCCCGCATCGAGGCCGGGCTGCGCCGCTTCCTCACCGACGGCGGCTACACCGCCTTCACGAGCAACTTCGAGGACCTCGGCGGCCTGCGCCAGCTGCCCGGCCTGGCCGTGCAGCGCCTCATGGCCGACGGCTACGGCTTCGGCGGCGAGGGCGACTGGAAGACCTCGGTCCTCGTGCGCACCCTCAAGGTGATGGCCGACGGCCTGCCCGGCGCGACCTCCTTCATGGAGGACTACACCTACGACCTCCAGCCCGGCCGCGAGCTCGTCCTCGGCGCCCACATGCTCGAGGTCTGCCCCACCCTCTCCAGCACGCCGGCCCGGGTCGAGATCCACCCCCTCGGGATCGGCGGCCGCGAGGACCCCGTGCGCCTCGTGTTCGACGCCGACCCGGGCGAGGCGGTCGTCCTCGGCTGGAACGACCTCGGCGACCGGTTCCGGCTCGTCGCCAACGAGGTCACCGTCGTGACCCCGCCGCACGAGATGCCCAGGCTCCCGGTCGGCCGCGCCGTCTGGACCCCCAAGCCCGACTTCGCCACCTCCACCGAGGGCTGGCTGATGGCCGGCGGACCGCACCACACGGTGCTCTCCACCGCCCTGACCGCCACGCACCTCGACCACCTCGCCGAGATCGTCGGGCTCGAGCTCGCCGTCATCGGGGAGGGCACCACCCTGCGCCGCTTCCGGGACGAGCTCCGATGGAACGCGGCGTACCACCGACTGGCCGGTGGCCTCTAGACAGAGGCTTCCGGGAAGGACCCGACGACGGCGACGATGCCGTTCGGCGGAACTGCAGGTCCGGCGCCCGCCGGCCTCGACACGAAGGAGAACCACCACGATGCGCAAGATCCTTGCGGTCGCCGCCGTCGCGGCGCTGGCCCTCACCGGCTGCGGGCGCTCGACGGACACCGGTACCGGCAGCACCGCTGCCGCCAGCAACCCGGCGGACATCACCGTCGGCGTCGCCATGCCCACCAAGACCTCCGAGCGGTGGATCAAGGACGGCGACTACATCAAGTCGCAGCTCGAGGCCGCCGGGTACAAGGTCAACCTCCAGTACGCCAACGACGACATCCCGACCCAGGTCACCCAGCTCCAGGACATGATCACCAAGAAGAACGGCGTCCTGGTCGTCGCCTCGATCGACGGCACCGCCCTCAAGGGTGCCCTCGCCGACGCGAAGGCCGACGGCATCCCCGTCATCGCCTACGACCGCCTGCTGCGTGACACCGACGCCGTCGAGTACTACACGACCTTCGACAACCTCAAGGTCGGCAAGCTGCAGGCCGAGTCGCTCCTCGCGGGCCTCGAGGCCTCGGGCAAGCCCAAGCCGTGGAACGTCGAGCTGTTCGCCGGGTCCCCCGACGACAACAACGCGACCTTCTTCTTCAACGGCGCCATGGAGGTCCTCCAGCCGAAGATCGACGACGGCACCATCAAGATCCAGTCCGGGGAGACCGACTTCAAGACCGTCGCCACCCTGCGCTGGGACGCGGCCGTCGCCAAGAAGCGCATGGAGAACCTGCTGACCAAGTCGTACTCCGACAAGGACGTCAACGGCGTGCTCGCGCCCTACGACGGCCTCTCGCGCGGCATCATCGCGGCCCTCAAGGGTTCGGGCTACGGCGCCGGCGGCAAGGACCTCCCGGTCGTCACCGGCCAGGACGCCGAGCTCGAGTCGGTCAAGTCCATCCTCGCGGGTGAGCAGTACTCCTCGGTGTTCAAGAACACCCAGGACCTCGCCAAGGCGACCGTGACGATGATCCAGGAGATCCTCGGCAAGAAGACCGTGACCGTCAACGACACCGAGTCCTACGACAACGGCGTCAAGAAGGTCCCGACCCAGCTGCTCGACCCGGTCAGCGTGGACAAGTCGAACATCGAGAAGGTCCTTCTCGACGCGAAGTACTACACCGCGGACCAGCTCAAGAGCTGACCCCGACCCGGGGCGGCGGCGGGGAACGAACCCACCCGCCGCCGCCCCGCCCCACCCCGTCGCCGCGCGCCCCGTGCGGGCGCGCGGCACCGGGAGCACACTGCTCCCCAGCACTCTCCTCACGACCCCACCGACCGACGAGGACGGACCATGGCGACCGACACGATCCTGTCGATGCGCGACATCACCAAGGAGTTCCCGGGCGTCCGGGCCCTGTCCGACGTGCGCTTCGACGTGCACCGCGGCGAGATCCACAGCATCTGCGGCGAGAACGGCGCCGGGAAGTCGACCCTGATGAAGGTGCTCTCCGGGGTCCACCCGCACGGCACCTACAGCGGCGAGATCCACTTCGACGGCGAGGAGGTGCAGTTCCGCACGATCCGCGACTCCGAGAAGGCGGGGGTCGTCATCATCCACCAGGAGCTCGCGCTCATCCCGCTGCTCTCCATCACCGAGAACCTCTTCCTCGGCAACGAGGACGCGAACCGCGGCGTCATCGACTGGCTCGACGCCCGCAAGCGGGCCGTCGAGCTCCTCGACCGGGTCGGCCTGCACGAGGACCCCGACACGCTCGTCCGGGACATCGGCATCGGCAAGCAGCAGCTCGTCGAGATCGCCAAGGCCCTGGCCAAGGACGTCAAGCTGCTCATTCTCGACGAGCCCACCGCGGCCCTGAACGAGGGCGACAGCCAGAACCTGCTCAACCTGCTCGGCGGCCTGCGTGACCGCGGCATCACCTGCATCATGATCAGCCACAAGCTCAACGAGATCGAGCAGATCTCCGACGCCATCACGATCATCCGCGACGGCCGCACCATCGAGACCCTCCAGGTCAGCGAGGGCGCCGTCGACGAGGACCGCATCATCCGCGGCATGGTCGGGCGCGACCTCGACCACCGCTACCCGCCGCACGAGTCCTCCCCCGGCGAGGTGCTGCTCGAGATCCGCGACTGGACCGTCATGCACCCGGCCGACCCGAACCGCACCGTCGTCGACCGCGCCAACCTCACGGTCCGCCGCGGCGAGATCGTCGGCCTGGCCGGGCTCATGGGTGCCGGCCGCACCGAGCTCGCCCGCAGCGTGTTCGGCGAGTCGTGGGGCTCCAAGCGCGGCGGCACGCTGCACAAGAACGGCACGGAGATCAAGGCGCGCAGCGTCGGGGAGGCCATTGCGGCCGGCCTGGCCTACGTCACCGAGGACCGCAAGGCCCTGGGCCTGAACCTGCTCGACTCCATCAAGGTGTCGGTCACGGCGGCGGGGCTGCGCAAGATCCGTCGCGGCCTGGCCGTCGACGACAACGCCGAGGTCGTGGCCGCCGAGAAGTACCGCACCTCCCTCAACATCAAGGCGCCCAGCGTCGAGGAGGGCGTCTCGCGGCTGTCGGGCGGCAACCAGCAGAAGGTCGTGCTGGGCAAGTGGATGTTCACCGAGCCCGACGTCCTCATCCTCGACGAGCCCACCCGCGGCATCGACGTCGGGGCCAAGTACGAGATCTACGAGATCATCAACCAGCTGGCCGACTCCGGCCGTGGGGTGCTCGTGATCTCCTCCGAGCTGCCCGAGCTGCTCGGCATCTGCGACCGCATCTACACCCTCAGCGCGGGCGTCATCACCGCCGACGTGCCGCGCGCGCAGGCGGACCAGGAAGTCCTCATGCGCTACATGACCCAGCGAAAGGCAGGCTGACCATGGCCAAGCAGGCCACCCCCGACGCGGCGACCGGCCGCGGGTCCCTCATGGCCGAGGTGCGCAAGAGCCTCGGCGGCAACATCCGGCAGTACGGGATGATGATCGCCCTCCTGCTGCTCGTCGCGATGTTCTACTTCCTCACCGACGGGCTGTTCCTCGAGCCGCGCAACGTCACCTCGCTGCTCGTGCAGAACGGCTACATCCTCATCCTCGCGATCGGGATGGTCATGGTGATCATCGCCGGGCACATCGACCTGTCGGTCGGCTCGGTCTGCGCCTTCGTCGGGGCCACGGTCGCCCTGTCGATGGAGGCGTGGAGCCTGCCCTGGCCGGCCGCGGTCCTCCTCGGCCTGGCGCTCGGCATCCTCGTGGGGATGTGGCAGGGGTACTGGGTCGCGTACGTCGGCATCCCCGCCTTCATCGTCACCCTCGCCGGCATGCTCCTCTTCCGCGGCCTGGACCTGATGATCCTCAACGCGCAGTCGATCCCGGTCCCCGACGCCTTCCAGAAGATGGCGAACGGCTACATCCCGGAGATGGGCCCGGTCACCGGGTACCACAACCCCACGCTCGTGCTCACCCTCGTGGCCATCGCCGCGTTCGCGTACTTCGAGCTGAAGAACCGCGCCGACCGCGGCAAGTACGGGATGTCGGTGGCGCCGATCGCGGTGAGCATCATCAAGCTCGTCGTCGCCGGTGGGCTGCTCCTCGCGCTGGGCCTGCTGCTCGCGTCGTACAAGGGCGTGCCGGTCGTCGGGCTGATCCTCTTCGCCCTCGTCCTGCTCTACACCTTCATCACGCAGCGCACGATCACCGGCCGCCACATCTACGCCGTGGGTGGCAACCGCAACGCGGCCGGCCTGTCGGGGGTCAACACCAAGAAGGTCGACTTCCTCGTCATGGTGAACATGGGCTTCCTCGCGGGCATCGCGGGCATGGTCTTCACCGCGTACCTCAACGCCGCGAACCCCAAGGACGGCGTGGGCTTCGAGCTCGACGCCATCGCCGCGGTGTTCATCGGTGGTGCGGCCGTGGCCGGCGGTGTCGGCACGGTGACCGGGGCGATGATCGGTGGCCTCGTCATGGGCGTGCTCAACCTCGGCCTGGCGAACATGAGCGTCGACAGCAACTGGATCCAGGTCATCAAGGGCCTGGTCCTGCTCGGCGCCGTCGCGTTCGACGTGCTGTCGAAGAAGGCCGGGCGCCGCTCCTTCATCGGGATGGTCATGGACGCCTTCGGCGGACGTCGCGCCACGGCCCCGGTCGACGCCGGGCACGACCCCGACGCCGAGACGGCCGACGCCCAGCTGACCGGTGGATCGGCCGCCGAGGTCGAGGAGGCCGCGCACTCCATCCACGTCGACGCGGTCGTCGAGGAGGAACCCACGCGGCAGGGCTGAGCCGCGCACAGCCGTCCTCGAGCCCGCCGCCGAGGACCTCCGACGGCCGGGGTGGTCTGGTCCCACCCCGGCCGTCGGCCTGTCCGGGCCCGGGTCCGGGGTGGGGGACGCCACGCGAAACGGTGAGGCGAGGGGCGGGTGTGCCCTGCGAGACTGGCGGCATGCGCCGGATCGTCCAGAGCAAGAAGCTCCAACACGTGCGGTACGACGTCCGGGGACCGATCCTCGTCGAGGCCCAGCGGCTCGAGGCCGAGGGCCACAAGATCCTCAAGCTCAACATCGGCAACACCGCCCCGTTCGGCTTCGAGGCCCCCGAGGCGATCGTCGCCGACATGATCCACAACCTCCCGGACAGCCAGGGCTACGCCGACTCGCGCGGCATCTACTCGGCCCGCACCGCGGTCGCACAGTACTACCAGTCGCACGGGCTCACCGACACGGCCGTCGACGACGTCTACATCGGCAACGGCGTCTCCGAGCTCATCACGATGGTGCTCCAGGCCTTCGTCGACGACGGCAACGAGGTCCTCGTCCCCGCCCCCGACTACCCGCTGTGGACCGGCGCGGTGTCGCTGTCCGGCGGGACCCCGGTGCACTACCGGTGCGACGAGTCGAACGGGTGGAACCCCGACCTCGAGGACCTCGAGTCCAAGATCACCGAGAACACCCACGCGCTCGTCGTCATCAACCCGAACAACCCGACCGGGGCCGTCTACTCGGAGGAGACGGTGCGCGCGCTGGTCGACATCGCGCGGCGGCACCGGCTGGTCCTCATGGCCGACGAGATCTACGAGAAGATCCTGTTCGACGACGCGGTCCACCACCACACCGCGACCTTCGCGGGCGACGACGTCCTGTGCCTCACCTTCAGCGGGCTGTCCAAGGCGTACCGGGTGTGCGGCTACCGGGCCGGCTGGGTCATGGTGTCCGGGCCGAAGCACCTCGCCGAGGACTTCCTCGAGGGCCTGACCCTGCTGTCGAACATGCGGATGTGCGCGAACGTACCGGCGCAGCACGCCATCCAGACGGCGCTCGGCGGGTACCAGTCGATCACCGAGCTCATCGTCCCGGGCGGTCGGCTGTACGAGCAGAACAAGCTCGCGTCGGCGCTGCTCAACGAGATCCCGGGCGTCTCGTGCGTCGAGCCGAAGGGGGCGCTGTACTGCTTCCCGCGGCTCGACCCCGAGGTGTACCGCATCGAGAGCGACGAGGACTTCGTCATCGACCTCCTGCGGGCCAAGAAGATCCTCGTGACCCACGGCACCGGGTTCAACTGGTTCGAGCCCGACCACTTCCGCCTCGTCACGCTGCCCGACACCGAGGTGCTCACCGAGGCCATCGGCCGGATCGCCGACTTCCTCGAGACCCTGCGGGACTGAGGCCGCCGCGGTGGCGCGTGGGGGGTCGCCGGTGGACGGCGCGGTGCTCGGTGCCGTGGCCGTGGGAGGCGTCGTCGGGTCGCTCGGGCGGTGGGCCGTGGGGCTGGCCCTGCCGCACGCGGCGGGGTCGTTCCCGTGGGCGACGCTCGTCGTCAACGTCAGCGGGGCCTTCGCGATGGGAGTGCTCGTCGCCTTCCTCGTGGGGCGCCCGGGGGCGCACCGGCTGGCGCGGCCGTTCGTCGGGGTCGGGGTGCTCGGCGGGTGGACGACCTTCTCGGCGCTGGCGGTCGACGTCGTCCAGCTGACGGCGGCCGAGCACGTGCAGGTGGCCCTGGGGTACGTGGCGGCGACCTTCCTCGTGGGGACGCTGGCCGTGGGGGCGGGGACGGCGCTGGGCCGTCGGGTGTGGGTGCCGTGACCCTCCTCAACGCGCTGCTCGTGGCGCTCGGTGCTGCCGTCGGTGCGCCGCTGCGCCACCTGGCCAACCACGTCGCGCGGGAGCGGCTGGGCACGACGCCAGTCGTGGGGACGCTGGTCGTCAACGTCGTCGGGTCCCTCGTCCTCGGGCTGCTCGTCGGGGCCGGGGTCACCGGGTCGGCGCTGGCCCTGGTCGGGGTCGGGTTCTGCGGGGCGCTCACGACGTTCTCGACCCTCGCCCTCGAGCTGTGGGACGCCCTCGACGACGACCGCCCCGTGCCCGCCGCCGCGAACCTGCTCCTCTCCCTCGTCCTCGGGATCGGCGCCGCCGCCCTCGGCTGGTGGGCGATGCGGCCCTGACGAGCGCGCCGCGCGGATCGAGGTGAAACACGACCACCTCAGGGTCGCCTTTCACCTCGACCCGGTCGGGGGTCTCGCCGTGAGTGCGGAAGTGGTTGCCCCGGCTGCCGGTTCCGCACTCGCCGCGAGAAGGCCCCGGCCGTGAGTGCGGAAGTGGTTGCCCCGGCTGCCGTTTCCGCACTCGCCGCGACCGACACACAGCGGTGCGCCGCCCGCTCCCTCATCGGGGGCGGACGGCGCACCGGGTGCTGCTACCTCACGGTGGGGGTCAGGGGCCGTTGCCCTTGCCCTTGGCGACGACGCGGAGGGCGTTGACGATGCCGGCACCGTAGAACCCGTTGAACGACGCTCCACCGACACAGGTCGCGGTGAACTCGGCCGAGCGGCCGACGTCGACGTACGACTGCGTCCCACCGGCCGGGCAGGCGTGGTCGGTCGCGGTGTTCATGAGGATGGCTCGGACCTTGTCGGGCGCGAGGCCGAAGCCACCCCTGCCCTGCTTGTGGCCCTGGGCCGACACGGCGAGCGCGGCGACACCGGCGGCGTGCGGCGACGCCATCGAGGTGCCCTGCAGGTACTGGTAGTACCCGCACTGCTCGCGGCCGTCGACGACACCGCAGTCCTTCATCGTGCCGAGCGACTCACCGAGCTCGGTGATGTCGCCGTTCTCGTCGACCTGGCCCTCGTCCTGCATGACGTTGAGGGGGGCCGTGGAGAGGATGAGGTTGCCGTTGGTGCGGTAGGTCTGGGTACCCAGACCGTCACGGAACCAGCCACCCGGAGCGGAGACCTCGATCTCGCCCGAGCGCAGGTCGGTCGCGTAGTTGGAGTAGTCGGCCTTGCGGGTCGACGGGCCGAGCGCGGAGACACCGATGACGTGCGGGCCCTCGACCGGGAGGTCGAAGCAGGTCGCGTTGTCGATGGTTCGGTCGTGCTCGGTGCCGCCCGGGTAGTCGGGGCTCGACGGGTCGACGCGCGGGACCGACTTGTCCTCGTGGTTGTTGCCGAGCGCGGCGACGAGGGTGACGCCCTTGCCGTGCGCGTAGTTCAGGGCCCGCGACATCGTGGCGATGATGAGGTCCTGCTCGGCGGCCTCCTCCGGGCTGTCCTCGGGTGCGCCGCCCTGGCAGTTGTAGGCCCACGGGTCGACGTAGAAGGACATGTTGACGACGTCGAGACCGACGTCGCCGGAGTAGGTCAGCGCGTCGGCGGTGGCGCCGAGGAAGAAGTAGCCGCTGTCCTGGCCGGCGCGGACGTTGACGATGTCGACGGCCGGCGCGACGCCGGACACCCCCATGCCGTTCATGGCCGCGGCCATGGTGCCGGCGACGTGCGTGCCGTGCCCGTTGTCGTCGTGGTCGGCGGGGTCGACACAGCCGGCGAACTCGCACACGTCGCCGTCGATGTCGCTCATGTCGGTGGTGAAGTTGCGCGACAGCGCGTGGTCGAAGTTGGCCGCGAGGTCGGGGTGGGACCCGTCGACGCCGGTGTCCATGACGCCGACCTTCACCCGGTGGTCACCGAGGGTGCGGGCGTGCGCCTGGGGGGCGTTGATCATGTCCATGCCCCACAGGAGGGAGTCCAGTGGGTCTGACGGGCCGGCGGCGGCCGTGCCCTTGCCCTTGGCCTTCGCCGCCTTGGCGGCCTTGACGGCGGCCGCGGTCTTCGCCGCGGTCTGGCGCTCGCGCACGACACGGTCCTTGACCCGCCCGGCGTCGGGGCTGTGGCCGACGACGCCGTCGGTGGCGGCGGCCCGGACGCCCTTGAGGGCACGGGCCTTCGCGGCGAACCCGGCGGAGCGGGACGTCACCGTCACCAGGCCGATGGCCCGGTTCACCGAGACCACCGTGGCCCCGGCGCGGCGCAGCTGCGCGACGACGGAGTCGACGTCGGACGCCCGGTCGGCGAGGACCGCGAAGGTCCCGCCGGCCGAGGCCGCGCTCGAGGTGGCTGTGGTGGTGGACTGCTGTGCCGCGGTGGCGGCGGTCGCGCCCAAGGCCGTCGTGGCCAAGGCCACGACCCCCATGACGGCAACCATGCGAGATCGTCGCATTCGTCTACTCCTCCGGTGGGAACGGACCGGGGCACCCCCGGTCCACGGGCCAACGTAGGCCCCCTGCACCCGGCCACGCTAGGCCCGGGATGGGCGGACCGGGGCTTTGCGGACCGTATGCTCTCGTCCCATGCGTCGTCGCCACAGCCGTCCCACCCCGGACGTGTTCGAGACGTTCCCCCACCGGGTCGAGCAGGACGACGACGCCACCGGGGCGATGCCTCCGGTGGCCACCGTGGACCGGTCGGCCGGGGTCACCGTCGCACTCATGGTGCTCACCTCGCTCGCCTTCGTGGGCGGGGCGTGGCTCGCCGGACGGCGCCGCCCGGACCTCGCCTACAGCAACCTGCTCTGGGAGGGCGCGGCCATCACCGCGTGGTCGGTCGCGTGGGGTGCGCTCGCCGCGATGGCCGTCCTGGCCCTCGGTGTCGTTGCGGTCGGGCTGCCGTGGATCCGGCGTCAGCGCGAGGCCCGCGCGACCTCCACCTCGTCGCCGTAGGTCCACCCGTCGCGCAACGGCAGGGAGTCCCCGCTCCAGAAGCGACCGGGGTCGTACCAGTTGGTGGGCACGTCGTCGCGCAGGATCCTCATCTCCTCGAGGGTCGCCGCCACGACCTCCGCGCAGTAGGCGTCCTCGGGCCGAAGTCCCTTGCGCTCAGCCGCTTTTCGCGACAGGTGAGCATCGCGCCCGCGGAGCCAGCGCCAGGCGAGACCGAGGTGCGAGGGGAACGAGACGCCGTCGAGCCGGGCCACGGTGCGCAGCAGCGCGTCCTCCTGCTCGCGACCGACGTCGGGCGACAGCTGGCGCAGCCAGGCCCGCTGTCCGTAGCGCCCCTGCCAGGTCGACACGGCCTCCCCGAGGTCGTGGAGCTGCACCCCGCGGTGGTGGTCGCCGGTCCAGTGGTCGCGCATCGAGCGACCGAGCTCGGCGTGCCACATGAGTGGGGGCAGGTCGTCGAGGACGACGGCCATCCCCACGTGGTTGACCGGGGCGTTGCTCGCCGCCTGGATGACGCGGTCGGCCACCGTGCCGCCGCGGAAGATCCAGAGGTCGCCGGTGCGGGTGGCGGCGACCGCCTCGTCGTACGGAACTGGGGTGGAGCCGGATCGGGCCAGGGGAGCCATGGGCCCAGTCTGCCGGGCGAGGTCGCCTAGGGTTGGGACATGCCCTCGCGGAACCGTGTCTGGAAGCTCGTCGGCCTCGCCGGCGCCGTCGGTGTCGTCGCCACCGGAGCCCTCGTCGCCCGCAACGAGCGCGAGCGCCGGGCCTACTCCCCCGACGAGGTCCGCGACCGGCTGCAAGCCCGCCTCGAGGACACGGGGCCCTCGGCCGGGCCGGACGAGGGTTCGACGACCTCCGCGGACTGATTTTTTTCGGACGTTCGACACACGTTGGACAGGCGCGAGGGCGGTCCATCGCGCACCAAATCAGTTCTCGCACAGCGGTTTTGGTGGAGCCTTCAGAGCCCAACGTTGGACAAACATTAGTTACAAAGGGGGCATTCGCTCCGCTTGTCAAGGCGCCACGCCGGGACCTCTCCGGAAAGTGGTGACAGCCCTGTCGCGACCGGGCTAGCGTGTGCCTTCGCGTGGGGCCTCAGGTGCGACAGGGCCGCCTGGATGCCTGCGCGACAAGGGCGGCACTGCCGCAGGAGTGGGCTGATGGACGCAGCGCGGGCAGATCTCGGGGTGGGCGGGCAACCGTCGACCCCTGGTCTGCGTCCGCGCACCTCGCGGCTCCTCACGACCGTACTGCGCATCCTGCGCTCATGGGGCCGGAGGATCAGGCCGGCTGCGGCCGTCGTGGTCGCCGTGGTCATCGCGATGGTCGCCACCCTCGCCGTCCCGGCCACCGCCGCGGCCGCCGAGCGTCCCTCCCGCGGCGTCACCAACCAGCCGCCGAGCACCTCGGGCTCCCCCACCACCGCCGCCGACGGGACCATGACGATCCCGCTGCGCGACGCCGTGGTCGTGGTGGTCCCCGACCTCACCCGCACCGACGCCCGGGCCGAGCTCGACAAGGCCCTGCAGGCGCGTGCCGAGCAGGTGCGCCAGCGGCTCATCGCCCAGCAGGACCCCACCCTGACCCGCACCCAGCAGATCAACCTGCGCCAGTTGCGCGCCCTGCAGGAGAAGGCCCGCCGCGCCGAGGCCGTGCGCAGAGCCCAGCTCGAGGCGAATCGCCGTCTGCAAGAAGCACTTCAGGCTCTGGCGAAGGCTCTTTCCTCGAGCCAGTGCACGACCGTCGGTGGCCAGAACGGCACCGCGGCCTCCATCTCGTGCCCCCTCGACAACGGCACCGGCACCGTCACGGGAGGCGGCGGCACGTCCGTAACGCCCACTCCCACACCGACGCCCACGCCGACCACGAGCCCCACGCCCACTCCGTCCCCCAGCCCGTCCGGTGCCGCCCTCACCGCCGCGAGCCTCCCCGACAGCCCTGTCGGCCCCGAGGGAGCGCTCAGCGAGGCCGACCTCGCCGACGCCGTCGACCGCGCCAAGGCCGAGTGGACCGCCGCGGGCGGCGACACCTCCGGGATCACCACGAGCATCGAGGACCTGCCGGGCGCCACCCTCGGGCGGACGTCCGGCTCGTCGGTCGTCATCGACACCGACGCCGCCGGATGGGGCTGGTCGCAGATGAGCCTCATCACCGTCGTCCGCCACGAGATCGGCCACGCGCTCGGTCTCGAGCACACCGACGGCGGCCTCATGGACGAGACCCTCGCCCCGGGCCAGGAGCGCGGCGTCGGCTCGGCTCCCGCGCTCGCGGCCGAGGAGGCCCCCGCGGCCCCCGCGGCCCCCGCCGACGAGACCCCGGCCGAGGAGACCCCGGCCGAGCCCGCCCCCGCCGAGGAGACCCCGGCGACCGAGGCCGGCAGCACCACCCCCGAGACCGCCACCCCCGCGGCCGAGGACGACACGACCACCACCCCGGCGACCACCGAGGGCAGCGCGACCGAGGGCACCACCACGACCCCCGCGGGGACCCCGGCGGCCGCCGCCGCGACGCCGACCACGAGCGCCCCGGTGACGTCCTCGTCGAGCCGTGGGCCCCGCTGGGTCCGCACCGACGACGAGGCCGACCTCGACCTCGACGGTGACGGTGACGCCACCGTCACCTACGACGAGGACACCGGCACGGTGCGCGTCGTCACCGGCGACTCGTCGAGCGACCTGCTGACCCACGGGCTGGTCCGCATCACCATCACCTCGGCCGACGGCACGATCGTCATCACCGGGACGATCCGCCTCACCTCGACCGGCCTGGTGATCAAGGCCCGCGAGGTCGTCGTCACCACCGGCACCACCATCGACACCACCGGCGCCGACGGCGACGGGGCCATCACCCTCGAGGCCTCCGCCACCGGCAGCGGCGCCGACGCGTCGGCCACCTCGGCCGTCACCGTCACCGGCGCGACGCTCAAGGGCGGCGACATCACGATCACCGCGACGTCCGCGACGACCGGGACCGCCACCGGGTCCGACGCCACCGTCCGCGGGGCCTCGTCGGCCCGGGTCCTCGTCCTCGACTCGCTCCTCGACTCCAGCGGCGACGTCGTCCTCGGCACCTCGTCGAGGGCGACCGGCTCGGCCAGCGCCGTCGGCACCCGCGGCGAGGGCTCCACCGCCGTCGACGCGGCGCGGGCGACCGTCGTCCTCGCGAGCATCGCCGAGACCCGCCTCGGCGGCAGCTCGCGCGTCACCGCCGCCGGCGTGCTCTCGGTCCTCGCGACCAACGACACCGACGCCCGCTCGGTCGGCGACGCGTCCGGGGCCGGGGCCGGCGCCGGCACCGCGACCGCCGCGGTCGACCGCACCACCCGGGCCGTCGTCGACGGCGCCGCCCTCGCCGGGCTGCGCGTCGGCCGCCTCGGCATCGACGCGTCCTCGACGGGTCGCCTGTACGCCAGCTCCGAGGGCAACGCCGCGGGCGCTTCGAGCAACACCACCCCGCCGATCTCGCTGACCGGCGCGGCCCGCGGGACCGACGGCCCGGTGCGCGCTGCCGCCGCCCTCGGCCTGGGCCGGGTCACCAGCCTCACCGAGGCGATCCTCGCGTCCGGCGACGGACAGGTGCTCAGCCTGCGCGCCGCCGGCGACGCCCGGGTGAGCGCCCGCTCCACCGACTCCTCCACCGTCGCGGCCGACGCCGCCGCCTCCGCCCTCGGTGCGGCCGTCGCCGTCATCGCCCCGACCCTCGTGACCCGCGCCACCGTCGACGGTGCCGTGGACGTCGAGGGCGCACAGCTCGTCGTCACCTCCGACCTCACCGACCGCTCCAGCGCGAACGCCGACGGCGGTCGTGGAGGCGCCCTCGCCGTCGGGCTCGGCACGCGGTCGAGCGCTGCCGAGCTCGGCTCCGGCGCCGACGTGACCGGCGACCTCGGTGGCCTCACCCTCGTCGCCACCTCCACGACGGCGACCACCGGGACGTCCACCGCCACCGCGGGACCGGGCGGCTCGCTCGCGGTCGTCGTCGTCGACGGCGACACCCTCGCCGGCCTGCGCGACGGGGCCCGCCTCGCCGGCACCGACGACCTCACCGTCACCGCCGACTCCGACGACCGCAGCAGCGCCGACGCCACCCGCGGCCAGGCCGCCGGGCGCGCGGTCGTCCTCAGCACCGTGCGCACCGCGGCACGGCTCGGCACCGGCGCCGCCCTCGTGCTCCCCGGCGACCTGCGCCTGCGGGCCGACCAGGGAGCCACCGCCAGCTCGGCCGCCTCGCTCCTCGCCCTCACCCTCGCCACCCACGACGTCTCGGCGTCGTCCGGTCGCGCCGTGACCACCGGCGGGGCCGTCTCGATGGCGGCCACGGGCGACTCCCGCACCAGCTCGCGGGCCCCCGGCCTCGCCGCCGCCGGCACCACGACCCTCGCCGCGCTCGTCGCGGTGCGCGCGCTCGCCGACACCCTGGCCGGGCAGTCCGGGCTGCACGGGTCCGCGGGCCTCACCCCCACCGCCCCCTCGGCGCTCCCCCTCTCCTCGGTCGCGGCGACCATCGCCCGCGGCTCGGCCACCATCGACCTCCCCGCGCTGCCCGTGCGCGCCGGCGGACCGGTCGACCTCCTCGCGGTCGCCGGCGGCAACGGCGCCGCCGGCACCGGTGGCAACGGCGGCGGCTCCACGCCGGCGCCGTCCGTCGCCCTCGTCCTCGCGATCCTCCCGAGCAAGGTGCGGGTCGCCGGCACCCTGCAGTCCGAGGAGGACCTCCTCCTCCAGGCGGGCCGAGGACCTCCCGTCGTCGAGACGAGCACCTCCACCGCCCCCACCGGTTCCGCCGCCGTCCTCATCGTCCAGCGCCCCACCACCGTCGAGATCCTCGCCCCGGTCACCGCCGGCAGCGGCTCGACCACCACGATCGTCCAGGGCAGCACCGCCCCGGTCGAGGCCACCGGCCTCCCGGGCAGCAGCGCCCCGCAGGCCAGCACCGCTCCCCCCGCCGGGTCCGTCCTCGTCACCGCCCTCGCCGGCGGGACCGTGACCTCGGGCCGCGCCACCCTCACCTTCGCCCCCGGCTCGCTGCCCGCCGACGCGTTCGTCGCCGTCCGGGCCGAGCGGCGCTACGTGCCCGGCCTGCGCACCGTCTCCCTCGTCTACGACCTGCTCGCGTGGGACGCCCGCACCGGCGCCGCGATCACCCACTTCCGCACCGCCCCGGTCCTCACCATCGGCGTCGACGGCGGCTCCGGCGCGGCCATCTGGTACCTCGCCCCCGACGGCGGCCTCGAGCAGCTGCCGACCTCCACCGGCCGCGGCTCGCTCTCGGCGGCGCTCCCCCACTTCAGCCCGTTCGTCGCCGGGTCGCCGCTCGACGGCATCGCCGGGCTGATCATCCCGCTGCTCCAGTCCTACCTCGCCGACGCCCTCTCCGGACCGCGCACCGAGGTGCTGCCCGACCTCGACCTCGGCGTCTTCGTCCTCTCCTCCCCCACGGTGACCTTCAGCGGCATCACGGGCACGTCCCCGTCGTACACCGTGAACGTCAGCCTCAGCGGGCGGATCACCCTCGGCTTCGTCGACGGCACGACCCCGGTGGGCGGCAGCGCCAGCCTCACCGGCACCTACGCCGTGAACAACCAGGCCCTCGACGCCGGCAGCCTGACCCTCACCCTGAGCGACCTCGTCCTCACCCTCGGCGACGCCCTCACCCTGCGGGCCGCGAGCGCCACGCTGGCCCAGGTGGATGACGACCTCCAGCTCACCGCGACCACGGTCACCGCCGGCCTCGCCGTCCCCGGCGGCCCGGCCCTGGCCGTCACCGCGACCTCCCTCGACCTGCTCGTGCAGGAGGACCGCCAGGTCGCCTTCCGCGTGGCCGGCGGCAGCGTCGCCCTCACCGGGGTCCCGGGCGTCACCGCCTCCGGCACTGGATGGACCGTCACCTCCAACAGCACCGGTGGCTCGGTCACCCTCGGCTCGACCCCGGTCGCGGCCGGCGGCCTCGTGGCCACCACCACCGACGCGACGACCCTGGTCCTCGCGGGCCAGTCGCTCACCGCCACGACCCTCACCGTCCAGCGGTCGGGCGGCACGCTGTCCCTCGCCGCGACCGGCCTGGGCCTGACCCTCGCGGCCGGCGGCGGCGACGTGCTCGTCGTGTCGGGCGGCACCGGCTCCCTCGTCGTCGACGCCCTCGGTGTCGCCGGCACCCTCACCGCTACGGCGACCACCGGATCGGGCATCGGCACCCTCGTCTCCCTCTCCGCCGCCGCCGTCTCCCTGGCCGTCAACACCCGCAGCACCGCGGCGCTCGGCCTGCCGGCCGGCCCCTTCGTCCGGGTCGTCGCCACCGGGCTCACCCTCACCGTGGGCACCGGGCAGACGCTCGCCGGCGCGGTCTCCTTCGAGCGGCAGACCGGCACCGGTGGCACCCCGGTCGTCGTCCTCGGCCTCTCCGGCATCACCGCGACCGCGGCCGGGAGCCAGTTGCTCACCGCCGGGTCCGGCCTCCTCGTCCTCCAGGGCACCAAGGTCGCCGCCGTGGTCTCGGGGCGCGCCGGGACGGGTGCCTCCGGGTTCACGGGCGACGTGCTGCTGCGCGTCAACACCACGCCGGGTGCGGTCGAGCAGTCCCTCGTCCTCGACGGCCAGGCCCTCGAGCTCTCCTTCACCGATGCCGAGGCCGGCCTGTTCGCCCTCTCGCTCACCGGGGCCGTCCTCGACATCGCGGGGGTCGTCACGGTCAAGGGCGACATCACCTTCACCACCGTCGGCAGCCGCCTCGTCTTCGGCGGGCGGGGCCTGAGCCTGTTCGTCGGGGTCGGCCCGGCCTGGCTCGCCGACGGCAGCCTCAACCCGCTGGCCCGCGGCCTCCTCGTCACCGGCGCCACGCTCGGCCTGGTCCGCGAGGGCTCCGGCCCGTACACCTACGCCCTGTCGGCCTCGGGGACGGTGGCCCTCGTCGGCGTCTCCGGCATCGCGCTCTCGGGCACCCTGGCCGTCCGCGTCAACCAGCTGACCCCGGCGTTCTCGCAGACGATCGTCGTGCCCGGTGGCCCCGACGTCGTCGTCGCGTTCGTCGCCGGTGAGGAGGGCTCGGCCGGGACGCCGTTCACCGCCATCAGCGGCGCCCTGGCCCTCACCGCCCTCGGCCAGAGCCTGTCCGGCTCCTTCTCCTTCACCAAGACCGCGGCCGGCTTCGACGTCACGGCCCAGGACGTCGCCTTCCTCGTGGTCCCGGCCGGGGCGAGCGCCCCCGTGGCCTCGCTCACCGACGGCACCGCGACGCTGCGGGTCGGCTCGACCGGCGTGGCCGGGCGGGTCACCGGCGACGTCACCCTCGACGCCCCCGGCGTCGGCGCCACCCTCACCACCGGCACCTTCGCCCTGGACGTCAACA
Organism: Oryzobacter telluris; assembly: GCF_043099285.1. GTDB lineage: Bacteria > Actinomycetota > Actinomycetes > Actinomycetales > Dermatophilaceae > Oryzobacter > Oryzobacter telluris. The sequence continues at coordinate 501,540 of NZ_CP170723.1, read as the reverse complement.
CGACCGGCGTCGTCGTGCCGGAGTTCGGCGGCATCACCGGCGGGCTCCCGGCCGGTCCGTACCTGCGCCTGTCGGCGACCGGCGCGGCGCTGACCGTGGGCGGCCAGTCCTTCTCCGGCGACCTCACCCTCGAGCGCTCCGGCAGCGGCGCCACCGCCCGCACCCGGATCACCCTCTCCGGCGGGATGCTCAGCGTCGGTCCCGGCACCCTCGTCCTCGAGGGCGTCGCGGGCGACCTCACGCTGACCTCCGCCGGGGTCGCGGGGCGCCTGCGGGCCACCGTCAACGTCGCCACCTCCACGACCGCGTTCAGCCTCAGCGGCGGCGTCTCGATCGCCGTCAACACCACCGGCAGCGCCGTCGACGGCCTGCCCGCCGGCCCCTTCGTCCGGGTCGCCCTCGATGCCGCCCGCCTCACTGTCTCCGGCCAGACCCTCACCGCCGACCTCACCGTCGAGTCCTCCTCCGCCGGGGTCACCGTCACCCTCGCCCGCGCCTCCCTCGTCCTCGGCGTCGGCGGCACCGGCTTCCGCCTCGTCAACGGGGCCGGCACCCTCGCCCTCGTCGGCAACGCCGTCTCGGGCTCCCTCGGCGGCACGGTCGTCGCCACCATCCCGGGCGTCTCCCTCACCGGTTCTCTCCACGTCGAGGTCAACACCGCGGCGTCCCGCCTCGAGGTCGCGGGCCTCGGCGTGGAGCTCACCGTCCTGGGCCAGCGGCTGACCGGTGACCTCACCGTCACCCGCACCGCGTCCTCCTTCACCGTCACGGTCGCCCACGCCTCGCTCGTCCTCGGCGGTGGCCTGGTCTCGATCACCGGCGCGAGCGCCAGCCTCACCGTCACCGCCGCCGGCGTGGCCGGCTCCTTCACCGGGACCGTCGCGTTCGGGGTCGCCGGGGTCTCGCTCACCGGCCCCGTCTCGGCGCAGATCGACACCGACGCGACCGCCCCCTACGTGCGGATCGCCGGCCTGGGACTCACCCTCACCATCGCCGGGCAGGCCATCACCGCCGACGTCACCCTCACGCGGACCGGCCCCGCGGGCGCCTCGGTCGTCACCGCCACCCTGGCCAACGTCACCGCCTCCATCGGGGGCGTCGCCACCGTCACCGGCGGGGGCGCCCTCACCATCGCCCCGGACGGTGTCGCCGGCACCCTCGCCCTCACCGCCACCTTCGGCACCGCCCTCACCGCCCTGGGCCTGGGCACGACGTCCGTGAGCGTCGACGTCAACACCCGCCCCGACACCGTGGTCGTCGCCAGCCGCACCCTCCCGGCCGGCCCGTACGTCCGGGTCGAACTGACCACCACCATCACCGTCGCCGGCGCCGGAAGCCTCTCGGGCACGGTCGCCATCCAGCGCTCGCAGGCTCCGGGCGGCGCGGTCGAGACCGTCATCGTCCTGCGCGGCGGGTCGGCCACCATCACGGCCGGCGGGTCGGTGACCAACGCGACGGGCGTCCTCGTCATCCGCTCCACGGGCATCGCCGGGTTCGTCACCGGCACCCTGTCCGCCACGATCCCGGGCTTCACCGGCGGCGCCAACGTCCTGCTGCGGGTCAACACCACCGGCCAGGCCGTCGACACCGTCGTGCGCGTCGGCGACGAGGACCTGCCCGTCAGCTTCACCTCGACCGCGGACGTCTTCAGCCTCTCGGTCTCCGGCGGCTCGATCACCATCGGCGGCGTCGTCACCATCGAGGGTGACTTCGAGGTCACGCCGGACTCCTTCGCCGGCCGCAACCTCACCGTCTTCGTCGGCGACGGCCCCGCCTTCACCGCCGACGGCCACCGCAACCCGCTCGCCCGCGGCCTCCTCATCACCGACGCCACGGTCGGCCTGTGGAAGGACAGCAGCGGCAAGGTCGCCCTCGAGGTCACCGGGCAGGTCGAGCTCATCGGCGTCCCGGGCGTCACGATCTCCGGCACGATCCGCGCCCGCGTCAACGAGTCGACCTCGACGGTCGCCCAGACCATCGCGTTCGCCGACGGCAGCACGGTCGTCCTCGACTTCAAGAGCTCCTCCAACGAGGTCGCCGTCGGGACCACCCCCTACGTCTCGGTCGCCGGGGTCGGCGTCACCGTCGCTGTGGCCGGGCAGTCGTTCTCCGCCGACCTGGTGTTCACCAAGACGTCCACGGGGATGACGGTCGCCGCCTCCAACGTCGACCTGCGGCTGCGCGACGGCGCCACCGACGTGCTCTCGCTCACCGGCTCCGGCGAGATCCGCCTCGGCGCCGGCGGCGCCTCCGCCCTCATCGAGGGCACGGTCGCCCTCCTCGTCCCGGGCGTCTCGCTCAGCACGAACCTGCGCCTCGTCGTCAACACGACGACCGGCACCCCGGTCTTCACCCTCGCCGGTGGCGGCACCACGACCCTCGCCGCCGGCCCGTACCTGCGCCTCACCGCCAGCAACGTCTCCCTCGTCGTCGCCGGCCAGTCGATCACCGGCGCGACGGTCGACGTCGAGCGCCTCGTCGTCGACGGCAGCCCGGTCACCACCGTCACCGTCAGCGGCGCGACCATCGAGCTCACCGCCGGCGTCACGGTCATCGTCCGGCTCACGGACGTCGAAGGCGCCCTCGTCCTCGGGGCGCGCGGGATCGCCGGTCGCATCTCCGCCACCGTCGACACCCTCGCGGTCCCCGGGCTGAGCCTGGGCTCGGTGTCGGTGGCCGTGAACACCTCCACCACCGCGGCGCTCGGCCTGCCTGCCGGACCGTACCTGCGGGTCGAGGTCGTCGGTGCCGCGCTCACCGTGGGCGGCCAGACGCTGCGGGCCGACCTCGCCCTCGAGCGGACCACCGACGACGCCGGCCAGAGCGTGGTCGTCGCCGCCGCCACGAACCTCGTCCTCGCCATCACGGCCGGCGGCCAGAGCGTGGTGTCGGTCACCGACGGCAGCGGCGTCATCGTCCTCGGCAGCACCGGCACGGCTGCACGCATCACCGGCGTCGTCGCGGTCACCGTGCCGGGCGTCAGCCTCACGGGCACCCTCGACCTGCGCTTCAACGGGACGACCTCGGTCGTCAACCGGGTCGTCACGGTGGGCGGCACCGAGGTGACCATCGCCCTCCCCGCCGCGGCGACCTCCGCCGGCTACCTGCGCTTCCAGGGCACCGGCCTCGTCCTCACCGTCGCCGGCCAGCGGCTGACCGGTGACCTCGTGGTCGAGCGCACCGGGACCGACACCCACCTGGTCGTCACCAACGCCTCGCTCGACCTCGGCAACGGGCTCGCCACCGTCACCGGCGCGAGCGCCGACCTCACGGTGGAGGCCGCGGGCGTCCACGGCACCTTCACCGGCACCGTTGCGTTCACGGTCCCGTCGGTCTCGCTCACGGCGACCGTGACCGTCGACCTCGACACCCGCGCCGCCACCCGCCACGTGCGCGTCGCGGCCACCGGGGTCGACCTCCTCCTCGCCGGCCAGACGCTGCACGGCGACGTCGTCATCGAGCAGACGACCACCGCCACCGGCCAGTCCGTCGTCACCGTCGCGGTCGTCAACACCGTCGCCGACCCCACCAACCTGCTCACCCTCACCACCGGCTCCACGACGATCCTCGCCATCGGCGCGGCCACCGGCATCCTCGTCATCGGCCCGGGCGGGGTCGCCGGCTCGCTCGACGTCCAGACGTTCAGCCTCTCCCTCGGCGGCGGCATCACCCTCACCGCGACCTCCATCAAGGTCGAGGTCAACACCGGGCGCACCGCGGTGTCGCAGACCGTGACCGTCGGGACCACCACCGTCGCGATGGCGCTGCCCGCCGGGCCCTACGTCAGCGTCGCCCTCCTCGGCGCCGTGCTGAAGCTGGGTGCCACCGGCCCCGAGCTCGCCGGCAGCTTCGCGATGCGCCAGGGCACCGCCGGCGACGGGTCGAGGGTCACCGTCGTCGCGGCCACCGACGTGTCGGTGGACGTCACCGTCGGGGACGACGGCGCCAGGCTCGTCGACGGTGAGGGCGCGTTCGTCCTCCTCACCGGAGGCGTCGCGGGCTACCTCACCGGCAAGGTCACCATCGCCGCCGGTCCGGTGGGCGCCGGGGCCGACATCCTCCTGCGCGTCAACACGACGACCGGCGCGGTCGACACCTCCATCGACGTCGGCGGGCGCACCCTGTCGGTGAAGTTCGCGACGGGCAACGTCTTCGAGGTCTCGCTCAGCAACCTCACGCTGACCATCGCCGACGTGCTGTCCATCGAGGGCAGCATCAGCTTCAGCGACACGACCGTCAACGGCCAGGCCGCGCAGGTCTTCGCGGGCGACGGCCTGACGATCTTCCTCGGCCGCGGCCCCGCCAAGCTCTCCACCGGCGAGACCAACCCCCTCGCCGTCGGCGTCCTCCTCACCAACGGACGCATCGGGCTCGTCAAGATCGGGTCGACGTGGGCGCTGAGCGCCTCCGGCACGGTCAGCATCATCGGCGTCCCGGGCGTCACCCTCACCGGCACCGTGGCGGCCCGGGTCAACACGACCGGCCTGGTCATCAACGAGTCGCTCGAGATGCCCGGCGGCGCGAGCCCCGTCGCCGTGACGTTCACGACCGCCGCCCCGGTGGTCGAGCTCGTCGCCACCGGCGCCACGATGGCGTTCGGCGGCCAGTCGCTCACCGGCACCTTCTCGTTCAGCAAGCGCGGCGACGACGTCGTCGTGGCGGCCACCGGCGTCACCGTCTCGCTCGGCAGCACCGTCGCCGTCACCGCGGGCACCGGCATCCTGCTCCTCACCCCGGCCGGGGTGGCCGGTCGGCTCTCCGCCCAGATCCGGGTCACCGTCCCCGGCATCGAGCTCGGCACCGGCCTCACCCTCTCGGTGAACTCCACCGCCACGGCCGTCTCCACCACCGTCGACGTCGGCGGCACCACCCTCGTCCTCGACCTCCCCGCGGGCCCGTACCTGCGGGTCGAGGGCACCGGCCTCACCGTCACCGTCCAGGGCCAGTCCCTGACCGCCGACGTCGTGGTCGAGCGCGCCACGGTCGCCGGCGCCCCGGTGACGACCATCGCCCTCAACCGGGTCGACCTCACCATCGGCGCGGGCGGCAACGGGGTCCGAATCACCGGCGGCAGCGGCCTGTTCCTCGTCACCACCGCCGGCGTGGCCGGACGGGTCTCCGGGACGCTCGTCGTCACGCTCCCCGCCGGGACCTCCCTCAGCGGCGCGCTGACCCTCGCGGTCAACACGACCTCCGCCGCCGTCACCGCGAGCATCGACGTCGCGGGCACCCCGGTCGCGCTCGACGTCAAGGCCGGCCCGTACCTGCGCTTCGAGGGCACCGGCATGGTGCTCACCGTCCTCGGCCAGAGCCTGCGCGGCGACCTCGTCGTCGAGCGCTCCACCTCCTACGGCAGCGACGGCCTCCCAGGTGGCAGCGGCCCGGCGGCCGACACCCAGACCGTCCGCCTCGCGATGACGAACGTCTCCCTCGCGCTCGGCGGCACCACCCCGGTCCTCACCGTCACCAACGGCTCGGCCGTGCTGCTCCTCGGCCCGACCGGCCTCGCCGGCCGGATCACCGGCACCGTCGCCGTCACCGTCCCGCAGGTGTCGCTGGCCGGCACCCTCACCGTCGAGATCAACACGACCGCCGCCGTGGTCGACGAGACCTTCACGGTCGGCACCGGCGCCCCGGTGGTCCTCGCCCTGCCGACCGGGCCGTACCTGCGGGTCACCGGCACCGGGATCACCCTCAGCGTCCTGGGCCAGACCCTCACCGGGGACGTCGTCATCACTCGCACCACGGATGCCGCGGGCGCGCCGGTCGTGCGGATCCGGGCTACGGGGATCACGCTGCGCCTCGGTGGCACGTCTGTCGCCCCCGTCGTCTCACTGACCCAGACCGGCACCGCCGACCTCCTCCTCACCTCCGCCGGGCTCGCCGGGCACGTCTCCGCCACCATCGCCCTCAACGTCCCCGACGTCTCGGCCACCGGCACCGTCGACATCGCCGTCAACACCACCGGTGCCTCCGTGGCCCTCACCGACCGCACCCTCCCGGCCGGCCCCTACCTTCGGGTCGCCGCGACGAACCTGCGGCTCAGCGTCATCGGCCAGGTGCTCAAGGCGGATGTCGTCGTCGAGCAGGTGACCACGGCCACTGGCGCGAAGGTCGTCCGGGTCGGCCTGGCCAACGCCTCGGTCGTCCTCCTCGGCACCGAGCTCGCCCCGAAGGTCGCGCTCGTCGGCGGCAGCGGCCTCCTCGTCATCACGCCCACCGGCCTCGCCGGGTCGTTCGGCGGCAGCCTCGTCCTCGACCTCGGCGGCGCGCTGCGGCTCACCGGTGCCTTCGAGCTCGGGGTCAACACCACGGGCACCGCCGTCGCGGAGAGCCTGCAGGTCGGCACCTCCTCGGTGTCGGTGGACCTGCCCGCCGGGCCGTACGTCCGCCTCGCCGGGACGGGCATCGTCCTCGAGGTGGGCGGCCAGACCCTGCGCGGCGACGTGTCGGTGGAGCGCACGCTCTCCCTCGGCGCCGACGGGCTCGTCGGCGGCACCGGGGTCAACCTCGACACCACCTTCGTCAAGATCGCGGCGACCGACGTCGAGCTCGCGATCGGCGACGGCACGCGTACCGTCCTCACGCTGACCGGCGGCGAGGCCCTCGTCGTCACCAACGGCACGGGCATCGCGGCCTCGCTCAGCGGCACCGTCGCCCTGCGCAACATCCCGGGTGTGCGCCTGTCCGGCACCTTCGTGGTCGAGATCAACACCTCGACGACCGCGGTCGACGAGAGCTTCACCGTCGGCGGGCTGGTCCGCCAGCTCGAGCTGCCGGGCGCCGCGAGCACCACCACGCCGCTGCTCCGGGTGCGTGGGGTCGACGTCGTCGTCGAGCTCGGCGACGGGCTGGCGCTCGGCGCCGACATCACGGTGACCAAGGTCGGCACCACGCTCACCGTGACCGTCGCCGACGGCCGGATCGCCCTCGGCAGCGCCGCGGCGCCGCTCGTCACCCTCACCGGGGTCAACGGCACGCTCGTCCTCACCGCGGCCGGGATGTACGGCCAGGTCGCCGCCACGGTGCAGCTCGACGTCCCGTCGGTCACCCTGTCCGGCACCTTCCTCGTGCAGTTCAACACCACGACCGCCGACCAGACGCTCACCAGCCCCAGCGTCACCCTGGTGCCCGGCTTCCGGGTCGTCGCGACCGGCGTGACGCTCGTCGTCGCCGGGCAGACGCTCAGCGGCAGCGTCGTCATCGAGCGCCGCACGGGAACCACCCCCGAGGTGAGCATCGCCGTCGCCGGCCTCACCCTCTCCTTCGGCTCCGCCGTCAACGTCCTCGCCGTCCACGACTGGAAGGGCGCGCTGCTCATCACCTCCTCGGGTGTCGCAGCGACCTTCTCCGGGTCGCTCGGGGCCGGGACGGTCGCCAACCCGTACGTGTTCAACCTCGGCTCGTCGATCACGCTCAGCGGGACCGTCGCCCTCCAGGTGAACACCGGCTCGACCGCGGTCGACCGGACCTTCTCGGTCACCCTCCCGGGTGGCACGACCACGACCTCGATCCACCTCGTCGCCCCCGCCGGCCCGGCCTTCCAGGTCGCGGTGAGCGGCAGCCTCACCGTGGGCCCGGCCTCGTTCGGCGGTGACTTCGTCGTCGCCCAGAGCACGCGCCCCGGCTACGGCGGCATCCCCGCCGGCGGCGGGCTGCCGACCGCGACCTCGGTCACCGGCATCGCCACCGGCGACGTCAACGGCGACGGCGCGCTCGACCTCCTCCTCGGGACCACCGGCGGCACCTCGCTCTTCCTCGGCACCGGACCGGGCGCCTTCCAGGCCGCCGCGGCGCGGACGTGGGCCGGCGCCGCCGTGGCCGTCGCCCTCGCCGACCTCGACCGCGACGGGCGCCTCGACGTCGTCGTCACGCAGGCCGGCTCGACGCTCGTCCACCTCGTCACCGGCGGGACCGCCGCCACGACGACGCCGACCGTCGCCGCGGCCACCGTCACCTTCGCCGCGACGACGACCACCCTCACCACAACCGGGACCGCCACCTCCGTGGCCGTGGGCGACGTCACCGGCGACGGCTTCGCCGACGTCGTCGTGGGCGCCACCGGCAGCGGCGCCACGACCAGGGTCTTCGCCAACCTCGGGAAGACGACCGCGGGCGTGTGGAACGGGATCGAGACCACGGCCTCGACCAGCCTGGGCACCGACACCGCGACGCGCGCCGTGCTCGTCGTCGACCTGACCAACGACGGTGCGCTCGACGTCGTCGCGGTCAACACCGGCGCCGCCCACCAGATCTACCGCAACCTGGGCCTCAACGCGGCCGGCACGACGTGGCTCGGCCTCGCCGCCGCGACCACGGTGGCGAACACCGCCGCCGCCCGGGGCGCGGCCGCCGCGGACCTCAACGGCGACGGGTTCCGCGACCTCGTCGTGGCGGTCGACGGCGGCCCCGCCGTGGTCCACCTCAACCAGAAGTTCTCGGGCACGACGTGGAACGGCCTCGGCGCCGGCACCGCGGTCAACGCCTCCCCGGCCACCACGACCGGCCGCTCGGTCGTCCTCGCCGACGTCGACGGCGACGGCGACGCCGACCTCCTGCTCGGCACCACCACGGCCACGCTGCTCTTCCTCAACCGGGGCGGCTCGGGCGCCGACTGGAAGGGCTTCGGCGCCGGCACGGTCGTGGCCGCGGTCCCGAGCGACGTCGTCACCCTCGTCCGCATCAACGCGGATGCCGACGCCGACCTCCTCGTGGGCGGTTCGTCCCTCTCGGTGCGCCTGGCCCAGCCCACCCCGGTCACCCGCATCGGTCTGGCCAACGTCACCGTCAGCCTCAAGCCGAGCACCGGCTCGGGCTCGAACCCGGGCGACGCGGCCCTGTCGATCACCAACGGCCAGGGTGCGTTCGTCGTCGCCGGCAGCGGCGTCGCGGGCACGTTCTCCGGGTCGGTCAGCGCGACCGCCGGACTCTTCAGCGGCGGCATCACCGTCGGGGTGCGGTACAACTCCACCGGCGGCACCGTCGACGAGACCGTCGAGGTCGGCGGGGCGTCCATCGCGATCGTCTTCGGCGCCGGCCAGGTCGGAACGGCCGCCGCTCCGTGGATCCAGGTCTCCGGCTCGGGGACGGTGCGGATCGGCGACTTCGTCGAGATCCACGGCACCGTCGACTTCGCCTCCGGCTCGGTGACCTTCACCGACGTGGTCCTGTTCGTCGGCAAGGGCCCGTACAAGAACGACGACGGCACGATCAACACCTCCGCCATCGGCCTCGTCATCGAGGGCCTCAGCGGGTCGGCCAGCACCGTCGAGACCAGCAAGCGCGTCCTGTCGGTGACCGGCACGGTGCGCCTCGTCGGGATCCCCGGACTGACCCTCTCCGGCACCATCTCCGTGCAGTACAACGAGTCGACCACCGCGCAGGGGTCCATCCCCGGGGCCTCGTCGGCCACCGTGCCGTACCTGTCGGTCGCCGCCACCGACCTCACCTTCGCCGTCAACGGGGTGGAGCTGAAGGGCGGCTTCTCCTTCACCAAGGGCAGCAACGGCAACATCACCGTGACGCTCACGACCGTCTCGCTCGCCCTCGGCACGGCACCCGCCGGCGGCCTGGCGCCCGTGACGATTGGCGTCGCGACCGGCACGATCGTCCTCGGCACCGGGACCGCAGGTGGCGCGGCGGCCGGCATCGTCGTCGCCCTCGACGGCCTCGTCGTCGCGGTCAACGCGCCCGGCGTCTCGGTGTCGAGCGGCGCCTCGCGCCTCCTGCTCAACACGACGACGACCACGCAGACCGTCTCCGGCTACACGATCGCCGCCGGCTCGCTGAGGCTCCAGATCGGCACCGCGACCAGCAAGGCGAACGTCACCATCGCCGGCCAGTCCGTCAGCGGCGTGTTCGTGTTCGAGCAGGTCACCGGGGCCGTCAGCCCGACCGCCCCCGCCGGCACCGCACCGCCGAGGACGACCCGCATCTTCGCGTCGGGCGTCGACATCGACCTCGGCACGGCGACGGGCGGCGTCCAGGTCCGCAACGCGTCCGCCCTCTTCGTCATCTCCCCCACCGGCATGGCCGGCCGGGTCACCGGTGGCCTCACCGTCATCGTCCCCGGCGCCGTCATCGAGACGGCCGGGCTGACCGTCGCGGTGAACACCGGGACCCGCGCCGTGAACGAGACGGTCGTCGTCGACGGTGTCAGCACCTCGCTCGTCCTCCCGGCCGGGCCGTACCTGCGGGTCGAGGGCACCGGCATCCGCATCGTCATCGGCGGTCAGCGGATCACCGGCGACATCGTCCTCGAGAAGGCGGTCAGCGGCAGCGCCTCCGTGGTCCGGGTCGGGCTGCGCAACGTCACCGCGGCCTTCGGCGACGGGACCACCGACGTCGTGACCCTCTCCGAGGGCGTCGGCCTCCTCGTCATCACCGGCGCCTCCCCCGGCAAGACCGGCGGGCTCGCCGGCACCCTGTCCGGTCGGGTCCGGATGAACGTCCCCGGTGTCGGTCTCGACGCCGTGCTCACCCTCGCCATCAACACGCGCCCGCTGGCCGACGGCGGCGTCACCGACTCGGTGGCGTTCGGCGAGCAGCCGGTGACGACCACCTCCCTCGTCGTGGGCGACGTCAACGGCGACGGCCGGTCCGACGTCGTGGTCGGCACCTCCGACGGCGTCTTCCTCTACCTCAACGACGGCAGCGGCGACCCCTTCGACGCGATCCCCGCGATCCTCCTCGCCGACGGCACGGCGGTCACCGCCCTGGCCCTCGGCGACCTCGACGGCGACAACCGGGCCGAGCTGCTCGTCGGCACCGCCGCCGCGACGCTGCTCTTCCGCAACGACGGCGCCGGCCTGTTCACCGCGCAGACCGGGGTCTCCCTCGGGACCGCCGCCCGCGCCATCGTCATCGGCGCCGTCGACGGCACCACCGGCGCCGACGTCCTCGTGAGGTCGGGCACCACGCTCACGCTGTACTCGAACCTCGGCACCGACTCGGCCACCGGGCTCTGGTCCGGCGTGGGCGTCGGCTCCGCCGTCACGGGCACGTGGACCGCCACCCAGGTGCTCGCCCTGGGCGACGTCAACGGCGACGGCAAGCTCGACCTCTTCGTCGGGTCCGGCGCCTCCGGCGTGGCCGACGCGCTCCTCCTCGGCGCGGGCAACGGCACCTTCGCCGCGGGCGCGGTCCCCGGCACCTCGGGAACGACCTCCGCGGTCCTCGTCGACGTCGACGGCAACGGCACCCTCGACCTCGTCCGCACCACCGGCAGCGGCGTCGACGTCGCCCTCAACCCGGGTGGCACCTGGAGCGGCTTCTCGGCCGTGGTCAGCGTGGCCACCGGGACCGTCACCGCCGTGGGCGCGGGCCGCCTCGACACCGGCACCACGACCGACCTCGTGACGATCGACGGCACCGGCCCCGCCCAGTGGCGTGCCGCGAAGGGCAGCGGCCCGCTCGCCGCGTCGTTCCCGACCGCCACCGAGATCGGCGTCATCTCGATCACCCTGCCAGCCGGGCCGTACCTCAAGGTCACCGGCAACCCCGTGACGATCACGGTCGGCGACCTCTCGCTCGTCGGCGACATCAGCATCACCCAGCAGACCCAGGCCGGCGGCGCGCGCGTCGTCACCGTCGCCGTCACCTCGATGACCCTCGACCTCGGCGCGGGCCTCGGCACCGTGACGCTGTCCGGCGCGATGGTCGTGGGCCCCGGCGGGCTCGCCGCCCGCCTCACCGTCGTCACCGATCTGAGCTTCGGCGCTGGCCTCACGCTCGGCGGCACCTTCCGCCTCGTCGTCAACACCGGCACCGCGGCCGTGGTGGTCCCCGACGGCTCCGGCACCTACCGCGTGCCCGCCGGTCCGTACGTCCAGGTCGTCGCCGACCCGCTGACCATCACCTTCGGCACGGGCGGTCCCGTCCTCTCGGCCTCCGTGAGCATCCGGACCTCCTCCGGCGCCGGCGGCGCCCGCACCACCGTCATCGCGGTCTCCGGCGGCACCTTCACCATCCCCTCGATGCAGACGCTGCCGGTCCTCACCGGCGTCAACGGCGTCCTCGTCCTCGCCCCTGACGGCCTCGCCGGCACGGTGAGCGGCACCCTCGACCTGCGGCCCGGCACCCTCCCCGCCGGCGTCGCCCTCACCGGCACCTTCGGCCTGGCGATCAACCGCACGTCGCGCGAGGTCCGCGAGAGCGTCACCTTCGACGGCGCCACCGTCTCGATGGTGCTGCCGGCCGGTCCGTACCTGCGGGTCTCGGGCGACGGGGTCTCGCTGACCGTCGCGGGCCAGACCCTCACCGGCAACATCGCCCTCGAGCAGTCGGGCACCGGCGTCTCGGCCACCACGGTCATCGCGTTCTCGGGCGTCCGCCTCGCCCTCGGGGACGGGACCACCGAACTGGTCCGCCTCGAGGACGGCCGTGGCGCGTTCGTCCTGCGCGGCGGCGCCGTCTCCGGCAGCCTCAGCGGCACCGTCGTCGTCTCCATCCCGCAGGTCAGCCTCACCGGCACGGTCCGCCTCGAGGTCAACACCGTCGCCGCGGCCGCGAGCACCGTCTCGGTGGTCGTCGGCGGCCAGACGGTGGTCGTGCCGACCGGCGGCCCGGTGCGTGTCGCCATCGGTGGCGAGAACCTGCGGCTCACCGTGGCCGGCCAGACCCTCGCCGGGACGTTCTGGTTCGAGCAGGTCACCACGGGCACCGCTCGCACGGTGCGGGTCCGCATCCCGGTCGCGTCGCTGTTCCTCGGCGACGACAAGGGCACCACCTCGACCGGTGACGACGCGGGCTTCCTCCTCACGGTGACCGACGGCGCGTTCCTCGCCACGCCCACCGGGATGGCCGGCCGGGTCACCGTCACCCTCGACACCGCCACGCTGGGCCGCCTGCCGTTCACCCTCGGCACGACCACCGTGAGGCTCGAGCTCAACACGATGCCCACCCGCGCCGTCGACGCCGGGCTCGGCATCGACCTGCCGGCCGGCCGCTTCCTGCGGGTCACCCTGACGACCAGCCTCACCATCGCCGGGCAGTCCATCTCCGGCACCTTCCTGGTCGAGCAGGTCGCCAGCGCCGGCACCGACCGCGTCCTCAACACCACCGACGACGTCAAGATCCTCAAGATCGCGGCCACCAACGTCGGGCTGTTCCTCGGAGCCCCCGGCACGGGGACGGACTCCGACGGTGACGAGATCGGCCTGCGCGTCGCCGGCGGCACCGCGCTCTTCCTCGTCACCCCGCAGGGGCTCGCCGGCCGGGTCACCGCACCGTCGACCCTCTACCTCGGCGAGGGCATCACCCCGGTGACCGCCACCGTGGTCGTCGAGGTCAACCAGCTGCGCCGCACCGTGAACGGCAAGGTCATGCCGGTGGCGGTCGACGAGCAGTTCGTCGTCGACGGCCAGACCCTGACCCTCGCCCTGCCGGCCGGCCCGTACGTCGCCGCCTCACTCACCGGGCTGAGCATCGACATCGGCGGCCAGCGCTTCAGCGCCGACCTGCGGGTCGAGAGCCGCACCCGCCTGGCGACCGACGGCTCCATCCCGACCGTCGAGGTCCGCGACCTGACCGTCGCCGTCAGCAACCTCGGCCTGCGCCTCGGCTCCCCCGAGCGCGACGTCGTCGTCGTCAGCAACGGCTCCGGCGTGCTGAAGGTCATCGGCGCGACCGCCGGCGTCAAGGGCGGCGTCGTCGGCCGCATCGTCGCCGACGTCGCGGTCGACGTCCCCGGAGTCCTCTTCTCCGGCACCTTCGACGTGCGCCTCAACACCACGCTGACCAACCAGCCGCTGCAGATCGCCGGGCTGACCACCCCCGAGACCACCGACGACGTCACGGTGACTGTCGAGCGCGGCGTCCTCGTCTCCGGGACCGGCGTCGCCCTCGAGGTCGCGGGGCAGCGCCTCACCGGCTCGTTCACCTTCAAGAAGAACGCCGCGACCGGCGTGGTCACCGTGGGCCTGAAGAACGTCTCCCTGGCGCTGGGCAACGGCACGACGACCTTCGTCACCGTGGGCATCACGAGCGGCGCCATCATGATCGTGCCGCCGCAGGGCGCGACCGCCGGCGGCGTCGCCGCGAAGATCGCGGTCACCCTCACCCTCGCCCCGTCGCTGGCCAGTGACATCACCGTCGCCGACGCGACCGCCGAGCTCGTCATCAACACGACGACCCGCCTGATCAACACCTCCGTCGACGTCGACGGCACCGCCGTCCCGCTCGTCGCCCCGGCCGGCCCGTACCTGCGGGTCACCGTGGGGGTCGGCGCCCCCGTGGCCGTGACGATCAAGGGCCAGTCGCTCACCGCGCGGGTCGTGTTCGAGCAGCGGACGACGTCGAACGGCACCAAGGTCGTGCGGGTGGCGTTCACCGACGTCAACCTCTTCCTCGGTGACTCCGGGCGCGGGGTGCGCCTGTCGAACGGCTCGGGCGCCGTCATCCTCACCGCCGGCGGCATCGCCGGTGAGGTCGAGGGCACCGTGGCGCTCGAGGGCCTGCCGGTGTCGATCACCGCCACCCTCAAGCTCCAGGTGAACAACCTCGGCGTCCCCGTGGCCGAGATCGTCGCGTTCGCCGGCCTCGACGCGGTCACCGACACCCAGGGCACCGCGAGCGTGCGCGAGGTGCAGCGCCTCCTCGTCACCGCCACCACGGGCTCCTACACGCTGGCCTACGACAAGAACGGCAACGGCCGCATCGAGGCCGGCGAGATCACCGCGGCCCTGGCCGTGGCGGCCACCGCCGCGCAGGTCGAGAGCGCCCTGGAGACCCTCACCGGTCAGGGCGTGGCCGTCGCCGCCATCGCGGGCGGGTTCACCGTCACCTGGGACGCGAACGGCAACCGCGCGCAGCTCCTCGGCAACGTCCGGGTGCTCAACCTCCCCGCGGGTCCGTACCTGCGGATCGCCGCCGACGCCCTCGCCATCACCATCTTCAAGAACGGCGTGGACGCCTCGGGCGGCACCGTCGTCATCAGCGCCGACGTCGCCTTCGAGCGGGTCGGTCCGGTCGGCTCGCAGCTGACGAAGATCGCCTTCGCGAACGCGACGGTCGCCGGCAACCAGGGCATCTCCGGCCCGGGTGCCGCGAACGGCATCACCGCGGCCTCGGGTGCGCTCATCATCTTCCCGCCGAACGCCGTCACCGTCCCCGCGGGCCCCGGCGTCACGCTGGTCCGGACGACCACCGGTGGCATCGCCGGCGTCCTCACCGGCCGGATCAACATCCCGGTCGGCGGCGCGAGCGTCGGCCTCGGCGTCAACACCACGGGCGTGCAGGTCAAGCAGTCGGTGGCCGTCGGGTCCGGCAGCGTCGCGATCGACCTCGCCCCCGGCATCAGCTTCCTCGTGCAGGACCTCGACTTCTCCTTCGGCGACGTCCTGGAGATCCGGGCCGGCAACTTCGCCATCAACGGCGACTCGTTCTCGGGCAGCGGCCTGGAGATCTTCATCGGCAAGGGCCCCTCGAAGCGCGCCGACGGCTCGCTCAACCCCGCCGCGATCGGCATCCTCGTCACCAACGCGACGATGGCCTTCAAGAACGTGCCCGGCGTCGGCTTCGCCCTGCGGATCACCGGCACCCTCGCCCTCGTCGGGCTCGACGGCCTCACGGTCAGCGGCGACGTGACCTTCGAGGCCAACACGGCGACCACCGACCAGAACGTCCCCGGCTACGCCCCCGCCCTCGTCGCCGGCACCTACCGGTTCATCTCCCAGAACACCGTCATCGGCGTCGCCGGCATCTTCCAGCTGAGCGGCACCCTCGGCCTCACCCGCGCCCCCAGCGGTGACCTCGACATCACCCTGGCCAACGCGGGGCTCCTCGTGGCGATCGGCGGCCGCGACGTCGCGAAGCTCACCGGCTACGGCGCCTTCTCGATCTCCCCGGTCACCGGGTTCCGCCTCGTCGGCTTCAAGGTCACCGACTTCAAGCTCTTCCCCAAGGTCGGCGACCCGAGCCTGGCTCCCGGCACCACCGCGACCCTCTTCCCGACCGCCGACCTCGCCACCCCGCTGCGCAACGCCGTCGTCACGCCCGGCCAGCTCGGCGGCACCATCACCGTGGTCTTCAACGACCCGAACGGCGTCGGCCTGCGGCCCGAGACGATCACCGACCCGGATGCCGAGTTCCAGCTCCTCGTCGGTGGCGTGGCCATCCCCGGGGTCACCGTGAGCGGCGTCCCGACCAAGGTCTCCGGCAACAAGTACCGCTACACCTACACCGGCACCATCCCGCAGGGCCTGGTCACCGTCCGCTTCCTCAACGGCGGCTTCAGCGACACGGCCGGCGCGATGGTCATGGGCGAGGACGAGTCGTTCGTCGTCTTCCAGCCGACCACCCTGCAGCCGAAGCCCGGCCCGGTCGCCACCCTGGCGAGCCCCGGCAACGGCGGGTCGATCACCGCGGCGCAGATCAACGCGCAGCGCTACATCGACATCACCTGGACCAGCCTGGCGCCGGCCGACGGCGTGGCCCCCGAGCCGATCCGCAAGTCGACCATCGAGTCGGCGACCATCGCGCCGTTCGTCGTCACCGGCCCGCTCGGCGACCTCGCCGTGGTCGGCGGCCGCCCGGTCCTCATCGGCACCCCGCTGCTCATCTCGGGCCGCGCCGACACCGCCACCACGGTGACGTACCGGTACTTCCTCAAGGACTCGCTGCCCTCGAACACCGTCGGCCTGTTCCTCCCCGGTGTCGTCACGCTGACCTTCGACGGCGGAGCCGTCCAGAGCGGCACCACCGCCACGGGCTTCGTCAGCAACACCACGGGGCAGACCCAGACCTTCACCATCGACGCGTCGGCGCCCGGTGCTGCCACGACCGGCGGCCCGATCTCCCTCGGCCCGCTGACCCTCCAGGGCCCCAGCGTCGGCCTGGCGGACTTCGGCTTCGCCGACGGGATGGTCGTGCTGACCATCGCGGTCGGGGTCGACCGGGCCAGCCTGGCCTTCGGTGGCTCGGCGACGTCGACCACGACCGGCCCGAGCGCCACCCAGACGAGCAGCGGCGTCACCGTCGACCTCGTCGGCGTCCTGGGCACCTTCGACCTCGCCGTCGACGTCCTGGGCCTGCTCAGCGGCAACGTCCGCATCGCCCCCACCGGCAAGTGGAACCTGCGGGTCGCCTCGCTCACCGCGGTCGTTCCCAACGTCGCCTCGCTCAGCGCCACCGGCGTCCTCGTCGGCTACGACCCCAACGGTGGGGACGACCAGAAGCTCATCGTCATCAACACCGCGACGATCAGCTTCCCGCGCCTGGGCATCACGGGACGACTGCGCCCGTACGACGCCTCGCTGGGCCGCAACCTCGATGTCGACGACGACGCGACCCTCGCCACCGGCGTCACGCCCGGCCTGGTCATCCGGCCCAACGGGTTCAGCCTCGGCACCGCCGAGCTCGCCTACGGCCTGCCGCTCGGCGCCGACGGCCTGCCGGTCGACCCGGGCAACGCGGTCGCCCCGGCCACGACCGACCAGAAGATCACCTTCGGCGGCGTCCTCGAGCTCGACGACATCCGGATCGGCGTCTCCGGCCTCACCGTCACCTTCGGCGCCGACCCGTTCGCCAGCTTCACCGGCGCCATCTACATCGCCACCGGCGGCGCGAAGCTCTTCCCGGGCAAGGCGTTCGGCGCCACCCTCACCGACCGCCTGACGGCCGACGACCGGCGCCCCGACGGCACCCTCGACGACGAGGCGTTCCGCGCCACCCTGACGTTCACCAACGGCGTCGTCGACTCCTTCGAGCTCGTCGTCGACACCCTCGAGATCCGTCTCGGGACGTTCGTCACGCTCTCCTCGGTCAACTTCCGCCTGGACACCGGCGCCATCGGGACCTCCGAGGAGATGGTGTCGTTCACCTCGGTGAGCGCGAAGGTCACCGTGGGCGGCCTCAGCCTCACCGGTGAGGGCCGCAACTTCGCGATCACCGGCGACGGCTCGTTCAAGGCCAAGACCGGCTTCGGCGTCTTCCTCGCCATCGGCTCGTCCACGGGCTCGTCGTTCGCGTGGCCGGAGTTCCTGCCGATCCGCATCGACGCCATCGGCATCCAGTGGGAGGACATCGAGCACCACCCGGAGGACTTCGTCCTCACGCTGTCGGCGAGCGTCACCGAGATCAAGGGCATCTCCGGCCTGACCTTCAGCGGCTCGATCCAGGGCATCAAGATCGCCCCGGCCCTGCTCGCCGAGGGCAAGTTCCCGATCATCGGGCTCGACTCCATCGCGGTCCGGGTCAGCGGCAAGATGTTCGGTGGCGAGCTCACGGCCGGCCTGATCGGCGGCATCCTCAAGCTCGACAGCACCTACGCGATCATCGGGGCGCTCGACACGACCACCCCGGTGTTCAAGCGGGTCTTCTACCTGGGCATCGAGGGCGGCTTCTCCATCGCGGGGATGGCCGGGTTCACCATCCGCCTCGGCCTCAGCGAGCTCGGCCCGCTCCAGGTCTTCATCAACGTCGAGGTCCCCGGCGGCCTCGTGATCTTCCCGCCGATCGGGCTGGCCCTCAACGACTTCGCCGCCGGCGTGGAGTTCTTCAAGACCCTGCCCTCGATCGAGGACCCGCTGGCCCTGCGGGGTCCCGACTTCGCCCTGCCGACCGACATCAGCGCCGCGACGTGGCTGACCTCGCTGCAGAACCAGGTGGCGCGCCAGGCCAAGACGATCGCCGAGAACCCCGGCCGCGACGGCTTCTTCGCCGCCTTCACCTCACCGATGGTCATCACGGGCTCGGCGAAGATCTACACGATCTTCACCTCGCAGCAGGTCTTCAACGGGCAGGTCACCGTGAAGATCTCCACCGACGGCAAGCTCCTCATCATCGGCAAACTGAACTTCGCCGCCGACAACCTGTCGATCAGCGGGCGCCTGTACGCCGACCTGTCGAAGATCTCCACCGGCAACGCGACCCTGCTCTTCCTCGCCGACGTCCCTGACCAGATCCGCCTGCTCACCATCTACGGCAAGATCAAGATGGGCTTCCGTGACTCGTCCGGGAACGAGGTCACCTTCGACGTCGTCAGCCTGCCCGACGCCGCGGCCACCGCGACGCGGCCGACCGTCGACACGGTGACCCCGACGCCCGGTGGCGGGCGCGTCGACGCCGGTGTCATCAACAAGCCGGGCACCAAGTACGTCGACGTCGTCTTCACCGCCCCCAACGGCGCGGCCCTCGACATCGCCTCGATCCTCGACTCCGGCGCCGAGTTCGACATCATCTTCAACGGCAACACCGGCACGGTCCGCACCACGACCTCCGGCACGCCGGTGCCGATCGTGACGATCACCCTCAGCGACGGCGTGGCCTTCGCCCCGCTCGTGCTCTCCGGCGACCGCGTGACCTACACGTACCGGAGACCAGGGGACACCTCTGACACCGTCGTGGTCGTCGTCGACGCCTCCGACGAGTCCCTCACCGGCAGCCCGGACCTCATGGCGCTGGCCGTGTCGCGCACCGGCACCAACCGGTTCCGGTACGACATCGGCACGGCCGACGTCCCGATCGGCACGATGACGCTGCGGTTCGCCGCCGGCGCGTTCAAGAACGCCAACACCCGCGCCCCCGACGGCACGCTCGTCACCGGCGCCGGCAACGCCGAGTCGACCGTGACCTTCCGCCTCACGGCGGCCACGGGCACCATCGTCTCGCCGACGCCGGGCGCCTCGGTCGACGTCAACGTCCTCAACGGCCGCAACTGGATCGACGTCTCCTTCACCGCCCCGGCCGGCTTCACCGTCGACCTCGCCTCGATCCGCGACCTCGCGGCGGAGTTCACCCTCGGCGGCGCCGGCCTGGGCTCGATCCGCCTGGACACCACCCAGGCACCGACCCGCCTCGGCACGACCGGCCTGACCTTCCGGTACTGGCTCGTCGGGCGCTTCGCCGCCACCGGCGACGTGACGCTGACCTACCTGCCCAACGCCTGGTCCTACGCGCTGAACGTGTCGGCGGTGGCCCTCGCGACCATCACCATCCCGGTGGCCGGGACGAGCACCCCGTCGAGCGTCATCACGATCACGCTCCCCGCGGCCGGGACGTCGGGGATCGCCACCGACTTCGTCGTCGACGCCACCTCGGTCCTCGCCGGTGGATGGCTGAGCGCGCTCACCTTCTCGGCGACCAACGGCTGGACCTTCGCGGTCGACCCCAGCCGCTCGGTGCAGCAGGGCGCGAGCGCGAACCAGTTCATCATCCCCGTCCTCGTCCACAAGGGCTCGGAGACCCTCGGCAGCGTGGTGACCCCGACCCTCACGAACGCGCCGATCTCGTACAGCGGCCCGACCTCCGACGGCACCCAGCCCGGGACCACGGTGCCGGTCACCATCGCCGCGCGCCAGGGCAGCTACATCGACGTGCAGTTCCGCCCGTCCCAGGGCGTCCCGCCGTACGTGCTCGACATGCTCGCCACCCTCGGCGACGAGATCACCTTCTCCGGCTTCGGCGGCACCGGCATCAGCATCGTCTCCGGCGGCGTCACCGACCTCGGCAACGGCCTCTACCGCTTCCTCCTCTCGGGCAGCTTCCGCCCCGGCCAGGTCGACGTCGTCTTCCACCTCGACAAGTTCGGCGACAACTCGGCGCGCGCTCCCCCGGTCGGCGCCACCGAGACGCAGTCCTTCCTCGTCACGGGCTCCACGGGCGACGTCGTCAGCACCACCCCGGGAACGTCCACCACCCCGGAGAAGGTCGTCACCCTCTCCGGTGCCGCCATCGGCCGCGACCTCGTCAACGGCCGCCACTACCTCGAGATCACCTTCCGGCCCTCCGCGGGCTTCGACCTCGACCACGGCACCATCGGTGGCGGCGAGATCGAGCTGCGGGCCGCCGACGGCACCCTCATCGCCCTCGCCACCCCGGTCCGCGTCGGCCTGACCAACACCTACCGCTACGCCTTCCTCAGCGACCTGGGCGTCGGCAAGCACACGATCCTCTTCGTCGCCGGCAGCTTCGGGGACACCGGCGGCACCGTGAACCTCGCGGAGACCGAGGAGTTCACGGTCGCCACGCCGATCGCGGCCCTCGCCGACCCGATCCGCGGCCAGATCATCGACGCCAAGGACTTCAACGGCCGCGGCTACGTCGACATCACCTTCGCCGCGTTCCACGACAACGCGGTCGCCGGGGCGAGCATCACCGACGCGGGCGCCGAGATCACCATCACGGCCGGCGGCACGACCCTCACGGTCAACGGCGCGGCCCTCCTCGTCAGCGGCTCGACCTACCGGTACTTCTTCACCGGGCACGCGAGCGGCGCCCTCACCGTCGCGTTCATCGACGGCAGCTGGGCCAACACCGGCGGCATCCTGTGGAGCTCGCAGTCGCAGGTCGTCGGCGGCACCACGTACGCGGCCTCCCTCAACCCGGGCGTCGAGGCCGACGTCTCCGAGGCCGCGACCCGCCCGCGCACCTGGTTCGACGTCACCTTCACGCCGGTCCCGGGCACGACGGTCGACGCGTCGAGCATCCTCACCGGCGCCTGGGCCACCGACGGCGAGTTCACGCTCTCCGGCGCCGGGTCCGAGGGCCTGGTCTTCGCCTCGGTCCTGCAGGTCGACGCCGACACCTTCCGGTACATGTTCACCGGCACCCTCACCCCGGGCACCGTCACGGTGGGCTTCCGTGCCGGCTCCTGGTGGGACTCCGAGGGCAACCGCGCCGCCGCCGGCACGAGCAGCTTCCGCCTCATCACCCAGGGGACGTCGTTCTTCATCGAGGTCTCCGGCGGCATCCGCCTCGAGGCCGCGGGCCTGACGAGCGAACCGCTCCTCGACCTGCGGGCCGAGGTCGTCCTCGAGATCGACACCGCCCGCCGCCTGTTCACGCTGACCTTCGCCGGCCAGCTGTCGATCTACAAGCTGGGCACCGTCGGCGCCACGAGCGGCCGCTTCGTCCTCGACATGGGCGACGGGCTCGCCGCGGTCCCGCAGTTCTGGGGCGTCGCCACCCTCGAGACCAACTTCTCCAGCCTCGAGCAGTACGGCCTCAAGCTCTTCGCCAAGGGCACCCTGCAGATCAACCTCACCGGCCGCACCCGGACCGAGACGCTGACGCTGCGCGGCCTCGGCGAGGGCGGCACCGACCTGACCCGCACCTTCGTCCTCAACCCGTACAGCTTCGGGCTCGAGCTCGTCGGCCAGGCGATCGTCGTGGCCCCGGGGACGACCACCGAGCTGATGCGGATCCAGGGCGGCTTCTTCCTCAACATCCAGGCGACCCCGACCCCGGCCCTGCAGATGTACCTCACCGGCGAGCTGAGCTTCGGCAGCGGGGCGGCCCAGCTCGTCTACGGCTCCGCGACCGGCGTGCTCCTGATGTCGACCACCACCGCGGGCGGGGCCATCCCCGGCGTGGCGGGCAAGTTCACCGTGTCCGCCGAGCGGGGCATCGGCCTGCCGAACATGGGCACCCTGTTCAGCGCCAGCGGCTCGGTCAGCATCATGTTCAACACCACGCTGCGCGACCAGACCTTCAAGATCCCGGACGCGTTCCTCCCGCTGCTGCACCCGGGCGAGCCCACCGAGATCGTCATCTACGGAGCGGCTCCCGGCCTCGACGGCCAGCGCCGCAGCGACGCCCCGCCGGGCGGCGAGATCTACGTCAAGGCGGTCATCCAGGCCCAGCTGACCATCGGCGGTGTCCTCAACCTCAACGGCTTCATCGGCATCACCGCCGCCATCGACCCGACCGGCACCGCCTACTTCAAGGTCGACGGCGCGGTCGGCACGACCATCCCGTTCCTCGGCTCGCTCACCGGCGCCGTCAACCTCGCCGTCTACGTCGGAGCGCGCACCGGCATCGTCGGGCGCATCCAGCTGACCCTGGGCAGCAACGTCATCCCCGGGGTCCGCTTCAACGGCCAGTTCCTCCTCGAGATCAACACCTTCTCGACCAGCCAGCAGATCCAGACCTTCGCGGTGAACCAGTCCGGAGGACGCTTCAACGGCTTCGTCCGCGACGCGGCCGGCAACCTCGTCGTCACCACGCAGACGATCTCCGTGACCGGGGGCTTCCGCCTGGAGATGGGCGGCGAGCTGGTCATCGCCAACACGCTGACCATCAACGGCCACGTCCTGCTGACCCTCTCGCTCGCCGGCTCCAACCCGATGCTCGAGCTCATCGTCAACGGCACGATCAGCCTCGCGCCGATCGGCAACCTCTCGCTCATCGACAGCGGGTTCCGGATCAACGCCGACGGCCTCGTGGCGCGCGTGCAGATCGCCCTCGACGCCGGGACCTCGGACTTCGGCGACGGCGTGGGCCTGGGCATCACGGCGAACGCGGTGCTGGCGCTCAACACCACGGGTCGCACGCAGACCCTCGGGTCGAGCACCGTCGAGGCCGGGTTCCTCCTCCACATCGACGGGTCCATCGACTTCCTCGGCATCGCGACCGGCTCGGGCGTGCTCGACATCCGCGTCTCGCCGACCGGGTTCGAGCTCACCTTCGCGCTGCGGTTCACCCTCGGTCCGCTGACCTTCGAGGCCAGCGGCGGGGCCGCCGTCTACGGCGGTACCGACCCCGGCTTCGCCATGCGCCTGTCGATCCACGCGTCGGCCGACGCCCTGGTGTTCTCCATCGACGCCTCCGGCACGATGCAGCTCAACACCCGCGACGCGACGACGATCGGCATCGCCGGCAACAGCTTCCTGCTCGACCTCAACGGCACGGTGTCGATCCTCAAGGTCTTCACCTTCGACGCCGGCATGCGCTTCGAGATCGGCCGCGAGCGCCAGGGCGGCCCGGCCAAGAGCGGCGCCTGGTACTTCAACGCGCACGCCGGCGTCGACTTCTTCGGGCTGGCCTCGCTCAGCGGCACGATCTTCCTCAACTCCGACGGCGACTTCGACCTCCAGCTCGCCGGCTACATGCAGCTCGGGTCGAGCAGCTTCGGCCTGCGCGGTGACTTCTCGATCGGGATCACCTCGATCCACGACTACGACAGCACCCTCGCGACCGAGTACTACCTCTTCCGCCTCTCCGGCTCGGCGAGCGTCCGGGTCCGGGCCTTCGGGGTCACCCTCCTCGGCCTCGGGATCGGCTTCACGTTCAGCTTCGACACCCGGACCATCGGGATGGACGGCCGCGTCCCGATCGTGCTCTCGGTGCACATCGAGGTCGACCTCTGGCTGTTCTCGGTCAGCGCCGACGCGAACTTCACCATCGGGTACCTCCAGTTCCCCAAGCCCACCTGGATGGCGAGCAACGGGGTCCTCACGAACGGCAGCTACCGCACGTGGAGCGCGAGCGACCGCGCCCTCGTGCTCAACGTCGGCGACCAGGCACACCGCAACGCGCGCAACATCGGCACCGATGCGACCGACATCCACGAGAACGTCCTCATCGAGCAGATCGGCTCGGGTCCGAACGGCGCGACGATCAAGGTGACGGCCTTCGGGCGCAGCAACACCTACGAGCACGTCACCTCGATCAGCGGCAGCTTCGACGGCGGCAACGACATCGTCACCATCGCCCCCGGCGTCACGGTGCCGGTCACCATCAACGGCGGCCTCGGCGACGACGTCATCACCTTCTCCGGCACCGGCGGCGGCACGCTCAACGGCGACGAGGGCAACGACGTCATCAGCGTCACCGGCTCGGGCAACGCGACCGTCAACGGTGGCGCCGACCGTGACTTCCTCGAGCACGAGGGCACCGGCACCGTCACCCTCAACGGCGACGGCGGCACCGACGTCCTCACCGGGTCCTCGGCCACCGACCAGCTGTTCGGCGGGTCCGAGAACGACCAGCTGCAGGGCCTGGCCGCCGTGTACGACGGCGGCTCCGGCAACGACAACCTCTTCATCACGCTCGACACCACGCGCGCCCCCGTCATCACGGGCGGCGCGGGCACCGACATCCTCACGCTCACCCTCGCGGGCGGCTCGGACACCCTGGTGATGACGGCGGTCGACGACACGACGAGCACCCAGGACGGCGTGCGCCTCGCCCTCAACGGCGTCAACCGCGACACCACCGGCCTCGAGGTCCTCCTCGTCGACGCCGGGACCGGCTCCGACACCATCACCGTCGGCTACCTCGCCAGCGCCCAGCTGACCCAGGTGAGCATCGACGTCGGCGCCGGGTCGACCGATGCCGTCGTCGTCCTCGGCTCCTCCGCCGACGAGACGGTGACCCTCACCTACGTCACCCGCGCCGGACGGCCGGCCAACGAGGTGTCGATCGCGGGCATCGGCGGCTACGGCGTCTGGGTCGGCAACGGCGTCCGGTCACAGGGCGACACCATCGAGGTGCGCGGCGCCGACGGCGCCGACCGCCTCGACGCCTCGGCCCTCACCACCGACCGGGTCGCGGTCATCCTGCGCGGCGAGGGCGGCAACGACCGCCTCATCGGCACGCCGTTCGACGACGTCCTCGACGGCGGCGACGGCAACGACCGGGTCACCGGTGGCGCGGGCCGTGACACCTTCGTCGACTCCAGCGGCCGCGACACCCTCGTCGAGTCGTTCAACAGCGACTTCGGCCTCTACGACAGCCTGTTCGTCGTCGGCACCGCCGCCGGCAACGGCGTCGACTTCACCTCCGGCACCGTCGAGGACCTCTCCGGCATCTTCGAGGCCGCGGAGATCGAGGGCGGCACCGGCGCCAACCGCTTCCTCATCGGCGACGCCGACGGCGCGGTCCTCATCGGCGGCATCGCCCGCTCGGCCACCGCCTGGACCGGCGACGCCACCCTGACGCCCCTCGGCGGCAACGACGTCGTGCGGGTCGAGCTGCGCAACGCCATCGGCACGCGGGTCCACGTCACCGACTCCGCCGGCACCGACCGGCTCGAGGTGTGGGGCACGAGCCTGCGCGACGACCTCGTCGTCGACGTCACCAGCGGCCGTGGGCAGGTCCGGCGGGTGCTGCCCGGCGGCGCCGCCGACCAGAGCGCGGTCGACCACTCCGGCATCGACCTCGTCGAGATCCGCACGCTCGGCGGCGGCGACCGCGTCGCGGTCCGGCGCACCGCGGTCGAGCACCTCGTCCAGCTCGGCGAGGGCGACGACCTCCTCGCCATCGGCACCCTGGCGGCCGTCGGGTTCACCGCGGCCACCTGGCCCAACACCGGCGGCCTGCTCGACGACATCGACGCGCTCCTCACCGTCGACGGCGGCAGCGGCCCCGGCTCGCTGACCGGCCTCGACATCGTCTCGCTCGACGACACCGGCGACACGACGACCAACGCCGGCGTCATCACGTCGACGACCGTCAACGGCTTCGGCCTCTCACCGGCCGGGATCACCTACCTCGGCGTCGAGAACCTGTTCATGGGCAACGGCTCGGGCAACGACACCGTCGTCATCGACAGCAGCCACACCGGCCCCGCCCGCCCGACGACGATCAACACCTACGACGGCAACGACCTCGTCATCATCCGCAGCACCAGCGGCCCGGTGACCGTCGACACCGGCGCCGACGACGACACGATCCGGATCAGCTCGACGAGCACCGGCATCGGCGGCGTCATCAGCGGCATCACCTCGGTGCTCACCCTCGAGGGCGGCACCGGCACCGACCGCCTGTTCGTCGACGACGTCGCCACCAGCGCCGAGGTGATCGGCGTGGTCACCAACCACTCCATCGCCGGCCTCGGGATGACGCTCACCGGGTCCGCGCCGCGGCCGAGCCTGGTGCAGGTCGTCACCGTCCAGAACGCCGCCGACGGCCGCTTCACCCTCACCGTCGCCGGCCTGGGCACCACCTCGCAGCTCGACTACGACGCCACGGCCGCCCAGGTGCGCCGGGCGCTCGAGGCCCTCGACGGCATCGACGCCGGTGACGTCGTCGTCGCGCGGGCCGGCGGCCGCTGGGCGATCACGTGGGCCGGCGCCCTCGCGGGCGAGGCCGGCTGGGCCCGCCTCATCACGCTGAACGCCGTCGGCAGCTACCCGCTGACCGGCGCGCCGAGCGGCCCGGCCGTGCTCACCTCGGTGACCCGGATGTCCGACGGCTACCTCGGCTACGCCGGGTTCGAGTCGCTCGACCTCTCGCTCGGCTCCGGCAGCGACGTCCTCACGGTCGACAGCACCCTGGCCGGCACGACCACGGTCAACGCCGGTCCGGGCAACGACCGCGTCTTCGTCGAGGCCGTGGGTGGCACGACCCGGGTCAACGGCCAGGGCGGCACCGACTGGCTCGTCGTCAACGCCGTGCCGGACGCCCCCGGCACCAACCCGATGGACGGCCAGCGCCTCACCCTCGACGGCGGCGCCGGCTCCGACACCTCGGTCGTCGGCCTCTGGGGCGTCGGCAACAGCCGGATCGACGTCATCGACACCGGCTACGACGGCGGCACGAACGTCCTCTACATCGAGGGCCCGGCCACCTCCGACACCTTCCTGCTCCGCTCCGGCCTCGTCGCGCTGCTCTCCGCCCGCCAGGGCGACGGCCGCTTCGCGTCGGCCGAGAAGGTCACCTACACCGACGGCATCAACGGCAGCGTCGTCATCAACGGCAACGCCGGCGACGACACCTTCGCCCTCGACGACACCTCCACCGTCGTCACGGTCAACGGCGGCTCGGGCAACGACAAGTTCCGCGTCGGCCAGGTCTTCACGGCCTACACGCTCGACGTCGAGTTCGGCATCCCCGCCGCCCAGTTCTTCGTGTCGACCCGCGGCAGCCTCTCCAACGGCATCTCCTTCCCGGCGGTCCTCAACGGCGGCAGCGGCGACGACGTCTTCGAGGTCTTCCGCAACAAGGCCACGCTGACCCTCAACGGCGACGCCGGCGACGACACCTTCATCGTGCGGACCTTCGTCGCCGAGTCGGCCGTCACGGCCGTCAACGCCGGCCAGGGCCGCGACTTCATCCAGTACGCCACCAACGCCCCGGTGAACATCGACGGCGGCGAGGGCAACGACCTCGTGGTCGTCATCGGCACCGAGGTCGGCGACACCTTCGTCGTCACCGCCACCGGTGTCTACGGTGCCGGGCGCTTCGTCTCCTACGTCAACGTCGAGCGGCTCAGCGTCTACGGCATGGAGGGCGACGACCGCTTCTTCGTCGTCTCCACCAACCCGGCCGTCCAGACGAGCATCTTCGGCGGGCTCGGCAGCGACCGCATCGAGGTCGGCGGCCAGGCGCCCGCGGTCCAGGCCGACGACCTGCTCGGCCACAGCGGCCTGGTCCGCAACTCGGTGGAGAGCACCGTCGCCGGCAGCTGGACGGGCATCCCCGTCGACGGCGTCGGCACCGAGATCCTCGACGACGACGCACCGGCGCTGTCGGTGGACACCATCGGCGTCGGCACGATCGTCGTCGGTGAGGGCAGCCAGACCGTCACCGGCACCATCCGCATCCGCCCGACCTTCGTGCCGACCACCGAGGTGGAGGTGACGGTCGTCGCCCCGGCGATCGACATCAACGGCCGCAGCCGCGCGCTCGAGCTCTCCCTCGACGGCGTCACCTGGCAGACCTCGGTGACCCTCGTCTTCGCCGCCGGGTCCACGGCCTCCCAGATGCTGCGGGTGCGCGCGATCTTCGACAACGCCGCCGAGGGCGACCTGCTCGTGCCGCTCCAGACGATGGTCGCCGGCCGCCTCACCGGCACGGTCTCGTCCGCCACCGCCACGACCCTCACGGCCGGTGGAGCGTCACCGTTCGGCACCCGCACCCTCGCGGGCCTCCAGGTCGTCATCACCAGCGGCACCGGCGCCGGCCAGGTCCGCACCATCGTCTCCAACACCTCGAACTCGCTCACGGTCGCGGCCTGGGCCGTGGCGCTCGACTCCACGAGCCGCTGGATGGTCCGCGGCGTCGGTGAGTACGCCGGCCTCGTCGTCGGCAACACCGTGGTCCGCCTCCTCGACGACGAGCGTCCGGTCGTCGCCGTGGTCCAGCCCTCCGGTGGCATCGCGGTCGTCGAGCCGGTCGGGTCCGGTGGCCCGGGTGGCACGAGCGAGACCTACACGGTGCAGCTGACCCGCGCGCCGCTCGGCACCGTGACCGTGACCATCACCGGTGGCCCGCAGCTGCGCCTCCAGCTCGCCACGTCCGCGGAGTTCGTCGACGCGGCCGAGGGCGCGACCCCGTCCTCCTCGCTGACCCTGACCTTCACCACCGCCAACTGGGACGCGCTGCGCACGATCATCGTCACCGCGGTCGGCGACGGCGCCGTCGAGGGCCAGCACGTCGTCATCGTCGGCAGCGTCGTGACGAGCAGCGACACGATCACGGGCACCGTGGCCGGACTCACCGGCCGGCCGGACGAGTTCACCGTCGCCGGAACGCCGTACACCGCGCACACCCTGCGCGGCCTCCTGATCCGGATCACCGGTGGGACCGGCGCCGGCCAGGTCCGCACCGTGTGGGACAACCTCGCGAACACGATCGTCGTCGACCAGGACTGGGACGTCCTGCCCGACGCCACGAGCACCTTCGTCATCACCGGCTACACCGCCCCCGCGGCCACGGGCGAGCTGACCGGCACCGTCACCGCGGTCAGCGGCGACAACCGGACCGTCACCCTCACCGGCGTCACGCTGCCGACGGCCGCGGGCGGGCTCACGGGCGCGATCCTGCGCATCGTCGGCCTCACCGGGGAGGTCTTCTACCGGGTCATCGCCTCGAACACCGCCACGACGATCACCGTGGTCGACCCGTGGGGTGTCGGTGCGTTCGTCCTCGGCACGACCAAGGTGGTCGTGGTGGGCCTGCCCGGCGCCACCGTCCCGGGCGTGCAGGTGCTCGTCCACGACGCCGACACCAAGGGCGTCGTCGTCTCCCCCACCGGTGACACCGTCCTGCGCCTCGTCGAGGGCGCCCTGGCCACCCAGTTCGGTGGCACCGCGACCTACACCGTGCGCCTCACCCGCTCGCCGGCCGCCGGCGAGACGGTGACCGTGACCCTCCTGCCCATCGCCACGCAGACCCTCGACATCGACGGCCCGGACTGCGGCCTGCCGAGCGGCTGCTCGCGCATCCAGGTGGAGTTCGTGGCCACGGGCACCCAGGTCGTCCAGTCCGACGGCTCGCTCAGGCTCACCTTCACCGCCGGCACCTGGGCCGTCCCCCAGACCGTCACCCTGCGCGCGGTGCAGGACACGATCGTCGACGGCAACGACGTCCAGGCCTTCCCCGAGCGCTCGCGCCGCCTCACCGGCATCCAGGGCCCGCTGTTCGTCAGCGGCGGCGAGGACCCCAACCCGCCGGTCCAGCTGAGCCTCGACGGCTACCTGCCGATCCTCCTGCCCGGCGAGTCCTCGGGCGCCCCGCTGCCCGTCACCGCGTCCACGGCCGGCGCGGTCGAGCCCGCCCAGGTCGACCGCCTCATCGTCCACAACGAGGACAGCCCGGCCGCCGACGTCGGCAGGCTCAGCGCGACCCGCATCGCCGGGCTCGGCATGGCCGGCGACTCGGTCCTCGGAGGCGTGACCGTCCTCGGCGGCATCGTCTACTCCGCGTTCGAGGACCTCACCGTCCTGCTCGGCTACGGCGCCGACACCTTCACCGTCGACACCACCCACGTGGGCACGACGACCATCGACGCAGGCCGCGGGAGCGACACCGTCAGCGTCCGCACCGTCGTGGGTCACACCCTGGTCCTCGGCAAGGAGGGCGACGACACCTTCCGGATCGGCAGCACCGGTGGGGTCCTCGACCTCCTCGCGGCGCTCCTCGTCCTCGACGGCGGCGCCGGCGCCGACACCGCGTGGCTCGACGACTCCGCCGACCTCAACGACAACCTCGGCACCATCACCCAGGGCACCGTGACCGGCCTCGACATGGCGGCCGGCCCCGGCGGCACCGACGAGCTCGGCCGGCCGAGGGCGCTCGACCAGGTCTACGCCGTGACCCCGCGGGCCGGCGCCACCTCGTTCACGGTGGTCCTGTCGCAGGTCAAGGACGGCGTCACCACGGGCATCGGCGCCGTGACCTTCGCGGTCGGCACCACTCCCGAGGCCGTCCGCCTCGCGCTCCAGCTGCTCCTCTTCCCGCAGACCTCGGGTGCCGACACCGGCGTCTCGATGACGTGCGGCGTCGCCGGTGTCACCCGCTGCTCCGAGAGCGTCTACGTCTGGATGTCCGGCGGCACCTACCTCATCGGCTTCCGCGGTGAGGTCAACGCCGACCCGGCGCACCCCGTTACCGTCCGCCTCGACGCGCTCGGTACCGGCGCCGCGGCCACCGACGGCCCCCGCCGCGACGGCATCACCTACGACGGCCTCGAGACGCTCAACCTCTCGCTCGGCTCCGGCAGCGACGTCCTCAACGTCCAGGGCACCCGCCCGGTGACCAACGTGTCCTTCGGCCTCGGCGACGACCGCGTCTACGTCTCCTCGAAGGCCACCGTGGGCCTGACCGAGAAGCCGCAGTTCCTCGCCGGCGACCTCGACCTCGTCCAGGGCACCCTCAACCTCGACCTCGGTGCGGGCCGCCACACCCTCCTCGTCAGCGACGAGGACAGCCCGGTCGGCGACACCTCCGTCCTCCTCACCGACGTCTCGGCCGCCGCGCTCGCCCGCGACGCGGCGCTGGCCGCCACCGGCGAGATCTTCCTCGTCGGGCTCGCGCCGGCCGGGATCTCGTGGAAGGCCGGCCCGACCGGGACCTTCGCCGACGGCATCCGGATCTGGACCGGCTCGGGCGCCGACGGCATCACCGTCAACGGCACCCACAACCGGGCCGGCGTCCGCACCACGACGTGGGTCAACACCGGCCTCGGCAACGACCTCGTCGTCGTGTCGCTGACCGCCGGCCAGGACGGGTTCCTCGTCCTCAACACGCAGGGCCCGAACGACAACGTCCTGCCGCTCGCCTCCCCCGGCCTCGGTGACGGCGACGAGCCGACCAGCCCCGACACCGTCGTCGTCATCACGGTGAACGGCGCGGCACTCGCGGCCGGCCGCTACGTCGTCAGCTCGCGCCAGGACATCGTCGGCCTGTTCGACTCGCTCAACCCCGGCGACAGCGTGGGCGTCACCCTCGACGTCCGCACCGTCACCACGAAGCGCGCCTCGGGCACGACCACGGTCGACCTCGCCACCCTGGGCACCACCGCCCACGCGGTCGTCGGCATCCGGGTCTGGGTCAACGGCGTCCTCACCTCCTTCACCCAGTCGGGCACGGTCCTCACGATCGCGGCCGGCACGCAGCGCGACGGTGCCGCGTCGTTCGTCGTCGTCGAGGTCACCCGCCGCCACACCGAGACCTTCACGGTCCCGACCCTCGGCGGACCGGACGACGACGACGTCGACGCGCGTGGCTCCTCGCTCCCCCTCGTCATCTTCGGCGGCCAGGGCGCCGACACCATCCGCACCGGTACCGGCGGCGACATCGTCGTCGGCGACCGCGGGCGCGTCCTGTGGTTCACCCCCGGCACCGTCCCGGTCACCGGCCTCGGCGGCGTCGTCGTGGATGCCGCGGTGCTCGCCGCCCTCGAGGCCGCGGCGACCGCGGTCTCCGGCCACGGCGGCTTCGGCGACAAGACCGACGGCGTCGAGGGCCTGGTCGGCATCGTCGTCACGGTCGACCCGACCATCGGCGCCGGTGACACGATCAGCACCGGACTCGGCTCGGACATCGTGCTCGGCGGCGCCGGCGGCGACGCCATCACGACGAACGACGGCGAGACGGCGACCACCTCCGACCAGCCGAACATCGTCATCGCCGACCACGGCTTCGTCGACACCGTCCTCCTCGACGGCGACCCGGCGGACCTCGACCGCATCTGGAGCACCGACGTCACCTCCGGCGGCAACGACACCGTGACCACCGGCAACGGCGACGACGTCGTCATCGGCGGCACCGGGGCCGACGTCGTCAACGGTGGCAACGGCCGCAACATCGTCGTCGGCGACAACGGCCGCTTCACCGCCATCGCCACCGAGACCCGCCGCTGGGGCCAGCTGCCGCTGTCGTCCGGCGTCCTCGAGACGGTCTCGCCGACCGTCGGCGGCAGCGACACGATCACCACCGGCGCCGACCTCGACGTCGTCCTCGGCGGCGCGGCCGGCGACATCATCGACGTCGGTGCCGGCAACGACCTCGTCCTCGGCGACCACGGCATCATCACCTGGCTCGTCCTCGGCGGCAGCCTCCAGATCGCCCGCGCCGCGGTCATCGACAACGCCATCGGCGGCGCCGACGTCATCCGCGGCCGCGCCGGTGAGGACGTCCTCGTCGGCGGTGCCGCGGGCGACACCATCGACGCCGGTGACGGCCGCGACCTCGTGTTCGGCGACAACGTCGTGCTCGACCGCACGACCACCTTCGGCAACCACACGAGCCCGCGCTTCCGCATCCTCAGCGGCTCGAAGATCTACAGCACCGACCTGCTCACCGCCGGCCAGGCGCTCGTGACGGCCGCCTGGCAGCTCGACCCCGCGGGGACCACCGCCTGGTCGGACTTCCGGATCACGCTCGTCGATCACGACACCGCGACCCAGGCGCTGAACGACAACCGCTTCGGCAACGACTACGTGGCCGGTGGCGCGGGCGACGACATCATCTTCGGCCAGCTCGGCAACGACACCATCCAGGGCGACGGCTCGATCGACGGAACTCCGGTGGGCGCCGTCCGCGACGCCGCCGGGCGCCTCACCCTCGTCCCGTCGGTGGGCGCGACGACCGACGGCGACGACTACATCGAGGGCGGCGGCGGACGCGACATCGTCTTCGGTGGCCTCGGCCGCGACGACATCATCGGCGGCTCGTCCGACCTGTACTCGCTCACGACCATGGGCCAGCGCCCCGACGTCGGCGACCTGCTCTTCGGTGGCTCGGGCCAGGCGGCCGGCCGCAATGACGAGACCGCCCTGCACGGCCGCGACTCCGACACGATCGTCGGCGACAACGGCCAGGTCCTGCGGATCGTCGTCTCCGCGGCCAACCCCGTGTACCCGGTCTTCACCTACGACACCTACGGCGAGGCCGTCCGCCTCCTGCCGCGCGCGGTCGTCCTCCTCGACTACTCCCCGGGCGGCCCGGACCTCAACCCGACCCGATTCCCCGGGATGACGCAGGCCGCCTCCGCGGGCTCGGGCACCGGCACGGTCGACGTCTGGGGCTCCGACGAGGTGCACGGCGAGGCCGGCGACGACACCGTCTACACCGGCGGCGGCAACGACGTCGTGTTCGGTGACGCGGGCGACGACGACGTCGTCGGTGGCTGGGGCCACGACTGGATCTCCGGCGGCACCGGCACCGACGGCGTCATCGGCGACGACGGCCGGATCTACACCAGCCGCAACGGCCTCACCGAGCTCCTCAACGGCGTGACGACCGCGAACCTCCAGGTCGAGATCACCACGCCGGGCCGCATCCAGGTGGCGGTCATCTTCCCGACCGGCAGGCTGACCAAGGCCGTGGACATCACGCCGTTCGCCCTCGACGGCCGCTTCGACAACCCGCTGTTCGTGCCGAACTACGCCAACGACGTCATCTTCGGCGGGCTCGGCGACGACTTCCTCCACGGCGCCTCCGGCGACGACGCGATCTCCGGTGCCGAGGCGGCGCTCAACTCGTGGGCCGCCACCTACACCGGCGCCGTGCCCACCGGTGTCGTCGAGACCAGCTGGACCCGCCCGTTCAACGACGGCACGCTCCTCGGCTTCGACCGGGCGCGCGGCGACTTCATCCTCTACGACGAGTACGACCCGCGCCGCATCATCCAGCTGACCGCCACCGGCGGCCTGAGCAAGACCGGCAGCGGCCTCATGTGGTTCCTCAGCCACGACGCGGCCGAGCGCCCGGCGGGGACGACCGGCACCGCCAGCGACGGTGACGACGTCATCTTCGGGGCCCACGGCAACGACTGGCTCGTCGGTGGCACGGGCCGCGACACGATGTGGGGCGGCTGGGGCAACGACCTCCTCGACGGCGACGACCTCAAGACCACCAACGGCGGCCTCAACGACACCACCGACACCGACGCGACCTACGAGGACCGCGCCTACGGCGGCGCCGGGCTCGACGTCCTCATCGCCAACACCGGTGGCGACCGCCTCATCGACTGGGTCGGCGAGTTCAACAGCTACCTCGTGCCGTTCTCGGCATTCGGTGCCGCGACCGTCAGCCGCTCGCCCAACCCGCAGCTGCAGGACTTCCTCTACCGGCTCTCCCAGGCCCAGGGCGCGGACTTCACCATCGCCCAGCTGGTCGGTGCCGGCTCGGTGGCCCGCTTCGGTGAGCCGTTCGGCGAGGCCGCCGTCGTCACCCAGAAGGACGACGCCT
Source organism: Oryzobacter telluris (assembly GCF_043099285.1). Lineage (GTDB taxonomy): Bacteria > Actinomycetota > Actinomycetes > Actinomycetales > Dermatophilaceae > Oryzobacter > Oryzobacter telluris. The sequence continues at coordinate 466,401 of NZ_CP170723.1, read as the reverse complement.
GGCAGGACCAGACCGGCGGCCCGCGCGACCCGCAGCCCGGCAACATCCCCGGAGGCAAGCGCGACGTCCTGCGCACGGCCGACTTCAACAGCACGGCCACCCTCGACGGGTTCTTCGTGGACTCCGGCAGCTTCGCCATCGAGAACGGCGCGCTGTCGGTCGCCGCGGCCAGCCTCGGGCGTGACGCGGCAGCGGTCTTCTACGTCGACACCTACCTGCCGATCTACTACGAGATCTTCGCGAACATCACCACGGTGAAGCCGACGGGTGGGTGGAGCGCCAACGCCTACATCATCTTCGACTACTTCTCGCCGACCGACTTCAAGTTCGCCGGCATCGACATGTCGACGAACAAGCTCGTCATGGGCCGGCACACCACCGCCGGCTGGGTCGTGGACAAGTGGACGAACTACAACGCCAAGGCGGGGACGTTCCTCCCGATGACGGTGGCCGTCAACGGCACGACCGTCACGGTGTCCGTGAACGGCGCCGCCGCGCTGACCAACACGTTCGCGGCGCGCATCATCGACGGCAAGGCGTACGGCCTGAACAAGGGCATGGTCGGCATGGGCTCGGACAACGCCCGCGGGCAGTTCGACAACGTCCAGGTGCGCGTCCTGCCTCCGCAGGTCACCCTCGACACGACGGTCGACCTGACCAAGGACGCCGCGAAGATCACGCCGCGTCCGGCCGGCACCTGGAGCTCCGGCACCACCGGCCTCACCGGGTCCGCGGCCGCGGGTCAGCCCGCGCTCGCCGTCGTCCCGGTCCCGAACCCGGCGACGGGCGCCACCTCGGGTGGGCGCATCGCGAGCACGTCGTGGCTCGAGCTGACGACGACGCTGAAGACCTCCGGGATGGCCGGCATCGCGTTCGACGTCTACGGCCCGGACAACCTCAAGCTCGCCGTCCTCGACGTCCCCGGGCAGCGCGTCCTCCTCGGCCACGTGAACCCGCGCGGCGGCTTCGTCGTCGACACCGCGGTGGCGTGGGTCCTGTCGGCCAGCACCTCCTACACGCTCACCGTCACGCTCAAGGGCGCGTCGGCCAGCCTCATGGTCAACGGGTCGTTCGCCGTGAGCGCGGGCTACAACGCGGGCGTCGTCGACGGCTACGCGGGCCTGCTGACCCGCGGCTCGAGCGCGACGTTCACCTCGGTCCGGCTGCGCACCGACGACCCCGCGTACATCCCCCCGGCGGTGTTCCTGCGGGCCACGTCCGCCGGGCCCGGTGTGGCGACGTCACCGTCGTCGGGTGCGGCGCTCTCGGCGGCCGCCGCCACGGCGACCACGACGGCGCGCGCCACCTGGCTCGCCGCCGGGGCCTCTGCCACGCTCCTCGCGGGCCTCGAGGTCGTCGTCACCTCCCTCCCGGGCACCGAGCTCGGTGCCACGGTCGGCAGCACCGTGTACCTCGACGACGACGCCGCCGGCTGGGGCTGGTCGGCGACCGGCGGGCGCATGGACCTCCTCTCGGTGCTGCTCCACGAGCTCGGCCACGTCCTCGGGCTCGGGCACACCGACGACGGCCTGATGGCCGCGCTGCTCGCCCCGGGTGCGCGCCTCGCGGCCCCGCTCTCCCGTACCGGTTCCACCCCGGCCTCGGCCACCTCCTCGACCACGCGGGCCGTCCCCGCACCCGAGGTGGCCCGCAGGACCGGCCCGGCGATCACTGACGAGCGCGACGCGCGGCCGCACGTCGCCGCGGTCGAGGTGGTCGCCGTGGTCGGCGCCGTGGCGGCGGCCACCCGGACGGGAGCGGTGGCGCCCTGGGCGCCGGTGCTCACCGGTGCCGCACCCTCCCGGGCCCCGGGCGTGGGGGCGGTCCCGGCGGCCGGTGCCGCCGGCCCGACGACCCTCGTCCTCGCCGTGCTGCTCCTGTGGCTGGTCCGTCTGGTGCTCACCGGGCTGGGCGCCACCCCGCTGACCTCGCGGGAGCGCCGCGGCGGTGGAGGCGCCGACGGTACGCTCCGCGTGTGAGGAGCCGGAGGGGCCAGGGCACGGGGCGCGCGCGCGGCTTCGTCGTGCTCGCCACCGCGGCCTTCCTGCTGGTCGCCGGGTGCACCGGCACCGGATCGGGCGGGGTGCCCACCCCCACGCCCCCGTCGCAGACGCCGGACCGCTGCGCCGAGGCGGTGTCCGCCATCGTCGAGGCGACCCAGGACTACGTGGTCGGGTTCGGCCCGGTCGACCAGGACCAGGTGCCGCCGCCCGCCTCCCCCTCCCCCGGCGCGAGCGCGACGTCCTCCCCCACGCCCAGCGCATCGGCCACGAGCGCCGAGAACGTGGCCTTCCAGGACGCCCTGACCACCGCGCGCACACAGCTCGCCCAGTACGGCTGCGAGGTCGCGCGCACGCGGCAGGCCCTAGAGTCGGGGCTGAGGGCGGTGACGACCCAGGGGCCCGTCGCCGGGGCCGTGCTGCGCCAGCTGACCGCGACGATGACCGGCACGGGTGAGACGCTCCCGACCACCCGCCGGGTGGGCACGGATGACGACCTCCTCACCGCCGTGGCCGAGCTGCCCGCCGGGTCGACCATCGAGCTCGCCGCGGGGACGCACCGGCTCGACGACGTCCTGGTCCTGCTGTCCCCCATCACGATCCGCGGCGCCGGGACCGACACCACGGTGCTCGAGTCGTCCGTCCCCGACTTCGCCGTGCTCGCCATCGCCGACGGGGCCGTGTCGGTCGCCGACCTCTCGCTGCGCCACACCGGGAAACAGCCGGCCAGCGTCGTCCTCGTCGGGCCCACCGCCTCGCTCGTCGTCACCGACTCGGCGCTGAGCGGCGGGGTCGCCAACCGCGACGGCACCGGCGGTGCCGGCATCCTCATGTACGACCCCGACGCCCGAGCACGCCGCACCACGACGAGCCTCGAGGTGACGGGAACCAGGTTCTCCGGCAACGGTTCCGCGGGCGTCGTCCTCACCGGCGGGCACGTGGCGAGCATCGCCGGGTCGACGTTCGTCAAGAACGCGCAGTGCGGCGTGTGCTTCCTCGACGCGAGCGGCGGGTCGGTGCAGGACAGCACGTTCACCGACAACACCGTGGGGGTCGCGGCCACGGCAACGGCGGCGCCGACGGTGGTCGGCTCCACGATCCGCGGCGGGGAGGTCGGCATCCAGGCGGGTGACCGCTCGACCCCGGTCATCGACCGGGTGAAGGTCTCCGGGGCGTCGCGGGCGGCCCTGATCTGGGCGGGGCGGGCCGAGGGCGCCATCCGCGGGGTCACCTGCTCCGACGTGACGTTCGGGCTCGTCGTGGGGCCTGACGTCGCCCCCACCGTGCGCGACTCGACCTGCGCCATCGCCCCCTCCGGCTGACGCCACGACCCCGGCGACCGTGGGGTCGACCGGGGTGCGGGGCGGTGGGCTCGTCGTGGGGTCAGCCCGTGACGAGCTCCTCGAGGCGCTCGTAGCTCTCGACCATGCCGTGCTCCATGCCGGAGGCGACCATGGCGTCGCGGCCCTCGACGGTGCGGCCGATGCTGCGGCCACGAAGCCGGGTGCGGCCGTCGCCGAGGTCCTCGAACCACATGAACTCCAGCGCGACCTCGTCGGGGGCGCCGTCGAACTCGAAGGTCTGGAGGGCGAACTCGTTCTCGCGCACCGAGTGGAAGACGCCGCGGAAGCCGAAGGTCCCGTGGTCGGTGACGTGCTCGTAGCGGTAGCCGCCGCCGGAGACGAAGTCCCACGACTCGATCTGCATGTCGTAGCCGCGGGGGCCGAGCCACTGCCGGACCTTCTCGGGGTCGCGGTGCGCCTCGAACACCGCAGCCACGGGGGCGTCGAACTCGCGGGTGAAGTCGATCCACGGGACGCCGGCGGGGACGTCGAGGCGGAGGGTGTTGGTGCCGGTCGTGGTGCTCATGTCGTGCTCCTTCTGGTGGTCCACGATGGGGGTGGGATGGGGGCCGAGGGTGGCGAGCAGGGCGTCGAGCCGGGCGAAGGCGGCCTCGCGGTTCCGGCGGTGCCGGTCGGGTCCCGCGGTCGTGGGGGTCGTCATCCTGTGCACCTCCTCGGCCTGTTGTTAACCATTTGGTTGATTAACTGAGGTGTTGAGTAAAGCGCGAGGCGTCGCCGCTGTCAACCCCCTCCCGGGCACCCTCGCGCTCGGCCCTCGGGGCCGAGCGCAGCGGCGTCAGGTGCTGGTGACGGGGAGGTGGCGCGCCGGGTCCTCGAGGAGGTCGGCCAGCGCCCGCAGCGCGGCACCGGTGGCGCCGGGAGCGGGGTCGTCCGGGGCGGTGCGGACCTCGGGGGGCACCCACCGGGCGGACAGCACCCGCTCCCGCAGGGCGGCCTCCAGCGGGAGCCTCAGGTAGTCGCCGACCTGCCCCAGGTGGCCACCGAGGACGATGGCCGGGACGTCGAGGACGTTGACGACGCCGGCCAGCGCGACCCCCAGGGCCTCGGCCGCACGGCCCAGTGCGGCGTGGGTCGCGGCATCACCGGATGAGCTGCGGGACACCAGCTCTCGCGTCGTGGCTCCCGGGGGCAGCCCCGCCGCCTCGAGCAGGGCGACCCGACCGGCGTACAGCTCGAGGCAGCCGGTGGACCCGCAGCGGCAGCGCGGTCCCGCGGGGTCGACGCACACGTGCCCGACCTCCCCCGCCCACCCGTGGCGTCCTCCGACGACGCGCCCGTCGACCACCACGGCGCCACCGATGCCGACCTCGCCGGAGAGGTAGAGGAAGTCGGCGAGCGGCCCGGGGCGGCCCGGCGCCGGCTCGGCCACCGTGAGGGCGCCCAGGCTCGCCTCGTTGTCGACCCGCAACGGCAGCCCGGACGTCGCGTCGCGCGGCACCAGGGCCGCGACCTCGACGTCGGACCAGCCGAGGTTCGGCGCGCGCAGGAGCGTGCCGGAGGCGGTCGACACGATGCCGGGCAGGGCCAGCCCCGCGCCGACCACCGTTGCGCGAGAGGGGAGCCCGGCCAGGACACCGCGCGAGAGGTCGGCGAGGAGGGCCAGCGTGGCGACCGGGTCGGACGCCGCGAGGTCGCGCTCCACCACGACCTGGGCGACCACGGCGCCCCGCAGGTCGAGGACGCGCACCGCCAGCCGTCCGACGTCGACCTGCAGGCCGAGCCCGAGGACCCCGCGGCCCGGCGCCAGGGGCGTCGCGGGTCGGCCCGGACCGGCGGTCGCCGGCGGGTCGAGCTCGTCGAGGACGCCGGCCGCCACGAGCGCGTCGGCCAGCCGCGAGACGGTGGAGCGCGTCATCGAGGTGACGGCGGCGACGCCCGCCCGGGACAGCGGTTCCGGCGCGGCGCACACCGTGCGCAGGACGAGGGCGAGGTTGGCCTCGCGCAGTCCCGACTGGCGCGCGGCCGGGGGTCCAGGAGGGCGCGGCACGGGGTTGACCCTACCGGTCCGCCACGATAAGTTGCACGACACAACAAACTACGTCAGGAGACGCGATGACGCGCCAGCCCACGCCGCAGGACCGGTTCTCGTTCGGTCTGTGGACGGTCGGATGGACGGGGACCGACCCGTTCGGCGGCCCCACCCGCCCCGCCCTCGACCCCTGGGAGTACTCGGACCGGCTGGCCGAGCTCGGCGCGTGGGGTATCTCCTTCCACGACGACGACGTCCACCCCTTCGAGGCCGACACCGCCACGAAGGACGCCCGGCTCGACCGGCTGAAGCAGGCCACGGACGCCGCCGGGCTCGTCATCGAGATGATCACGACGAACACGTTCAGCCACCCGGTGTTCAAGGACGGCGGGCTGACGTCGAACGACCGCGGCGTGCGCCGGTTCGGCCTGCGCAAGATCCTGCGCGCGGTCGACGTCGCCGCCCGCATGGGCGCCACGACCTTCGTCATGTGGGGCGGCCGCGAGGGCAGCGAGTACGACGGGTCGAAGGACGTCCACGCCGCGTTCGAGCGGTACAAGGAGGGCCTGGACACCGTCGCCGGCTACATCAAGAGCCAGGGGTACGACCTGCGGATCGGGTTGGAGCCCAAGCCGAACGAGCCGCGCGGCGACATCTTCCTCCCCACGGTCGGGCACGCCCTCGCCCTCATCGCCGAGCTCGACCACGGCGACATCGTCGGCCTCAACCCCGAGGTCGGCCACGAGCAGATGGCGGGCCTGTCCTACGTCCACGCCCTCGGGCAGGCGCTGTGGAGCGGCAAGCTGTTCCACCTCGACCTCAACGGCCAGCGCGGCCTGAAGTACGACCAGGACCTCGTCTTCGGCCACGGCGACCTCACCTCGGCGTTCTTCACCGTCGACCTGCTCGAGAACGGCTTCCCCGGCAGCCCGGACGCCCCGCGCTACACCGGGGCCCGCCACTTCGACTACAAGCCCTCGCGCACCGAGCACATGGAGGGTGTGTGGGAGTCGGCCAGGGCCAACATGGCGAGCTACCTCCTGCTCGCCGAGAAGGCCGCGGCGTTCCGGGCCGACCCGCGCGTGCACGAGGCCTGGGCGTACGCCGGCGTCACCGACCTCGCGACCCCCACGCTGGCGGAGGGCGAGTCGGTGGACGACTTCCTCGCGACCCCGGACGACTTCGACCCCGAGGCCGCCGGGCGCCGCGACTACGGCTTCGTCCGGCTCAACCAGCTGGCCATCGAGCACCTCGTCGGCTGAGCGGGAGGTTCTCGTTCCCGCGTCAGGAGGCGGTGCGCCCGAAGCGCCACACCGTCGTCGAGCGGTACTCCTCGCCGGGGCGCAGCACCGATGGTCCGAGGTCGGGCTGGTTCGGGGCGTCCGGTGGCCGCTGGGTCTCCAGGGCGATGCCGCCGTGCCTCGGGTGGGTGGCTCCGCCGTGCCCGCGGCGCGTGCCGTCGAGGGCGTTGCCCGTGTAGACCTGCAGCGAGGGCTGGTCGGTGAGGACGTCGAGGGCACGGCCGGTCGGCGGGTGCTCGAGCCGGGCGACGCGCCGCAGGCCGGTGCCGTTGGTCGCCAGGGCGTGGTCGAGGCCGCCGGCCGCCACCACCTGCGGGTGGGTGGCGGCGAGGGCGTCGCCGACGCGGGTGGGCCGGCGGAGGTCGAACGGGGTGCCGTCGACCGGCTCGACCCCCATGGGGATGCCGGCGCCGTCGACGGGGAGCCAGTGGTCGGCCTCCACCGTGAGGACGTGGTCGGCCACCGTGCCGCCGCCGGCGAGGTTGAGGTACGCGTGGTTGGTCAGGCTGACGACCGTGGGGGCGTCGGTGGTCGCGGTGAGCTGGATGGTCACCTCGCCGGGGGCGACCCGGTACGTGGCCCGTGCCACGAGGCGACCGGGGAAGCCGGCGTCGCCGTCGGGGCTGACCAGCTCGAGGGTCGCGGTGTCCTCGGTCGCCTCCGCGAAGCGCCAGGTGCGCAGCTGGAAGCCGTCCGGGCCGCCGTGCAGGCAGGTCGTCCCCTCGTTCGCCGCGAGCTCGTGGACGGTCCCGTCGAGGACGAGGCGCGCGCCGGCGATGCGGTTCGCCCACCGACCGACGACGGCGCCCTGGAACTCCAGGGGCGCCCTGACGTGGTCGGTGACGTCGGGGTGGCCGAGGACGACCTCGGTGCCGGGGCCCTCGTCCTCGGAGAGCCGCAGCGAGCGCACCGTGGCCCCGAGGTCGAGGACCTCGAGGCGGATGCCGGGTGCCGTGAGGACGTGGCCGAGGACCGTGCGGCCGTCGGGGAGGGTGCCGACGGGGCGGGGGCTCGTCATCGGCGCTCCTTCGGCGGGTGCCCGGGCTCGCAGTCCCGGAGGTGCTCGACCCGCGGGCGCGGGACGCTCCGATGTTAACGCTCACACGGCCCTACGCTGACGGGATGCCGACACCTGGGACCGCACCGACCGGCGCCACCCGATGAGCGCCGCCGGGTCGACCTGGGCAGGGTCGTACACCTACGCCGCACCGGAGTTCGTGCAGCCGCGCAGCCTCGACGAGCTGGGCGCCCTCGTCGCCTCCACCGACCGGGTCCGGGCCCTGGGCTCGCGCCACTCGTTCACCGACGTCGCCGACACCCTCGGGACGCTCGTCGGGCTCGACGCGCTGCCCACGACCATCGAGGTCGACCCCGATCGTTCGGTCGTCAGGGTCACCGGCGGCGTCCGCTACGGCGAGCTCGCCACGGCCCTGGAGGCGCAGGGGTGGGCGCTGGCCAACCTCGCCTCGCTCCCCCACATCTCCGTGGCCGGTGCGGTGGCCACGGGCACCCACGGGTCGGGTGTGGGCAACCGGTCGCTGGCCGCCGCGGTGCGCGCCCTCGACGTCGTCGGCGCAGACGGGGTGGTCCGCCACCTCGGCCCGGGGCATCCGGACCTCGCTGGCAGCGTCGTGGCGCTCGGTGCGCTGGGGGTGGTCGTCGGGCTCGAGCTGGCCGTGGAGCCGACCTACCTCGTGCGCCAGGAGGTGCGCACCGGGCTGTCGTGGGGGAGCGTCGACGCCCACCTCGACGACGTCCTCGCCGCGGGGTACAGCGTCAGCCTGTTCACCCGCTTCGAGCCCCGGCACGTCGACCAGCTGTGGGTGAAGAGCCGCTCGGACGAGCCTCCCCTGGCGGAGGTGTGGTCGACGTCGGCGGCCACCGAGCCGCTGCACATGCTCGTCGGGGCGCCCACCGAGGCCCTCACCGAGCAGGGTGGCGTGCCCGGCCCGTGGCTGCACCGGCTGCCGCACTTCCGGCTCGAGTTCACGCCCAGCCGCGGCGAGGAGCTGCAGAGCGAGTACTTCGTGCCGCGCGCCCACGGGGTCGAGGCCCTGGCGGCGCTGCGCCGGGTCGCTCCGGCGTTCACCCCCTTGCTCCAGGTGACCGAGGTGCGCGCGGTGGCGGGCGACGACCTCTGGCTCAGCGGCGCCGAGGGAGGCGACGTCGTGGCCCTGCACTTCACCTGGGTGCGCGACCTGCCCGCGGTGCGCGCCGTCCTCCCCGTCATCGAGGAGGCGCTGCGGCCCTTCGGCGTCCGGCCGCACTGGGGCAAGGTCTTCACGATGGAGCCCGCCGAGGTGCGCGCCGCGTTCCCCCGGATGGCCGACTTCGTCGCGCTGCGTGACCGGGTCGACCCCGGCCGCCGGTTCGACAACGCCTTCCTCCAATGCCTCCTGGGTTGAGCGACGGCGAACCGTCAGGCGGCGCGGTGCGTCCTCAGGCCTCGTCGTCCCAGACGAGGACGAGCTCCTCGCGGGTGCCGAACCGCTCGAGGTGACGGCGGACGACCTCACCGAACTCGGCGCTGCTCGCCTCCACCCGCAGGGCGTCCGTGCCCGGCGTGAGCGTGGCCATGGGACGACGGTACGACGGGTCAGCCGGTTCGACGCAGGGCGAGGGCGGCGACGTCGTCGTCGTACCGCACGTCACGCAGGGCGTCGACGACGTGCTGGAGCGCCTGCCCCAGCGGCCACCCCTCGACACCGCGCAGCGCCGCGCACAGCCGGCCCAGACCGGCGTCGAGGTCCTCGTCGCGACGCTCGACCAGCCCGTCGGTGACGACGACCATCATGTCGCCCGGACCCATCGGCACCGCGGCGCCGCGGCGCCCGTCCGGCGCCAGCCCGAGGGGCGGCCCGTCGGCGAAGGGCAGCTGCTCGACCGACCCGTCGGCCCGCAGGATGCACGGCGGCAGGTGGCCGGCGTTCGCGAGGTGGGCGACACCGGCCTCGGGGTCGGCGAGCACGTACGCCAGGGTGACCAGCTGCTCGGTGCCGTACCGCTGGATCATCCCGTCGAGCTTGGCCACGACGGCCTCCGGCCGGGGGTCGACCGAGGCGAAGGCCAGGACGGCGGCGCGCACCTGCGCCATCGCGGCGGCGGCCTGGACCCCGCGCCCCATGACGTCGCCGACGAACGCCACGAACCGTCCGTCGTCGAGGGCGAAGCCGTCGTAGAAGTCGCCCCCGACCTCGGTGCGACCCGACGGCTCGTACCAGCAGCTGACGTCCCAGTAGGGCGTCCCCACGAGCGAGTGCGGCAGGACCGCGCGCTGCAGCTGCTCGGCGACCGCGAGGGTCTGGCTGTACAGCTCGGCGTTGTCGAGGGCGCTGGCGGAGCGACGCGCGAGGTGCTCGGCGAACCTCAGGTCGTCCTCGTCGTAACGCCGGGACTCGTCGGTGGACACCCAGGTGATGACGCCCATCACCCGGCCCCGCACGAGGAGGGGGACCGCGAGCGCGCTGCGCAGGTTCAGCTCGCGCGAGACCTTCAGGTGCTCCTCGTCCTGGGCCGCCGCCTCGAGCATGGCGTCGGTGATCACGGGGAACAGCAGCGGGGTTCCCGTTCGGACGACCTCCATGGCCCCGTAGCGGCTCTTCGGGTCGGGCGGCCACCGCTCCTGCAGGGACATCGCGAGCTCGACCTTCGCGGGGTCGACGTGCGCGACCGCGAGGCGGCGCAGCTTGCCGTCGCGGACCACGTCGATGGCGCACCAGTCGGCGAAGTCGGGAACGGCCAGCTGCGCGACCCGGCGGATCGTGGCGTCGAGGTCGAGGCTCTTGGCGAGGGCGATCGACGCCTCCGCGAGGAAGGCCAGGCGGGCGGTCTGCTTGGCGGCGACCGCCGAGGCCTCGATGCGCTCGAAGGCCTGGGCGCAGGTGTCGGCGAGGATGTCGAGGAACTCCAGCTCGGCCGGGTGCGGCCCGCCGGGTCCGGGGATGGAGAGGTGGATCGCCCCGCGGGTGCGGCCGGCCACCCGGAGCGGGACGGTGACGGTGCTGCGCTCCCCCCGGACCGCGTTGACGAGGTCGGGGTAGCGCGAGGAGATTGCGTCGGCCCCCACGAGCACGAGCCGCTGCCCGCTGCGGACGACGTCGGTGACCGTCGTCCGCCGGTCCATCGGGATGATCTCCCACTGTGCGGCCTCGGGTGCATCGAGGCCGCGGACCCCGATGATGCGCACGTGGTCGTCCTCGGTCAGGGCGAGCGCGGCGATCGTGGCCCCCACCGCGTCGGCCATGTGGTGCGTGACGATCTTCGTCAGGGCCTCGACCGACGTGGCCGTGGCGAGGTCACTGGTGACGCGGGCCAGCTGCGCGAGGTTCTCGCCCACCTGTCGGGGCATCCTCGGTCGTCGTCGACCGTCCGGCTCGTTCACGCGAGGATCCTTGCAGGTCAGGTACCTCTTGTCAGTAGTCCTCTCGGGTGATCCCGAGAGGACGACGAGCGGTCCTTGAGGGTCGGGTCAGGCGCAGTCGCGGCAGATGCCGGTGCCCGGCTTCGACTCCTGGGAGTGGTGGCAGAGCAGGAAGCAGCTGATGCACGAGAACTCGTCGGCCTGGCGCGGGAGCACCCGGACCTCGAGCTGCTCGCCGGACAGGTCGGCCCCCGGGAGGGTGTGCCCGTCGACGGCCTCGTTGTCGTCACCGAGCAGGTCGACGGCGGTGCGTGCGTTCGAGGCGCGCAGCTCGTCGAGGCTCTCGGGCTTGTCGTCCTCGCCCTCGCGCAGCCGCGGGGCGTCGTAGTCGGTGGCCATCTCGCTGGCGCCTCTCCTGAGCAGGGGACCGGGGGCCGTCGTGGACCCGCCGGAGCGCCCGAGTATGAACAGGTCAGGGCCCAATGTCAAAGGTTTGTCGCACCTGTGGACACCCAGTGCCCGTCGAGGGGGTCCCGCGGCGGTGGATCATGGGCGGATGGACCTCGAGGAGATCGCCCGCGAGCTGTACGCGCTGCCCCCCGCGGAGTTCACCGCGGCACGCAACGCGCGCTCCGCGACCGTGCGCGCGGAGGGCGACCGCGGCCTCGCCGAGGAGGTCAAGCGGCTGCGCCGGCCGAGCGTCGGCGCGTGGGTCCTCGACCTCCTCGCGCGCGAGCACCCGCAGGACGTGGTGCCCGTCGTCGAGCTCGGCGGGCGGCTGCGCGAGGCGATGGGGGTCCTGGGCGCCGAGGACCTCCGCGCCCTTGACCGGCAGCGCCGCGAGCTGACCCGTGCGGTCGCCGCCCAGGCCGCCGCGCACGCCGAGGCGGCGGGCCAGCCCGTGAACGGCGCGGTCACGGCGGCGGTCGAGGAGTCGCTGCGGGCCGCGATGGTCGACGAGCCGGCCGGCCGCGCCCTCCTCACCGGCCTGCTCACCGACACCTTCACCACGACCGGCCTCGACCCGGTCGACCTCAGCCGGGTCCTCGCGGTGCCCTCGCTCGTCCCGGCCCGGATGGCCGCGGTCCCGCAGCGGGCGGAGGCTTCGGAGGGCGCAAAGGAGGTCCGGGCCGGCGCCCCCGCCGCCGAGGACGGGTCGGCCGCCCGTCGCGCGGTGCTCGTGGCCGCCCGCGCTGCCCTGCGCGAGGCCGAGGACGCGCGCGCCGCCGCCGAGGAGACCGCGGCGGCCGCCGCCCGCCGGGCGACGAAGGCCCGCACCAGCCGCCTCGAGCTCGAGACCCGGCGCGACGAGCTCGTCCGCGCGCTGCGCGCCGCCGAGACCGCGCTCACCTCGGCGGTGACGGCGGAGGCGAGCGCCGAGGACGCCCTCGAGGCGGCGGATGGGGAGGCGGAGCGGTCGCGCGAGGCCGCGGCACAGGCCCGCTCGCACCTCGACACCGCCGTCGAACACGGCCCTTAGGGTCACCTAACCTTGCGGGGTGGCCCCCACCCCGAGGAGACGTCCGTGAGCACCGCCGCCTCCGCCTCATCCTCAGCGACACCCTCCTCCGCGCCGAGCCCCCTGCGGGCGCTGTGGCACCGGTACCGCCGCTACCGCACCCGGTTCACGCTGGCCGTCGTCGTCTCGGCGGTGAACAAGCTGGCCGACGTCGTGCCCGAGCTGCTCATCGGTGCCGCCGTCGACGTCGTGGTGCGTGGCGCGGACTCGTTCGTCGCCGAGCTCCTCGGCGTCGAGTCGCGCTACGCCCAGCTGGTCTGGCTGGCCGTGGCCAACGCCGTCGTCTGGGTCGTGGAGTCGGCGAGCGAGTACGTCGCGGCGGTGATGTTCCGCGGCCTGTCGCAGGCGGTCGAGCACGACCTGCGCGTGGAGGCGTACGAGCACGCGCAGCGCCTCGACCTCGGCTGGCACGAGAGCCGGGCCCAGGGGGCGACCCTCGCCACGGTCAACGACGACGTCAACCAGCTCGAACGGCTCCTCGACGTCGGCATCCCCGACATCTGGCAGACCTTCCTCAACATCATCGTCGTCGGGGCGGTGTTCGCCATCGCCTCGTGGCAGCTGCTCGTCCTGGCCTTCCTCCCGATCCCCGTCATCATCGTCGCCTCGCTGCGCTACCAGCGCCGCCTCGAGCCCCTGTACGACCGGGTGCGGCAGAGCGTGGCGACCCTGTCCGGGGTGCTCAGCGCCAACCTGTCCGGCCTGCCGACGATCAAGGCCTTCGCGGCCGAGGGGATGGAGGGGCGCCGGGTCGCCGAGGCGTCCGGTGAGTACCGCGACGCGAACGTGCGGGCCATCCGCAGCTCGGCGGCGTTCGTCCCCCTCGTGCGGATGGCGATCCTCGCCGGCTTCACGTGCACCCTCCTCATCGGCGGCTTCCGGGTGCTCGACGGCGACCTGGCCGTGGGCCTGTACTCGGTGCTCGTGTTCATGACCCAGCGGCTGCTGTGGCCGCTCACCGACGTGGCGCAGGTGCTGGACCTCTACCAGCGCGGGCGCGCGTCCACGGCCCGCATCCTCGCGCTGCTCGCCGAGCCCGTGGAGACGCGCGAGGGGACGGAAGAGCTCGTGGTCAGCGGTGCCGCGAGCGTCGAGTTCCGCTCCGTGCGGGCGGGGTATGGCGACGGCCCCGACGTGCTCGACCACATCGACCTCCTGGTGCCCGGCGGCGAGACCCACGCCGTGGTCGGGGCCACCGGCGCCGGGAAGTCGACCCTGCTGCGCCTGCTGCTGCGCTTCGACGACCCCCGGTCGGGCCAGGTGCTCGTTGACGGGCAGGACGTGCGCGACCTCACCTGGGCCTCGCTGCGCGGCGCCATCGGGTACGTGGCGCAGGACGTCCACCTCTTCGCGGGGACCGTCGGCGAGAACATCGCCTACGGGCGACCCGGTGCGACGACCGCCGAGATCCTCACCTCGGCCGAGCACGCCGCGGCCACCGAGGTCGTCGACCGGCTCCCCGAGGGCCTGGGGTCGCGCGTCGGCGAGCGCGGCGTCACCCTCTCCGGCGGCCAGCGGCAGCGCCTGGCGCTCGCCCGCGCCCTCATCCGCGAGCCGGCGGTGCTCGTCCTCGACGAGGCGACCAGCGCCGTCGACAACGAGACCGAGGCCGCCATCCAGCGCTCGCTGCGCGAGGCCACGCGGGGCCGCACCGCGCTCGTCGTGGCGCACCGGCTCTCGACCGTGCGGCACGCCGACCGCATCTGGGTCCTCGATGCCGGACGGGTCGCCGAGTCCGGGACGCACGACGAGCTCGTCGCCCTCGGCGGCCTCTACGCCGGCCTCTGGTCCGTCCAGACCGGCGCCGCCACCCCCTAGCTGCCCTCCCCTCAGGCGCGTCCTACTGCCTGGTCCGTGGGGCGATCACCCCACGGACCAGGCGGTAGGACGCGATGTGCGGGAGGCGGCCGAGGATCGGTGACGTCATGATGACGTCAGATCGCTTGCGCATGACGTCACTATGGTGTCATAGTGGCGTCATGGAGCTCCTCCCCTACGCCGCCCGCCTGCAGCGCGACGTCCTGTCCTCCGCCCGCGCCGGCGGCGAGGAGGCCGTCGCCCTCGCCGACCTGCTGTCGGCGGCGCTGGAGTCCTCGGCCCGCCTCGTCATCCTCGACGCCCTCGTCGAGGCCGCGGCCGAGATCAACCGCGACCTCACGTCCTCCTCGGTCGACGTCCGGCTGCGCGGCCGCGAGGTCGACCTCGTGGTCACCGCCTCCGCCGACACCGCGACCGCCACCCCGCCGCCCGCTCCCTCCGGGGCCGCCGCCACCGCCACCACCGACGACGGCGACGAGGGCGGCACCGCCCGCCTCAGCCTGCGCCTGCCCGAGCGCCTCAAGCCCCGGATCGAGGAGGCCGCCGACGCCGCCGGGCTGTCGGTCAACGCCTGGCTCGTCCGCACCGTCACCGCGGCGGTCACCGAACGTCCCGCCCCCGTCACCGCGCCCACGGTCACCACCGGCCAGCGCGTCACCGGCTGGGTGCGCTAGCACCCGCCCTCCACCGGCCCCCGGGCCGGACCACCACGACCCCACACCGCCACCCCACCCCGACACCGGGAGATGCCGTCATGCCCAGATTCGCCACGCCCGACCCCGTCGCCCTCCACGTCGACGTCTCCGGCGCCAGCCTCCGCCTCCGCGCGACCGCCACCGACGAGACCGTCGTCGAGGTCCGCCCGCACAACCCCGCTCGCCAGGGCGACGTCGACGCCGCCACGCGCATCACCGTCGACCACGGCCAGGGACGCGTCACCATCCGCTCGCCGCGCACCGGGATGGGCCGCCTGCGCAGCCTGCTCGGCGGCGGCGACAGGGTCGACGTCGAGGTCACCCTCCCCGAGGGCTCGGCGCTCGACGTCCGGGGCTGGGGCGAGGTCTCCGCCACCGGGGTCCTCGGCGTCGTCGACATCGACAACGGGATGGGCGACATCAGCCTCGACCGCGTCGAGCGGGTCACCGGCCGCACGGCGATGGGCGACGTCCACGTCGAGCGGGTCGCCGGCACCGCCGACCTGCGCACCTCCACCGGCACGGTCACGATCCGCGCCGCCGGGGGTGACGTCGCCGTGCGCTCGTCCGTCGGGGACGTGTCGGTCGGCGCCATCGAGGGCCGGATCCACGCGGTGACCACCACCGGCGACGTCCGGATCGAGAGCGCCCGCGGTGACGTCACCGCGAGCGCCTCCGCCGGCGACGTGCGCATCCAGCGGGTCCAGGGGGGCGTCGTCACCGTCGACAGCTCGTACGGACGCGTCGACATCGGGGTCGCCGAGGGCGTCGCCGCCTGGCTCGACGTCGAGGCCCGCCACGGCGCCGTCCGCAGCGAGCTCACCGACGGGCAGCCCCCTGCGGACGGCGACCCCACCGTCGAGCTCCGTGTCCGCTCCGGGTACGGCGACATCGTCCTCCACCGCGCCTGAGCCAGAAGGGAACCCACCATGACCACCACCCTGTCCGGACCCACCACCACGCCGGCCGTCGAGGTGCGCGACCTGCGCCTGGCCTACGGCGACCACGTCGTCCTCGACGGCATCGACCTCACCGTCGCCCCCGGCACGGTCCACGCCCTGCTCGGACCCAACGGCGCCGGCAAGACGACGACCGTCAACATCCTCGCCACGCTGCTGGCCCCCGACGCCGGCACCGCCCGGGTCTTCGGGCACGACGTCGTCGAGGACCCCCGCGCCGTGCGCGCCACCATCGGCCTCACCGGCCAGTTCGCTGCCGTCGACGACCTGCTCACCGCCCGCGAGAACCTCGTCCTCATGGGCCGGCTGCACCACCTGCCCGCCGCCGAGGTCAGCCGCCGCACCGACGACCTCCTCGGGCGCTTCGGCCTCGCCGACGTCGCCGCCGACCGGCCCAGCACCTTCTCCGGGGGGATGCGCCGCCGCCTCGACCTCGCCATGGGCCTCGTCGGCCGGCCGCGCGTCCTCTTCCTCGACGAGCCGACGACCGGCCTGGACCCCCGCAGCCGGCGGGCCACCTGGGACGTCGTGCGCGAGCTCGTCGCCGAGGGCGTCACGGTGCTGCTCACCACCCAGTACCTCGAGGAGGCCGACCAGCTCGCCGACCGCATCTCCCTCCTCGACGGCGGTGCCGTCGTCGCCGACGGCGCCCCGGCCGAGCTCAAGCGCCTCGTCCCCGGTGGCCACGTGCGGCTCACCTTCCCGGATGCCGCGGCGCTCGACCTCGCGGCCAGCACGCTGGGCACCGATGCGCCCGACCACGACTCGCTCGCCCTCGACGTCCCGGGCACCGGCGACGCCGCCGCCGTGCGCGAGCTGCTCACGCGCTTGGAGGCCGCCGCCGTGCCGGTCGGTGAGCTGACCGTGCGCACCCCCGACCTCGACGACGTCTTCCTCGCCCTCACCGGGCGCGACCGCACCCCCACTCCCGAGGAGGCCCTCCGATGACGACCACGACCCCGACCCCGACCCCGACCCCGACCGCGCCGGCTCCGCCGAGCGCCCGGTGGCTGCCCGTCCGCGACGCGGTGACGATGTTCGGCCGCCAGCTCCGCCACGTGCTGCGCTACCCCGAGCTCACGGTCATCGTCCTGATGATCCCCGTCGTGTTCCTCCTGCTCTTCGTCTTCGTCTTCGGCGG
Organism: Oryzobacter telluris; assembly: GCF_043099285.1. Classification (GTDB taxonomy): domain Bacteria; phylum Actinomycetota; class Actinomycetes; order Actinomycetales; family Dermatophilaceae; genus Oryzobacter; species Oryzobacter telluris. Next base: position 449,275 of record NZ_CP170723.1, on the reverse strand, counting down.
CACGCTCGGCGCGGGCCTCGGCCCCACCGCTGCGGCGGGCGTCAGCGGCCGCTCCGACTACCTGCGCTACGTCCTGCCCGGGATCCTCCTCATGACCATCGCGTCGATCTCGCAGGGCACCTGCACGTCGGTGACGATGGACATGACCCAGGGCATCATCGACCGGTTCCGCACCCTGTCGATCTCACCCGGCGCGGTGCTGTCCGGGCACGCGCTGGCCGCGACCGTGCAGTCGCTCGGCTCGATGGCCGTGGTCCTGGGTCTCGGGGTCGCGATCGGCTTCCGGCCCTCCGCAGGCCCGGTCGGGTGGCTGCTCGTCCTCGCCCTGCTCACGGCGGTGTCGTTCGCGATCGCCTGGGTGTCGGTGGCGTGCGGGCTGCTGGCGCGCACCGTGGAGTCGTCGAGCAACTACACGACGCCGCTGGTCCTCCTCCCCTTCCTCGGCAGCGGGTTCGTGCCCACCGAGTCGATGCCGACCGCGCTCGCCTGGTTCGCGCGGTACCAGCCGTTCACGCCGATCATGGACACCCTGCGCGGCCTGCTGCTGGGGACGCCCGTCGCCCCGTCGTCGGCCTGGTTGGCCGTCGGCTGGTGCCTCGTGCTGACCCTCGTCGGCTGGTTCGGGGCCCGCCGGGTCTACGCCCGCCCGCGCCGCGCCTGACCCCCGGGTCCGGCGCGATGACGAGGGCGGGCTCCACCGCTCGGCGGAGGACGCCGCCCCGCCACCGCACCTACCGTCGAGGGACCAGCACCCGCCCGAGGAGGACGCCATGAGCACCGACCGTCACCCACTCCCCCTCCACGCCCGGTTCCTGCTGCTCGCCCACGACCCGCCCACCGGCAGGGGGCTCGTCGACGACACCCGGCTCAAGGTCGGCCTCTCCGGGGCCGCGCTCCTCGAGCTGGCCCAGCTGGGCGTCATCCGCCTCGAGGGCGAGGGGCGGCACACGCGGGTCCGCGCCACGGGCGTCACTCCGCCGGCGGAGCTCGCCGAGGTGCTCGAGCGAGCCGTCGACCGCTCCCCCAAGGACGCGATCGGCCGGTTCGGCGGGGCCTCGAGCTTCACCGACCGGGCCGGCCGGCTGCGCACCGACACCTGGCAGCGCCTCGAGGTCGCAGGGTACGTCCGGCCGGTCACCGACAAGGTGCTCGGGCTCTTCCCGCGCACCCGGTGGCACCACGTCACGGGCGAGCACGTCGCCACCGTCGACGCCGTGCGCAGCGCCCTCGACGGGAACCGGTCGGGCGACCCAGCCGTCGCGGTGCTCGTCTCCATCGCCCAGGCCACCGGGCTGCTGCGCAAGCTCTTCCCGCAGGTGCCGGCCAAGGACCTCAGGGCCCGGGCCGAGGTCGCGAGCGCGTCGGTGTGGGGCGGACCCGCGGTCGCCAAGGCGATCGCCGACATCAACGCCGCCGTGGTGGCCGCCACGACCGCGGCGACCACCGCCGCCGTCGTCGGCGGCTCCGGCTGACCCACCCGGCGGGTGGGCGGGCAAGCGTCAGCGGCGGCGGGCCACCCGGCGCACCACGGCCTCGCCGCCGAGCTGGATCGCCTGCACGATGACGACGAGCACCACGACCGTCGCGAGCATCAGCTCGGTGTTGAACCGCTGGTACCCGTACTTGATGGCGACCGTGCCGAGCCCGCCGGCGCCGATCGCCCCGGCCATGGCCGAGTAGTCGACGAACATCACGAGGGTCAGCGTCACACCGGCGAGCAGGGCCGGAAGCGCCTCGGGGAGAAGCACCTTCCGGATGACGTCGAGGTGGGTCGCGCCCATCGCCTGGGCCGCCTCGATCCGTCCCTTGTCGATCTCGCGCAGCGCGGTCTCCACCACGCGCCCGAAGAACGGGGCCGTCCCCGCGGTCAGCGGCACGATCGCCGCCGTGGCCCCCAGCGACGTCCCCACGATGGCGCGGGTCACCGGGATGAGCACGATGAGCAGGATGAGGAAGGGCAGCGACCGGCTGACGTTGACGAGCAGCCCGATCGGGAGGTTGACCCAGCGGTTGGGCAGCAGCCCGTCCGGCGCGGTCACGTAGAGCGCGATGCCGAGCAGCAGCCCGAGCACGAACGTCAGCACGGCCGACAGCGCGACCATGTAGACGGTCTCGCCCAGCGCCTGCCAGAGGATCGGGACGTACTCGGCGAGCGACCCGTCGCTCGCGGCGGCGAGGGTGGGTGCGGCGCTCATGCGAGGACCTCCGTCCGGACGCCCTGGTCGGTGAGGTAGCGCACCACGGCGTCCGTCGCGGGCGTCCCGCGGTCGGGGCGCGGCTCGAGCGCCACCTGGAAGCGGCCGACGTCCTGGGCCTGGATCCGCTCGATGGAGCCGGCCCGGATCGTGACGTCGACGTCGAGGTCGCGGGCCAGGCGCGACAGCGCCGCCGAGCCGTGGGCGACGTCGGCGACGGTGAGCAGGAGGTGCGTCTCGTCCTCACCGACCGGGGCGCCGCGCAGCGGGAGCAGGAGCCGGCCGAGCGCCGAGCCGGAGTCCAGCGCCAGGTCGGTGAGCCGGCCGGACTCGACGATGCGGCCGTCGGACAGCAGCGCCGCCGACCCGCAGGCCGAGCGCACGACCTCCATGTCGTGGGTGATGAGGACGACGGTGACCCCGAACGCCTCGTTGACGTCGCGCAGCAGCCCGAGGATCTGCTGGGCGGTGCGGGTGTCGAGGGCGCTGGTCGCCTCGTCGCAGAGCAGGACCTTGGGCGACCCGGCGAGGGCCCGCGCGATGCCGACGCGCTGCTTCATCCCGCCGGACAGGCGCGATGGGTGCTCGTGCGCCCGGTCGGCGAGCCCGACGATCTCGAGGATCTCGCGGGCCCGCGCCTCGCGCCGCGCCTTGTCGATGCCGCGCAGCTCGAGCGGGAACGCGACGTTCCCGAGCACGGTGCGCGACTCGAAGAGGTGGAAGTGCTGGAAGATCATGCCGATCTTCTGCCGACGGCGGCGGAGCTCACCGGCGCTGAGGCCGGTGAGCTCCACCTCGTCGAGGAAGACCCGTCCCGACGTGGGACGCTCGAGCAGGTTGAGGCAGCGGATCAGGGTGCTCTTGCCGGCGCCGGAGTGACCGACGATGCCGAACACCTCACCCTCGGGGATGTCGAGGGTGATCCCCTTGAGCGCCTCCACCCGTTCGGGACCGTCGCCGAACGTCTTGACGAGCTCCTCGGTGCGGAACACGGGTCACTTCCCCCCGGCGACGGGGATGACGGAGCCCGGGTAGGTCTTGTCGATGAAGGCCGCGACCTCGGGTCCCTCGAGGATCGCCTCGAGCTTCTGCACCCGCGGGTCGTCCTCGAGCGCCGTCGGCACCGTGAGGATGTTGGCGTACGGGTTGCCGGCCGCCTTCTCCAGCAGCAGCGCGTCCTCGGCGGGCTTCAGGCCCGCCTCGAGCGCGACGTTGCCGTTGACGAGGCCGAGGGCCGCATCGGGCAGCGAGCGGGGGATCTGGGCCGGCTCGACCTGGCGGAACTCGAGGTTCTTCGGGTTGGAGACGATGTCGGCCTCGGTGATCTTCAGCGCCTCGGGCGAGGTGTCCCCGAACTTGTAGGGCAGCGTGATGAGGCCGGCCTCCTGGAGGAGGTAGAGGCCACGGGCCACGTTGCTCACGTTGTTCGAGAGCAGGACGAGCCCGCCGTCGGGCACGTCATTCAGCGAGGTGACCTTGTCGGAGTAGATGCCGTAGGGCTCGACGTGCACCGTGGCGCCGACCGCGAGGTCGGTGTAGCCCTTGTCGGCGCTGTCCGACTCGAGGTAGGGCACGTGCTGGAAGTAGCTGACGTCGGCGTCGCCGTTCTCGACGACGTCGTTGCCGTTGACCCCGTCGGTCTCCTCGATGACCTTCAGCGAGAACTCGCCCTTGGCCAGCTCGTCGTTGACGTACTTGAGGATCTCGGAGTGCGGTGTGACGGAGGCGAACACGCGCAGCGGCGCATCGGCCGCGCTGTACTTGGAGGTCTCGCCGGAGGACCACGGTCGCCAGGCGAGGAGGGCGGTCGCGACGACGGCGACGACCGCCACGACGGCGATGACAATCTTCGTGCGGTTGCCGCGGCCCTCGGGCTCGAGCTCGGTGAGGGAGGCGCCGCCGCTCGGCGGGATGGTCGCGGTGGACCCGGTGGGGGTGCTGCTGTCGGACATGGGGTTCTCTCCTGGGTGTGGTGCCGTGGGGGCACGGCGAAGGGCCGGCGCTCGTGGTGCCGCGTCGGTGCGGGTTCGGGTGCTGCGCTGTGGTGCTGGGGAGTGCGGGCGGTCAGGGACGAGCGGTGGCGGCCCGGGGTGGTGGTGACCCCGGGGACCACCGCCGCGGACATCGGCGCCCGGGACCGCGCGCCACGGTCATCGCGCGGGGTTCCACTGCGGGTCCTCGAGGAGGTCGGCGTGGTGGCGGCGGGCCACCTCGGGGTGCGAACGGAGCCAGCCGACGAGGGCCTTGCGCCCGTACTCGGCGTAGATGGGGTTGTCCGGGTCCTGCTCGACGCCGCGGGCCTGAGCGGCGAGGTCGGCGGGGAGGGTCAGCGGCTCGACCACGGCGTCGTACCGCGGGGCGAGGAAGTAGGGGATGGAGTAGCGGTCGTCCCCGTCGCGCGGGACGACGACGCGGTGGACGTTGGCCCGCAGGTAGCCGCCGGTCGCGACCTCCAGCGCCTCACCGACGTTGACGACCAGCGTGCCGGGCACCGGCGTGGCCTCGATCCAGCCGCCGTCGTCGCCGCGGACCTCGAGTCCCTGGTGCTCGTCCTGGAGCACGAGGGCGAGCCAGCCGTAGTCCTTGTGCGCGCCGACGCCCTGCCCGGCGTCACCGGGGGCCAGGCCCACCGGCGGGGCGGGGTACCGGACGAGCTTGGTCGTCGAGACGGCCTCGTCGTCGAACCAGCGGTCGAACCAGGTCGGCTCCTCGCCGAGCGCCTCCGCCAGCAGGGCCAGGACGGTGCGGGCGACCCGGCCGGCCTCGGCCTGCCAGCGCAGCACCGCCGGCTTCAGCTCGGGCACCCGCTCGGGCCACTGGTTCGGGCCGACGAGCCGCAGGTAGGCCGGGTCCTCGGGGCCGAGGTCGAGGGCGGGCCGCTCGACCCCGATGTCGATCTGCTCGCGCTCGTCGGGCGCGCCGGCGGTCTGCTCGGTGGCCAGGCTCGTGTAGCCGCGGAACTGCGGCGAGCGGGTGTTCGAGATGCGACGCCGCTCGTCCTCGGGCAGGGCGAAGAAGGTGCGCGTGGCGGCGAGGAGGTCGTCCTCCACCTCGCGGGGGATGCCGTGGCCGACCGCGTAGAAGAAGCCGAGGTCGTGGGCTGCGGTGCGCAGGCGGCGCAGGTGTCGGCCCGCTCGGCGGGTGAGCGGTCGGCCGCCTCGAGGTCGACGAGCGGCAGGGTGCGGGCGGCGGCCGGACGTGGTGGCAGGGGGCGTGCGGCGGTGGTGGTCATGGGTCGTCCTCGACGGGTCTGGGAAACGGCTGGGAGCGGCTGCGGAGCGCGTCCCGGCGTCGGTGCCGGGGGCTCGCGGGACCGGCACGGGGCCGGGGCCGGCCACGGTTCGCGCTCACGGGAGCAGTCGCGATCGGGGCGGCCAGGGGTGGGTCACGCGACGGGCGCGGACCCCACCGGTGTCAGGACCGGCGACAGGTCGTGCGACAGCGCAGGCGGGCGGTCGCGGGGGCGTCGGGGTGACGGCTCACCACACGTTGCGTTATCGCGTGCATAAGTCGAAGTTATATCACGCGTTCCGCCGCCTCCGGACCCGCGCCCGCTCGGTGGTCGGCCCGCCCGAGGTTTCGGATCGGGCGCCCGGGGTAAGTCGGGTGCACTCATCGCAGGTCAGGGGCCCTGCGGGCCTCTAGGCTGCGCCACTCAGGCCCTCTCGCGGGGGGCCCCGGCAGACCCCCGGGATCCCCCAGGACAAGGAGCACGACATGACGACCGACCCGATCCCCCTCACCGACGCCGAGCTCGCCGGCGAGGCCGGCACGGCCCTGCCCGACAAGGAGGTCATCAGCCTCCTCGACCTCAACGCCGACCTCGACCTCGGCCTCGACGCGGCGGCGCCGATCGACCTCGCGGTCGCCGCCAACGCCAACGTCGCCGCACCCATCGACGCCGCCGTCGGCGCCAACGTCCTGTCCGTGGGCTCGCAGGCCCAGGCGATGGCCGACCAGGGCGTCATCATCGACCAGGGCATCACCGGGTCCGCGGTCGCCGAGGGCGTCCAGGACAGCACCATCGACCAGGCCGACCCGGCCCCCGCGCCCGACGGCACGACCGACCCCGGCACCACCGACCCGGGCACCGACCCGGTCGACGCGACCGACCCCACCGACACGGGCTCGGTCCTCGACGGCGACCTGCTCGACGTCGACGTCGACCTCGCCGCGGACCTCGACATCGCGGCCCCGATCACCGGTGCGGTCGCGGCAAACGCCAACGTCGCCGCGCCCATCGACGCCGCCGTCGCGGCCAACGTCGCGTCGGTCGACTCCGACGCCGTCGCGATCGCCCAGCAGGACGCGATCATCACCCAGGACATCGACGCGGACGCCTCGGCCTCCACCGACCAGACGTCCGACATCCAGCAGTAGTCCCCCCGTGACCCTGCTCCCCGACGCGGATGCCGCGGCGGGCGAGGAGCGCGGCCGCGTGCCGTCGCCCTCGTCCGCCGCGACACCCGCCGCACCCGCCGAACCCCTCGACGTCCCGACACGGGCCTCCGGGCTCGAGCTGATCGGTGAGGTCGCCGGGTCCGGGTACCGCGAGCCGCCGGCGCTCGTGCGGCGGGCCGACGGCCAGACCATCCAGCTGACCCCGCTGCTCTACCTCGTCCTCGAGGCGGTCGACGGGCGGCGGGACCTGGCGGGGGTCGCCGAGGCCGTGTCCGCGTCCTCGGGCCGCCTGGTCACCTCCGAGAACGTGGCCACGCTCTGCGGGAAGCTGCGCGAGCTGGGGACGCTGCAACGCGCCGACGGCACCGACCCCGAGCTCAAGCGCTCGAACCCGTTGCTGGGGTTGCGCTTTCGCTACGTCGTGTCCGATGAGGACGTCACCCGCCGGCTCACCGCACCCTTCGCCGCCCTGTTCGCCCCGGTCGTCGTCGTGGTGGTGCTGCTGGCCTTCCTCGCCGTCTGCGGGTGGGTCCTGGCGGAGAAGGGGCTCGCGTCCGCCGCGCACGACGCGTTCCACGAGCCGGGGCTGCTCCTGGCCGTCTTCGGGCTGACCATCCTGTCGGCCGGGTTCCACGAGTTCGGCCACGCGGCGGCAGCCCGCTACGGCGGCGCCCGGCCCGGGGCGATGGGCGCAGGTCTCTACCTCGTCTGGCCGGCCTTCTACACCGACGTCACCGACAGCTACCGGCTGGGCCGCGGCGGCCGCGTGCGCACCGACCTCGGCGGCCTGTACTTCAACGCCATCGTGGCCGTGGCGATGTTCGGGCTCTGGTTCGGAACCCGCTGGGACGCAGTCCTGCTCATCATCGCGACGCAGGTCCTGCAGATGCTGCGACAGCTGGCCCCGTTCGTGCGGTTCGACGGCTACCACGTGCTCGCCGACCTCACCGGCGTCCCCGACCTCTACCACCGCATCGGCCCGACCCTCGCCTCGCTCCTCCCCGGCCGCTGGCGCTCCCCCGAGGCTCGCGTCCTCAAGCCGTGGGCCCGCGCCGTCGTCACCACGTGGGTGCTCGTCGTCGTCCCCGTCCTCCTCGTCACCGTCGGCCTCATGGTGCTGGCGCTGCCGCGGCTCGTCGCGACGGCCGTCGCCGGCGTCACGGAGCAGGGCAGCCTGCTCGGCGAGCGCTGGTCGGACGGTGACGTCCTCGGCGCCTCGGCCCGCGCACTCGGGGTCGCGGCGATCGCCCTCCCGGTCATGGCCTCCCTCCTCCTCCTCGTGCGCACGACCCGGCAGGTGGCCACGCGCGCGTGGCGCGGCACCGACGGCCGGCCGGTGCGCCGCGCCGGCGCCGGGGCCCTTGCCGCGCTCCTGGTCGCGGGGCTCGCGTGGGCCTGGTGGCCCCAGCCGGGCATTTACCGCCCCATCCAGGCCTACGAGCGCGGCGCCCTCCAGGACGCCCTGCCGGCCCTGACCCGCACGATGCCCGTCGGGCTCAGCGAGGGCCGTGCCGGTCGGGCGACCACGCTGTGGCCGGAGGGCGAGGCCGTCCCCACCGCGGCACGCCCCGCCCTGTCCGTCGTCATGGTGCCGCGCGGCGGGGCCACCACCGCCCCCACGTGGGTGTTCCCGTTCAACCGCCCGCTGCCACCGGACGAGGGCGACAACCAGGCGCTGTCGGTCAACACCACCGACGGCAGCACGCAGTACGACGTCGCCCTCGCCCTGGTCTGGGCCGACGGTGACCGCGTCCTCAACACCAACGAGGCCTACGCGTTCGCGAGCTGCACCGGGTGCCGGACCGTCGCCGTCGCCTTCCAGGTCGTCCTCATCTCGGGGCAGGCCGACGTCGTGGTGCCGCAGAACCTGTCCGGCGCCGTCAACTACGCGTGCGTCGAGTGCCTGACCTTCGCGCTGGCGACCCAGCTCGTCGTCACGGTCCCCGGCGAGCTCGACGCCGCGGCCCGGGCCCGCCTCGAGGAGGTCTGGGGGCGGATCGCCGCCTTCGGTGCCGGCATCGAGGGCGTGCCGCTCTCGGAGATCCAGGGTCGCCTCGAGGCCTTCGAGACCGAGATCCTCGAGGTGGTGGGCGTCAGCCCGACCGGGCCCGGGGGAACCGTTCCCAGCGGCTCCCCTACCGGGTCGCCCGCACCTGGGGGGACGACGGGTCCGGATCCCGGTGCCAGCCCAGCGGACCCGCCGCCGAGTGGCGAACCGGCCCCGAGCTCACCGGCGCCGGACCCCGAGCCGAGCGCCGGACCCAGTGCCGAGCCGAGCCCGGAACCGTCGGCCGAGCCGTCCGTGGTCACCTCGCCCGAGCCGGGTTCCGGCGCGGAGCCGACCGCCACACCCTGAGGGGTGGGCCGACCGAGAGAAGGGTCCCCGCGCGGTGGCGCGGGGACCCTTCTGGGTGGTTCAGGGAGTCGTGCAGGGTGAGCCCCCTCGGTCGACCGGGTGACGCAGGGAGTCCCCCGGGCGATGGGATGACGATGCCAGTCCTCCCGCGGGAAATCCGCAGGTCAGCGCTTCTCTCAGCCGTTCGGCGGACGACAGTCCGACCGTTGGGACGGGCGCTTCGACCGGGAACCCGCACGGCGGAGGAGCGGGCCCGCGGGCACGTGGCGACCTTCCCGCCGAAGGTCAAGAAGCCGAAGGCGAAGGCCTGACGCGGAGCCGGCCACCCGACCTGCACGGTGACACGGGCCAGGGGCGTTCGCGCGACTGCCGGCCCGGACCCGGCTAGCGTGACCGCTGTGAGCACGGACCTGGCCCCCGAGCTGGACTCGGTGTACGTCGAGCAGACCGTCGGGCGGCTCGAGGCGCGCATCCGCGCGCGCTTCCCCGACCGCCGGCTCGGCGACGCGGCCCACGCCCTGCGCACCGCCGTGCCGCAGATCCACGACGCGTTCGAGGCGTCGAAGACCCGTCGCCGACGGGTGCGGTGGGCGGCCCGGGTCACGAGCGTCGTCCTCGTGCTCGTCGCGGTCGCGGCCATCGCCCTGGCGCTGCGCGACCCCGTGCTCCGGGGCACCGACAGCTCGGTCGACTGGCTGCCCATCGCCGAGAGCACCGTCAACGACCTCGTGTTCACCGCCATCGCGGTCTTCTTCCTCTGGGCGCTCCCCGAGCGGATGGAGCGGCGCACCCTCCTCGACCTCCTGCACCGGCTGCGGTCGCTCGCCCACGTCATCGACATGCACCAGCTCGACAAGGACCCGGAGCAGGCGCGGGCCGCCTACCACCCCACCGCGCAGAGCCCCGCCCGACCGATCCTCGACGCCGAGCAGCTGCACCACTACCTCGACTACTGCAGCGAGCTCGTCTCGCTCATCGCCAAGACCGCGGCCCTGTGCGCCGAGCGCACCTCCGACGCCGTCGTCCTCGGGACCGTGAGCGAGATCGAGACCCTGGCCGCGCAGATGTCCCAGAAGATCTGGCAGAAGATCTCCCTGCTCCCCAGCCACGACTGAGACCTGCTGTGCGAGAGATCGATCCGACGCCCGCCTCGATGACGTCCGCCGCCGCTCCCGTGCCGGCACCGGTGCCGCTGACGCTCCCCGACGGCCGCCCGGCGCGTGACGCCTGGGCCCTGACCCCCGCGACGGTGCACGTCAACCACGGCTCGTTCGGGGCGGTGCCCCGCGCCTCCCTCGAGCACCAGGCCGCCCTGCGAGCGGAGATGGAGGCCGACCCGGTGGGGTGGTTCGCGCTGCTCACCGAGCGCGTCGCGGCGGCCCGCGCCGACCTCGCCGCCGCCCTCGGCGCGGCACCGGAGCACACCGCCCTCGTCCCCAACGCGAGCGCCGGGGCCAGCGTGGTCTACGCGAACCTCCCTGCGGCGCAGGGGGCCGAGGTGGTGGTGACCGACCACGGGTACGGGGCGGTCACCATGGGCGCCGAGCGCGCCGCCCGCCGCTGGGGCGGGCGGGTGCGCACGGCCCACGTCCCTCTCGACGCCTCCGCGGACGACGCCCGCGACGCGGTCCTCGCCACGCTGAGCCCGGCGACCCGGCTGCTCGTCGTCGACCAGATCACCTCGGCGACCGCGCGCCACCTCCCGGTCGCGGCCATCACCGCCGGGGCGCGGGACCGCGGCGTCCTCACCCTCGTCGACGGTGCGCACGCCCCGGGCCTCGTCGACCGCCCGACCGAGGGCCTGGGGGCCGACGTCTGGGTGGGCAACCTGCACAAGTTCGCCTGCGCCCCACGGTCGGTCGCCGCACTCGTGGCACCAGGCGGACTGCGCCACGACCTCTACCCGCTCATCGACTCGTGGGGTGCCCGCGACGAGTTCCCCGAGCGGTTCGACGTCCAGGGCACCCTCGACCTCACGGCCTGGCTCGCGGCACCCACGTCGTGGGGCTTCCTCGAGGAGACGTGGGGATGGGAGGCGCTTCGAGCCCACCTCACCGCCATGGCCGACCACGCCGAGGACGTTGTCGGGCAGGCCTTCTCGGCCAGGACGGGCGAGGACCACCGGGTCGACGTCGGGATGCCCGTCAACGCCCTCCGGCTCGTGCGGCTCCCCGCAGGCCTGGGCGCCACCCTCGAGGAGGCCGACGCCCTGCGGGACCGGGTCGTGGCCGAGCACGGCTTCGCCGCCGCCTTCACGAGCTTCGGCGGCACCGGCTACCTGCGGCTGTCGGTGCACGCCTACACGACGGCGGAGGACGTGGCACAGGTCGCCGAGCGCCTCGTGCCCGTCCTGTGCGACCTGGCGGCGGGCTCCGGCGGCTGAGCGCTACTGGCGCGGGAGGACGACGGTGACGCGGCGGTTCTTCGCGCGCCCCTCCGGGGTGGCGTTCGTCGCGACGGGTGAGGCCTCGCCGAATCCCTGCGGTTGCAACGTGATCGGCACACCGGCGAGAGCGGGCTGCAGCACCCGCGCCACCGCGAGCGCCCGCGCCCGCGACAGGGCGAGGTTGCTCGCCGGGGTGCCCACGTTGTCGGTGTAGCCGTTCACCTGGACCGTCCCCGACACCTCGGCCTCACGGACCTGGCCTGCCAGTCGGAGCAGCGCTTGGCGGGCCGACGACGTCAGGTCGGCGGAGCCGAGGGAGAAGAGCACGTCGGAGGTGAGGACCAGCTGCCGTCCCGCCTGGACCGTGGGGGCCACGCTCGGGGTGGCGGTGGCGATGACGGGCACCTCGGTCGGGGTCGGGCTGGGGGTCGGCGTCGGGGTCGGTGTGGGGGTGGCCGAGGTCGGGAGGGTGGAGGGCGTGGGTCGCGGTGTCGCCGCGGCGGCACCGGTGCCCGGACGTCCTCCGGTGAGCCACCAGCCCACCCCACCGGCCACGAGGAGCGCGAGCAGCGCCACCCCGGCGAGGACCGTGCGCCCGGACCGGCGTCGGGGCTCGGGCGGCGGGGCTGCCACGACCGGCTCCTGCCACCCCGCGACCTCCTGGGAGAGGTTCTCCCGCACCGCGGCCACGAGGGCCGCAGCCGCACCCAAGGAGCCCGGCCGGCGGGCGGACTCACCCAGCAGGCCGCTCATGTCCGGCGTGAGCCGCACCCGTGCGACCGACCCGTCGGGCACGGCCAGGGCCGTCGCCGACACGTTGATGCGCACCCGGTCGCCGCTGGGCTCGACCCCGGCGAAGCGGCCCACGTGGCGCCCCGAGACGACCGCCTCCTGGACGGCCATGGTGTCGGTCGCCCGGCGCAGCACGGGCGTGACGGCGATGTCGTCGAAGCTGGCGAGCAGCCGCATCGCCGCGGTGCGCCGCTCCTCGCCCATGAAGGTGAGCCAGCTGCCGTCGACGTGGACCTCGACCACGGCGTCCTTCAGGGCAGCCGTGAGGGCCTCCTCGCTGCCCACCGTGAGGGCCGCGACGAGGTCATCGAGCATCCGGGTCGTCTCGCTCATCACGTCTCGGACCCCACGGTAGGCGGGGGGTGCCACCTCGGGGAACAGGCAGGCCGTGGCGAGCGCCGCCGGTCGGCGACGTGTCGGGCCCGCCCTGGTTGGCCGACCGACCTTCGACGGGGGGCGTGACGGCGCCGGGCGCGGGTAGGTCATCGTCGTGAGCAGCCCTCCCGCCCGCGACCAGCCAACCGGTCCCACCGCCACCGACCCGGCCCGTGAGCCCGTCGAGCCCCTCGCCGACGTCCTCGGCGAGCGCGCCTCGGCCGGCCTCGAGGACGCCGCCCGCGCCGAGGTCGTCGCCGCGATCAGCGCGATGGTCGCGCACCCGGAGTATCCGTGTCTGGGGGCCCGGTCGGTGTTCCGCCGGGAGGCGGTGACGGCCGTCGTCCTCGACGACCTGTCCGACGGCTCACCCGGCGGGTCGCTCGACCAGCTCGGCGCGGCCCTGCGCCGGTACGTCCTCGACGTCGACGCCGACGGGGACCTGGTCTCCTTCGTCGCGTGCTTCCGCGCCCCCGCCATCGACGACGAGCGGTCCTTCGAGGCCGCCCTGTGGGCCGCCCTCCAGCACCTCCACGACCACGACGACCACCCGTGGGCGCCGGGCGTGGCGGCGGACCCGGGCAACCCGCACTTCGCGTTCAGCGTCGCCGGGACGGCCTTCTTCGTCGTCGGCCTGCACCCCGCGGCCTCGCGGATCGCGAGACGCGCCCCCCTGCCCACCCTCGTGTTCAACCTGCACGAGCAGTTCGAGCGGATGCGCAGCGACGGCAGCTTCGACCGCATGCGCGACACCATCCGGCGGCGCGACACCGAGCTCCAGGGGTCCCCCAACCCCATGGCCGTCGACCACGGCTCGTCCTCCGAGGCCCTCCAGTACTCCGGACGGGCCGTCGCGACCGGCTGGACCGCACCCTTCTCCCCGGGTCACCAGCCCGGCGACTCACCCCAGGACCCACCCCACCCGGAGGACACGTGAACCCCGCACGCCGCAGGTACCCCCGAGCCGTCGACCTCCCGACCTACGACGGAGGGCCCGACGGGCCCGCAGCCGGCTGGACCCGGATCGCGCCGCAGTCGGGCGCGGCCGTCGCCCTCGAGCCCGGCGACCGGCTCACGCTCCTCGACCCGTGCGGCGAACAGGTGAGCGACCTCTACCTCGTGGCGACGCACGACCCCGCCGAGGTGTTCTCCTCCGGTCGGACGACCGACTTCGGCAACTCCGTCTACGTCTCCGCGGGCTCGGCGCTCTGGAGCAACCGCAGCCGCGTCCTCGCCACGGTGGTCGAGGACACCGTCGGGACGCACGACCTCACGCTGACCCCGTGCAGCCAGGCGACGTTCGACGTCCTGTACCCCGATTTGGGGGGAGCGCCCCACCCCTCCTGCTACGCCAACCTCGTCGCCGCGCTCGAGCCGCACGGGGTGGACCCCGACCGCATCGGTGTCACGCTCAACGTGTTCATGGACGTGTGGACCGACGAGGTGGGCGAGCTGCACATCGACACCCCACCCACCCGGCCGGGCGACCGCTTCACCATCGAGGCCGTCCTCCCCGTCCTGGCCGGCGTCACCGCCTGCTCGGCCGAGAAGTCGAACAACGGCACGTGCACCCCCATCGACTACCGGGTGGAGCGGGCGTCGACGTCCGACGCCGGCCACCCGTCCCCGGCCTGACCCGAGCCGGACGCCGGTCGGGATCCTGAAGTGGCCGAATGGGTTTCGGGTTCGTGATGCTGGGCAGGACCGTGGTGACGGCCACCACGTCGTCAAACAGCGGCGCGTGGTGGCCGTTCACCGCGCGGGCCGCGCCCCGGGACGAACCCGGACGACGCGGCCCGACGACGCGGCTCAGGAGATGACGGCGTCGACCGTCTTCTTCAGGGCGCTGGGCTGGGCGGGGCTGCGGGGGGCCTTCTTCTTCGCGGCCTCGAGCTCCTCACCGATCTCGCGAAGCTGGGTCCGGGTGAGGCCCTCACGGACCTTGGGGAACCAGTCCTGCTCCTCCTCCTGGACGTGGTGCGTCACGTTCTCGATGAGGACGGTCGCCTTGGCGAAGAATCGCTCGTCGGAGCGGTCCATGGCGGCCAGCTCGGTGATGAGGACGTCCGCCACGTGGTGCTCCTCGTACGACTCGAGCACGTCGTCCTCGAGCTCGGGCAGGAGGGCGCGGACCCGCGGGTACATGACCTCGTTCTCGATGTAGGTGTGCATCGTGAGGAGCTCGATGGCCTTCTTCACGATCGACTCCTTGCGGGCCGGAGTCGTCGAGGCCTTCTGGAACTCCCGGAAGAGCGCCTTGACCTCCTTGTGGTCGGCCTTCAGCATGACGATGGCGTCCTGAGACATGGGTTGCTCCTGTTCCTGGGTCGTGCGGTGCGGCGCACCGTCGACGACCTCAGTGACCTACCCGAAGGGGTCGGCGCCGAAACCGCTGCGGCACCGACCCCCTCGGCGTCAGGCGGTGAGGTCACGCTCCCACTGGCGCGGTCCGGCGAGCCGGTCGACGAAGGCCGTGGCCTGCGCCGGCGTGCCGACCGGGAGGCAGGCGTCGTCGAGCTTGCCGGCCAGGCCCGCGGCGTCGACCAGGGCGTCGGTGTCGCCGCCCAGCCCGATCACCTTGAAGTGGGTGAAGGCGTCGGTGAGGAAGTCGCGCGCCGCCGGGTCGTCCGCCAGCGCGGCGCCGCCATCGGGTCCGGCGACGACCGCGACGGCGTCGTAGAGCACGGACGGTGCGCCCGCGACGGCCTGCTTCGCCTCGAGGGTGGACCCGTCCGACAGCGTGGCGCCGCCCACGGCGAGGGCCACGACCTCGACGACACCGCCCGCCTTCGCCACGCCCCTGGTCAGGCGCTTCACGGCGGCCGCGGTCGCGCCGTCGCCGACGAGGAGCCCGAGCTTGCGCCCCTCGAAGGTCTCCACGGCGTTGGCCAGCAGGCTCAGGGCCGGCGAGGGCTCGAGCTCGACGACCGGTGAGGCAGGTTCTGCTGCCTCGGGGAGCGGCATCCTCAGGCCGGCGGCCACGCGGCTGGCCAGCTGCTCGTCGACGGTCCGCAGGTTCGCGACCATCCGCGCACGGATCGCCGGCCTCTCGACCTTGCCGAGCTCGAAGACGTAGGCGAGGACGATGTGGTCCTGCTCGACCGGCGTCTGGCTCAGCCAGAACTGACGCGCCTGGCTGAAGTGGTCGGCGAAGGAGGGCGACCGCACCCGCCCGGTCTCGCCACCCACCTCCTCGGGGAACGGCACGTGGCCGTCGAGGCCGGCCTCGCGCGGACCGCGGTCGCTGCCGGAGAACGAGTTCGGCTCGTAGGCAGCGCGGCCCGGCTGCGTCGACATCTGCATGTGGCCGTCGCGCTGGAAGTGCGCGACCGGGCACCGGGGCGCGTTGACCGGCAGCTGGCTGAAGTTCGTGCTGCCGAGCCGCTTCAGCTGGGTGTCCAGGTAGGAGAAGTTGCGGCCCTGGAGGAGCGGGTCGTTGCTGAAGTCGATGCCCGGCGGCACGTTCTGGGTCATGAACGCCACCTGCTCGATCTCGGCGAACACGTTGTCCACCACCCGGTTCAGCGTCATCAGCCCGATGGGCCGCACCGGCAGCACCTCCTCGGGGATGAGCTTCGTGGCGTCGAGGACGTCGAACTCGAAGGCGTCGGCGAACGCGTCGTCGAAGACCTGCACGCCCAGCTCCCACTGCGGGAAGTCACCGGCCGTGATGGCGTCGAAGAGGTCGCGGCGGTGGAAGTCGGGGTCGGCGCCGTTGATCTTCACGGCCTCGTTCCAGACCACCGACTGCACGCCGAGCAGCGGCTTCCAGTGGAACTTGACGAACGTGCTCTTCCCCGCGGCGTCGACGAACCGGAAGGTGTGCACGCCGAAGCCCTGCATCATCCGCAGCGAGCGCGGGATCGTCCGGTCCGACATCTGCCACAGCGTCATGTGGGTCGACTCGGGCATGAGCGAGGCGAAGTCCCAGAAGGTGTCGTGCGCCGACTGCGCCTGCGGGAAGCCGCGGTCCGGCTCCTCCTTGACGGCGTGGACGAGGTCGGGGAACTTCACCGCGTCCTGGATGAAGAAGACGGGGATGTTGTTGCCGACGAGGTCCCAGTTGCCCTCGTCGGTGTAGAACTTCGTCGCGAACCCGCGGACGTCACGGGCGAGGTCGGCGGAACCGAGGTTTCCGGCGACGGTGGAGAAGCGGACGAAGGTCTCGGTCTTCTTGCCGGCCGTCGCGAAGATGCTGGCGCGGGTGAGGTCGCTGAGCGACGCGTAGTTCTCGAAGACGCCGTGGGCTCCGTAGCCGCGGGCGTGGACGACCCGCTCGGGGATCCGCTCGTGGTCGAAGTGGAAGATCTTCTCGCGCAGGGCGTGGTCGGACAGCAGCGTCGGACCCCGCGTCCCGGCGCGCAGCGAGTTGTTGTCGTCCTGCACCGGGGCGCCGTGGGCGGTCGTGAGGACCGGACCGTCGGCGCCGGCGAGCTGGTGCAGCTCGCCGCCCTCGCCGGTCCGCTCGCGCGGCGCTCCGGACGTGCGGGTGGGCTTCTTATTTTTCTTGGCCGGCATGGCGATCCCATCGGTGGTCGGGTGGCGGTCAGGCACCGGGCGGTGCCTGCGGCGTCGAGCGGTCAGTGACCCAGGGCAGCGGCCAGCGCGGCGGGGTCGGCGACGGTGAGGGTGAGGCCGGGGTGGCGGAGCCGTCCGGTCGGCTCGATGGCGGCGACGGGCTCCACGAACGAGACGCACAGCCCGCGCCGTGAGGAGGTGGCGAAGGTGACGCCGCGGTCCTTGAGCGACAGGTGCGCCGGACCGGCCGTGCGGTACCACGCGTACCCGCCACTCACCTGCGTGCCGGAGATGTTGGCGAGGGCGGTCCGCAGCCGCCAGGGGCCGAACCGCACGAGCAGCTCCTCGTCGGTGACGGCCACCCGGGCCGTGGTGGGCGTGATGCCGAACAGCAGGGCCGGCAGGCGGTAGCGGTCCTCGAAGGCGAACCCGAACTCGCGCCTCACGAGCGGTGCAGCAGGCTGGTGGCGCGGTCGAGCAGGCCGGCGACACCGCGCTGCTGCTCCCCGAGGTAGGCGTCGAGGACGAGCAGCCCGCCCGTGGTGACGGGCGTCGCCCACTGGAGCCAGCGCAGCCGCGAGGTGAGGGCCCGGGCCTTCTGCCGAGCGGCCTCGTCGTGGTCGGCCTGCTCCAGGGCCTCGCCCAGGTCGGCCCCGTTCGTGTACGCCGCCGCGCTCGCGGCGACGGCGGCCGCGGTCAGGGCCGTCTTGAGGACGACCGCCACCGTGGTCGGGCGGTGGGCCACCACCCGGCGCCGGTTGTCGGCGACGATCGCGATGCCGCTCAGCAGGTGCAGGCCCATCGCGGCGCCCTGGACCGGGCCCCAGCGGTTCCAGCCGGTGTCGGCGATCTCGGAGCGCTCGTGGGCGTCGTCGCCCTCGCGCGCGGCGGGGTTGAGGCCGACCGCGCCCATGAGCGAGCCGCCGAACCACGCCGCGTTCGTGAGCAGGTGCGTGGCCCGGACCGTGGTGCTGTACGCCGTCATGGGGTCCCCCCGGTTGCGTCGACCCGACACTGGAGCGCCGGGATGCGACACCCCCGTCCTACCCCGCCCGGGCGCCCGGACACGTCGCAGGCGCGGGCGGTGACGATCGGTCGAGGGTTGGGACGTCGCCATCGACACGACGCCGTCCCCACCGAGCCCTTGGCAGGATGGTCCGGTGACCAGCACCAGCCCAGCGCAGTCGTACGAGATCCACGACGAGCTCACCCGGTTCGACCTCGACCGGGTCCACCACTGGCTCTCCACCGACGCGTACTGGGCCCTCGGCCGGAGCCGGGAGACGGTGGCCCTCGCGGCCCGCAACTCGGTCAACCTCGGGGCGTTCACCGACAGTGGCGAGCAGGTCGCCTACGCCCGGATCGTCACCGACCACGCGACCTTCGCCTGGGTGTGCGACGTCTACGTCGATGCCGCCCATCGTGGCCGCGGCCTCGGCGGGCGGCTGGCCGAGGCCGTCGTCGCGGTGGTCCGGCCCCTCGAGCTCACCCGCGTCATGCTCGCCACGCTCGACGCGCACGAGGTCTACGCCCGGGTCGGGTTCACCCCCGTGCCCGACCCCGAGCGCCTCATGGTCATCCAGCGCTCGCGTCCGGTTCAGCAGGAGGACGCGCGGCCACCGGTCCCCAGCTGAACCAGCTGCGGCCCGCCCGTCGGGGAGCAGCAGCCGGCCGCGGCGTCATCCGGGTCGGCCGCGTCGAAGAGTCCGGCACCGCCACACACCCCGGTCTCCGGCAACGTCAGCTCGACCCGCGCCGCGGCCTCCTGGTCACCGGCGAGGGCCGCGACGACCGACCGCACCTGCTCGTACCCGGTCATCGCGAGGAAGGTGGGCGCGCGGCCGTAGGACTTCATCCCGACGAGGTACACGCCGGGCTCGCCCTCGTGGGCCAGCTCGGCCGCGCCGTGCGGGTAGACCGTGCCGCACGAGTGGACGTTGGGGTCGATGAGCAGGGCCAGCCGCACGGGCGCCTCGAGGCGCTCGTCGAGGGCGAGACGCAGCTCGGCCGTGACCGAGTGGTCCGGCCGGAAGCCGGTGAGCGCGACGACCTCGTCGAGCCCGTCGATGACGTCACCCGCCTCGCTGTGCAGGATGAGCGTGGCGCCGTCCCGCTCGACTGCCGCGGTCCGGAACCCGGTGACGACGCGGACGTGGCCCGCCTCGACCGCCCGCCTGGCCCGCTGGCCGAGGGCCCCGCGGGCAGGGAGCCCGTCGGCATCACCACCCCCGAAGGCGTCGCCGACGCCGCCGCGACGCAGCACCCAGACGGCCTCGGTGCCGGGCACCTTCTCGGCGAGGGTCGCCAGGGCCACGAGGGCGGTCAGCGCGGAGTGACCCGCCCCCACGACCGCGGTGGTGCGGCCGGCGTAGCGGGTGACGTCGGCGGGGTCGGCCGCGTCGGGGACGCGGTAGGCGATCCGGTCGGAGGCTGCGGGCTCACCGTCGGCCGGGTACCCGTCACCACCGATGGGGTTGGGGTGGCTGAAGGTGCCGCTCGCGTCGATGACCGCGGAGGCAGTGACGCGCGACGGCCCGCCGTCGGACGCGTCGACGTGGACGGTGAACGGCTCACCCTCACGCCCCGAGTCGACGACCCGGTCGCGACCCCGGCGGGCGACGCCCGTCACTTTCGCCCCGTACCGGACGCGCTCGCCGAGGAGGTCGGCGAGCGGCTGGAGGTAGGCCCGCGCCCAGTCGGCACCGGCGGGGTAGCCGTCGGGGTCAGGGGCGGTCCAGCCGGTCGGCTCGAGGAGGCGGCGCGCCGCGGGGTCGACGAGCTCGGACCACGGCGAGAACAGCCGCACGTGCCCCCACCGGCGCACCGCGTCGGCGGCACGGGTTCCCTGCTCGAGGACGACGACGTCGAGGCCGCGCTCGACGAGGTTGGCGGCGGCGGCGAGGCCGGTCGGCCCGGCCCCGATGACGACGACCGGGTGGGTGCTTCCGGCGGTGGCGTCGGTCATGACCTGCTCCTTGGTTCGATGCTTGTCGATACAGCGGCATCTTGCTCCCGGACATCGATGGATGTCAAGATAGATGCATGTCGAACTCTTTGGTGCTGGAACCGGCCGCCGGGTCAGCCGTCGCCTGCTGCGCCCCGCTCACCCGCAACGCGCTCGACGCCGGCCAGGCCGAGTCGGCCGCTGCGGTGTTCAAGGCGCTCGGCGACCCCGTGCGGCTGCGGATCTTCTCGCTCATCGCCTCCGCCCCCAACGGCGAGCTCTGCGTGTGCGACGTCCTCGACGTCGGCGTCTCCCAGCCCACGGTCAGCCACCACCTGCGCAAGCTGCGTGAGGCCGGCCTGCTGACCAGCCGCAAGGACGGCACGTGGGTGCACTACCGCGTCGCCCCCGAGGCCCTGGCCGCGATGGCCGCCCTCCTCCAGCCCGCCGACTGAGACCGGGTCAGGGGAGGAGGCGGTCGAGGCGCCGCAGGACCGGCCCGAGCACGGGCCACCCGTGGGCGCCGTTGGCGATGACCCAGTCGCGCACCCCGGCCACCGACCGCCGGGCGGTCACCGCCGGGGTCCGCAGCCCGCTCTCCGCCCGGGCCCGGGAGCGCCGGTGCACCCACTGGGCGCACCCCGCGCACAGCCCGACCTCCGGGTGGTTCCCCAGGCGGGTCAGCGCCGACTCCTCGACCGTCGACCCGCAGCACCAGCACTCCGGCCGCGACGACGTCTCCCGCGGCAGCTCACCCACGACCTCGGCCATGGGCCCATCGTCGCCCTCCGTGCCGCCCGTGACCAGAGGGCCCGGCAACCCGCGCCTCAGCGGAGCCAAAGCCCGGCCACCCGGACGTCAGCCCGAGACCGGCTCGACGCCGAGGCTGTCGAGCAGCGTGAGGACGCGCCGCCTGATCTCGTCGCGGATCGGCCGCACGGCCTCCACGCCCTGGCCCGCGGGGTCCTCGAGCTCCCAGTCCTCGTAGCGCTTGCCCGGGAAGATCGGGCAGGTGTCGCCGCACCCCATGGTGATGACGACGTCGCTCGCCTGCACGGCGTCGGTGGTGAGGACCTTCGGCGTCTCGGCGGTGATGTCGATGCCCTCCTCGGCCATCGCCGCGACGGCGGCGGGGTTCACCTGGTCGGCCGGCGCCGACCCGGCCGAGCGGACCTCGACCGCCCCGCCGGACAGGTGGTGGGTCCAGGCTGCGGCCATCTGGGAGCGGCCCGCGTTGTGGACGCAGACGTAGAGGACGGAGGGGCGGGCAACGTCGGTCACGGGAGGTCCTTGCTCGAGGGCGAACGGGGGTGGGTGGCGTGGGGGACGACGACGTCGTCGGCGCCGTCGGCGCCGTCGGCAGCGTCGGGGTAGAGCGCCAGGGTGACGGCGACGCCCACGACCAGCCCGGCCAGCTGGGCACCGACGAAGGCCGGGGCGGAGGCCGGGGCGATACCGGCGAAGGTGTCGGAGAAGACCCGGCCGACCGTGACGGCGGGGTTGGCGAACGAGGTCGAGCTGGTGAACCAGTACGCGGCACCGATGTACGCCCCCACGGCGGGAGCGGCGACGGCGCCGCGCCCGGTGCGTACCAGGGCGAGGACCAGCGCCACGAGGACACTGGTGGCCACCA
The DNA here is from genome assembly GCF_043099285.1 of Oryzobacter telluris. GTDB lineage: Bacteria > Actinomycetota > Actinomycetes > Actinomycetales > Dermatophilaceae > Oryzobacter > Oryzobacter telluris. Next base: position 427,675 of record NZ_CP170723.1, on the reverse strand, counting down.
CCTCGGCGAGCAGGTGCGGCCCGGTCGCGCGGTCCTTGGCGGACAGGGTCGTCGCGACGCCGAACATCGCGTTCGCCAGCACGGCACCGCCGCCGGCGCCCACGACCTGGGCCACGACGTAGGCACCGACCTCGGCGAGAGGGAGGCCGGTGCCGGCGCGACGCCCGATGAACCAGTCGGCGAGGGACACGACGGGGTTGAGGTGCGCCCCGGACACCGGGCCGAACAGCAGGATCAGCACCGTGAGTCCCAGCACGGTCGCCGTGCTGTTCTCGAGGAGCTGCAGGCCCACGTCGTCGGGCGACAGCTGCTGCGCCGCGATGCCCGACCCGACGACCACCGCGACGAGCAGGGCCGTGCCGAGGAGCTCGGCCAGGAGACGCCGTGGCAGGGGTGGGACGGCGGGACGGGTCACGCGGACATGTTGACCCAGGCCATCTCCCTCAGTCAAACTTGAGTCAATGAACACTGAGCAAACTGCCAGCCTGCTGCGTCGCGCCGCCGTCCACGCCGCGCTGGCCGACGTCACCCGGCTGCGCATCGTCGACCTGCTCAGCCTCAGCGACCGGTCCGCCTCCGAGCTGGGGGGCGAGCTCGCCATCCCCTCGAACCTCCTCGCCCACCACGTCAAGAGCCTCGAGGCCGCGGGGCTCGTCACCCGTCACCGCTCCGAGGGCGACGCTCGGCGCACGTACCTCTCGCTCGACCCCGACGGGACCTCGCTCCTCGGGACGACCCGGGACAGCCCGGGCGTCCGGGCCCGACGGGTCCTGTTCGTCTGCACGGCCAACACCGCGCGATCCCACCTCGCGGCAGCGCTGTGGCGACAGGCCAGCACCGTCGAGGTCGCTTCCGCGGGAACGGAACCGGGCGAGCGCATCAACCCCGGAGCCCTGTCGGCGGCCCGCCGCCACCACCTCGACCTGCCGGACGTCGCCCCCCGGCTCCTCGCCGAGACCGTCGCCGACGGCGACCTCGTCATCACCGTGTGCGACCGCGCCCACGAAGAGGTCGGGGGCTCGGCCTGGGCCCACTGGTCGGTCGCCGACCCCGTGCCCGCCGCCACGCGCACCGCGTTCGACCGGGCGCACTCGACCCTCGCCGCGCGCGTCCGGGCGCTGGCGCCCCTCGTCTCGGCCTGACCCGGCCGGCCCCCGACGGGCTGCCCGTCACCTCCCGCGGTCAGGGCTCCTCGACGGGCACCGGACCGAGGCGGCGCAGCTGGGTGACGTGCCGCGGCTCGAGCTCCTCCAGCGACGTGACCCCCAGCAGGCGCATCGTGCGCACCACGTCGGCCCGGAGGATGTCGATGGCGCGGTCCACGCCCCGGCGACCGCCCGCCATCAGCCCGTAGAGGTAGGCGCGGCCGACGAGCGTGAAGCGGGCACCCAGCGCGACCGCGGCCACGACGTCGGCGCCCGCCATGATGCCCGTGTCGAGGTGCACCTCGAGGTCGCCGCCGACCTCGCGGACGACCGAGGGTAGGAGGTGGAACGGCACCGGCGCCCGGTCGAGCTGCCTCCCACCGTGGTTCGAGAGGACGATGCCGTCGACCCCGGCCTCCGCGAGAGCCCGGGCGTCGTCGAGAGACTGCACGCCCTTGACGACGACGCGCCCCGGCCACTGCTCGCGGATCCACGCCAGGTCGGCATAGGTGACGCTCGGGTCGAACATCGTGTCGATGAGCTCGGCGATGGTCCCGGACCACGACGACAGCGAGGCGAAGGTCAGCGGCTCGGTCGTGAGGAAGTTGACCCACCACGCGGGTCGGGGCACCGCGTCGACCACGGTGGAGAGCGTCAGCTGCGGCGGGATGGTGAAGCCGTTGCGCTTGTCGCGCAGCCGCGCGCCGGCCACCGGCGCGTCCACCGTGACGAGCAGCGTGTCGTACCCCGCGGCGGCCGCCCGGTCGACGAGCGCCATCGAGCGCTCGCGGTCCTTCCACATGTACAGCTGGAACCAGTGGCGACCTCCGGGAGCGGCCGCGGCCACCTCCTCGATGGAGGTCGTGCCCATGGTCGAGAGGGTGAACGGGATGCCGGCCGCCGCGGCGGCGGCCGCCCCGGCACGCTCCCCCTCGGTCTGCATCATCCGGGTGAAGCCGGTGGGCGCGATGCCGAAGGGCAGCTCGACGCGCTTGCCGAGGACGTCCCACCCCGGGTCGACGTCGGTGACGTCGCGCAGGATGTTGGGGTGGAACTCGATGTCGCGGAACGCTTCTCGCGCGCGGGCCAGCGACAGCTCGCCCTCGGCGGCGCCGTCGGTGTAGTCGAACGCGGCCTTGGGCGTCCGGCGCTTGGCGATGTCGCGCAGGTCCTCGATGGTGAGGGCGGCGTCGAGCCGGCGACCGGTGGCGTCGAGGGTGGGCCTGCGGAACTGCAGCAGCGGACGCAGGTCGCGAGGACTGGGGAGCTGGCGTCGGGTCATCGGGTCACCTCGCAGGTCTGGGTCGCTCGGAGGTCGCTGCGGCACCGCACCCGCGTGGCAACCTGTGGCATGAGCCTGCACCACGAGGCGCCCGTCCTGCGCCCCATGACCCCCGCCGACCTGGCCGAGGTCGTCGCCGTGCAGCGTGCGGGTGCCGTCGTCGGGCTGGCGGCCGTGTTCCCGCAGGACCTCCACCCGTTCCCCTCCGACGCGGTCCGCCGCCGCTGGGAGACCGAGCTGGCCGACGACGCCACCGACTGCTTCGTGGTCCTGGGGTCGACGGGCCAGGTCGTCGGGTTCGCCGCCACGCGCGCCGACGAGCTCCTCCACCTCGGCACCGCCGTGGAGACCTGGGGAACCGGCCTCGCGGGCCGCGTGCACGACGATCTCCTCGACCACCTCCGCGACGGCGGCCACGGGCACGCCCGGCTCACCGTCTTCGAACGGAACACCCGCGGCCGGCGGTTCTACCTGCGACGGGGCTGGGCCGAGACGGGCGAGCGCACGACGAGCACCTTCGCGCCGCACCCGGTCCTGCTCACGATGGCGCGGGCCCTCGACGGGCGGCCCTGACCTCCGCCGTCAGCCCAGGAGCGCCTCGACGTGGAACAGGACGACCGAGTCGGGGTCCACGACCGGCGGTGCCGTCCCCACCCGCGCGAGAACCGATCCGGTGAGGACCGCCCCGGGGTAGCTCGCCCCGCGACGCACGGTCCGGTGCGGGTCGCGCTGCGTGTCGCGCGGACCCGGAGCGGAGTAGACAGTGGAGTCCTCACCCCACCAGGGGGGCGCCACGAGCCCGGCCGGTGGCGTCCCCACGACGACCGGCCTCACCCGGTACGGCGTCGCGGGGTCGAGGCCGCGGAAGCGCAGCAGCGGCCCCGGGCTGTGCACCGGGTTGCCGACGACAGCGACGGCGAAGACCGCCTCGGACCGGTCCGCCGCGACCACGCCGTGGACGAGGACGTGGTCGTCCCCGGTCTCGACCCGCACGAGGTCGCCACCGAGCAGCAGCCCCCGATGCCTGCGGTGGAACGCGATCCACTCGGCAATCTCGTCGAGGGTGTCCTCGTCGACCGCGGTGAGGTCCCACTCGAGCCCGAGGTGGCCGAAGACGGCCGTGCCGGCGCGGAACGAGAGCCGGTGCTGGCGCCCGGTGGAGTGCGACACCTCCGAGGCGATGTGCGAGCCGAGGTACTCCGGCGGCACCAGCTGCGTCGTCCAGCGCATCATCTGCTGGCGCTCCAGCGGGTCGATGACGTCGGAGACCCAGACCCGGTCGGTGCGCTCGAGCACGCCGAGGTCGACCCGCGCACCACCGGAGGAGCACGACTCGATCTCCAGCGCAGGATGGGCGCGGCGCAGCTCGTCGAGCATCCGGTAGACGGCGAGGGTCTGGGCGTGGACGCCGGCGCGGCCGCCGTCGGCCGGGCTCCCCGCCTCGATGAGGTCGCGGTTGTGGTCCCACTTGAGGTAGTCGATGTCGTACTCGTCGAGGACGGCCAGGATCTGGTCGCGGACGTGGGCGTACGCCTCCGGGTTGCCCAGGTCCATCACCTGCTGGTGGCGCGACGACACGGGGAGGTCGTCGCGCGCCGCCATCATCCAGTCCGGATGGGCGCGGGCCACGTCGGAGTCCGGGTTCACCATCTCCGGCTCGAACCACAGCCCGAACTGCATGCCGAGCCCGTGCACGGCGTCGACGAGCGGGTGGAGCCCCTCGGGCCAGACATCGGGTGAGACGACCCAGTCCCCCAGGCCCGAGCTGTCGTCGCGCCGGCTGCCGAACCACCCGTCGTCGAGGACGTAGCGCTCCACCCCCACGCGCGCCGCGCGCTCGGCGAGCGCCAGCAGGCGATCGAGCCGGTGGTCGAAGTACACGGCCTCCCACACGTTGAGGGTGACCGGCCGGTCCGACGACACGGGGCGCGGCCGCGCCCTGAGGTGGCGGTGGAACTGGCGCGCGACCTCGTCGAGGCCGGACCCGGTGGAGAAGAAGACCCACGGGCTCGCGTACGACTCACCGCGGCCCAGCCGGACCTCAGCAGACTGGAGCAGCTCGCCCCCACCGATGACGCGCTCGCCGGTGAAGACCCGCTCGGCGTAGTGCACGTGGTTGCCGCTCCAGGCGGTGTGGACCGCGCGCACCCGACCCCGGTCGAAGCCGAACCCGGGGGTGCCGACGTGCAGGACGAACGCGCTGTCCGCCCCGGTGCGGCCCTTGCGGTTCTCCCGGGTGTGGCTGCCGGTGCGCAGGGCCGACCGCTGGGGGGTGCGCTCGCGACCCCATCGGCCGCCGAAGTCGAGCACCTCGTCGAGGCCCGCCGGGACCGGCAGCGCGAGGACCACCCCGTCCACCGTGTAGGCCGCGTCCTCGAGGTTCGTGACCGTGGCCCGGGCTCGCACGAGTCCGGTCCGGTCAAGGGCGAGCTCGAGGTCGAGCCGCAACCCGGCGCCGGTGTCGTGGGCCTCGACCTCGAGGCGCCCGGGCCCGGCTGCCAGGGACCCGCCGACCGGCACACCGTCGAGCCGGACCGCGCTGACGACGAACCGGGTCGACCACGCGCGTCCGTCGCGCGACCCCGAGAGCCCGGGTCGCCCGACCCAGGCCCGGGAGTGCTCGGGGAGCACCGCCACGCGCCGCGGCACGTCGATGTCGTTGGGTCCGTTCATCCACTCGCCCGTCCCCGCCATCGCGACGAGGACGTCGGCGTCCAGGCCCTCGAGCCGCTCGCCCCAGTGCAGCACGGAGGGCAGCGCGCGGCCGCCGAGGTCGACGACGAGGGTCACGTCCTCGGTCGACAGGGCCACGACGAGCGGGCCCGCCCCGGCGGCCACGGCCGTCATCGCTCCTCCGTCGAGGAGGCGACCGCGTGGATGACGACGAGCTCGTCGACCGAGAGGTACGGGCTCTGCAGCCCCACCGTGCCGAGCAGCCCACCGGACAGCCGGGTCGGCTCGGTCGCCCACCGCGGCAGGGGCGCCGGGGACGCCAGCCCGACCGGGCCGACGACGGCGACGTCGTACACGACGTCGGGGTCCAGCCCGGGGAGCGTGACCCGGCCGGGTGGCCAGACCAGGCTGTGCTCGAGCATCGACAGCTTGAACAGCGCCTCCGTCCCGTCGGGCGCGACGACCCCGTCGAGCTGCAGCGCGCGGTTGGTGACGTCCGCGTGCACCACGACCCCGCCGTGGAGGAGCCCGCGGAAGCGCCGGTGGAGGGCGACCCACTCCCCCAGGCGCGCGAGGTCGTCCTCCGAGGCGGTGGTGAGGTCCCACTCGATGCCCATGTGGCCCCACATCGCGGTGCCGGCCCGGAAGTCGAGCCCGAGGCGGCGGCCGGTGCTGTGGTCGGCGCCCGCGCCGATGTGCGTGCCGAGCAGCTCCGGGGGGAGGAGCAGCCCCGTCGCGACGTTGAGGCGGTGCCGCTCGTGGGCGTCGATGCAGTCCGAGACCCAGACGCGGTCGGTGACCTCCGCGGTGGCGAGGTCGATGCGCCCGCCTCCTCCGGCGCACGACTCGATCTCCAGTCCGGGGTGGCGGGCCTTGAGCTCGGCCATGAGGCGCAGGACGGCGTTGGCGTGCTCGCGCACCCCGGGATGCCCGGTCGGCCAGTGGCCGCCATCGATGACCGGCCGGTTGTGGTCCCACTTGAGGAACGCGATGTCGTACTCCTCGACGAGCGCGCTGATCTGCCCCAGCACGTGGGCGAACGCCTCGGGGTGGCCGAGGTCGAGGACGTGCTGGTGGCGCGACGCGACCCCCGGGCCGTGCGAGGTCTGGAAGAGCCACTCCGGGTTCGCCTCGGCGAGTGCCGAGTCGAGGTTGACCATCTCCGGCTCGAACCAGAGGCCGAACTCCATCCCGAGCTCGCGGACCCGGTCGACCAGGGGGTGCAGCCCGTCGGGCCACACGTCCTCGGACACGACCCAGTCGCCGAGGCCGCGCGTGTCGTCCCGGCGCCGCCCGAACCACCCGTCATCGAGGACGTAGCGCTCCACCCCCAGCGCCGCCGCCCGCTCGGCGAGCTCGAGGAGGTGCTCGACGTCGTGCTGGAAGTACGCCGCCTCCCACGTGTTGAGCAGCACGGGGCGCGGTCGGCGCGGGTGGTGCGGACGCTCCCGCAGCATGGCGTGCAGCCGGGTCGACACGGCGTCGAGCCCCTCGCCCCATGAGGCCACCAGCCACGGGGAGGTGTAGGTCTCGCCGGGCGCGAGGCTCAGCTCACCGGGGAGCAGCCGCTCCCCGCCGCGCAGCAGCCGCCAGTCGGTGACGGTGCGCTCGGAGTAGACGACCTGGTTGCCGCTCGCCGCGAGGTGCACGGCCCACACCTGGCCGTGGCGGTACCCGAACCCCGGGGTGCCCGCGCACAGCAGCGTGGCGGCGTCGTGACCGGCGCGCCCTCCCCACGACTCGCGGACCCACGACCCGATGTCGAAGGGTCGCCGCTGCGCGTGTCGCTCGTTGGCGTGGCGGCCGGTGAAGTCGAGCAGCTCGGTGGCCTGCGGGGGTACGGGGACCGCCGGCTCGAGGTGGGTCACCTCGAACGGCTCGGTACCGGTGTTGCGCACCCCGGCACGTACCCGCAGCACCCCGGAGGGCAGCAGCTCGAGGTGCGTGTGCACGGCGAGGTGCCCCGCCGAGTCGATGGCCTCCGACTCCAGGGCGATGGTGCCGGGGCCGCCGTCGGCTCCGGCCCCGTGGGTCACCACCCGGTGCTGCACGGCGTCGAACGCCGGGCTCCAGTCGCGTCCGGCGCGGTGTCCGAGCAGGCCGGGGCGCCCCAGCCATCCCGCGCTGTGCAGGGGAAGGAGCGGCACGCGCTCCTGCGTGGTCGTGACGCTGTCGCTGGGCGGGACGGCGAGGGCGGCGAGCAGGCCCTCCGTGTCGCCGGTGCCCACCGCGGCACCCCAGTGGATGACGCTGGGCAGGGTGTCCGGGCCCACCCGCACCAGGACGGTCGTGCCGTTCCGGTCGAGGCGGACCACCTCCTCGTGGGCGGCACCCACGGGTGAGGAGGTGGTGCCCGTGGCGGGCTCGTGGTCGACGAGGTGGGTCGTCGGGAGGTCGACGGTCACAGTGGGTCAGGCCTTTCGGGGGCGAGAGTGGGAACGGACCGACCGGTACGGCGCCTCGGGGCGCCGCACCGGCCGGCGGTGCGCCGGGCCCCCCTCATCGGGCCCGGACGACTGCGCTCACTTGAAGAGAGCGTTGACCTGGTCGTTGGCGGCCTTGAGGGAGTCGGCGCCGGCCTTGCCCGAGAGGACCGCGTCCATGGCGGGCGCCATGATGGCGTTGATGTCGGCGGCGTTGTCGGTGATGGGGAACAGGAACGTCGTCTTCTCGTCGACCTGCTGGGTGAAGGCCGTGACGTCCACGCCCTTGGTCTCGAAGGCCGACTTGGCCGCGTCGACGCCGGTCCCGATGGCGGGGAAGACGACCCCGGCCTGGCCGACGAGGTCCTGGCAGTCCTTCGACCCGAGGAAGGCGACCCACTTGCCGGCGCCCTCCTTGTTGTCGGTCCCGGCGAAGATGGAGTCGGCGAGGCCGTTGAACATGCTGGCCCGCTTGCCCTCCGGTCCCACAGGGGTCGGGGCGATGCCGAGCTCGACGTCCTTGTAGCCGGAGTAGGAGCCGATCATCCACGAGCCGTTGGCGTTGATCGCTGACTTCCCGGCGCCGAAGTTGTCGTTCATGCTCGCGCCGACCGTGCTCTCGAGCGTGGGCATGTAGCCCTTGTCGATCAGGCCCTTCCACCAGGTGATGGACTGCTGGAAGCGCGGGTCGTCGTAGTTGTACTTCGTGCCCCACGGGTTCTTGTCGGTGTGGGTCCAGCCGGTCGTCTCGGTGAAGTAGCTCCACTCGGTCTGGCCGTTGCCGGCGCCGGAGCCGGGCAGGCCGAGGCCGTAGACGGCCACGTTGCCCTTGTCGAAGCCGGCCTCGTCGCCGTGCTTGCCGTTCTTGTCGACGGTGAGCTTGGCGATGACCTTCTCGTAGGTGCCGCCGTCCGACGGGTTCCAGGTGAGGTTCTTCATCTCGTCCTCGGAGATGCCGGCGTCCTTGACCATCTCCTTGTTGTAGAAGAGCGCGATCGTGTCCCAGTCCTTCGGCAGGCCGTAGCGCTTGCCGTCCTGGGCGACCCAGAGGTCGGCCAGGCCGGGGGCGTACTGGGCGGTGTCGACGTTGGGCACGACGCCGTCGAGGGCGAGGATCACCTTGTTCTTCACGAACTCGGGGTACTTCGACAGGTGGTCGGTGAACACGTCAGGAGCGGTGTTCGACTGGAAGCCGGTGGTGAGGGTCGACCAGTAGTCGTCCCAGCCGCGCTGGGTGATCTTCACCTTCAGGCCGGGGTTCTTGGCGGCGAAGGCGTCGGCGCACTTCTGGTAGGCCGGCTGCTGGTTCGCGTCCCAGAGCCAGTAGTCGATGGTGCCACCGGAGGCGGCGCCGTCGTTGCTGCCACCGCCGCACGCGGCGACGGTCAGGAGCGGGAGGGCTGCCAAGGTGGCGAGCACTCGCGTCGTCTTGCGGTTCATGTCATTCCTTCCAGGCCGGACATGGTGTCCGAGAGGGGTTTTGGTGGTGCGGTGACGGGTTACTTGATGCCGGTGAAGCCGATGGAGTTCACGATCCGGCGGCCGAAGAAGGCGTAGAGGACCATGATCGGAAGCGCGGCGACGAGGGTCGCGGCCATGAGGCCGGCCCAGTCGGGGGAGCCCTGTGGGGTCTGTGACTTGAAGACGCCCAGGGCCACGGTGAGGACGCGGGACTCCTCGGTCTGTCCGACGAGCAGGGGCCAGAAGTAGTCGTTCCAGGCCGCGATGAACTGCAGGATGCCGAGGGTGATGATGGGCGGCATCGACATCGGCATGATGATCCGGAAGAAGATGCGCAGGTGCCCGGCGCCGTCGATGAGGGCTGCCTCGTCGATCTCCCGCGGGATGCCGAGGAAGAACTGCCGCAGGAAGTACACGGCGAACGGCGTCATGAAGAACGACGGCAGGACGATGCCCGGCAGGGTGTTGAGCAGGCCGAGCTGCTTGATGGTGAGGAAGTTCGGCAGGCTCGTGAAGATCGGCGGGACGAGCAGCGCGGTGAGGAACAGGGTGAAGACGGCGTCCCGGCCGCGCCAGCGGAGGCGGGCGAAGGCGTAGGCGGCAGCGGCGCTGAAGACCACCTGGCCCACGGTGATCGCCGTGGCGACGACGAAGGAGTTGCGCAGGTAGAGCCAGAAGCTGATCGACGCCCCGGAGCCGCCCTCGGCCAGGGCCTCCTCGACCGACCCGAGGCCGAAGACCCGCTTGAAGCCGCCGAGGCTGAAGTCGGCCGGCAGGAGCGAGCCCGACGCGCCGGCCAGGGCCCGGTTGTTCGACAGGGCGGTGCGCAGGGTCCAGTAGAAGGGGAAGAGGGTCAGGAGGATGAACAGCCAGAGGACGACCCAGGCCGCCAGGCGGCCCCAGTTGACCCTGCTGAGGAACGAGGGCGCGGCCTCGGGACGGTGCGTGGACGACGTGGTCCGTGCGGTGGTGGTGGTGGTCATGTCCGCTCCTCAGGCCAGGTCCGACTCGTTGCCGCCGAGGAACCTGTTCTGGGCCCAGGCGACGATGGCGAGGATGACGAAGAGCACGGCGGACAGGGCGGCCGCGTACCCGAAGTCGCTGCGCTCGAAGGCGCGTTCGACGATGTAGACCTGGATGACCCGGGAGGCGTTGATCGGGCCACCACCCGTGGTCACCGCGACGGTGTCGAACACCTGGAACGACCCGGTGACCGTGATGATCAGCACGAGCACCAGCACCGGCCGCAGCAGCGGCAGGGTGATCTTCCAGAAGGTCTTCCACTCGTTCGCGCCGTCGACGGCGGCTGCCTCGTAGACGGTGGCCGGGATGGTCTGCAGGCCGGCGAAGATCAGCAGGGCCGTGTATCCCATGTGCCGCCACACGTTGACGAACGCGATGGTGGGGATCGCCCAGTCCTCGCCGCCGAAGAACGGGATCCGCCCGATCCCGATCCACTCCATGAAGGAGTTCACGATGCCGATCTGGTAGTCGAGCATCCAGAACCACAGCAGCGCGACGATGACGTTGGCGATGAGGTAGGGCAGGAGGATCGAGCCGCGGATGATCCCGGACTTGGTCAGCCGGTGCATGAGGACCGCGAGGCCGAGGGCGATCGAGGTCTGGAAGCCGATGTTGAGCACGACGTACTCGAGGGTCACCTTCATCGAGTTCCAGAACAGGTCGTCGCTGGCGATGGCCGTGTAGTTGTCGATGCCGATGAACTCCGGGGAGCCGAAGAGGCTGAACTCGGTGAAGCTGAGGTAGATCCCTCGCAGGGTGGGCCACAGGTAGAAGGCCACGAACCCGAGGAGCGCCGGGGCGATGAACAGCAGGGCGAACTTGAGGTCGCCCTTGCCGGTCTCGGGTGGCGGCTTGCGGCCCTTTCGGCGCAGTGCCCGCGCTGGCGCGGCCACCAGCGGTGGTGCGGTCATCAGACCCTCCTCGGATCAGGGCGACCCGGAGGTGAGCCGCCATTGGCTGAGCGCTTTAACGAAACATCGCTTTAACGAAACATGACAGACTGGGCCGATGTCGTCAAGAGGTGTTCCGTCGTCGGTCGTCACGACACCGCGACGTCCGCGGGCCGACCTCGAGGGCGTTGACGCGCTCGCTACGCTGAGCCGACCGGCCCCGCACCGCGGGGGTCGAACCGACGAGAGGGGAGCGCCGATGGCCGCCAGGCCGACCCCCCGACGACCCCGGATCGTCGACGTCGCCAAGGCGGCAGGGGTCTCCCCGCAGACCGTCTCCAACGTCATCAACGACCGCGGCGGGTTCACCCCGCCGACCCGGGCGAAGGTCGAGCGCGCCATCGCCGCACTGGGATTCCAGCCGAACCGCTACGCCCAGAGCCTGCGCTCACAGCGCACCGGGCTCATCGGGTTCGACATGGTCCGCCGCCAGCTCGACGTGTCCAACCCGTTCACCGTCGGGCTGCTCCACGCCCTCGTCCCGGCGGCGACCCACCACAACCGGCGGGTCCTCGTCTTCACGCACGACGAGGAGCAACCCGACGAGTTCCGCACGACCGCGGTCGCGGGCCTCGTCGACGGCTTCATCCTCTCGGACTCGACGGCCGGCGACATCCGCGCCCGCGTCCTCGAGGAGCTCGGCGTGCCCTTCGTCGTCATGGGGCGCCCGGAGACGGGGTCCACCGTCGCGGCGCTCGACATCGACAACGCCGTCGCGATGCACGAGGCGGTCGACCACGTGGTCGACCAGGGCTGCCGCGACATCGCCTTCGTCGGGTACGGCACGTCCGCGCACTGGAACACCGAACGCCGCCGAGGAACTCGGGAGGCGCTGTCCCAGAGGGGAATCCAGCTTCCGCGACACCGCGTGCTCTCGGGCACGACGCTGAAGTCGATCCGCACCCGGCTGCCGGAGTTCCTCACCCACAACGGGGTCCCCGACGCCGTCATCACGTCCAGCGACTCGCTCGCCGTCAGCGTCGTCGCCATCGCCTCGATGCTCGGCATCCGGGTCGGCAAGGACCTCGCGGTGACCGGGTTCGACGACAGCCCGCTGGCCTCGATGGTCAGCCCGGAGATCACCAGCGTGTCAGTCCCCGTCGAGCCGATCGCCGAGCGTCTCCTCGACCTCCTCGAGCTGGTCATGGACGGGCAGCCCGTACCCGAGGGCGACGTGATCGGGACCCGGCTCGTCGTCCGTGGGAGCAGCGGGTTCGCCCCTCGACGGGATCGCTGACGGCGCGGGAACCGGCCCGGCACAGCCGTTCCGGTCAGGTGATCGGCAGCGGCGCCGGTGGCGACGCTGAGCGGTGGCCGCGCTTCGGGTCCGGGCTCCCGAGCCGCACCACGGCGAGGACGGCGACCGCCACCACGGCGACCGCCGCGAGTGCCGCCGACGCCCCGAGGGGCACGACCTGCTCGCTGCGCAGGTACGCGAGGTAGGTGGTCGCGCTCGCGGCCTGGAGGACCGTGGCCGGGACGAGCGCCCGCAGGTCCGCGGCCACCGCGACGACGAGCAGGACCTCGGCGAGGAAGAAGTAGCGCTCGTGCATCTCCGGCAGCAGCCACGGGATGACGAGGGTCACCGCGGCCGCGACGAGCACCATCTCGCCGGGGGTCAGCGCGCGGCGTCGACGCAGCAGCCAGACCCCGAAGGCCAGCCCGACGACAGCAGCCACGACGAGGCCCCCGACCTTCCACGCCTGGCCCGCGTCGGCAGGCAGCCACGCGTACGGCGTCGGGGCGTTGGCCGTGAACGCGTGGCCGGTCCACACCTCGGCGTCACCACCGGGACCACCGCCCGGTCGCCCGGCACCTGACCCGACGCCGCCCGCCATCAGGTCCGGTGGCGGGGCGCCGGCACCGGCGGGGACCGGGGGGCCACCCCGGCCACCGCCACCGCCCCGCGGTCCGACCCGGCCCGAGGCCGCGACGCCCACGCTGCTCGCCCCCGAAACCTGGGCGGGGTACACGGCGAGCTGGTCGAGCAGCCCGCGGCCCGCGACCATCGCGGGGACCAGCGCGGCGAGGAAGGCGGCCGGCACCGCGGTCAGGCTCACCACGCCCTGCCGCCCGGTCAGCAGGAGCAGGACGAGCACCGGGAGGAAGAAGACGGCCTGGAGCTTGAACGCCAGCGCGAGGCCGAAGAGGGCGCAGGCCCACCACGGCCGGCGCGTGATCAGCAGGTACAGGCTGCCCAGGACGAGGGAGTCGTAGACCGCGTCGCACTGTCCCCACGCCGCCCCGTTCATCACCACGGTCGGCAGGAGGAGGAGGGCGCCCGCCACGAGGCGCGGCCACCAGACCGATCCCGGCCGGACCACCCCGACCACCCGGAACGCGACGACGGCGAGGAGCACCTCGAACGCGACCGACACCGCCTTGACCGCCACGAGCTCGGGCAGCGGCAGGTGGGTGGCGGCCCACAGCAGGACGAGGTACGGGGTGTTGTAGTTCGAGAAGTCGTCGCCCAGCCCGGCGAACCCGCGCTGCGCGAGGTGGGTGTACCAGGGGTCGAGGAACGCGTGGAAGTCGCCGCTCTCGACGTCGAGGACGCTCCAGCGCACCGCGACCGCGACGACGACCAGGACCGCCATCGTGGCGTTCGGGGCCAGGCGACGGGCGGCGGCGAGCACGTCTCCGACCCTGTCGGCCCCGGCTGTGTCAGGCCGGCGAGGAGGCTGTCAGGCGCGTGTGCGCAGGCCGTCGCGCGGACCTCCGAGCACACCCCACCCTGCTGGGGCAAGAGGCGCCGTCGAACCCTGTGAGGACCCACAAGAGGGCCCTGGACCGGCTGGGATGATCGTCGCGGATCCGCCATAGCACCGAGCGCGAGGAAGGCACCACGTGACGCCCTTCCGGCTCGCCATCGCCGCGCTCGTGACCGTGGCGGCCTCGCTGCTCGCGTGGTCCACTCCGACGACGCTCGGCTCGAGTGCTGCACTCCTCACGCTCGTCGTGCTCGTCGCCTCGGCGATCACGCTGGTGGCCGTCGCCATCGAGGCGTCGATGCAGGCCCGCGTGGCGACCTCGCTGGGCTGCGGACTCGCCGTCGCCGCAACGGGACTCGCCGCAGTCGCCCTCGCGCCGCACCCCCTCGGGTTCTGACCCCGCCCGGCTCGCGGCCGGGCGGACGTCACATGCCGTTGAAGCCGTCGTTGGTGTCGATGTGCCGCGGACGGCCCTGCTTGGTTCCCGGGAGGTCGAGGTCGCGGGCGTCACCGGTGGAGCCGCGGCGACGGTCCATCCAGAACGCGGCCAGGACGACCGCACCGACGAACAACCCGATCCACAACCACATCATCATGAGCTCGCCCTTCGCTGTGTCCCGATCCCTGCGGACGAGTCTGCTCCTGCGAGGCCGACCCGGTCCATGGTCACCACGGACCATCCGTCGGTCCGTGACCGGACCACCGGCCACCCTCCACACCTGGCGGTGGACCGCGCGCTGTCGAACGTTCCCGGTCGAGGTGCGACGGCGAGGGTTCGGCGTCCGTCATCGGGGTAGAACCAAGGACCCAGCACCCCGAACGAAGGAGCGCACATGTCGGATGACGAGAAGGCCGCCAAGGACCTCGTGGAGACCCTCAAGGACGGCGAGCGCGGCTTCGCGACCGCCGCCGACAAGCTGCGGGACGGCGACCGCCCCGAGTGGGCGACCACCCTCCAGCGGCTCGCCGAGCAGCGGGCGGGCTTCCGCCAGGAGATCGTCGCGCTCGGCCACCAGTACGGCGACGACGTCGACGAGAGCGGCTCGGCTGCTGCGGCGCTGCACCGTGGGTGGATCTCGCTCAAGGACGCCCTGACCGGCGACGACGCCGGCAGCGTCCTCGGCGCCGCCGTGACCGGCGAGGACCACGCGGTCTCCGAGTACGAGAAGGCCCTCGAGCAGGACCTCAGCGCCGGGTTCCGTGAGGTCGTCGCCCGTCAGCACGCCGCGGTCGTCGCCGCGCGTGACGAGGTCAAGGCCCTGCAGACCGCCGACTGACACCCGGCACCCCCGCACGACCGAGGGCCCCGACCGCGCATCCGCCGGTCGGGGCCATCGGCGCGAGCGCGGCCTCAGCCCTGGGCGTGCACCCGCTCGATGCTGATCGTGAGGATGACGCGCACCTGGTCGCGACCGCCGTACCAGGGGTAGGGCGAGCCGGTGTAGCGCTGCGAGAGCTCGTCGATGTGTTCGGCGCCGCCCTCGGTCGTGCTGTCGAGCACCCGCCCTCGCACCGCGACGTAGCGCGACGGGTTGTCCGGGTCGGCGACCGTGACCGCGACGCGGGGGTCGCGGCGCACGTTGAGCTCCTTCTGGTGGCCCTGGACCGTGTTGATGACGACGTGCTCGCCGTCGGTGTCCACCCAGGTCTGCGTCAGCTGCGGCGACCCGTCCGGCATCGTCGTCGCGAGGTAGCAGGTGCTCGTGCCCTTCAGCAGTGCGAGGAGCTCGGGGGTGGGGGTCATGGGGCCGTGTCCTGTCGTCGGTGGTGCTGGCGCGTGCCCCCATCATCACGACCCGGCGGGAGGTCCCAGCGCTCCGGGCGCCGCGGATGTCCACCTGCCGAAGGTTGGCGGTCGACGGCGGAGGAGGCGGAGGCCGCAGCGGCGCCCGGTGACACGCGCCCGCGTCTCGAGGACGATCGTCACGACACGATCGGCCCCGCACTGAACCGTCATCGGCGGTCGATGCGTCGTCGAGGTGGAGGCCCGACACCGTCGGGCCCGGCCGAGCCAGGAGGCACGGATGCGCGCGCGGGAGCGGGAGGAGTACGTGCGGTTCGTCAGGGCGCGCCACGCCTCCCTGTTCCGGTCGGCCTTGCTGCTCACCGGGAACCACCACACCGCCGAAGACGTCGTCCAGGCGACGTGGGTGAAGGTGTACGCCTCCTGGCCCCGCGTGCGCCGAGCGGACCGCCCGGTCGCCTACGTCCACCGGATGCTGGCGAACGAGGTGATCTCGGCGCGACGCCGCCGCAGCGCCCACGAGGTCCCCACCGACAGACCCGGTGAGCTCGCGGGCGCCGGCACCCAGGCCGGCCCCGAGGACGCGGTCGTGGATGCCCGGTTCGTGTTCGCCGCCCTGGCGACCCTCACCGAGCGCCAGCGGGCGGTGGTGGTGCTTCGCTACTACGCCGACCTCACCGAGGCGGAGATCGCGGACGCGCTCGGTGTCGCGCCGGGGACGGTCAAGGGGCATGCCCGTGCCGCTCTGGCCGCCCTGGCCGCGGCCTTGCAGCCGTACCCGTCGCCCCAGGACCACGTGGAGGAGTCGCGATGAACAGCGAGCACCTCGTGAGGGCCGCCCTGGAGCGCAGCGTGAGCGGGATCTCCGGCCCCGAGCCGGATGTCGACGCGCTCCTCGCCGCCGGGCAGGCGGTGCGGGTCCGCCGGGCCACCGTCACCGCAGCCGTGGCGGCCGTCGTCGTGCTCGTCCTCGTGGGCGTGACGATCGCGTGGACCGGGTCCTGGCCCTCGGCGGAGGAGCCCGTCCCCGCGGCCCCGTCGGTCACGAGGGAGGCGCGACAGCTGACGATGCTGGCGTCGGACCCGCCGTTCCTCATCGGCGGGTTGGTCCAGCAGGGCAGGGACGTGGCCGAAACTGACGCGCGCGTCGCCCAGTTCACGGTGCTCAAGAGCGGCTTCGTCTGGGTGGAGGACGAGACGAGCGAGCCGCGCATCGTCTTCCGGGGGTGGCAGGGCGGGACCAACGTCATCGGACACGACCCCTGGCCCTCGGTCGAGCCCTTGTCATCGACGCCTGAGCACCCTCGGGGACTGCGTCGCAACGTCGTCGGCAACCCGGAGCGGAACTGGCTCGCCTGGGTCGAGCAGGGACCCACACGGAAACGGCTCGTCGTCGCCCACGCGGCGAGCGGCGCCGTCCAGCGCACCACCATCCCCGAGGCCGGGCCCGAGTGGGTCGACGTCCTCTCGGTCAGCGCGGAGCTCGTGTACCTGCGCAGGTGTCCCGCCCCGAGCGAACCGGTCGAGCTCCTCGGCGGCGACCTGGGCACCCTGCCGACGAGCCGGGCGGGGTGCTCCATCTGGCAGTGGAGCTGGCAGCACCCCAACGCGGAGCTGGTGCCCTCCGGCCACTCCTGGGTCGAACCCGATGGCGCGGTCGTCCAGGACGTGACCACCGGTGTGTGGGCCGTGACCCGCCCGGGCCGTGCAGGCCTGACCTTCGTCTCCCCCGAGGGCGGCCGCCTCTCCGACACCAACGCCATGGTCGGCGAGAACGAGGGCCACGGTCTCAGCCCCGACGGTCGGTACTGGTTCAGCCCCGGCAGCCGCAGCGTCGTGGTGACGGAGACCGGCGAGGTCCGCTCCCTCAGTGCGGAGCTGTCCCGTGTGGGGATCGGTGAGGACCTCCGGTTCGTGTGGCTCGAACCGACGACCGTCATGGTCATCGACAACGACACGGTGACGACCTGTGACGCGTCCCTCGTCATCTGCGACGAGCCCGCCGACGTCGGGACCCTCCTGACCCGCGCCATCCTGCCCGTCCAGTAGACGGTCCGGACCGGGCAGGGCTCCGACCGCGCGCTACCCCTTCCCCGCGCCAGCGGCCGGCGGGAGACCGGTGTCCCCGACCTCGGTGGCGATGTCGCGCAGCTTCCGGTTGGTGTTCTGGCTCGCTGTCCGCAGCACCTGGAAGGCCTGCTCGCGCGTGAGCGAGTGGCTGGCCATGAGCACACCGAGCCCCACACCGATCTCCCGGTTGGTCTCGAGGGCCCTGCTCAGGTGGTCGGCGTCGGCGGTGGCGGTGTGGGCCGCGATCATCAGCGCGGCGTGGCTCGCGATGAGCAGGCCCGGTTCACGTCGTGCCGTGAGAAGGCGTCGACGCGGTCCGAGCTGAAGCAGAGAGCGGCAGCTTCTTCGTCCCCGTCGAGCAGGTCGAGGCGGTACGCCACCATGCTGCGGACGCCGATCCGCTCACGCAGTCCCCGACCGAGCGGCTGCCAGCGCTCGTCCTCGGAGACGTCGGCCGTGAGGACCGTGCCTCCCTCGAGCATGGCGTCGATGGCCGGCCCTCGGCCGGCTCGGAACTGGGTGCTGTCGATGGCTGCGGCCGTCTCCCCGGTCGAGGCGAGCGTGTGGAACCTCCCCTGTCGTTGCAGGACCACGCTCCCCCAGCGGGCGCCCACGGCGCGGGACTGCCCGAACCTCAGGAGGCCGTCGATCGACGACGGACCGCTCCCGGAGCCTGCCGCCTCGAGGAGCGACGCGAGGGCCTGCCCCAGACCGCGAAGCGACTCCGCGCTCTCGTGTCCCGCCGTCGTCGACTGCCTGCGCCTCGCCTCGCCCATCCCACCCTCCCTTGATCCCGTGAACCTGTTCGGTCCTCCGCTGCGCGACCGCCGGCGCCGCCCAGGGCGGTGCCCGCCGCCCGGGGGCCCTCGCCCCCGACCGCCGTCCTGAGTCGGACTCCCGAGGCATCTCGACACCGCCGTGGACGCACCTGATGGGGGTCTCGGGCCACGCTCGCTCTCGTCGCCCATGGCCGGGTCCGTCGGCACGCCCGACGGCCACTGGGCACCCACGATCGCCTCGAACTCGGCGGCCAGGAGGTCGTGGTCGGCAAGGACGATCGCCAGGAAGGCGTCCGCGGCATCCATGACCCGGTCCGGCCCGTCGGGAGCGACGTCCCTGGTGGCCGGCTCACGGTCGACGAGGGTGGACGACATGACGACCCCCGCGCTCAGGCCGTGATGGCCTGTCGCGCGCCGTCAGTGCCGATCTCGATCTTGCGCGGCTTGGCGCGCTCGGCCACCGGGATCCGCAGGCGCAGGACACCGTTCTCGTAGTCGGCACGGATGCCGTCGGTGTCGAGGGTGTCGCCCAGGAAGAGCTGCCGGCTGAAGACCCCGCGCGGGCGCTCGGCGGCCACCAGCTCCCGGTCGTTGCGCGGGGCGGGGCGCTCCGCCCTCACGGTGAGGACGTTGCGCTCGACGTCGAGGTCGATGCTGTCGGCGTCCACGCCGGGCAGGTCGAGCTCGACGACGAACGTGTCGTCGTCACGCCACGCGTCGATCGGCATCACCGCGGGCCGGGCCAGAGTCCCCACCGCGCCGAAGGCCTGCTGGGCCATGCGGTCGAGCTCACGGAAGGGGTCGGTGCGCATCAACATCGTCATCACCTCCATGTGTCCGGATGTCCTTTTCGGGCCACGGATCCCCACTGGATCTGTGGTGTGCGCTGTACATTTCATATAGCACTTGGCACATGCCAGCGCAAGCACGAGAAGGGAGCCATGTGGGCGACCCAGCCATCCCCGAGCCGAGCCGCCGGACCTCCTCGACCAAGGGCGTCTACGGCATCTCCGTCGCGGCCGAGCTCGTGGGCACGGGAGTGCAGAACCTCCGGCTCTACGAGGCTCGCGGCCTCCTCACACCAGATCGGACCACGGGCGGCACCCGCCGCTACAGCCAGGACGACCTCGACAGGCTCCACCGCATCACCGATCTCCTCGCCCAGGGACTCAACCTCAGCGGTGTCGCCATGGTCCTGGACCTGCAGGACCGGAACACCGTCCTCGACGACGAGAACACCGCGCTGAAGGAGGAGGGGCGCGACCGCCAGCGCAGCATCGGCGAGCCGTGAACGGAGCCGAGGCTCATCGGGCTGCGCCACCCGGCGGTGTCACTGGCGCGTCACTCGACCTCGCTCCCGAAGACGGGCCACCAGTGCTGAGCGGCGCGCGGAGACCCGGCTCCACACGACCTGCTGCACCACGAGGATGAGCCAGCCGGCCACGGCCATCCCGGCGAGGTTGAGGCCGAGCTGCTGCACGCTCCCCCACACCTCCGCCCACACGCCGAACGCCAGACCGAGGGCGATGTTGGCCGCCGCAGGGATCGTGGTGACGGAGATGAACACCCCCGACAGGCCACCGGTGCGCGCGGAGGTCAGCGACAAGGCGCCCGCGGCCCCCGCGATGACCGCCACGATGAAGGACCACTTGTCCGGGAAGTAGATGAAGCCCGTGCTGGGACGTGGTCGCGTCACGTCCTCGACGGTGATCCAGCCGAGCCCGCGCGCCGCGACGACCGCCACGATGGTCGCCAGGATCGCAGCGACGAACCCGAGCAGGAGCGTGCCCGCGGCTCGACGCAGCAGGCTGCCGCGCCGGCGGACGAGGGCGACCGCGAGAGCGGCCACGGCCCCGAACTCCGGGCCCAAGACCATCGCGCCGATGACGAGGATCTGCGAGTCGAGGACGATCGCGATCGTGGCGATGAGGGTCGCGAGGACCATGAACGTCCCGTAGGTCCAGTTGGGTTCGGAGTCCTCATAGGCGCGCTGTGTCACGTCCGCCCACACCACCGAGTCCGCGCTGCTTCCGGGCGTGCGCTCGTCGGCCTCCAGGCCCGAGCGCGAGAGCCAGGTCGTGACGGGTTCGACGTGCAGGGCTCCCTCCTCGGGGACCCCCAGCGCCCGCAGGGCGTCGATGACGACGTTGGCGCCCTCGCGGGCCACGTCGACGTGCACGAGGTCACCCCTCGGCCGGACCGATGCGCCCCGGATGACCGACAACGAGCTGACGCTCGGGTCGCCTTCGAGCAGGGCGAGCACCTCGTCGGTGATCTCCGCCGGTGACGAGATCCGCAGGTTCAACATGCGCCCATCTTGGGCCGAAGGACCCGTGCGGCGAACTCCGGAGCCCATTTCCTCGGACCCCAAGGGTGGCGGGGAACGGTCGCACGTCCGGACAGAGCAAGGCCCCGACCGCGTTTCCGCCGGCCGGGGCCTGTCCTACTGTCTCAACACAGTGCGCGCCCGAAGGGATTCGAACCCCTAACCTTCTGATCCGTAGTCAGATGCTCTATCCGTTGAGCTACGGGCGCCTGTCACACCCACGGGCGCAACGAGAGAGCAGACTACCGGAGCCCTTCGCCGGTCGTGAAATCCGCCGGGTGCCGCCCGGGAGGGACCCCGCCACCCGGCCCCGCTCCACACCGGCGCGGCCCCCATCGACGCGGCCCCGCGACCCACCCACGCGGCCGGACGCCGACATCCGCCCGCCCCACGACCGTGACCGCCGTGTAACCGGCCGTCACTCCGTGACCTGCCTTTTCAGCGGCCTTGCAAGAGTTTTCAGTCGGCCCACCGTCTTGTGAGGAGCCCCACAAGGTGCAAACGCTTCCACGGTGGCTACCCCTCGGTACCCGGGCATACCGTGGCAAAAGGCTCCCAGCGGCGGGCGCCGAGCCACCGCCCACCGGCGGGCCCGAGCGTGCGTCGTCGGGCGGTGGCCGACCAGTAGAGCCGGACCGGCGGAAGGACGACCATGACCACGCAGGCAGTGCACGACACGGGGACGAGCCACGAGGGCCTGCAGGCCTGGGTCGACGAGATCGCAGCCCTCACCACCCCCGACCGCGTGGTCTGGTGCGACGGCTCCAGCGACGAGTGGGACCGGCTCACCGCCGAGCTCGTCGAGGCCGGCACCTTCACCCGCCTCGACGACGCGAAGAAGCCCAACTCCTTCCACGCGGCCAGCGACCCCACCGACGTCGCGCGCGTCGAGGACCAGACCTTCATCTGCTCGGTCAACGAGGCCGACAGCGGCGCCACCAACAACTGGATGGCGCCCGACAAGATGAAGGCGACCATGACCGAGCTCTACGAGGGCTCGATGACCGGTCGCACGATGTTCGTCATCCCCTTCGTCATGGGCCACCTCGACTCCGAGGCCCCGATGTTCGGCGTCGAGATCACCGACAGCGCCTACGTCGTCGTGTCGATGCACGTGATGGCGCGGGTCGGCACCGAGGTGCTCCACGCCATCGAGGAGCGCGGCGCCGACTTCGTCAAGGCGCTGCACTCGGTCGGCTTCCCCCTCACCGACGGCACCGCCGACGTCGCGTGGCCCTGCTCGCAGACCAAGTACATCTCGCACTTCCCCGAGACCCGCGAGATCTGGTCGTACGGCTCGGGCTACGGCGGCAACGCCCTGCTCGGCAAGAAGTGCTACGCCCTGCGCATCGCGTCGGCCATGGCGCACGAGGGCGGCTGGCTGGCCGAGCACATGCTCATCCTCAAGCTCACCTCGCCGCAGCAGCAGGTCCACTACATCGCCGCCGCGTTCCCCAGCGCCTGCGGCAAGACCAACCTCGCCATGCTCCAGCCGACCGTCCCGGGCTGGAAGGTCGAGACCCTCGGCGACGACATCGCCTGGATGCGCTTCGGCAAGGACGGCCGTCTCTATGCCGTCAACCCCGAGTTCGGCTTCTTCGGCGTCGCCCCCGGCACCAACGAGAAGACCAACCCCAACGCCATCCGCACCATCGAGCAGGGCAACTCGATCTTCACCAACGTCGCCCTCACCGCCGACGGCGACGTCTGGTGGGAGGGCCTGGAGAACGTGCCCGACCACGCGACCTCGTGGAAGGGCGAGCCCTGGACCCCGGACAGCGACGAGGTCTCGAGCCACCCGAACAGCCGCTACTGCACCCCGATCTCGCAGTGCCCGATCCTCGCCGACGAGTACGACGACCCGAACGGCGTCCCGATCTCGGCGATCTTCTTCGGAGGACGTCGCAAGACCACCGTGCCCCTCGTCACCGAGTCGCGCGACTGGACCCACGGCACGTTCATGGGCGCCACGCTCTCGTCGGAGACCACCGCCGCGGCCACCGGCGCCGTCGGCGTCGTGCGCCGCGACCCGATGGCGATGCTCCCCTTCATCGGCTACAACGTCGCCGACTACTTCCAGCACTGGATCGACCTCGGCAAGGACGCCGACGCCACCAAGCTCCCGAAGATCTTCTACGTCAACTGGTTCCGCCGCGATGACGACGGCGGCTTCCTCTGGCCGGGCTTCGGCGAGAACAGCCGCGTCCTCAAGTGGGCGATCGAGCGCATCGAGGGCACCGCGGCCGCCATCGAGACCCCGATCGGGCACGTCCCCACGCCGGAGTCGCTCGACACCGACGGGCTCGACCTCACCGACGAGGAGCTGGCCAAGGCCCTGTCGGTCGACGTCGAGGAGTGGAAGGCCGAGCTCCCCCTCATCGAGGAGTGGTTCGCCAAGGTCGGCGACCAGCTGCCGACCCCGCTCGCCGACGAGCTGGCCACCCTGCGCGCCCGCCTCGAGAGCGCCTGACCCCCGACCGGTTCGCCCGGAACGGCACGAGGAGCCCCGCGGAGCAGCACGCTCCGCGGGGCTCCTCGTCGTCCCGGTCCTGATGGAGGGGCGGCCGGGTCAGGTGGTCTGGCCGGTGCCGTTGGCGTCGCCGGGGTCGGAGGACGTGCCGCCCTGCTGCTGCGGGTCCTGGCCGGGCCCGCCGCGGCCGCCGTCGTGACCGCCGGGCATCTGGCCCTGGCCGGGCATCTGGCCCCCGGGGCCGCCCTGGCCGCCCTGGCCGCCCGGCCCACCCCGGCCCGGGCCGAACTGGCTGGTGTCGCCACGGCCCCCACCGTCGTCACCGAGGGCGAAGGCCGTGGTCGCACCGGCCGCAGCCCCCACCCCGAGGCCGACGGCCAGGGCGGCGGCGACCGCGGTCTTCTTGCCCGACCACCGCGGCGGACGGACCGCCGGCGCCGTGGCGACGGGGGCGGCGGCGGGTGCGGCCGTGACGGGAGCGGCCGGAGCCGCCTCGCTGGCGGCGGCCACGGGGACGCCCTCCTCCGGGACGTGTCCGGCCTGCGCCCAGGCGGGAGCCGCCGGGTCGGGTGCCGGCGTGGGCGGCAGCTGCTCGGTGTCCGCCGCGCTCGCGGGGGCATCGTGGCTGGTGGGGGCGGCCTCGTCGGCGGTGGCCTGGTGGGCGCCGTCGGGCTGGTCGGGGATCGGCTGGGTGTGGTCGCTGGGGGTCATGGTGTCCTCCGGGTCGGGGGGCGATCGTCCTGTCGAGAGTGCGGCGGGCCTCTGTGGCCGACCTGTGGCGACGCCAGCAAACCGCTGACATCCCAACGCACAGGACACACAGGTTCGGCACAGGAAACGCATGGACGGGCAACAGCAGCCGGACACACACTGGATCCATGACCACGACCCGTTCGCAGACGGCCCCCGCCCTCCAGCGCCCCGACGGCAGCCCCGTGCGGGTGCTGGTCGTCGACGACGAGCCCAACCTCACCGAGCTGCTCTCGATGGCCCTGCGCTACGAGGGCTGGGAGGTGCGCAGCGCCGGCAGCGGTGTCGCCGCCGTGCGCGCCGCCAAGGAGTTCGGCCCGGACGCGGTCGTCCTCGACATGATGCTCCCCGACTTCGACGGCCTCGAGGTCATGCGCCGGATGCGCGGCGACGACCCCAACGTGCCGGTCCTCTTCCTCACCGCGAAGGACGCCGTCGAGGACCGCGTCGCCGGGCTCACCGCCGGCGGCGACGACTACGTCACCAAGCCGTTCAGCCTCGAGGAGGTCGTGGCCCGCCTGCGTGCGTTGATGCGCCGCACCACCGTCGCGGCCGACGACGGCGGCTCGCTCCTCGTGGTCGGCGACCTCACGATGGACGAGGACAGCCACGAGGTCATCCGCGACGGCGCCGACATCCACCTCACGGCCACCGAGTTCGAGCTGCTGCGCTACCTCATGCGCAACCCCAAGCGGGTGCTGTCGAAGGCGCAGATCCTCGACCGCGTGTGGAACTACGACTTCGGCGGCCAGGCCAACGTCGTCGAGCTCTACATCTCCTACCTGCGCAAGAAGATCGATGCCGGCCGCAACCCGATGATCCACACGATGCGCGGCGTGGGCTACGTCCTCAAGCCCACCGACTGAGCGGTCGGACCGGCTCCGGACCCGCCATGCCCCATCCCGTCTCCCGCTGGACCCTGCGGGCCAAGCTCCTGGCCTCGGTCCTCTCCCTGCTCGCGATCACGATGCTCGCGGTGGGTGCCGTGACCCTCGTGACCACCCGGCAGTACCTCGAGAACCAGCTCGCCGACGACGTGCAGCGCTCGGTGATGCGCGTCGACGAGCGCCGCGGTGACGGCGTCCCGCGCCTGCCCCAGGGCGACGGCCCGAGCGGCCCGCAGCGCAGCCCGGGGGGCGGTGACTCCCTCGTCCTCGAGCTCACCTCCACCGGTGCGGTGGCCGTCGACGACGGCGGCGACCCGGTGAACTCGGTCGTCGACGAGCGGGGCCGGTTCAGCACCCTCAACGCCCGACAGATGGCCGAGCTGCGCCGGGTGGACGCGGCGTCCTCCCCCACGCGCATCGACCTCGGCGACGGGACGGGGACCTACCTCGTCATCGCCCGGACGCTGCCGCAGAGCGGCGACCTCCTCGTCGTCGGCCTGTCGACCCAGCCGGTGGAGGAGTTCATCGACCGGCTCATCGCGGTCGTCGCCGGCGGCACGGCGGTCGGGCTCGTCCTCGTCGCCATCGGCGGGACGTTCGTCATCCGGCGCAGCCTCGCCCCGCTCGACCGCGTCGCCGCCACCGCGCGGGGGGTCTCGCACCTCAAGCTCGACTCCGGTGACGTCGCCCTCGCCGTGCGCGTGCCCGAGGCGGATGCCGACGAGCGCACCGAGGTCGGCCAGGTCGCCGTCGCCCTCAACACCATGCTCGACAACGTCGAGTCGGCGCTGCAGTCGCGCCAGGAGAGCGAGACGCAGGTGCGGCAGTTCGTCGCCGACGCCTCGCACGAGCTGCGCACGCCGCTCGCCTCCATCCGGGGCTACGCCGAGCTCACCCGCCGCGAGCGGGAACCGGTCCCCGACACCGTGAAGCACGCCATCGGGCGCGTCGAGGCCGAGGCGCTGCGGATGCAGGAGCTCGTCGAGGACCTCCTCCTCCTCGCCCGCCTCGATGCCGGCCGCCCCCTCGAGCGCGAGGCCGTCGACCTCTCCCTCCTCGCCGTCAACGCGGTGAGTGACGCGCACGCCGCCTCGCCGCAGCACGCGTGGGAGCTTGACCTGCCCGAGGAGCCCATCGAGGTCCCGGGCGACCAGGCCCGGCTGCACCAGCTGCTCGCAAACCTCCTCGCCAACGCGCGCACCCACACGCCTCCCGGGACGAAGGTCGTCACGCGGGTCCGGCCGGAGGGTGGGCTCGTGCGGGTGTCGGTGTCCGACGACGGGCCGGGCGTCCCGGATGCGTTGCAGGCCAGCGTGTTCGAGCGCTTCACCCGTGGCGACGACGCGCGCACGCGGGCCCAGGGGTCGACCGGTCTCGGGCTGAGCATCGTCGCCGCGGTGGGCCAGGCCCACGGCGGCCGGGTCGAGCTGGCGAGCCGGCCGGGCAACACGACCTTCTCCGTCCTCCTCCCCACCGGCTGACCCTCCCCCTCTCACCCCGACTCCGTGCGAGTTGGGTGCGGTTCCGGCGCGGCGCGAGGGCAGGAACCGCACCGAAGTCGCACGAGGTCGCCGTCACCAGCGCGACTTCTTGCGGTTCACCCACCTCCGCGAGCCGTTCTTCGACCCGTCTGCGGTGGGTGGAGCGCAGTCAGTCGTGGAGGGGGAGGGTGTAAGCGAGGAGGTGGACCTCCGGGACGGGCTGCCAGTCACGCTCGGGGATCCGCGTGAAGCCCAGCCGCTCGTAGAGGCGGTGCGCCACGTGCATCGTCGTCGACGAGCACAGGACCACGGCGTCGAAACCGCGCTCCCGCGCCCGCTCGATGACGTGCCGCGCCAAGGCGACGCCCACACCCCGACCGGCGGCGGACGGGTCGACCGCGAGCGAGCGCATCTCCGCCTCACCCTCCCGCGACACCTCGACCAGGGCCGAGCCGGGCTCCACGTAGGTGACCGTTCCGATGACGCGGTCGCCGTCGAGCGCCACCCACACCTCGGCCTCCCGGTGGCGGTGGGCGGCATCGCGCAGGAACTCGAGGTACGCCGCGTCCGACGGGATGACGCCCGCCCCCACGTACGCGTCGACGGTGAGGTCGCCGACCACGGCCAGCTCGTCCTCGCGCGCCCGTCGGATGACGAGGGGCGCGGACGGGTCGGGCGGCGGCACTGGCACGCCGCCATCCTCCCACCCCACCGCCCGTGAGTGCGGAAGTGGTTGCCAGAGCGACCAGTTCCGCACTCACGGCCGAAGGGGAGGGAGGTCTACGGAGGAGGACAGGGCGGGCACAGCCCCGGCACATCGGCGGGTCCGACCGTGGAGGCATGGACACCGCGACCCTCACGCAGCCCGACCCGACGCACCGTGCCGGACCTCCCGAGCCGGCCCCCGCTCCTCTGCCCGGGCCCGGCACCTCGCGCGGCTCCGCCCTCGCGGACCGCGGTCGTCGCGTCCTCCGCGGGCCTGAGGACGACGCGGCCTGGGCACGCCCCGCCCTCCTCGCGCTGCTCGTCGTCACCGCCGGCGCGTACCTCTACAACCTCACCGCCAGCGGGTGGGCCAACGCGTTCTACTCGGCTGCGGTGCAGGCGGGTTCGGACTCGTGGTCGGCCTTCTTCTGGGGCAGCTTCGACGCGAGCAACGCCATCACCGTCGACAAGCCGCCCGCCGCCCTGTGGGTGATGGCGCTGTCGGTGCGGCTGTTCGGGCTCGGCTCGTTCGCGATCCTGTTGCCGCAGGTGCTCATGGGCGTCGGGACCGTGGCGGTCGTCCACGCCACCGTGAAGCGCCGCTCCGGCCCGGCCGCCGGCCTCCTCGCCGGCGCGGCCCTCGCCCTCACGCCCGTGGCCGCCCTGATGTTCCGCTTCAACAACCCCGACGCGCTGCTCACCCTCCTCATGGCGCTGGCCGCGTGGGCGACGCTGCACGCCATCGACAAGGGGTCGATCCGGTGGATGGCTCTCGCGGGCGTCTTCGTCGGCTTCGGCTTCCTCACCAAGACGCTGCAGGTGCTGCTCGTCGTCCCGGCCCTGGGCATCGCGTGGGTCCTGTTCGCGGACACCATGATCGGCCGTCGGCTCCTCGGGTCGCTCGCCGCGGTCGGGGCGATGGTGGTCTCGGCCGGCTGGTGGGTGGCCGTGGTCGAGCTCGTCCCGGCGAGCATGCGCCCGTACGTCGGGGGCAGCCAGACCGACTCCTTCCTCGAGCTGACGTTCGGCTACAACGGGCTCGGCCGTCTCGACGGCAGCGAGGTCGGCAAGGTCGGCGGCGGCGGGGGTGGCGGGTTCTCGACCGACGTCGGCGTCCTGCGGATGTTCGACTCGTCATCCGGTGGCCAGATCTCCTGGCTGCTGCCCGCGGCCCTGCTCCTCGCCGTGGCGGGCATCGCCTTCCGTGGGCGTGCCCCGCGCACCGACGCCCGGCGCGCGGCCCACGTGCTCATGGGGCTCTGGATGGTCGTCACCGCCCTGACCTTCTCCCTGATGCAGGGGATCTTCCACGACTACTACACGGTCGCCCTCGCCCCGGCCATCGCCGCCCTCGTGGGGATGGGCGCGGCGGAGGCCTGGGAGCGCCGCGACCGCCTGAGCGGCGCGCTGGTCCTCTCGGCCGCCACGGCCGCGAGCGCCGCGTGGGCGTTCGTCCTCCTCTCGCGGACCACCGCGTACGGCGGCTGGCTGCGCTTCGGCATCCTCGCCGTCGGGCTGGCGGCGGCCGCGCTCCTGCTCCTCGTCGGGCGGCTGCACCGCACCGGGGTCCGGGCCGTGGCCGTGGCGGCGGTCGTGGCGTCCCTCGCGGGGCCGGCGGCGTACACGGCGACGACCCTGGCCACGGGCCACTCGGGGTCGATCGTCACGGCCGGCCCCTCCACCGGTGGCGGTCCCGGCGGGATGCGCGGCGGGGCGATGCCGGGCGGAGCCCCCGCGGGCGGCCCGGCCGCGGCGAACGGCACGACCCCGGGCGCGACCGGCGGCACCGCCACTGGCGGCGGCACGCGTGGCGGCGGCATGGGCGGCCTGCTCAGCGCGACCACGCCCGACGCCGACGTCGTCGCCGCCCTGCAGGCCGACGCCGACTCCTACACCTGGGTCGCCGCGGCGGTCGGCTCGCAGAACGCGGCCGGCCTCCAGCTCGCCTCGCAGCAGCCGGTGATGGCGATCGGCGGCTTCAACGGGTCCGACCCGGCGCCGACGCTGGCCGAGTTCCAGGCCGACGTGGCGGACGGGAGGATCCACTACTTCCTCGCCGGCGGCGGCTTCCGCGGGCAGAACGGCGGCTCCACCGCCTCGAGCGAGATCGGCACCTGGGTCGCGGCGACCTTCACCGAGGTCACGATCGGGGGCCAGACGTTCTACGACCTGACCCAGCCGGTGGCCGGGAGCGCGTCGTGACCACCGTCCTCGACGTCGTGGTGCCGGTGCACGACGAGCAGGCCGTGCTCGCGGCCTCCGTGCACCGGCTGCACGCCCACCTCGTCGAGACGTTCCCGTACCCCTTCCGCATCACCATCGCCGACAACGCGAGCACCGACCTCACCTGGGAGGTGGCCACGCACCTCGTGGCCACCCTCCCGGCGGTCCGGGCCGTGCGGCTGGAGCAGAAGGGCCGCGGCCGGGCGCTGGCCCGGGTCTGGGGCGAGTCCGACGCCCTCGTCCTCGCCTACACGGACGTCGACCTCTCCACCGACCTCGACGCCCTGTGGCCCCTCGTCGCCCCCCTGATGTCCGGGCACTCGGACCTCTCCATCGGCAGCCGGCTGCACCGGTCGTCGCGGGTGGTCCGCGGGGCCAAGCGCGAGGTCATCTCCCGCGGCTACAACCTCCTGCTGCGCGCCACCCTCGGCGCCCGCTTCTCCGACGCCCAGTGCGGGTTCAAGGCGATCCGCGCCGACGTCGCCCGTGAGCTGCTCCCCCTCGTCGAGGACACCACGTGGTTCTTCGACACCGAGCTGCTCGTCCTCGCGCAGCGGTGCGGGCTGCGCATCCACGAGGTCCCTGTCGACTGGTACGACGACCCCGACAGCCGAGTCGCCCTCGCCTCCACCGCGCGCGACGACCTCAAGGGGATGTGGCGGGTCGGCACCGCCCTGGCGCGCGGCCGCCTGCCCGTCGACGAGATCGCCGAACGCATCGGCCGCGGCCCCGTGGAGGCACCGAGGTCGATGGGCGGGGAGCTCGCCGTGTTCGCCGTCATCGGGGTGCTGTCGACCCTGCTGCACCTCGGCGGGTTCGTCGCCCTGCGCCAGGGGATGGAGTCCGCGGCGGCGGCCAACGCCATCGCCCTCCTCGTGGCCGCCGTGGCGAACACCTGGGCCAACCGGCGCTGGACCTTCCGCGTGCGCGGCCGGGCCGGCGCCTGGCGGCAGCAGGTCCAGGGGCTGCTCGTCCTCGTGTTCACGCTCGCGATGACGACGGCCGGCCTCGACCTCCTCCACGCCGCGATGCCCGGTGCCGGCACCGGCGTCGAGACCGCGGTCGTCGCGATGACGACCGCCGTCGCCACCGCGGTGAAGTTCCTCGCGATGAAGCTCTGGGTGTTCGCGCCCGCCTCGCTCCGACCAGCGGGAGGCGGCGGGGCGTCATCTGCGGAGGACGGCGCTCAGATCTCGACGACGGCGAACGACCCCTTGGTGTCCTCGAACACGACGACCCCGGTCCACTCGTAGCCGTCGACCTCACCGGTGCACACGACGACGGTGGACACGGAGACGGCGGCGGTGTCGGGGCACTGGACGTCGTGGTCGATCCCGTAGTCCTCGAAGAGGTTGCCGAGCACGTGCTCGAGCCGGTCGGCGCCCAGCGGGGCACCGTCCGGCAGCCCGACGACCTCCCCGCGCAGGGTCTCGCCGTAGTACCCGTCCTCCGGGACGGCGGCAGCGCCGATGTCACTCACGAGCAGCAGGAGGGTCAGCACGAGCGACAGGCCGGCACCCACGGCGGCACCGATGGCCCAGCCCAGCGCCGTGCGCGCGCTGCGCAGGGCCGTGGCCGACTCGGAGTCGGTGGCGGGCGGCGCCCAGCCGGGGTACGCCGGCGGTGGCCCCCAGGCCTGCGGTGGGTACTGCGCCGGGTACTGCGGCTGCGGGGCGGGCGCGGCGGGCGGACCCGAGCGGCCCTGCGGGCTCGGCGGGACGAGCGGCTGCTCGGGAGGCGTGCTCACCACTCGTCCTCGACATCGCTCATCGTCGTGACGTCGAACGATCCGCTCGAGGCGGTGAACCGCACGACGGCGTACCAGCGGTCGCCGTCGGCACCGCGGCACAGGACCGAGGCGTCGGCCTCGACCCGGCGCACGTCGTCACACTCGATGCTGCTCGGCGAGCGGTGGATGGCGCCGGTCGTCCTCCCGGCCGCGACGAGCCCGTCGCGCAGGGCGGTCCCCGACATCGAGCCGTCGCTCGCCGGGGTGGCCGCGCCCGAGAAGGCGCTGTTGCTCATCGGGATCGGCCCCTCCTCGACCCAGTCGCCCTCGGAGCCCGCCATGAGGCCGCCGATGAGGAGGAACGGGAACACGACCATCAGGACCTGGGCCAGCAGGGCCAGGCCGCCGACGACCAGCGCGATGATGCCGATGGTGCGGGCGGTCTGGTCGCGCGCCTCCACGGCCGGTGGGCGCGGGGACACGACCGGCCAGGCGGGCTGGGCCCGCGGCCACCCGGGCTGGGGCTCCTGCCATCCCGCCGGAGCGGCGGCGGTCGGTGGGACGGGTGGCTGGTGGTCAGGCGTCGGCTGACCCCCCGGAGTCGTCATGGCGGGCAGTGTGGCAGCGATGCGGGCGCCGTGTCCCCCGAACCGCCGAGCGCCCACCGCGCGCACCCGGGCGGCCGGCCTCCCATCACTGCTGCACGAAACCGGGGCCGGGGCACCGGTTTCCTGCAGCACTGATCTCGAGGCCGCAGTGAGCGGTACCCAGGGTCGCGCCACGTCCGGCGCCGGACCCGTTTTGCCCGGTGGTGCGCGGGTTCGTTACCCTGTCCCTTCGTTGGAGGCGTCGCCTAGTCCGGTCTATGGCGCCGCACTGCTAATGCGGTTTGGGTCTCAAGCCCATCGAGGGTTCAAATCCCTCCGCCTCCGCAGAACGAAAGCCCCGCGAGCGAGCTCGCGGGGCTTTCGTCTGCGTCGGCAGGGGGATGCCGGGAGCGGGCGTGGGCGGGTGAGGAACGAACCCGCCCATCCCGCGGCTCCCTCCGCCCCACCACCTCAGTACGGCAACACGCCGAGCAAGAGGCCCGAGCATCGGCGTGTTGCCGTACTTAAGTGCGCGAGCCCGCGAAGTGGGGCCCCTCCGGGGTCCAGCAGCCCGGAGGGGCCCCACAGCTCACACGCGGACGAGCAGACCGCCTCAGTGCACCTCGGCGAGGCTCCACATCGTCCACAGCTCGGTGCGCATCCGCCGGGGCTGGCGCAGCGCGTGCACCACGGCCGCCCCGATGTCGGAGGGCTGCATGAACGGCCCGTCGGCGGGGTCGTCGCCGCCGAACCGTCCGTCGGCCGCGGCGAAGGCCGTGTTGACCCCGGCCGGGGCGATGACGGTGGTCCGGATGCCCTCCGAGCGCAGCTCGCGGTCGAGCGCCGTGCCGAGGTTGATCTGGGCCCCCTTGGTGGCCGCGTACACGGCCTCCTTGCCGCCGCCGATCATCAGCCCGGCCACCGAGCCGATGATGACGATGTCGCCGCCACCGCCCTGGGCACGGAACTGCCGCACCGCCGCCCGGGCCACCCACACGGTGCCCTTGACGTTGACGTCGACCATCAGCTCGACCTGCTCGGTCGGCACGTCCAGCAGCCCGCCGTAGAACCCGACCGCCGCGTTGGCGATGACCGAGTCGACCCGCCCGAACGCCGCCACCCCGGCGGCCACGAGCGCGTCGCACGACGCCACCGACCGGACGTCGCCGAACGACAGGGCGACCCGGTCCGGACCCCACTCCTCGAGCAGGGGCCGGACCGCGTCCTCCCGCAGGTCACCGGCGACGACGCGCCCTCCGTCCTCGAGGACGAGGCGGGCGACGGCACCCCCGATCCCTCCACCGGCGCCGGTCACGACGACGACGGTGTCGGCGAGGCTGCGGACCTCGGCTCCGGTCACTTGATGGCTCCCATCGACAGGCCGCGGACGAGCTGCTTCTGCGCGACCCAGCCGGCGATGATGACCGGCAGGGCCGCCACCGTGGCGGCCGCCGACAGCACCGCGAGGAACTGTCCGCGTCCGTCGACGAAGCTGCCGAGGAACGGTGGGGTGGTGCGCGCGGCCGACGAGGTCAGCAGGGTGGACAGGAAGTACTCGTTCCAGCTGAAGATGAAGGTGATGAGCGCGGCCGCCGCGACCCCGGGCAGGACCAGGGGCAGCACGACCCGGACGATCTCGCGGTACAGGCCCGCACCGTCGACCCGCGCCGCCTCGACGATCTCGAAGGGCACCTCGAGGAAGAACGAGCGCATCATCCACACGGTCACCGGCAGGTTCACCGCGCCGTAGACGATCGCCAGCATGTAGATGTTGTCGAGCAGCCCGATGGTCTTGAGGATCATGAACAGGGGCAGCACGACCGCGGCGAGCGGCATGAAGCGGGTGGAGATGAAGAACGACAGGGACTGCTCGACGTTCTTCACCCGCCGGATCGACAGGGCGTAGGCGGCGGGGATGGCCAGCACGACCGAGATGACCGTGGCCGTCACCGCCGCCGTCAGCGAGTTCATCAGGTAGCCCTTCATCCCGCGGTCGAACGCGGTGGTGAACCCGTCGAGCACCGGGGTGAAGAAGAGCTGGGGGTTGATCGAGGACGCCACCGACTCGGGCTTGAACCCGTTGAGCAGCATCCAGAACACCGGGAAGAAGAACGCCAGGACCAGGAACCAGGTGAACGCGGTGACCAGGGTCCCGCGCAGCTTGGTGCTCATCGGCTACCTCCAGCCATGAAGACCTTGAACAGGGTGCGCAGCGCGATGGTCGCCACGATGATCGTGAGGATGACGGTCACGACGCCGTACGCCGCGGCCTCCCCGACGTCGAGCCCGATGAAGGCCCGTTCGTAGAGCAGGTAGGCCAGCGTCTTGGTCCCGCCGGTGCCCTTGGTGAGGATCGCGATCGGGTCGAAGACCTGCAGGATGATGACCGACCCCAGCAGCACACCGATCTCGATGTACATCCGCAGGTGCGGCAGCGTGATCCACGTGAACGTGCGCCAGGTGCCGGCGCCGTCGACGTTCGCGGCCTCGAGGATCGCCTTGTCCTGGCCCTGCAGGCCGGCGAGCAGGATGAGCATCATGAACGGTGTGAACTGCCACGTCAGCACGATGACCACGGTCGCCATCGGGTGCTCGGTGCCCCACGACACCACGGGCAGCCCGAGGGTCTTGAACAGCCAGTTCACCATCCCGATGTTGGTGTCGAACATCGAGTACTTCCAGATCAGCGACGCGGCCGCGGGCATGATGAGGAACGGGGTGATCATCAGCGTGCGGGCCAGCGCCCGGCCGCGGAACTGCCGGTCCAGCAGCACCGCGAACAGCAGCCCGAACAGCAGCGAGAGGACCACCGCGAACGCGGTGATGAGGACGGTCGCGACGATCGAGGGCCACAGGTTCCCCGAGGTCAGCGCGGTCTTGTAGTTGTCCACGCCGGTGAAGCCACGGTCGGCCGGGTAGAGCAGGTTCCACTTCATCGTGGAGAAGCCGATGGTGACCAGGAACGGGACCTGCGTGAGCAGGATGAGGAAGATGACGGCCGGCATGAGGAGCCCGCGGCTGCTCCAGGCGTTGCGCCGCAGGATCCGACGCTTGTCGCTCGCGGCCTTCGCCTCGACCTTGTCGAGGTTCGTGGTGGTGGTCATGCGCACTCCCTTGTGCGTCGTCCTACGGGAACGGGACCGGGATCCGGTGCCGGGGCGGTATGTGCGCGCCCCGGCACCGGTGCCCTGGGTGGGTCAGCCCTTGTGGGCGTCCCCGGCCTTCTGCGCGAGCTCCTGGCACTTGCCGAGGGCGTCGTCGACCGAGCTGCGGTTGGCGATGTAGTCGGCGATGAGCTGGGCGCACTGGTTGCCGACGTCCTGGAACTCCGGGATGGAGACGTACTGGATGCCGACCCAGCCCTGCGGGTTGACGCCCGGCTGCTTCGGGTTGACCGCGCTCATGACGTCGAGCGTGATCGGGGCGTAGGCGGCCGCGGCCTCCTTGTACTCGGGGATCTCGTAGGTCGAGGTCCGCGAGCCCGGCGGGACGTTGCTCCAGCCGATCTTGGTGCCGACGAGCTTGATGTAGTCCTTGCTCGTGGCCCACTTGACGAACTTGACGGCGGCGTCCTTGTTCTTCGTCGAGGACGGCACGGCCAGGTTCCAGCTCCACAGCCAGCCCGACTCCTTGGTCTTGTTCACAGGCATGTGGGCGTAGCCCATCTTCCCCTTGACCGGCGAGTCGGCGGCCTCGAGCATCGAGGCGGCGACGGAGGCGTCGGCCCACATGGCGGCCTTGCCCTCCTTGAGCGCGGTGAGGCACTCGTTGAAGCTGTAGGACACCGGGTCCTTCTCACCCGACTCGTCGAGCATCGTCTTGTAGAAGGTCACGGCCTCCTTCCACTCCGGGGTGTTGACCGTGGCGGTCCACTTGTCGTCGTACCAGTTGCCGCCGAAGGTCTGCACGACCGTGGTGAGCGGCGCGAAGAGGTCGCCCCAGCCGGGCTTGCCGCGCATGCAGATGCCCGCGGTGTCGGCGGTGTTGACCTTCTTGGCCGCGTCCGCGACCTCCTGCCACGTCGGGTTGGTCCCGAGGCTGGCACCGGCCTTGTCGAGCAGCTCCTTGTTGTACATGAGGATCGAGGACTCGCCGTAGAACGGGACGGCGAACTGCTTGCCCTCGAAGGAGATGGCGTCGCGGACCGGGGGGAGGATGTCGCCCACGTCGTAGGCCGAGTCCTTGGCCAGCTCGGGCGTGAGGTCGACGAGCCACTTGTTGGCGCCCCACTGCGGGGTCTCGTAGGCCCCGATGGTGACGATGTCGTACTGACCCGCACCACTGGCGACGTCGGCGGTCACGGCCGAGCGGAGGTCGGCCTCCTCCATGACCTGGAAGTTGACCTTGGTGCCGGGGTTGGCGCTCTCGTACTCGGTCTTCAGCTTCTCCATGTCCTTCATCTGGCCGTTGTTCACGGTGGCCACGTTGAGGGTCACGTTGCCCCCGGCGGCGCCGGAACCGTCGCCCGAGGAGACGTTCCCCGACGAGCAGGCGCCGAGCACGAGGGCCGAGGCGAGCGCTCCCGCCCCGAGCGTCAGGGCGCGCGTCTTGAACTGCATGCCTAACTCCTTTGGTAGGTGTGTCGTCCACTCCCGGCCGCGGGCCCGGAACACGTTCGGGGACTGGCCCGTTCGGTGCATCAGTGCTCAACTGCCTGGAACACCGCAATGGTGAGGATCGCGGCGCCACCCCGACAAGGTCCATCCGTGGCGCTGTTTCGGTACTATTTTTCCCAGAGCCACCTGAGGCCCACGTCACACCACGCCCCGCACGCTCCCGCGAGCGGCGGCCGGGCCCCGGGCGCGACGAGGACGTCGGAAGGTGTGGTCACGATTTCGTATCAGTCGAGGTCGACCGAACCCGTGCAGCACCTGCTGGGCCACGACGACCACCCCCCGCACCACCACCCGATGCCGAACGCCCCGCGTCGGGAGGTCATCCCGCCCCACCCGATGCAGTCGGTGCGCGCCATCACCCACGACTTCCCCAGCGAGATCTGCGGCTGGGGGTCGCACCCCGAGTACGAGATCCACCTCATCACCAAGACGCACGGCAGCTTCATCGCCGGCGACCACATCGGGACCTTCGCCCCCGGGCACGTCAGCATCATGGGGCCGAACCTGCCGCACGACTGGGTCAGCGACCTCGAGCCGGGGCAGGTGGCCGTCGACCGCGACGCCGTCATCCAGTTCACCGACGAGTGGATCCGCCGCTGCATGGAGGTCATGCCCGAGCTCGGAGAGCTCGACGAGATGCTCAAGCTCTCCAGCCGCGGCCTCGTCTTCTCCGGGGCCACCGCGTGGCGGGCCGCCGAGACCATCCTCGCCGTGGAGAACAGCCGTGGGGCAGAACAGCTCTCGTACCTTTTCAGGCTGCTCACGCTGTTCGCGCGGGCCCCCGAGGACGAGCGCGAGGTCGTGGCCAGCGAGTGGATGGGCCGCCCCACCGACGGCAACTCCCGGGCCGCGGTCGAGGCCGGGCTCAGCTACATCTTCGAGCACCTCACGGGTGACATCCGGCTCTCCACGGCGGCCCGGCTGGCGTACATGTCGGAGCCGACCTTCTCGAAGTACTTCAAGAGCGCCACGGGCATGACCTTCAGCAACATGGTCAAGAAGCTGCGGATCGCCCACGCCCGGCGGCTGCTCGACACCACCGACCACCCGATCGCCCACGTGGCCACCCTCAGCGGTTACCACAACATGGCGAACTTCAACCGGCAGTTCCTCGCCGAGGTGGGCACGACGCCCACCACCTACCGGCGCCTGGAGTCCTCACAGAAGCCGCCGCCGGAGGTGTTCAGCCTGGGTCTGAAGGCACCGGTCGGCCAGACCGCCGACTGACCGGTCGGCGCGGCCTCAGCGGGCCAGGACGTGGTCGACGAGACCGTGCACGCCACCCTCGGCGAGCACCGCGCGCAGGCGGCAGTAGGCCTCGAGGAAGCGGGCGTCCTGCGCGAGGTCCCCGAACAGGGCCTCGAGCTCGACGAACGCCTCCGGGCGGGGGTCGAGCGCAGCGGCGGTGAGCTCGGCCGCGTGGACGTCGTCGGGCACCTCGGACGCGCCCAGCCCGCCGCGGCCGATGAGCGCCCAGTACTCGGCCCAGGCCGCCACCATCGCGGCGCCCAGCTCGACGGGGCGCCCGGCGGCGAGGTTGTCGCGCACCGTCGGGAGGGTGAAGGTCGCCATCCGGTTGCCGCCGTCCGTGGCCAGGCGCACGAGGGTGTCCTTGATGCCCGGGTTCGAGAAGCGCTCGAGGAGGGTGTCGCGGTAGCCGGCGAGGTCGATGCCGGGCAGCTCGCCGAGGGTCGGTGAGGCCTCGTCGGCCATGTAGCGGGCGAGGTAGTCGCGCACGCGGTCATCGCGCATCGCCTCGTCGACGAGGAGGTAGCCGAGCGGGGCCCCGAGGTAGGCGAGCGCCTGGTGGCTCGCGTTGAGCAGGCGCAGCTTCATCAGCTCGTAGGGGGTGACGTCCTCGACGAACTGGACGTCGACCTCCTCCAGCGCCGGCCGGCCGAGGGGGAAGTGGTCCTCGACGATCCACTGGGTGAACGGCTCGGCGGGCACCGGCCAGCGGTCGTCGATGCCGAAGTCGCTGGTCAGGGCCTCGCGGTCGACGTCGGTGGTGGCCGGGGTGATGCGGTCGACCATGCAGTTGGGGAAGGCCACCTCGGCCTCGATCCAGTCGGCGAGCTCGGCGTCGACGAGGCGGGCGAACGAGGTGACGGTGCGGCGGGCCACCTCGCCGTTGCCCTGGAGGTTGTCGCAGGAGAGCACGGTGAACGGGGCCAGCCCGGCCTCCCGCCGCCGGCGCAGCCCCTCGACGACGTAGCCGAAGGCGGTGCCCGGGGCGTCGAGGTGCGCGATGTCGTGGACCACCGACGGGTGGCCGGCGTCGAACTCGCCCGTGGCGGCGTTCTTGAGGTAGCCGCCCTCGGTCACCGTGAGGCTGACGATGCGCACGGCCGGGTCGAGCAGCCGCTCGTGCACCGCCGCGGCGTCCTCGGGGCCGTAGAGGTACTCGAGCACCGAGCCGACGACCCGGGGCTCCAGGGTGCCGTCGGGGTGGCGGACCACGAGGGTGAACTCGCAGTCCTGCGCCCGCATCGCGTCGCGCATCGCCGCGTCGTGCGGCAGCACCCCGACCCCGCAGATGCCCCAGTCGAGGCCGTGGCCGCGCTCCATCAGGCGGTCGACGTACATCGCCTCGTGCGAGCGGTGGAAGTTGCCGAACCCGAAGTGGACGATGCCGACCGTGGCCGCCGCCCTGTCGTAGGACGGCGTGGACACGCTCGCGGCGAGCGGTTGGTCGGTCAGCGATGACACCGGTACAGGTCCTTTCGAGAACGGGAACCCTGCAGCATGGAACCAGTCCACGGCCGGTGGGACCAGTGCCAGCCGCCTCGTGGAATCAAAAGATCGACGACGCACGGATTGGTACCGGCCGGGGCCTCGCGGGCGTCCGGGTCGCGGTTTCCGTGCACCCCGCGGCGGTCCGGTCCGGGGTCGGACTGTTGACTGGGGCCATGAAGGTCCGCGTCGCCGTCATCGTCGCCGCCGTCCTCGTCCTCGTCGGCGGGCTCGGGGGTGCCCTGTGGTGGCGCCAGAAGGAGGCCGACCGGGATGCCGCGGCCACGCGCGCCGTCGACGCCTTTGCCTCCGCGTGGGCCGCGAGGACGCTGCCGCCCGCGAGCCTGGAGTCACCCGCGATGGCGCAGGACTTCACCAAGACCGTCGCCGGCCTCGGCGAGGCCCCGGTCGCGGTGCGCGCGAGCGCGGCCCGGCGTGACGGCGAGACCGCCACCGCGACCCTCACGGTCCGCTGGACGCTGCCCGGCGAGACGGTGTGGGAGTACGCCGTACCGGCTCGGCTCGTGGAGCGCGGCGAGCGCTGGGTCGTCGCGGCGCCGGCGGCCGGCCGCTCCCCCTGGCACCCCGACCTCAAGGCCGGCGAGACGCTGCGGCTCGAGCGCACCACCGGCACCCGCGGCGACCTCCTCGACCGCGACGACCAGCCCCTGATGCCGCTCGGCACCGTCTACGCCATCCTCCTCGACCCCGTGAACGCGACACCCGAGTCGGCGGCCGGGCTGGAGAAGGTGGTCGAGGCGACCAAGGGCTCGCTCGTCACCGCGCTGAAGAAGGCCACCGACGCGGGGTCCAAGGGCCCCATCACCGCCATCACGTACCGCGAGGCCGACTACCAGTCCCGCAAGGCCCGCCTCGACGACCTGCGCGGCGTCATCGCCCGCGAGTCGACGCAGCCGCTGGCGACCACGCGCACCTTCGGCCAGCCGCTGCTCGGCAGCTACGGCGAGGTGACCGCCGAGATGGTGCAGAAGGGCAACGGGCGCTACGCGGCGGGGGACCGGGCCGGGCGCAGCGGCCTCCAGGGCCAGTACGACGCGACGCTGGGCGGCACCCCCGGGCTCACCGTCAGCTCGAGCGGTGGTGCCACGCTGTTCGAGAAGGCCGCCACCGACGGCGAGGACGTCCGCACCACGCTGAGCCCGCGGGTCCAGGCGGCCGCGGAGAAGGCGTTGGCCGGTGCCGGGCTGAAGGCGGCCGCGGCGCTCGTGGCCGTCGACGTCCCCTCGGGCGAGGTGCTCGCCGCGGCGAACTCGCCCTCCACCGGCTTCGACCGTGCGCTGACCGGCCGGTACCCGCCGGGCTCGACGTTCAAGGTCGCCACGACCTACGCGTACCTCAACCGCGGCATCACCTCACCGACCTCGCCGGTGCCGTGCCCGGAGTCGGCGGTCGTCGACGGGCGCGAGTTCCGCAACTTCGCGGGCGAGTCCGCCGGGGGCAGCCCCACCTTCTTCGACGACTTCACCATCTCGTGCAACACCGCCTTCGTCGGGCTCAGCGCCCGCCTGGCCGACGACGACCTCACGACCGCCGCCAAGGCGCTCGGCATCGGCGCCGGCTGGGCCGACCAGCTGGGCGTGGCCGGTGCCTTCGACGGCAGCGTCCCGGCGACCAACGGCGGCACCGACGCCGCCGCGGCCTCCATCGGGCAGGGGCGCACCGAGGTGTCGCCGCTCGCGATGGCGGTGATGGTCGGCAGCGTGGGCCGTGGGTCGTTCGTGGCGCCGGTGCTCGTGCAGCGCGAGGGCACCAACCCCCAGCCCTCCCCCCTCGACGGCACCGCGGTCGCCGACCTGCGCTCGATGATGGCGTCGGTCGTCTCGTCGGGCACGGGCACGGTGCTGCGCGGCACCCCCGGCGGCCCGGTGCGCGGGAAGACCGGCACCGCCGAGTACGGCTCCGACCCGAACACCCCGCCGCGGGTGTGGTTCGTCGGCTACCAGGGCGACGTCGCGTTCGCCGTGCTCGTCGAGGCCGGCAAGAGCGGCGGCACGGTGGCCGCACCCATCGCCAAGGCCTTCCTCACCGAGCTCGCCGCCCGCTGATGGCATGCGGAAGGCCCCGCCCGGACGAACCGGACGGGGCCTTCGCGCGTGACTCGGGGAACCCGGGTCAGATGGGGCGGACTGCGTCAGCCTGCGGACCCTTGGGGCCCTGCGTGACCTCGAACTCGACCCGCTGGGCCTCGTCGAGGCTGCGGTAGCCCTGGGTGTCGATGGCGGAGTAGTGAACGAACACGTCGGGGCCGCCGCCGTCCTGGGCGATGAAACCAAAGCCCTTCTCAGCGTTGAACCACTTCACGGTGCCCTGTGCCATATCGGGGGTAACTCTTTTCTGTGTGTAGCACGCGACCGGCACACGTCGTACCGACCGTGGATGCGAACTCCAGTCCCCTGTGGCGCGGTGTTCGACCTACGAGGTAGTGCTGTTGCTGCAACCGGCAAAAACGCTAGCACGCGGTCCTGCCGCCCGCTCGCTCCATCGGGCACCGTTCACCACGCGGACGGGACCCGGACGGGCGCCGTACGGGGAGCCGTGTCAGACAGGCGCCTTGACGGCAAGGACGTCGCACGTGGCGTCGAGCAGGACCTGCTGCGCGGTCGACCCGGTGATGAGCTTCCCGAGCGGGCTGCGGCGGCGCAGGCCGATGACGATGAGGCGCGCGTCGACCTCCGTGGCGATGTCGAGGAGCTCGTCGGCGGGGGCGAGCCCGCGGGTGGGTTGGCGCACCTCGTGGTCGATGCCCCGCTCGGTGAGCTGGGCGTCGAGGGCGTCGAGGTCCTGGGGCGCCGCGAAGTTCGCGTGCGCGTAGTCGCCGTGGTGGCCGGTGTTGACGACGACGAGCCGCTCGCCGCGGCGCTCGGCCTCGACGATGGCGAGGTCGACGGCGGCGAGGCCCTCGGGGCGGGGGATGTAGCCCACGACGATGGTCATGTCAGGCCTCCGGATCAGGTTCTGGCAGTGGGGGTCTCGCGAGTGGACGACGGGATTCCCCGTTGGGGACGGGACGCCGCACCTGGTCGTCCGTCAGGTGCGGCGCCCCGCGTTCTCAGGACGTGAGCTTCGTGGCGCCGGTCATGATGGCGACGCCCTCGCCCATGTCGTGCGACTGCGGGGTGATGACGCCCGCGCAGCCTCCGAGCCGCTGGATGTGGATGCGGTCGGCCGCCTCCCACACGTGCGGCATGTTGTGCGAGATGAGGATGACGGCCAGGCCGTTGTCCCTCAGCTGCTTGATCATGTTGAGGACCATCCCGGACTCCTTGACACCCAGGGCGGCGGTCGGCTCGTCGAGGACGACGACCTTGCTGCCGAAGGCCGCGGCGCGGGCGACCGCGACCGCCTGGCGCTGGCCACCCGAGAGGGTCTCCACCGCCTGGCCCATGTTCTGGATGGTCTGGATGCCGAGCTTCTGCACCGAGGCCCCGGCGCGCTCCTTCATCCCCTTCTTGTCGAGCATCCGCAGCACCGACCCGAGGGGACCCGGGCGACGCTCCTCGCGGGCGAGGTAGAGGTTGCTCGCGATGTCGAGCGCCGGGACGACGGCCAGCTGCTGGTAGACGGTCTCGATGCCGGCGTCGCGGGCGTCCTGCGGACGCTTGAACTCGACATCGGCCCCGTCGACCCGCAACGTCCCCGAGTCGGGCACGTAGGCGCCGGTGAGGCACTTGATGAGGGTCGACTTGCCCGCGCCGTTGTCCCCGATGACCGCCAGGACCTCGCCCCGGTAGAGGTCGAGGCTGACGCCGTCGAGGCCGACGACCCGGCCGAAGGTGATGACGAGGTCGCGCGCCGAGAGGATGGGTTCGGCCTCGTAGATGTGCCGCTTCTCCTCGGGGAGGTGGTCGACCGTGAGCGGGAGCCGTTCGGTGGTGCTCATCGGGGCCCCCGAGAAGTATCGGAGCGACGAAGGAGCGAAGAACTTCGTGGGGTGATGTTCATGCCTTGACCCTCCGGATCCACTGGTCGACGGCCACGGCGACGATGACGAGCACGCCGATGGCGAGGAGCTTCCACTGCGGGCTGACCCCGAGGATGGACAGCCCCTGGCCGAAGGTGTTGACGATGAGCGCCCCGAGCAGGGTGCCGACGAGCGTGCCGCGGCCACCGAAGAGCGAGGTGCCGCCGATGACGACGGCGGTGATCGTCTCGAGGTTGATGTTGCCGACCGCGTTGGGCGTCGCCGCGCCACTGCGCCCGATGAGCATCCAGGCCCCGATGCCGTAGATGAGCCCGGCGAGCGTGTACACCGACAGGAGCACGCGCTGGCTGGCGACACCGGACAGGCGGGCCGACTCCGGGTCGTCACCGACGGCGTAGACGTGCCGGCCCCAGGCGGTCTGGGAGAGCACGAACCCGACGATGAGGTAGAGCACGACGACCACCACGACACCGACGGTGAGCCGGAAGCTGCGCGGCCCGAAGCTCTCGCCGAGGAAGTTCAGCGAGGCCGGCATGTCGTCGGCGATGATGCTGCTGCCACCGGAGTAGAGCAGCGCGATCGCCGTGAAGATGCTCAGCGTGCCGAGGGTGACGATGAACGGCGGCAGGTTGATCTTCGTGATGAGCAGCCCGTTGAGGTAGCCCGCGAGCACCCCGAAGGCGATCCCGATGAGGATGGCCAGGGGGCCCGGAAGGCCCTGCTCGGTGGCCACGGACGCCATCACCATCATCGAGAGCACGGTGGTGGCGCCGACCGCGAGGTCGATGCCCGCCGTGAGGATGATGAGCGTCTGGCCGATGGCCAGGCAGGCGATCACGGCCGTCTGCTGGAGGTTGACCGCGATGGCGTTCGTCGCGGTGACCCGGGAGTCGACCGCGCCGAAGATCGCGTAGGTGAGCACCAGGAGGAGCAGCGGGCTCAGCCAGGGCCGACCGTGCAGGACGTGCTGCAGGCGCTGGAGCGGGGCCTGCCGCCGCCGAGCGAACTCGGCGGCAGCAGCCGATGTGGACGACGACATCGGATCAGCCCCAGCAGATCTTCGTGGCTTCGGTGGTGTCGATGCTCTCGACGCCGTCAGCCTTCTTGTCGGTGACGAGGGCGACACCGGTGTTGAAGAAGTCCAGGCCCTCGGTGGTGGTCGGCTTCTCGCCGCCGCGGGCGATCTTGGCGATCGCCTCCATGCCCAGGGTCGCCATCTTCAGCGGGTACTGCTGCGAGGTGGCGCCGATGACGCCCTCCTTGACGGACTTCACGCCCGCGCAGCCACCGTCGACCGAGACGATGATCGCGTCGGTGATGCCGGCGTCGGCCAGGGCCTTCTTGGCGCCGACCGCGGCGGGCTCGTTGATCGTGTAGACGACGTTGATGTCCTTGGAGCGGCCCAGGCAGTTCTCCATCGCCTTGACGCCGTCGGTCTCGTTGCCGAGGGAGGCCTCGTTGCAGACGATGGTGTAGTCGCCACCGCTGTACTTGCCGGACTTGGCCTCGTCACCGTTCTTCTTGCCGTCGGCGACGTCGATGCCCATGCCCTCGAGGAAGCCCTGGTCGCGGTCGTAGTCGACCGAGACGATCTTGTCGTTGAACAGGTCGAGCAGGGCGATGGTGGCGGGCTTGCCGCCGAGCTGGGCCGCGGCCCACTGGCCGATGAGCTTGCCGGCCTGGCGGTTGTCGGTGGCGAAGGTGATGTCGACGGTGTCGGCGGGGTCGGGCGGGGTGTCGAGGGCGATGACGTAGA
Source organism: Oryzobacter telluris (assembly GCF_043099285.1). Lineage (GTDB taxonomy): Bacteria > Actinomycetota > Actinomycetes > Actinomycetales > Dermatophilaceae > Oryzobacter > Oryzobacter telluris. The sequence goes on along the minus strand of NZ_CP170723.1, from coordinate 383,208 downwards.
GGCCGGCGTCGCGGGCCTTCTTGATCGCCGAGTTGACCCCGGTGGACATCGGGGTGATGAGGATGCCCTTGTCGCCGCGGGCGACGGCGTCCTCGATGGCCTTGATCTGGCCGGCGTCGTCACCCTCCTTCTCCCCCGAGCCGATGGTGAGCTTGACGCCGTTCTTGCCGGCGTCGGCCTTCGCGCCCTTCTGCATGGCGACGAAGAACGGGTTGGTGGAGTCCTTGGTGATCAGGGCGACGCCGATGCTGTCGCTACCGCTGTCCCCGGAACCCCCGTCGCTGGAACCGCAGGCTGCGGCGCCGAGCGCCAGACCGACGATCCCGGCGGACGCGAGCACCCTGCGCATCGTGCGCGTGGACGAGACGTGACTGTGCATGGTGCGAACTCTCCTTTGAGTCTCTGCTGGACGACAGCGCCGTGACAACGTTGTCAAGGCCTTGTCTACTCCGACCTTGCGCAGACGTCAACACATGGGTTACACATCGTGATGTGAAGGTGACATCGTTGTCCGGCCAGTCCAACCGCGCCACCATGCGCGACGTGGCGGCCCTCGCGGGTGTCAGCCTCAAGACCGTGTCCCGGGTGGTCAACCGTGAGGCGGGGGTGTCGCCCGACGTCCGCGAGCGGGTCACCGCCGCCGTGGTGCGCCTGGACTACCGGCAGAACCTGGCCGCGAGCAACCTGCGCCGCACCGGTGCCCGGACGGGGCTGGTCGGCGCCCTCGTGCAGGACCTGTCCAACTCCTTCTCGGCCTCGCTGCTGCGGGCGCTCGAGGACGCGGCGCGGCGTCGGGGCACCGCCGTGCTGGCCGCGAGCCTCGACGAGGAGAGCGAGCGCGAGCAGGAGCTCATCCACGACCTCGTGACGCGGCGCGTCGACGGGCTCGTCCTCATGCCGGCCAGCGAGCGGCAGGACTACCTCGTGGCCGAGCTGCGGTCCGGCACACCGGCGGTGTTCGTCGACCGCCCGCCCCGCGGGGTCGACGCCGACTCGGTGATGGTCGACAACCACGCCGGTGGCGCGATGGCGGCCGAGCACCTCCTCCTCCAGGGCCACCGCCGCGTCGCGGCGCTCTCGGACATGGGCACGATCCACACCGCCGGGCAGCGCCTGGCGGGGTTCCGGTCGGCCTACACGGCGCGGGGCCTGCGGCCCGACAGCACGCTGCTCGTCGACGGGCTGCGCTCCACCGAGCAGGCCGCCGAGGTCGTCCACGAGCTGATGTCGCTCGCCAACCCGCCGACCGCGATCTTCACCGCGCGCAACATCCTGTCCACCGGGGCGGTGCGGGCGCTGGCCGAGCGCGGGCTGCGCCGCGAGGTGGCCCTCGTCGGGTTCGACGACTTCCCGCTCGCCGACCTCCTCGACCCTCCGCTCACCGTCATCCGGCAGGACGTCGCCCGCATCGGCAAGACGGTGGCAGACCTCCTCTTCGCGCGCATCGACGGCAACGACGCACCCCCGCGCCACGTCGTCATCGAGCCCTCGCTCGTCGTCCGCGGCTCCGGCGAGATCCCCCCGCCCCCGCGCTGACGCGTCAGCGGCGCAGGTGGCGGGCGCGGGTCACGAGGTAGACCCCGAAGAGCATCAGCCCCACCGAGATGAGCGAGAGCTCGTAGCGCCCGAGCGGGGCGGCCTGGAGGAAGCGCAGCGCCCCGTCGATGCCCGTCGCCCCCTCGGCCCGCTGGGTCCACGCGGCGGCGATGAAGAGGTACCCGACGAGGGCGAAGGCCACCCCCCGCATCACGAAGCCGATGCGACCGGCCACCTCGGCCAGGCGCCCGGGGTGGCGCTCGAGGTCGACGAGGAAGTCGCCGGTCCAGCCCGTCCAGAAGCTGAAGGCACCCACGCCGCCCACGGCGAGCCCGGTGATGACGACGAGGAGCGTCCCTCCCGGGAGGGCGAGGAGGCTTCGCGTGATGCTCACGGTCGACTCCCGGCTCGACTGGCCCGAGCCGATGGCGAACGCCGCGGCGCTCCACGCGACGGTGACGTAGGCGAGGCCGTCGGCGCCGTGCTCGAGCCGCTTGAAGCCGGTCTTGCAGTGCCGGCCGGTGATGGCGCGCGCCAGGTTCCACAGCGCGACCACCGAGAAGCCGACGAAGCCGATCCACAGGGCCCACCGGCCGCCGACCGTGTCGGCCAGCGTGGTGAGCGCGCCGGACTCGTCGGCCGTTCCGCCCCAGCCCCACGCGATGCCCAGCCCCGCCCAGCCCATCGCGACGTGCAGCACGCCGTCGAGGAGGAAGCCGATGCGCGCGCCCGTGCTGATGGTCGGGTGGGTCTCGGCCACCTCGGCGGCGTGGCTGGTCACCTGGGCGAAGGCCTGGGCCGCCTCCCCCGCACCCTCGACGACCTCGCCGGCCTTCTCACGGACGTCCTCGAGCCGCTCGACCACGGCCTCGCCGGCGTCCTCGATGAAGTCCTCGGCCCGCTCGACGACCGCCTCGACGACCGAGCCGTCGTCGGTGTCGCCGGGGCGATCGGGACCACTCACCATCGGACGATAGCGCCGCCCCCACCGCACCGGTACCAGCGCGTCCTACCGCCCCGTACGTGGGGTGATCACCCCGCTGACCAAGCGGTAGGTCGCGCCGTGGGTCGTGAGGTCTCTGCTCCCGCTGGGATTCGTGCGGAGGGCGTGGGATTCGAACCCACGATGACGTTGCCGCCATAGCGGTTTTCAAGACCGCCGCACTAGGCCACTATGCGAGCCCTCCTGGCCCGGCCGGAGCCAGGCACGTCACAGGGTATTCGCCGTGGATGCCCGTCCCCGCCCGGGTCGAGGTAATCCGCCCGCACCCGAGACCAGCCGAACACCTCGACCGCGCGCTCCATCAGCCGGGTCGAGGTGAAAGGCGACCCCCACACGGTCGGGTTTCACCTCGACCCGGTGCAGCCGTGCAACCGGTGGGTGACGCCGGGAGGTGGGGAGGCCCCCGGCGGGTAAGGTCTGAGGCCGACGAAAGGAGCCACCCATGGCGAAGCTGTCGTTCCTCGCCGGTCTGGCCGCCGGATACGTCCTCGGGGCGCGCGCTGGCAAGCAGCGGTACCAGCAGATCGCCCGGACCTCCTCGAAGGTCTGGAACTCCGGGCCCGTCCAGAAGCAGGTCGCCGTGGCCAAGGAGGCCGCGCGCACCAAGGCCGCCCCCGTCGTCGCCGACCTCGTCGCCGATGCCGCCCGCGCCACCGGCGAGCGCCTGCGCTCCAGCAGGACCGTCACCACCGAGGCCATCGCGCGCAACCCCGGGTCCACCCCCGGCAGCGGCTCCAGCGCCACCCCGCCGCACGGCGACCCCTGGGCCGAGGCGACCCGGTCCGACGGCGCCGCCTGAGCCGCACCGCCCCACCGGCCGCCCCCGTCGTCGCCGACCTCGTCGTGATGACGCGCGCCTCCTCACGCTCCGACGACCTCGTGATGATGACGCGCCCCTCCTCGCGCTCCGGCTGACGGGGCCCCCGGGAGCACCGGACACCACACCGCCGGCCACGCCGGCCCCTCCTGCGCCCCCTGCGGCGCCGGTTCCGGCGTGGCCGGCTCCCCGTGTGAGGGACCGTCGCATGCGTCCGTCGCGCCTCCACGGCCCGACGGCGCAGCGCCCCACGGTCCCGGTGCGTCCGTCCCGCCCCTGTTCGGTCGGGCCACACCGCGGATCCCGCTGGGTTCCACGACGACGAGGAGCACCCGCCCCGGGCCCTGATACACGCGGGCCACGAGAGAACCTCGTGCCCGCACCGAACGCCCCACACGTGCTGACACCCCTGACGACGCCCGCGAAACGTGCAGGTCGACGTGTATCAGCGCGGGAAACGGCGACTCCTGTCCGGTGTCGATGATCATCACTAGGCTGGCGCAGACCGCTCTCGCGCCCGGTCCACCCCCCTCCCCAGGAGCGCCGCATGGCTGGCAAGCCCCCCGAGAAGCCCTCGCGCGACAGCGCGCCCGGTCGCCCCACGAAGCCGGTCGCCGCGTCATCCGCCGAGGAGCCCTCGTCGCTGCCGCCGGTCCCGGTCATCTCCCCGCTGCTCGCCCGCCGGCTCGGCGCGCGCGTCCTCGACCCCGACACCGCGGTCCTGGCGCCCGGTCAGCCCGCGCCGCTTCCCACCGTCTACGTCTCCGACACCCTCCTCGTGCGCGACCTCGCCGACGGGCCGGAGGACGAGGTGCAGCCCGGCCGCGTCAGCCAGCTCGTCGAGTGGGCCGGCACGCTCCCCGAGCCGCTGGCCGTCGAGGTCGTCGGCGAGCCGGTGACCATCCCCGGCCGCGGCTGCACCACCGACGAGCTCGGCCCCGACGCCCGGGTCACGGTCACCCGCATCCGCCTGGGCCGCCACCCCGACCGCGCCGGCAAGGCGCCCGACGCCTGGCGCTTCCTCCAGACCGCGCTCACCGAGCCGTCCGACCGTGCCGCGTACCTCTACGACAAGGTCGGCCTCGGCCGCCTGCCCGACCCGCCCGAGGGCCACGAGCCCGGCGAGGCGGAGAAGCGTCGCCGCGAGCGGCGTGACCGCCGCGGCCGCAGCATGGCCGGCGGCGTCACCGTCGAGCACGTCCTCACCGCCGGTGGCGGGGTCTGGGGCGGAGGCGGCGGCGTCTGGGGTGGCGGCGGTGGCGTGTGGGGCGGAGGCGGCGGCGTCTGGGGAGGCGGCGGCCTCCTCGCCGAGTACGGCACCCCCGGCATCGGCGGCCGCACCCCGGTCGTCTGGTCGGCCCCCGACCCGCGCACCGGCATCACGGTGAGCGGCGACGCCCCCGTCGTGGCCGTCCTCGACACCGGCCTGGGCCGCCACCACTGGTTCCCCGAGGAGGACGACGACGCCACGGCCGAGCAGTGCACCGGCACCTGTACCGGCGCCCACCGGCGGGTCACCCTCGGCGGCGACCCGATCGGCGTGTGGAAGGAGCCCTCGCGCGACCCCGAGAACACCGGAGTCGTGTTCGACGACGTCAACGGCCTCGTCGACGTCCTGTGCGGCCACGGCACGTTCATCGCCGGGGTGGTGCGCCAGCGCTGCCCCGAGGCCGTCATCCTCTCGGTGCCGGTCATGGCCTCCGACGGCGCGGCCCTCGAGGACGACGTCGTCACCGCGCTGAGTCGCCTCCTCGAGCGGCACCGCGCCGCCAAGGCCGCCCCCGGGACGATCACCCACGGTGTCCTCGACGTCGTCAACCTCTCGCTCGGGTACTACCACGAGACCCCGGAGGACGCCGACGACACCGCGCTGCACGACCTCCTCCAGGACTTCGCCGACGAGGGAGTGGTCGTCGTCGCGTGCGCCGGCAACGACGCCACCCGGGCGCGCTTCTTCCCAGCGGCCTTCGCCGTGCCGGGGCAGGACGGCCTGGTCGGCGTCGGGGCCACCAACCCGGATGACCGCAGCGTCGCCCTGTTCTCCAACGTCGGCGACTGGGTCACCGCCCACGCCCCCGGCGCCGGGATCGTCAGCACGGTGCCGGTCACCCTGTCGGGATCGATGAACCCGACGATCAGGATCGACTCGGTCGGCCCCGGCCCGCGCGCCGGTGTCGACTTCGACGACTTCCGCTCCGGCTTCGCCGTGTGGAGCGGCACGTCGTTCGCCTCGCCGTGGATCGCCGGCGAGATCGCCGCCGAGATCGTCCGGGCCGGACAGGGCGCCGCCCCGGTCGCCGCGCGGGCCCGCCCGGCCGCCGGCGCCGTCATCGCCCGGGCCCACGACGTCCGGTTCGGGCCGGAGGACGCGTGATGGCCGCCGACGACACCGTGCAGACGCTCTCCACCCGCTCGGCCCAGGCCTTCCGCGCCTACCGCGACGGCGAGGTCCGGGCGATGGACGAGCTCGTCGACCTCCTCACCCCGGTCCTCTGGCACACCGCCCGCGCGCAGGGTGCGTCCGACGGGTCCGCCCAGGACGCCGTGCAGACCGCGTGGCTGCGGCTGGTCGAGAACAGCGACCGGATCAAGGACCCGCAGGCGGTCATGGGCTGGCTCATCGTCACCGTGCGCCGCGAGTGCTGGCGGGCCGGGAAGGTCGACGGCCGCAGCGGCGGCGAGCTCGACGAGTCGCTGCCCGACGACCACCCCGAACCCTCCACGCTGGCCGTGCACCGCGAGGACCACCGGGTCCTCTGGGCGCAGGTCGAGCGGCTCACCCCGCGGTGCCAGGCGCTCCTGCGCGTCATCGCGTTCTCCGACCGGCCCGACTACGCGGCGGTCTCCGAAGCCCTGAAGATGCCGGTGGGAAGCATCGGCCCGACCCGAGGACGCTGTCTCGCCAAGCTGCGCGCCGCCCTCGCTGACGACCCCGCATGGGGAGGTGCCCTGTGAACCCCGACCACGACCTGGCAGCAGAGCCGCTCGACGCCCTCGACGAGCGGATCCTCGCCGGCATCGCCGACGTGCTGCGCTCGGCCGACCCCGTCCCCGCGGGGCTGGCCGACGACATCAAGTTCGCCCTCACCGTGCAGGCGATGCACGCCGAGGTCGCCGAGCTGCAGCGGGTCGGCGCCGAGAGCGCCCTGGCCCGCTCCGAGTACACCCGCACGCAGACGCTGACCTTCAGCGCCGAGGCCCTGTCCGTCATGGTCACGCTCTCGCCGATCGACGCCGACGAGGTCCGCGTCGACGGCTGGGTCACCGGCCACGACTCGGCCGTGGTGGTCGAGCTGCGGGCCGAGACGCGCACCATCACGGCGCAGGTCGATGACGACGGGCGGTTCACCATCGACCCCGCCCCCCGCGGGCTGGTCCGCTTCGTCTTCCTGCCCGATGGTGACGTCCGCCCCGTCATCACGCCCACCGTGGAGATCTGAGGCGCGGATCCGCCCCGACCTCCACGACCACGTCACCCGCCTCGTCGAGGAAGCGGTCCTCGCCAACGCTGCGGGCGCCCCGGCGCGGGCCGAGACGCTGCTGCGGCGGGCCCTGCGCCGCCTCGACCGGGAGGGCGAGGTCCCCGACGACGTCGTGGTGCTGCGGGCGCGGGTGCACGTCACCCACGCGGTGTCGCGGGTGCAGCGCGGCGACCGCCACGGGGCGTTCGCCCTGCTCGACACCGCCGACGGGCTGCTCGTCGACGCCGGTCCCAACCACGTCCGCTCGCTCGCGGTGGTGCAGCGGGCCGGCCTCCACGGGCGGGTCGGCGAGTGGGAGAGGACCCGCGAGCTGCTCGAGGGCGTGGCGCTCACGGCGGAGGTCGCGCCGCGCACCCGCTGCCTGCTCCACCTCAACCTCGGGCTGACCTACCAGTTCCTCGGTCGCTACCACGACAGCGACGTCCGGCTCCGGCGCGCGCACCAGGATGCCGTGGCGCTCGGCTTCCCCGACCTCGCCGCCGCGGCGGTGCACAACCGCGGGCGCCTGCAGTTCCTCCTGGGCAACCTGCCGCGCGCCCTCTCCCTCACCGAGCAGGCGCGGGCGATGGGCGGCGACCTGCTGCCCCCCGGTGCCGTCCTCGACCGCGCCCGGGTGCTCGCCGAGGCCGGGCTCGTCGACCAGGCGATGGAGGCGCTCGAGGAGGGCGAGGAGGCCGCGCGGGCCGGGGGGATCGCGCACGACGTGGCCGAGGCCGACCTCGAGCGGGCGCGGCTGGCCCTGCTGCGGCAGGAGCACGCCGACGCCCGGGTCTACGCAGCCCGGGCCGAGCGGCGCTTCTCGCGGGGGTCGGAGTCGGCATGGGCCGTGCGCGCCTCGCTGCTGCGGCTGCAGGCCGAGCTCCTGGCGGGGCGGAACCCCGGCGCCACGGCCACGACCCTGTCGCAGCTGGCCGACGGCCCCGCCCCGGCCAGTGCCGTCGGGGCGGAGGCGGCGGTGCTCGCCGCCGAGGCCAACGCGCTCGTGGGCCGGGTCGACGAGGCGCGGCGCAACCTCGCGCGGCCGGAGGTGCGCCGAGCGGCGTCGTTCCCGCTTCGCCTACAGCGGACCCTCGCGCTGGCCGAGCTGCACGCGGCCGAGGGGCGGCCCGACCTCGTGCGGCGCGAGCTGCGGCGCGGTGCCCACCGGCTCGCGGTCGAGCAGGCCCGGCACACGAGCATCGACTCGCGCACGGCCGTCGCGCTGCACACCCGGCGCCTGCGCGACGCCCACCTCGACCTCGCCATCGCCACCGGCTCACCGGCCCAGGTGTTCGACGCCACCGAGCTGTGGCGCGGTGTCTCGCAGCGACTTCCCCCCATGGTCGCCTCCCCCGACCTCGAGCTCGCCCGGCTCACCGCCGACGCCCGCCGCCTTCACTCGGAGGCCCACGACGCCCAGGACCCCGCCCGACGCTCGGCCCTCGAGGCCGCGGCGCGCGATGTCGAGCGCGCCGTGGCCCGACGCGACTGGGAGCAGGCCGGCACCACTGGTGCGGCGGCCGAGGAGCGGCCCGTCACGGTCGCCGCCCTGCGCCCCCTCCTCGACCGCGCCCACGCCGGCCTGGTCAGCCTCTTCCTCCACCGCGACCTGCTCTGGGCGGTCACGGTGACCCCGTCGGGGGCCCGCCTCACCCGGCTGCCCGACAGCGCGGGCGTCGTCGAGGCCGCGGCCCGCCTGCGCGCCGACCTCGCCACCCGCCGGCTGGCATTGGGCACCGACCTCCAGCGCGTCATCGAGCGCTCGATGATGCACACCGCCAGTGCCCTCGGCGAGGCGCTGGCGCCGATCCTGCCGCGGGCCCACCGGGTCGTCGTCATCCCGTCGAGCTCGCTGGCCTCCCTGCCGTGGCGGCTGGTCCCCGGCATCCGCGGGCGGGTCGTCACGGTCGCGCCGTCGGCCACGTTCTGGGCCCGGCGGTCGGTGCCGGCGGGGTCGGGGTCGGTCGCGCCCACGGTGGTGGCGCTCGCCGGGCCGGGGCTGGCGAGGGCGACGAGCGAGGCGCGGGACGTGGCGCGGGTCTGGGGCGCGGGCGCGTCCGACGGAGCGGGTCACGACGGGGTCTCCACCGGTGAGGAGCTGCGAAAGGCTTTGTCCGACAGCACGATCGTGCACGTCGCAGCCCACGGATTCCACCAGGACGAGAGCCCGCTGTTCTCCTCGGTCGTCATGGGCGACGGCCCGGTCTTCGCCCACGAGTTCCAGCGGGCCGGGGTCGGGGCCGAGCACGTGGTGCTGTCCTCGTGCGAGGTGGGGCGCACCCACGTCCGCGCGGGCGACGAGTCGCTCGGCCTCACCGCGAGCCTCCTGGCGACGGGCGTGCGCACCGTGGTCGCGGCCGTCGGCCCGGTGGGCGACGAGGACGCCCACACCGTGATGTCGGCGTACCACCGGGTCCTCGCCCAGGGGCTCGACGCCGCCGAGGCGCTCGAGATCGCCAGCGCGGGCGTGGAGGAGGGGCGCCTGTTCTGCGCCTACGGAGCCGACTGGGCGCCCACGCCCATCGGGGTCACGTCCACCGGGGTCCGGGTGCGGGGTGGAGCGGTCAGATGAACAGGGCCGGCTCGGCGAACAGCGCGTCGTAGGGGTCCTGGGCCGGGTGCTCGGGGAAGCGCACCTGCGCCGGGATGCCCGTGGCGACCGCGCCGGCCGGAACCGGCTTCACGACAACGGAGTTCGCGCCGATCTGCACGTCGTCACCGATCTCGATGTCGCCGAGGACGCGCGCGCCCGCACCGATGGTGACGCGGTCACCCACCGTGGGGTGGCGCTTGGTGCCGCGGGCCAGCGACCGGCCGCCCAGCGTGACGCCGTGGTAGAGCATGACGTCGTCGCCGACCACCGCGGTGGCGCCGATGACGACGCCCATCCCGTGGTCGATGAAGAAGCGTCGGCCGATCTGCGCCCCCGGGTGGATCTCCACGCCGGTGACGGAGCGGACCAGGGTGGAGAGCGCACGGGCGGCGGGGCGGCCACCGGGGCGCTGCCACAGCCGGTGCAGGGCCCGGTAGGCCCAGATCGCGTGCAGCCCGGGCGAGTTCACGGCGACATCGAGCCGGTTCTCGGCGGCGGGGTCACGCCGCATGGCGGCGTCGAGATCCTCGCGGATGCTCGCCCGGGCGGCACGGATGAGGGACATGTCAGTCGACGAGGCCCTCGAACAGGATCGTCGAGAGGTAGCGCTCGCCGAAGCTGGGGATGATGACGACGATCGTCTTGCCGGCGTTCTCCGGGCGCGAGGCGACCTGGTTCGCGGCGGCGAGCGCGGCGCCGGAGGAGATGCCCACGAGCAGGCCCTCCTGCGTGGCGGCCTTGCGGGCCCACTCGACCGAGGTGGCCGCGTTGACGTCGATGACCTCGTCGTAGATCTCGGTGTTGAGGATCTCGGGCACGAAGTTGGCGCCGATGCCCTGGATCTTGTGCGGGCCGGGAGCGCCGCCGTTGAGGATGGGCGACTCCTCGGGCTCGACCGCGACGATCTGCACGCCGGGCTTGCGGGCCTTGAGGACCTCGCCGACACCGGTGATGGTGCCGCCGGTGCCGATGCCGGCGATGACGATGTCGACCTGGCCGTCGGTGTCCTTCCAGATCTCCTCCGCGGTGGTCTTGCGGTGGATCTCGGGGTTGGCGACGTTGGCGAACTGGCGGGCCAGGACCGAGCCCTCGCGCTCGGCGACGATCTCGTCGGCCTTGGCGACGGCGCCCTTCATCCCCAGGGACGGGTCGGTGAGGATGAGCTCGGCGCCGTAGGCGCGCAGCAGCGCGCGGCGCTCCTTGCTCATCGACTCGGGCATGGCGAGGACGACCTTGTAGCCGCGGGCCGCGCCGACCATCGCCAGGGCGATGCCGGTGTTGCCGGAGGTGGCCTCGACGATCGTGCCGCCGGCGGGCAGCTGCCCCGACGCCTCCGCCGCGTCGATGATCGCGACACCGATGCGGTCCTTCACCGAGCTGGCCGGGTTGTAGAACTCCAGCTTCGCGGCGACGATCGCGTCGCCCTCGATGATGCGGTTGAGCCGGACGAGCGGGGTGTTGCCGACGGCCTGGGTGACGTCGTCGAGGATGGGCATCGGTGCGCCTTTCGCTGGTGGAACGGTGGTCCGGACGCCGATGGGCGTCCCGGGACACGGTCGGACGTGCCGACATCGGGGCAACCGACGCCTGCTTATGCATATTCCAACAGACGGTTATCAATGGCACAACGGTGTCTCGGGCGTCGTCCGAGGTGGGCGCCGGTGCGCGCTCGTGGGCGCCGGTGCGCGCCGGTGCGGTTGATCGTCGTCACAGGTCGGTGAGCGCCCGCTCACCCGCCACTAGGCTGCCGCCATGCCTGTCGCCACCGCGCCCGCCGTCGTGCCGTCCGTGGTCTCCGCCCTCTCGCGTGAGGTCATCCCGATGCCCGACGAGCGCTTCGGCGGCCTGGGTGCCGTGCAGGTCGTGGCGATCGTGCTGTGCACCGTGGTGCCGCTCATCGGCTGGGCTCTGCTGTTCCGCCAGGTGGGGCGCTTCGTCGCGCTGTACCGCCTCGGCCGCCCCGACGCGACGCGCACGAACGAGCCCGGGTCGCGCTCGTGGGTGCTGGCCAAGGAGTTCCTCGGACACACCCGGATGTCGCGGCTGAAGGTCGTCGCGGCGGCGCACTGGTTCACCGCGCTCGCCTTCCTCATCCTCTTCACCACGCTCGTCAACGCGTTCTTCCAGCTGGTCCAGCCCGACTACCGGCTTCCCGTCATCGGGCACTTCGCGCCGTTCGAGTGGGTCGTCGAGCTGTTCGCGTGGGCCGGGCTCGTCGGCATCGTCGTGCTCATGGCGATCCGGCAGAAGGAGCACCCGCGCTCGGCCGCCGGGGAGGGCGGGCGCCGCTCGCGCTTCTTCGGGTCGACGTTCTGGCAGGCGTACTACGTCGAGCTGACGATCCTGTTCGTCACGATCTGCATCGTCCTGCTGCGCGCCCTCGAGGCGGCGATGGTCACCCGCCTGGAGCCGGAGACCTCGCTCGCGCTGCACTTCCCCCTCACCGGGTGGATGGCGGGGCTGTGGTCGGGCGCCTCCGTGCCGACGCTGGCCACCTGGGTCTACGTCGTGGCGACGGTGAAGATCCTCATCTCCTTCGCCTGGATGATCACCATCTCGCTGCAGCCCACGATGGGCGTGGCGTGGCACCGCTTCCTCGCCTTCCCCAACATCTGGTTCAAGCGCGAGGCCTCCGGGCGCACGGCGCTGGGCGCGGTGCGGCCGCTGACCGTGGGCGGCAAGCCGTTCACGCTCGAGGCGCTCGAGGAGATGGAGGAGGGCGACTCCCTCGGGGTCGGCGCCGTCGAGGACTTCACGTGGAAGGGCCTGCTCGACTTCTCCACCTGCACCGAGTGCGGTCGCTGCCAGTCGCAGTGCCCCGCGTGGAACACCGAGAAGCCGCTGTCGCCCAAGCTGCTGATGATGACGCTGCGCGACCACGCCGACGCCAAGGCGCCCTACCTCAAGGCCCTGGCCGAGCACGCCGGCGACCCGGAGAAGGCGCTGGCCTCGGTGGCGTCGAAGGCCGCGACGCCGGATGCGACCCGCGGCGTCGAGGGGGCGACCACCTCCCCGGCGGCGATCTCCTGGCCCGACGTGTCGCTCGTCGGCGACACGGGCTACGACATCACCTCGCCGCTCACGGCGTACAACCCGCACGGGCCGGACGCCGTCATCGACGCCGACGTGCTGTGGTCGTGCACCACCTGCGGCGCATGCGTCGAGCAGTGCCCGGTCGACATCGAGCACGTCGACCACATCGTCGACATGCGTCGCTACGCCACGCTCATCGAGTCGGCCTTCCCGGCCGAGCTGGGCGGGCTGTTCAAGAACCTCGAGGGCAAGGGCAACCCGTGGGGCATGGGTGCCCGGGCCCGCCTCGACTGGGCCAAGGACCTGCCGTTCCCCGTGAAGGTGCTCGGGCAGGACGTGGAGAAGGCGTCCGACGTCGAGTGGCTGTTCTGGGTGGGCTGCGCGGGCGCCTACGAGGACCGCGCGAAGAAGACGACCCGCGCCGTGGCCGAGCTGCTCGACACCGCCGGGGTGACGTTCGCGGTGCTCGGCGACGGGGAGACCTGCACCGGCGACTCGGCGCGGCGGGCCGGCAACGAGCTGCTCTTCCAGACCCTGGCCGCGCAGAACGTGGAGACGTTCGGGGAGTTCGGCGTCACCAAGGTCGTCGTCACCTGCGCCCACTGCTTCAACACCATCAAGAACGAGTACCCGGCCGTCGGTGGCTCGTACGAGGTCGTCCACCACACCCAGCTGCTCAACCGTCTCGTGCGCGAGAAGAAGCTGACGCCGGTGGCGCGCCCCTCCGACGCCCCGGGGATGTCGACGGCGAAGAACGCGGCGTCCACCGCGGCGACCGTGACCTACCACGACCCCTGCTACCTCGGGCGGCACAACGGGGTCTACGCCCCGCCGCGCGAGCTGATCGGGGCGCTGCCCGGCGTCGAGCTGCGCGAGATGGAGCGCACCAAGGAGAAGTCGTTCTGCTGCGGCGCCGGTGGTGCGCGCATGTGGATGGAGGAGAAGCTCGGCACGCGGATCAACACCAACCGCACCGAGGAGGCGATCGCCACCGGTGCGGAGCGGATCGCCATCGGCTGCCCGTTCTGCCGCGTGATGATCTCCGACGGCCTCACCGCCAAGCAGGCCGCCGGCGAGGCTGAGGAGGTCGAGGTCGTCGACGTCGCCCAGATGCTGCTCGCCGCGGTCCGCCGAGGCGAGGACGAGGGCGAGTCCGGCTCCGTCGAGCCCGAGACCGTGGCGGTGACGGCGGACACGGCCGAGGCCGACGCACCCACAGCGGCGTCTGCTGCCGGAGCGACGGCCGTGGCCGCGACGGTCGTGGAGGACGAGGCGCCGGTCGCCGAGCCTGCCACCGACGACGACAGCGACCCCTGGGACGACACCCCCGCGGGCGCCGCGGCTCCGGCTGAGACCGCCGCTGAGCCTGACGCCGACGCCGACCCCTGGGACGACACCCCCACCGCCGCCGCCCCCGCGGAGGCGCCACCCGCCGCCGAGGCCGACACCGACGCCGACCCCTGGGACGACACCCCCGCCTCAGCGACCCCCTCCCCCGCGGAGGCGCCACCCGCCGCCGAGGCCGACACCGACGCTGACCCCTGGGACGACACCCCCACCGCCGCTGCCCCCGCCCCCGCGGAGGCGCCACCCGCCGCCGAGGCCGACACCGACGCTGGCCCCTGGGACGACACCCCCACCGCCGCTGCCCCCGCCCCCGCGGCATCGACAGAGGACTCCGACCCGTGGGACGAGCCTGCTGCGGCAGGTCCGGATGGATCGCCGGGGGAGCCGACCGATGCGACGACCACGGCTGAGCCCGAGGAGACCGCCGCCGAGACCGAGCCCGCTGCCGCCACCGACGAGGTCGACCCGTGGGACGAGCCCGCCGGCTCGGCGAGCCCCGCCACCGTGGAGCAGGCGACCGTCGCCGAGACCGCACCGGCGGCCACGACCGAGGACTCCGTCGACCCGTGGGACGAGCCGGCTCCGACGACGCCAGCCGACTCCTCCGACGAGGCCGGGCCGTCCGCGGCCGACGAGCCGGAGGCGTCCCCGTCACCGGCTGAGCAGAAGCAGCCCGAGGAGTCCGCTGACGAGCCCGAGGCGGAGGCGACCGAGGAGGCTGCGCCAGCAGCCGCCGTCGAGGACTCCGTCGACCCGTGGGACGAGCCCGCCGACGCCGCGACGCCTGCCCCCGTCGCGACGCACGAGCCCTCGCCCTCAGAGGACTCCGCGACATCCCAAGCCGCGGCGCCCGAGGACTCCGCCGCTGACGCGGTCGAGCAGGCTCCCCAGGACGAGGCCCCGGCCGAGGACGAGACCCCCGGCCCTGTCGCGGACGAGACTCCTGCACCGGCAGAAGGCGAGACGCCCGAGGCGGCGGACCAGCCCGAGGACAAGCCGGCCGCCGACAAGAAGGCGGCACCGGAGTTCACCGGCGACGCCGCGCTCCTCGATGAGCCCGACCCCTGGGACTGACGGCACCCCGGTCAGGAACGCGCGCCGCAGGCTGATTGCCCGGTCTTGAGTGCTGAGGTGGTCGCCAGGGCAACCACTTCCGCACTCACGGCGACCAGCACCGGCCGCATCCCCCGCGGTGAGTGCTCACGTGGTCGCCAGGGCAACCACTTCCGCACTAACGGCGATGCCGTCACTGCCCGGGCGGGATCCCCACACCATGACGACGGGCCCGGCGCGCATCACTGCGCACCGGGCCCGTCGGCGGGTTGGGGTCGACGACCCCGGGCGGGTCAGCCCAGGCCGTTGGCCTTGAGGAACGCCTCGGCGACGGCCTTGGGGTCCTTCTTGTCGATGTCGGTCTCCTTGAGGAGCCCGGCGATGACCTCGGTCGTCAGCTTCGCGGAGACGGCGTTGAGCGCCTCCTTGACCGCGTCGGCCTTGTCGGCGCGCACGAGCGGGACGATGTTCTGCGAGCCGAAGAGCTTCTTGGTGTCCTCGAGCTGCACGAACCCGTTGGCCGCGATGTTCGGGTCGGTGGAGAAGATGTTCGCCGCCTGGACCTGCCCGTTCTTCAGGGCCTGGACGATGCCCTGGCCGGTGAGGGGGCGGAACGACTTGAACGTGATGCCGTAGGTCTTCTCCAGGCCCGGGATGCCCTGCGGGCGCTCCTTGAACTCCGGCGGGGCCGACAGGGTGAGCTCACCGGCGACGGCCTTGAGGTCCTCGATGGTCTTGAGCTTGTACTTGTCGGCCGTCTCCTTGGTGACGACGATCGAGTCGTTGTCCTCGGCGCTCGACTTGTCGAGCACGGTGAGGGTCTTGGGGAGGATCTCCTGGACGTGGGCGTACACCTCGTCCGGGGCGGTGCCGGTGTAGGCCTTGTCGTAGTAGAACGCCAGGGCGCCGGTGTACTCGGGGAAGACCTGCACCGAGTTGTCCTCGAGCGCGCGGAGGTAGACCTCGCGCGAGCCGATGTTCGGCTTGGTCGTGGCGTCGATGCCCTTGGCCTTCAGCGCGCCGGCGTAGATCTCGGCGAGGAGCGTGGACTCGGAGAAGTTGGCGCCGCCGACGACGATCGCCTCGCTCGTGCCCCCACCACTGGTGGAGGCCGACGGGGACGCGGAGGACAGCGGGTCGCTGTTGCTGCCGCAGGCGGTGAGCCCGATGATCGATGCGGCCGCGATGGCTGCGGTGGCGAAGGTTCTGCGCTTCATGGGAGTGGTCCCTTCAGATGGTGGGCGCGGGGGCTGGTGGTGGGTGTGGTGCGACGGTTCGGGGTCAGGATCGTGGGGGTGCGGGTCGGGCACCGGTGGATGGGCACGGGTCAGGCAGGAAAGCGTGGGGACACGGCGACGGCGGTGTCGTCGGCCTCAACCTCGGGGTCGGCGGAATCCTTCCCCCCACCACCGACAGACCGCTGCCCTCCGGTGAGCCCCGGCGAGACGGTGGACCGCTGGAGGAGGGCGAGCAGGCCGTCGAGGGCGACCGCCAGCACGGCGACGATGACCGCCCCGCCGGCGGCCCGGGCGTAGTCGCCGAGGGCGATGCCGTCGATGAGGTAGCGGCCCAGGCCCCCGAGTCCGATGAGCGCGGCGATCGTCGCGGTGGCGACGACCTGGAGGACCGCCGACCGCACGCCCGAGTAGAGCAGCGGCAGGGCGTTGGGGACCTCGACCTGTCGCAGCACCTGCGTGCCGGTCATCCCCACGCCCTTGGCGGCGTCGCGGGCCGCCGGGTCGACGGCCTCGATCCCGGCGTAGGTGCCGGCCAGCAGCGGGGGGATGGCCAGCAGCGCGAGGACGACGATGCTCGGCACGGTGAAGGCGAGGTCGCTGGCGAACTTCGGCCCCAGCCAGAGGGCGACGACGAAGAGCAGGCCCAGCGTGGGGACGGCCCGCAGCGAGTTGGCGACCGTGACGAGCCAGCGGGCCCGCCCGGTGTGGCCGATCCACAGCCCCAGCGGGATCGCGATGACCGCCGCGAGGAGAAGCGACAGCAGCGTGTACTGCAGGTGCTCCAGCACCCTCGAGGGGATGCCGTCCTCCCCCGACCAGCTGGCCGGGTCGCTGAAGAAGGACAGGAGGGTCGAGATCATGCCCGGCCTCCCTGGGCGGTGCGCCACGGCGTGAGCAGCCGGGTGGCGAGGACAATGACGGCGTCGAGGACCAGCGCGAGCAGCACGCACGCGACGACCCCGGTCAGCAGCTCGCCCCAGATGACCCGGTTGTACCCGTCGACGAGGAGGTCACCGAGCTGGGAGACGGCGATGACCGAGGCGATCGAGATGATGCTGACATTGCTCACCGCGGCCACGCGCAGGCCGGCCGAGATGACGGGGATGGCCAACGGCAGCTCGACACCGACGAGGCGGCGGACACCCTTGTAGCCCATCGCCGTGGCCGCCTGCTCGATGTGGTCGGGCACCGCGCGCAGGCCGTCGGCGACGGTGCGCACGAGGAGCGCGACGGTGTAGATCGTCATCGCGACGACGACGTTGAGGGGGTCGAGGATCTTGGTCCCGAGGATGAGCGGCATGACGACGAAGAGCGCGAGCGAGGGGATCGTGTAGAGCAGCCCCGTCGAGGTGAGGATGGCCGGGTACGACCGCGGCCACCGCTTCGCGGCCCAGCCGAGCGGCAGCGACACGACGAGGCCCAGGACCAGCGGCACGACCGACAGCCACAGGTGCGAGAGCGCGAGGTCGAGGACCGTGCGCCAGTTGTCCCCCAGCCAGGTCACGGGTGCGCCCCGTCGGCACCCACCGAGGCCGCGCCGCCGTGCACCGGGTCGGACTCGTCGCGCTCGGGCCGGTCGATGTCCTCGATGACGGTGAGCACCTCGTGCGCGAGCACCGTGCCGCACAGCGCCCCGCTGGCGTCGACGACGACCCCGCGCCGGCTGGGCGAGGACAGGGCGGCATCGAGGGCGCCGCGCAGCGAGCCGTGCTCGCGCGCGACGGTGCCGCCACGGTGGAGGTCGTCGCGGGTGACCTCGCGCTGGCCGATGCGGGCCGGCTCGACCCAGCCGAGCGGGTGCCGCTCGTCGTCGACGACGAGCAGCCACGACGCCGAGGACGACGGCCGCTCGCCGATGACGACCGACGGCTCCGAGCGCAGCGGCAGCCGCGGCGCCTGCTGGAACTGCAGCGCGCGGTACCCGCGGTCGCGGCCCACGAAGTCGGCGACGAAGTCGTCGGCGGGGTGGGCGAGGAGGTACGAGGGCTCGGCCACCTGGGCCAGCTTCCCGCCGACCCGCAGCACTGCCACCTGGTCGCCGAGCTTGATGGCCTCGTCGATGTCGTGGGTGACGAAGACGATCGTCTTGCCGAGCTCGCCCTGCAGCCGCAGGAACTCGTCCTGCAGCTGGTCGCGCACCACGGGGTCGACGGCCGAGAACGGCTCGTCCATGAGCATCACGGGAGGGTCGGCGGCAAGCGCCCGGGCCACGCCCACGCGCTGCTGCTGGCCGCCGGACAGCTGGGCCGGGTAGCGGTCGCCGAGCTCGGGGGCCAACCCGACCCGGTCGAGCAGCTCGCGGGAGCGCTCGCTCGTGCGCTTCTTGTCCCACCCGAGCAGGCGCGGCACCGTGGCGATGTTGTCGAGGACGGTGCGGTGCGGGAACAGCCCCGCGTGCTGGATGACGTACCCGATGCCGCGCCGCATCTCGGCCTCGTCCATGCGGCTGGTGTCCTGGCCGTCGAGGGTGATGGTGCCGCGCGTGGGCTCGATCATCCGGTTGACCATCCGCAGGCTGGTGGTCTTGCCGCAGCCCGAGGGCCCGACGAGCACGGTGATCTTGCCCGTGGGCGCGGTGAGGGTCAGATCGTCCACCGCGGTGGTCCCCCCGGGGAACTGCTTGGTCACGGCATCGAACCGGATCATGCGTGGCCCCCTCACGAGGTCGTCAACCTGGCGACCAACCTAGCGGAGCCGCCCGACAGCGCACCCTCTCGACCACGCCGAGGCACACCCCGCGCCGCCCCCCGCGACCTGCGAGGACGGGCACCCCGGACGCTCCGTCGGTCCGCCGTGGTACCCCTTGACCCGTGAGCGAGGCGCCCGAGGTCGTCGACCGCCGTTCCACCCGGGGGCGGCTGATGCTCGCCGGGCTCACCCTGGGGTCGGGCGTCGCCATCCTCGACGGCTCGGTCGTCAACGTCGCGCTGCGCTCCATGGGTCGCGACCTCGACGCCTCCCTCGCGCAGCTGCAGTGGATCGTCAACGGGTACCTGCTGGCGCTGGCCTCGCTCGTCCTCGTGGGCGGCGCCCTGGGTGACCGGCGCGGCCGCCGGCGCACCTACCTCGTGGGGGTCGCGGCCTTCGCCGTCGCGTCGGCCCTGTGCGCCGCGGCCCAGACACCCGGCCAGCTCGTGGTGCTGCGTGTCCTCCAGGGCGTCGGCGCGGCCCTGCTCACCCCCGGCGCGCTCGCCCTCATCCAGGCGTCGTTCCGGCCCGAGGACCGCGCCCCCGCCATCGGCACGTGGGCCGGGATGTCGGGCATCGCCGCCGCCCTCGGCCCGCTCGTCGGCGGCTGGCTCGTCGACCACGCGAGCTGGCGGTGGATCTTCGCGATCAACGTGCCGCTCTGCGTCGCCGTCGTCCTGCTCACCCGCAAGAACGCCCCCGAGAGCCACGACCCCTCTGACACAGGGCGGTTCGACGTCCCCGGTGCTGCACTCACCGTCCTCGCCCTCGGCGCGGCCACCTACGCCCTCACCGCCTCCGGTGACTCGGGCGGCGCCGCCGTGACCGCTGCGTGGGTCGTCGCCGTGGCCTCCGCGGTGGGCTTCGTCGTGGTCGAGAGCCGCTCGGCGTCACCGATGGTGCCCCTCGCCGTCTTCCGGTCGCGGGTCTTCTCGGCCGCCAACGCGATGACGCTGCTCGTCTACGGCGCGCTCAGCGGCGTCTCGCTCTTCGTCGTCCTCCAGCTCCAGGCCGCCGGATGGAGCGCGCTCGAGGCCGGGCTGTCGGGGCTGCCCGTCACCATCGCCCTGATGCTGCTGTCGCCCCGGGCCGCGGCCCTGGCCGAGCGCACCGGGCCCCGTCTGCCGATGTCGCTCGGTCCGCTCGTGTGCGCCGTCGGCACCGTCATCCTGCTCGCGGCCACGGAGGCGCCGTCCTGGCTCACCGTCCTGCCGGGCATGACCGTCTTCGCGCTCGGGCTGGCCCTGCTCGTCTCGCCGCTCACCGCCTCGGTCCTGGCCGCGGCACCCGACCGGCTGGCGGGGGTCGCCAGCGGGGTCAACAACGCGGTCGCGCGCGCCGGCTCGCTCCTGGCGGTCGCCGCGCTCCCGGCGGTGGTCGGGCTCACCGGCAACGACTACCTCGAGCAGGCGGCGATGGCCGACGGCTACCGCGGCGCGATGGTGTGGTGCGCCGTGCTGCTGGCCCTGGGCGGAGTGGTCAGCTGGTTCGGTCTGGGTCGAGGACGTCGATGACGAAGTCCCGCACCAGCCGGTGCCAGGCGCCGGCGTCGCGCAGCATCGCGTGCGAGTCACCCTCGATGGTCACGCTGCGCACGTCGACACCGCGGTCGTAGAGGCGCGACGCCAGCACCGCCGTGCGGCGCGGGTCGGTGACCCGGTCCTTCGAGCCGTGGACGAGCAGCACCGGGGTGTCGGGCCGCGCCTGCACCGAGTCGCTCTCCACCCAGGGCGCCAGCGCGGCGACGCCGACGACACCCGGGTCGGCCGCCAGGCGCAGCGCCACCCGGCCCCCCATCGAGTGTCCGACGAGGACCACCGGGACGTCCGGGAGGACGTGGCGGATGCGGTCCAGCGCCCAGCGGGCGTCCTGCACGGGGTCCTGGCGGGTGCCGTTCCAGCCGCGCACGCGGTACTTCAGGCGCAGGACGGCGACGTGGTCACCGGCCCGGCGCTCGATCGCGGAGGCGAAGGGCTTCATCCGCAGCACGGCCAGGCGCCACCACACCACGGGCATCAGGCTGTTCTCGGCGCCCCCGTGGAGCACGAGGACCACGCCGGCCGGGTCATCGGGCACGTGGCCGCGCAGCTCGGCGCCCCCGCCGCCGTCGGGGTCGAGCAGGGCCGCGGCGCGGTCGACGTCGACCTCCACCTCGACCTGCTGCTCCCCCTCCTCCGGTGTCCCCTCGTCCCCCCGGACATCGGCGTCCTCAGTCACGCCGGTGCGCGGTTTGCTCATCGCTCGTCCTTCGCCCTCACGGTGCCCGGCGGCGCGTCGTCGGCGACCGTGTCGCGGACCCACGCGGCGTACGCGGGGTCGGCCCACACGACCGGGACGGCAAGCACCTCGGGCGTCTCGTAGGGGTGTTCGGAGCGGAGGAGCGTGCGGATGGACTCGACGCGGGAGGCGGTCGACTTCACCAGGAGGAGGTGCTCGTCCTCCACCTCGACCTCGCCCTGCCACACGTAGGTGGAGGTGACGCCCGGGACGACCTGGACGCAGGCCGCGAGCCCGCCCTCCACGAGGGCGCGTGCCAGCAGGGCCGCGCTCCCGGCGTCGGGCGCGGTGGTGCGCACCTCGACGAGGTCGGTCTGCTCCGGCACTGCGCCCGGACCCTGCCCCTGCACGGCCCGGCCCTCAGACGTCGGCGCGATGGAAGTTCTGGAAGCTCCGGCTGGCCGTGGGGCCGCGCTGGCCCTGGTAGTGCGACCCGTACCGCTCGGACCCGTACGGGTTCTCGGCGGAGGAGGAGAGCCGGAAGAAGGCGAGCTGGCCGATCTTCATCCCCGGCCAGAGCATGATCGGCAGCGTCGCGACGTTGCTCAGCTCGAGGGTCACGTGACCGGTGAAGCCGGGGTCGACGAAGCCCGCGGTGGCGTGGGTGAGCAGGCCCAGGCGCCCCAGGCTCGACTTGCCCTCGACGCGGGCGGCGAGGTCGTCGGGGAGGGAGACGGTCTCGAGCGTGCTGCCGAGGACGAACTCGCCGGGGTGGAGGACGAAGCCCTCGGAGGGGTCGACCTCGACGAGGCGGGTGAGGTCGGCCTGGTCCTGCGCGGGGTCGATCACCGGGTACTTGTGGTTGTCGAAGAGCCGGAAGAACTTGTCGAGGCGGACGTCGACGCTGCTCGGCTGGATCATCGCCGGGTCCCACGGGTCGAGGCGGACCCGACCGGCGTCGACCTCGGCACGGATGTCACGGTCGGAGAGGAGCACGAGGGCAGGTTACCCGTGGGGGTCCGCGCAGCCCGGATGGTGCGGGCGTGGCGACGCGCGCCGTCCTCAGGTTGGACACCGACCGGGCGTCGAGGAGGCCTGCGGGTGTCGGCTAGAGTGTCGGCGCCGGGGAGGACCTGAGGGTTCTCGACCCGGCGCGCCGGTGTAGCTCAATGGTAGAGCGCCAGCTTCCCAAGCTGGACACGCGGGTTCGATTCCCGTCACCGGCTCCAGCAGGACCACCGGACGGGTCGTCACCTGTTCGGCCACGAGATCGGGACCGACCGAAACCCCCACGCGGGCCCGCACGGGCGCACCATGAGTCATGGAGCCCCGGACCCGCACCACACACGCCTCGTCAGCCCCCTCCGCCCCGAGCCGGCCATGACGCCCGGCGTCCTCGTCGAGGCCCTGCGCTGGATGTTCTGGGGCCTGGTCTACCTGCTGACGTTCACCATCGCGGTGCACGCCTTCGCCTACGTCCCGGCATCCCCGGCCGTGCGGCTGGCCATGCTCGGCGTCATCGTCTTCGGCATCGGCGTCGACATCCAGCACAAGCGCACCGAGGCGCGCCACCCGGCAGGACCCCCGCGCCGCTAGCCTTCCCCGCATGGTGCTGGCACGCGTCGTCCTCGTCGCGGCGACGGTCACGAGCGGCCTGCTCGCCGGGGTCTACCTCTTCTACGCGCACACGGTGATGCCCGCGGTCCGCGCGCTGCCGGACCGCCCCGCCGTCGACACCTTCGCGGCGCTCGACCGGCGCATCGTCAACCCGGTCTTCATGGCGACCGCCTTCCTCGGCGCCCCCGTCCTCACCGCCACCGCCCTCGCCATGTCGTGGAACCAGCCCACGCGCTGGTGGGTGGCCGCGGCCCTCGTCCTCCACCTCGTCGCCACGGTCGTCACGGCGCGCGTCCACCTCCCCCGCAACGCCGCCGCCACCGCCCAGGCCGCCGGCGACGAGCGGTACTCCGCGACCACGGCGCGGGTGGCTCTCGACGAGCCGACGTGGGCGCGCTGGAACCTCGTGCGGGTCACGGCCTCGGTGGCCGCGCTCACCGCCCTGGCCTGGGCCCTCACCCTCGCCTGAGCGACACCCCCGGCGGGTTCGGCCCGAGCGCAGGACGGCGGGTACCCCCGGGGGCTACCCTTCCGGCAGCAACCGAGGTCGCAGGGGCACCGGTGGCCACAGCCGTACCACCACCCGAGGGGCCCCTGCATGCGCGCGACCACCCGCCGCCCGACCGTCCTGCTGACCGTCGCCACCGCGGTCGCCGCCGCCCTCGTGGCCGGCACCTCGGGCACCGCCCACGCGTCCGCGGGCACCCCGACCCCCGCCTCCTCGAGCCACACCCGCGTCTTCTCCGCCACCGCCGCCTCGGCCGCCGACCTGCGCATGCGCAGCGCCCTCACCGCCCGCGCGACGACGGCCCGCTTCGGCAGCGCGTTCTCCGGTGCCGTCATCGACGCCGAGTCCAACCGCGTCGTGTGGTCGAAGAACGGCAGCACCGCCCTGATGCCGGCCTCCACCAACAAGCTCGTCACGGCCTCCAACGCCCTCACCGTCTTCGGCCCGACCAAGCGCTTCACCACGACGATCCGCGCCGGCTCGGCCCCCGACCGCGTCGTCGTCGAGGGCTCCGGCGACCCCAGCCTGAGCAGCACCCAGCTCGACACCATGGCCAAGACGGTGGCGGGCGTCCTCAAGGGGCGCGGCCTGGCCACCGCGGCGGTGAAGGTCTACGTCGACGACGACGTCTTCCCGGCGCCGAGCCTGGCCACCGGCTGGAAGTCGACCTACGTCCCCGACTCGATCACCGCCGTGCGCGGCCTCGTCCGCGACCAGAGCGACTCCTCCGACACCAGCGCGGATGTCGGCCGGTACGTGGGTGACCGCCTCAAGGCGTACGGGATCACCGCCGCGGCGTACTCGGGCCGGGCGAACGCCGCCCCGACCGCCGAGGTCCTCGCCACCTCTCAGGGCCAGCCCCTGTCGACCACGGTCAACCGGATGCTGCTCGTCAGCGACAACGAGATCGCCGAGGCGCTGCACAAGCTCGTCGGCATCGCCCAGGGCCGCGGGCCGACCTGGGCCGGCGCCCGCACGGCGCAGGCGGAGGTCGTGGCCCGGCAGAAGCTGAGCATCACCGCCCTCTACGACGGCTCGGGCCTGTCCCGCTCCGACCGGCTCAGCGCCCTCCAGCTCGCCCGGGTCGTCGACCGCGGGGTCGACACCACGAACAGCGCGCTCTGGCCGCTGCGCTCGGCCCAGGGGATGCCGACCGCCGGCCAGACCGGGACCCTCTCGGCGTCCTCGAAGCGCTTCGTCACGGCGGAGGCCAAGTGCGCCGCCGGCAAGGTGTGGGCCAAGACCGGCCGCCTCGCCGACGTCGTCGCCCTCTCCGGCTTCACCAAGGGCAAGGACGGCAAGGTCAAGGTCTTCGCGTTCGTCGTCAACGGCAAGGACTCGACGACCACGCTCAAGCAGAGCGTCGACATGCTCGCCGCCACGGTCAACGGCTGCTACTGACGGCGGCCGGAGCCCGCTGCCCCGCGGCCTCAGCCCGGGACGACCCACCCGAGCACGGTGACGAAGCCGATGACGGCGAGCACGACGAAGACCACGGCGAGCACCCAGGCGATGAGCCAGGCCCCGTCGAAGCCGTCACTCTCGGCGTCGAGGTCGTCCGCCTCGGCGTCCGGCCCCTCATCGGATGACGCCTGCCCCGCCTCCGCGGCCTGGGCGCGCTCGCGCAGCGCCTCGATCCGCCGGGCGCGAGGCTCCTTGCGCATCGCCGCGGGCAGCGAGCGCCACATCGCGACGAAGTCGTCGCCGGCCTGCTCGCGCCACGCGGCGACGGCGGCGTCGACCTCGTCGCCCTTGGCGCCGGCGGCGAACCAGGCCGCCCCGGCCCGCGGGAGGTCACCCATGTCGTGCAGCACCTGACCGAGCAGGGTCAGGGCCTCGGTGTCGCGCTCGTGCTCGACGTGCTCGGTGAGGAGGTCGCGGGCGCGCCACGCGCTCCCCTCCTCCACGAAGCGGCGGGCGAGGTCGGCCGGCGACCGCTCGGGTGTCGTGCTCACGCCACCACCACGTCGGGGCGGGGGCAGGACACCTGGCGGTTGCTCACGGCCCGAGTATGCCCGGCATCACACCGGCGCCCGCACGCAGCGGCCCACCCTTCCCCTTGCTTTTGTTACCGGCCGGTAGCAGACTGGTAAGCAAGCGCTCACTCGCCTATAGGAGGACAGCGGCCATGGGCCACTACAAGAGCAACCTGCGTGACATCGAGTTCAACCTCTTCGAGGTCCTCGGCCGCGGAGACGTCCTGGGCTCCGGCCCCTACGAGGAGCTCGACGCCGACACCGCCCGCGAGATGCTCAAGGAGGTCTCCCGCCTCGCCGAGAACGAGCTGGCCGAGTCCTTCCAGGAC
This sequence comes from Oryzobacter telluris, assembly GCF_043099285.1. Classification (GTDB taxonomy): domain Bacteria; phylum Actinomycetota; class Actinomycetes; order Actinomycetales; family Dermatophilaceae; genus Oryzobacter; species Oryzobacter telluris. Next base: position 357,792 of record NZ_CP170723.1, on the reverse strand, counting down.
GCCGACCGCCACCCGCCGGTGTACGACCCGCAGACGCAGTCGGTGACGATGCCCGACTCCTTCAAGGCGTCGTTCGACGCCTACCGCGAGAGCGGCTTCTGGAACATCGACGTCCCCGCCGAGCTGGGCGGGACGGTCGCGCCGCCGAGCGTGCGCTGGGCCGTCAACGAGATGCTCCTGGGCTCGAACCCGGCGATCGCGATGTTCGCGGCCTCCTACTCGTTCGCCAAGCTGATGCACCTCCTGGGCAACGAGGACCAGAAGAAGATGGCCCGCTGGATCGTCGAGAACGGCTGGCACTGCACGATGGTGCTCACCGAACCCGACGCCGGCTCCGACGTCGGCGCCGGCCGCACCAAGGCCGTGCAGAACGACGACGGGACCTGGACCCTCACCGGGGTCAAGCGCTTCATCACCAGCGCCGAGTCCGACATGGTCGACAACGTCGTGCACTTCGTCCTCGCCCGCCCCGAGGGTGCGGCCGCCGGCACCAAGGGCCTGAGCCTGTTCGTGCTCTCGAAGTACGACGTCGACCTCGAGACCGGTGAGCTCGGCGAGCGCAACGGCGTCTACGTCACCAACGTCGAGAAGAAGATGGGCCTGAAGGTCTCCACGACCTGCGAGCTGACCTTCGGCGGCGAGAAGCCCGCGGTCGGCACGCTGCTCGGCGACGTCCACGACGGCATCGCCCAGATGTTCCACGTCATCGAGAACGCCCGGATGCTCGTCGGCACCAAGGCGATCGCCACCCTGTCGACCGGCTACCTCAACGCGCTCGAGTACGCCAAGGAGCGCGTGCAGGGCGCCGACCTCACCCAGATGACCGACAAGGCCGCGCCGCGCGTCACCATCACCCACCACCCCGACGTGCGCCGCTCCCTCATGACCCAGAAGGCCTACGCCGAGGGCCTGCGCGCGCTCGTGCTCTACACCGCGACGCAGCAGGACATCGTCGACCGCGAGCTGCTGACCACGGGGTCGGAGACCTTCGAGAAGGGCTCGGCCGCCGACATCGCGAGCCGCGTCAACGACCTGCTCCTCCCGATCGTCAAGGGCCTGGGCTCCGAGCGCGCGTGGGTGCTGCTCGGCACCGAGTCGCTGCAGACCTTCGGCGGCTCCGGCTTCCTCCAGGACTACCCGGTGGAGCAGTACGTCCGCGACGCGAAGATCGACACGCTCTACGAGGGCACCACCGCCATCCAGGGCCTGGACTTCTTCTTCCGCAAGATCGTCAAGGACAAGGGCCAGGCGCTGACCTTCGTCTCCTCGCAGATCCAGGAGTTCGCCAAGGACCTCGGCGCCCACGACGGCCGCATCGACCGCGAGCGCGAGCTGCTCGCCCAGGGCCTCGAGGACGTCCAGGGCATCCTCGGGTTCATGGTCGGCGAGCTGATGAAGGCCGACGTCCGCAACGGCGGCGACATCGAGAACCTCTACCAGGTCGGGCAGAACACCACGCGGCTGCTGCTGGCCGCCGGCGACCTCGTCGTCGGGTGGCTGCTGCTGCGCCAGGCCGCGGTGGCGCTCGACGCCCTCGCCGCCGGAGCCACCGGCAAGGACAAGGACTTCTACGAGGGCAAGGTCGCGGCGGCGCAGTTCTACGCCCGCCAGGTCCTGCCGAAGATCTCCGCCGAGCGTGCGGTCGCCGAGGCGACCGACACCCTCCTCATGGACGTGCCGGAGTCGGCGTTCTGAGGTCATGACCCCGGGACGGGCGCAACCGCCACGAGCGCGCGGCCGTCCCGGTCATCACGAGACGACGGCCCGCCCCCACATCGGGGGCGGGCCGTCGGCGTGTGTCGCGGCTGGGGGTGGAACCCTCAGCGGGGGTCGATGTCCGTGCGGTCGACCCGGGTGCCGGTGGCGGGGTCGACGTGGCTCTCGCGCGTGGTGGTGACGGCGCCGGGACGGCGGCCGCGCATGGCGAACGAGAGCAGGATCGCGGCGATGCCCGCGACGATGAGGATGTAGCCCAGGGTGTCGTCTCCGACGCCGGGGATGTCGACCTTGAGCGCGAACGCGAGGATCGCGCCGATGACGATGAGCACGATGCCGAGACCGATGTACATGAGTTCCTCCGTGGGGTCGGGGTCGGCGGGGTTCGATGACCATACTCCCCGCCGCTCACCTGCGGAGTTGAAGGTGTGTCAAATGTTCTCGGGCGTGTCCTGAGGGGCCACGGGCCGACCCGTCAGGGGCGTCCGCCGCGGGTCCCGGGGCCGCGCAGGTGGCGCGGGTCGTGCTTCGCGGCCTCGGCGCGCGTGCCGCGGTTGCGCTCCATGAGGAAGATGCCGGCGATCACCACGACGACGGCCACGACCATCCACCACATGCCAGCCTCCGGTGACGGGCCGCCGTCCGGCGGGACGTCACCCTCGAGTGTGCTCCTCCCGGGTGGGTTCGTCCATCGGTTCGGAGACGTCCGGGCAGGTCAGCGGCTGATGACCGAGCCGGGGTTGAGGATGCCGTGGGGGTCGAGGGCGTCCTTGACCCGGCGGGTGAGGGCCATGACGTCGGGTCCGAGCTGGGCCTCGAGGCTGCCGGCCTTGAGGCGGCCGACGCCGTGCTCGCCGGTGATGGTGCCGCCGAGGGCGATGGCCGCGGCCATCACCTCGTCGAAGGCGAGGCGGGCGCGGCGCTCGGCGTCGGCGTCACCGGGCGCATGGATGATCGCGGGGTGCGTGTTGCCGTCGCCGGCGTGCGCGACCATCGGGATCTCGACGCCGTGCCGCTCGGCGATGGCGGCCACGGCCTCGAGGAGCGCCGGGAGCTGCGGCACGGGGACGCCGACGTCCTCGGGCAGCACGGTGCCGCGGCCCTCGATCGCCTGGAAGTGCAGGCGGCGGGCCTGGACGAAGAGCTCGCCCTCGTCGGGGTCGTCGGTGCTGAAGACCTCCTTGGCGCCGCTGACCTCGCAGGCGGTGGTGGCGACGGCGATCTCCTCGGCGCGGGCGGCGCCCGGGGCGTCCGACTGGACGATGAGGAGGGCGCCGGCCTCACGGTCCAGGCCCATCGGCCGGAAGTCCTCGACGGCGTTGACCGACGCCTGGTCCATGAGCTCGACCATCGAGGCGCGGGTGGTGCGGCCGAGCTCGATGACGGCGGCGGCCGCGGCGGCGACGGTGGGGAAGGTGGCGACGAGGGTGGCCGCGGGAGGCTGGGCCGGGAGAAGGCGCAGGGTCGCGCGGGTGACGATGCCGAGGGTGCCCTCGGAGCCGACGAAGAGCTTGAGCAGCGACAGGCCCGCGACGTCCTTGACCCGCTTGCCGCCGAGGGTGACGAGGGTGCCGTCGGCGAGGACGACGTCGAGGCCGAGGACGTAGTCGGTGGTCACGCCGTACTTGACGCAGCACAGCCCGCCCGCGTTGGTCGCGATGTTGCCGCCGATGGAGCACATCTCGAACGAGCTGGGGTCCGGCGGGTACCAGAGCGCCTCGGCCGCCGCGGCCTTCTTGACCTCGACGTTGAGGGCGCCCGGCTCGACGACCGCGACCCGGCTGGCGGTGTCGATCTCGACGGCGCGCATCCGCTCGAGGCTGACGACGATGCCGCCGTCGAGGGCCTGGGCGCCGCCCGACAGTCCCGAGCCCGCGCCGCGCGGGACCACGGGGACCTGGTGGCGCGTGGCCCAGCGCAGGGTCTCCTGCACGTGCGCGGCGCTCTCCGCGCGGACGGCGGCGGTGGGGGTGCCGGCGGTGGCGTCGTGCGTCCAGTCGAAGCGGTACTTCTCGAGCGCGTCCGGGTCGGTGGTGACGACCCCCTCCGGCAGCGCCTCGACGAGCTCACGCAGGGCCTCGTCGGACGTGGGGGCGGGCGACTCACGAACCACGGCGTCCATGGTCCTACCTTCGCATCCCTCCAGCCGTGAGTGCGGAAGTGGTCGTTCGGGCGACCACCAGAGCACTCATCGCCAGCCGACCCCCTCCACTCCCCGTCGTGAGTGCGGAAGTGGTCGTTCGGGCGACCACTTCCGCACTCACGGCGAGGCTGTGGAGAACCTCGCGGGGCCCGGCGAGGTTCTCGGCAGCATGCCGGTCATGGAGGGGTGGGAGGAACTGGCGCAGCGCCAGGCCTTCGCGCTCTCGTGGCGCCAGCTCAACGAGCTCGGCGTCAGCCGTGGGTTCGTGCGCAACCAGCTCGTCGCGGGCCGATGGCGCCGCCGGACGGAGTCCGTCCTCACCACCACGACCGGTCCCCTGTCCGAGGAGCAGCGGCCTGGGTGGGGGTGCTCCACTGCGGTCCCGGCGCGATGCTCGGTGGGCTCACGGCTGCCGCGGTCCACGGCCTGCGCCACTGGGAGCGGCCGGACGTGTGCGTCATCGTCGCCAACGACGACTCCTTCGAACGCGTCGAGGGCGTGACGACCTTCCGCACGCGGCGGTCGCTGGCGGCGCTGCGCAGTGAGGGAGACCCTTCCCTCTGTCGGATCGAACCGGCCGTGCTGCTGTGGGCCGCGCACGAGCGACATCCGCGGTCGGCCATGGGGGTGCTGGCGGCGACGATCCAGCAGCGCCTCACCACCGTCGAGCAGCTGGAGTCCTGGCTGGCCGCGCTGAAGCCGCTGCGGCGCGCACCACAGATGCGCGAGCTGTTGCGCGATGTCGCCGGTGGCTCCCAGTCGGTGGGCGAGGTCGATGTGGTGCGACTCTGCCGCGATGCCGGGCTGTGCCCACCTGTACGTCAGGTCAAGCGGCGGGACAGTGCAGGTCGGGCGCGGTTCACCGACTGCGAATGGGATCTGCCGGATGGCCGGACCCTGGTGCTCGAGGTCGATGGCGCGTTCCACCTCGAGGTGCAGCACTACCAGCTCGACGTGCGTCGGCAGCGTTCCCTCACCACGCCGACGCGCACGGTGGTGAGGTGCACGACGGAGGAGCTGCGCCGGGAGCCGTGGGTCGTCGCTGCCGACCTACGTGCCCTGGGCGTCCCCCTCCTCACCTCACCATGAGTGCGGAAACGGCGGCTCCGGCAACCACTTCCGCACTCATGGCAAAGGGGTCGGCGCAGCCTGTGGCGTTGAGTGCGGAAACTGCGGCTCCGGCAACCACTTCCGCACTCACCGCGAAGTAAGAGCAGGGGGGTGCGGTCAGAGGCGGCGGTCGGGGAGGACGGGGAAGTCGCGCCGGTAGCGGGCGGTGTCGGAGGTGTCGACGAGCACCGACAGGACGGCCTCCCCGGCGTGCGCCGCCTCGGCGAGGACGTCACCGGTGGCCGTGACCACCTGGCTGTGCCCACCCATCGAGGTCCCGGCGTGGGTCCCGCCGGTGTTGACCTGCACGACGACGGCCTGGTTCTCCACGGCCCGCGCCCGGCCGAGCAACGACCAGTGGCCGACCCGCGCCGCGGGCCACGCCGCCGGCACGAGGAACATCTCGGCCCCGGCCTCCTGCTGGCGGCGGTACAGCTCGGGGAAGCGCAGGTCGTAGCAGGTCGACAGGCCGGTGCGCACCGTCCCGCCGGAGCCGTCCGGGAGGTCGATGACGACGACCTCGGTCCCCGCCTCCATCAGCTTCGGCTCGCCCGCACCGAAGCCGAACCGGTGGATCTTGCGGTAGACGCCGAGCGTGGCCCCCGTGGCATCGAGGACGAGGGAGGTGTTGGCGAGGTCGTGGCCGTCGGGTCCGGGGTCGTCGAGCTCCTCGACGAACGAGCCGGCGTGGAGGACGACCCCCGCCGAGCGCGCGACCTCGGCCATGGACCGGGCCCAGGGGCCGTCGAGCGGCTGCGCCTCGTCGGCCCAGCCCTGGTAGCCGAAGCCGGTGGGCGCCCACAGCTCGGGGAGCACGACGAGGTCGTGGTCGGCGAGGCCGGCGACGGTGCGGGCGACCCGTTCGACCCGGTCGTCGAAGGGCTCGTCGTCGCCGTAGGAGAGCTGGACCAGGGCGATGCGCATGCCGCCATCCTCCCCCACGCCCGGCCGTGAGTGCGGAAACGGTGGTCAGGGCAACCACTTCCGCACTCAAGAGCGAAAGAGGGGGTCAGTGGGAGTCGGAGCCCTCGCGCAGGCGGCGCAGGTGGTCGTTGTACGCCTTGAGCTCGGCGTCGCCGTCGCGGTCGGCCTGCCGGTCGAGGCGGCGGGTCTCGGCGGCATCGCGCCGGAACCACTGCACCGCCACGATGACGGCGAGCACCAGCGTGGGCGCCTCGCCGATCCCCCACGCGATCTCCCCGGCGCGGTGCTGGTCGGCCAGCGGCAGCGGACCCCACGGCAGGTTCAGCTGGGCGAAGAAGTCGGGCGCCAGCAGCTGCTCTGACCCGGTGAGCGACACCCCGAAGAACGCGTGGAACGAGATCGTCACGAAGAGGATGACGAGCAGCATCAGGGGCGACCAGCGCTGCACCCCTGGGTCGATGCCGATGAGCACCCAGGTGAACAGGTACCCCGTGAGGAGGAAGTGGGCGAGCATCAGCAGGTGGCCCGTGTGGGTCGTCAGCGAGAGCTCGAACAGCCCGGTCCAGTAGAAGATCGCGAGGCTGAAGAAGAACATCGAGGCCGCTACGACCGGGTTCGCGAACACCTGCATCGCCCGCGCGTGCACGACCTGGAGCAGCACCTCGCGCGGCCCCCACGTGCGGTCGGTCCGTGCGCGCAGCGCCCGCAGCGCCAGGGTCACCGGCGCCCCGGGCACGAGGAGCAGCGGCACGATCATCGCCACCGCCATGTGCATCACCATGTGCACGCTGAACAGCACGCGCCCCCAGATGCCCGGTGCCCCCGACGTCGCCCACACGAAGAGCGCCCAGCCCAGCACCCAGCAGATGGTGCGGCCCACCGGCCAGTGGTCGCCGCGCCGCGACAGGCGCACCACCCCGGCCCCGTACGACCCCACGGCCACCCCGGCGACCGCCAGCAGCAGCCAGTCGGGGCGCCACGACGTGAGCCAGTCGGCGGCCGACATCGGGCCGGGGTCGGGGAAGCCGGTGAGCTCGAGGATGCGGCTCGGCGCGGGCGGGGCGTCGGGCACCGGCGGGATGCTGCGGGCCAGGACCGAGGCCAGCCCGGTGGCCACGCCCATCACCGCGAGCTCGGCGACGGCCAGGCGCGCGAACGCCCGACCGTCCCCGGGGTCGGCGGCCAGCCGGGTGGCGATGGAGCGCCGGTTCAGCCAGCCCAGAACCCCGAGCACCACCAGCGCCAAGGTCTTCAGGGCGACGATCGCGCCGTACGACGTGGCCACCGCGCCCAGCGACCCGAGGCGGATCCACGCCTGCTGCACCCCGGTGACCGTGACGAGCACGAAGCACCACAGCGCGACCGTGGAGTACCGCGCGACCGTGGCGCCGAGGTCCTCACCGAGCCCACGCCGCATCGCGACCAGCGCGAGCAGACCACCGACCCACACCACGACCCCGACGAGGTGGACCCCCAACGAGTTGACCGCGTCCTCGTGGCTCGACGACCCCGCCGCGTGACCCGTGAGGGCGAGGATGACGACCGCCGCCAGCGTGGCCGCGGCCAGCCACGCCATCGGCGCGCGCCGGGTGGTGAAGGCCGACACCACGGCGACGACGACGGCGACGAGCCCGCTGATGAGCAGGACCCGCGTGGTCTCGAGCGTCCAGACGAAGGCGATGAGCTGGCCGGGGAGGTCGGGGCTGGTCAGCGGGGTCCCGGCCAGCGAGGCGAAGGTGAGCACGACCTCGAGGAGGGCGGCGGCCGCCCACAGGGACGCGACCCGGGCGGCGTACCGCGCGGCCGTGGTGCGGCGGTCGGTGGTGGTCCGCTCGGGCACGAGGAACGCCGCGAGCCCCAGCAGGCCCACCGTCGCGCTCGACGCCAGCGTGGCCACCGTGGACACCAGCGGCAGCCCCCAGCGCACCAGCGGACCCGGGTCGGCGAGGTCGAGCGGGGCCACCGCCCCCGTCATCAGGGCCGCCACGACGGCGGCGACCAGGCCCGCGCCGAGCGCGAGCCCGAGCGGGCGCGCCAGCGTCGGGTGCTCGCGGGTGGCCATGCCCACCAGCGTAGGTACTGTTTCGGCATGCCCGTGCACCCCCCGGCCCCCACCGACCCGGCGGGCCTCGTCGACGCCTGGGCCCGCACGGTGCGCAACGTCATCGACCTCGGACGCACCACGCGGCCCGGCGACGCCGACCTCCCCACCGACTGCCCCGGCTGGACCGTCCTCGACCAGGTGGCCCACGTCGCCGGCGCCGAGGCCCTCTCGGCGGGCGACCCGACCCCCGACCTCGACGTCAGCGGCCACCCCCACGTGCGGCACGACTTCGGCGCCCTGATGGAGAAGTTCGTCGAGGCCCGGCGCGGGCGGTCGCTGGAGGAGGTGCTCGACGAGCTCGAGGAGCGCCTCGAGGAGCGCCTGGCCGTGTTCGCCGCCGACGACGACTGGACGACCCGCACGGTCGCCGGCCCCTTCGGCCCGACCACCTTCCCCGCGCTGCTCCGCATCCGGTCCTTCGACGTCTGGGTCCACGAGCAGGACCTGCGCGAGGCACTCGGCCGACCCGGCGGCCTCGACACCGCCGCGGCCTCCCTCGCCATGACCTTCCTCTTCGACGCCCTGCCCCGCATGGTCGCCCGCGACGCCGAGGTCCCCCCGGGCAACGCGGTGGTCGTCGAGCTCACCGGACCCACGGTCGGCCGCGCCGGCGTGCGGGTCGAGGAGCGCGACGGCAAGGCGCTGGGCATCCCGCTCTTCACCGGCGACGCCGACGAGCACCCCGACGTCGTCACCACGTCGCTGACGATGTCGACCCAGGTCGCCGGCCGCCTCCTCGGCGGCCGCCGGGCCCCCGAGGACCTCCACGTCGTCGTCCAGGGCGACGAGGAGGTGGCGCGCCGCGTCCTCACCTCGATGGCCCTGACCCCGTGAACACCTTCACCACCTCGAACCGGTCGGCGGCCACCGTCACCGCCGGGGTCGACGAGGTGTGGACCGCCCTCACCGACCCCGCGCTCCTCGCCCGGCTGACCCCCTTCCTCCAGCGGGTGCGCCCCGAGGGCGAGGACCACTGGGTCTGGGAGATGACCAAGGTCCCGGTGATGGGCACGAGCTTCTCGTTCACCTTCCGCGAGCGGATGACGTTCGACGAGCCGCACCGCATCGACTTCGTCCACGACCCGGCGCCGGGCGCGCGCGAGACGGCGGGCGTCGAGGGCTGGTACCGGCTGACCCCCCGCGGCGAGAACACCCACCTGGAGACCTCGCTCGCCATCACCGTCGAACTGCCCTTCCCCGGCCTGCTGCGCCCGGCGGTCACCGCCGGGATGAAGGGGGTCGTCGCCCTCATGGGGCAGCGGTTCTCCGCCCACCTCCTCCAGCACCTGCACGCGCGCTCCGTCTGAGGCCGGGCCGGGCGCCGGCTGTCGAGGGTTCCGTCACCGATTTCGGGAATGCCGCGCTGCGGTCCTATAGTTGCATGCTGCAAGCAACTGTACGGAGGACCTCATGCCAGACACCGTGGAGACCCGGGCGGCGATGCCGACCCTGGCCCTCGGCGACGACCTCATCCGGGTCGTCAAGCTGCTCCACGTCGTGCGCCAGCACGCTCCGCGCCAGCACCCCCAGGTCGACCCGATGGCCTACCCGCTGCTGTTCAACCTCAAGACCGGCCCCCTGCGCGTCTCCGCCCTCGCCGAGGTCCTGCACTCCGACGTCTCCACCGTGAGCCGCCAGGTCAGCACCCTCGTCGACCTCGGCTTCGTCACCCGCGGACCCGACCCCGATGACGGCCGCGCCCAGGCCCTCACCCTCACCGCCGAGGGCGAAGGCCTCCTCGTCGCCATCCGCGACAACCGCGACGAGTGGATCCGCGGACTCCTCGCCGACTGGGACGACGACGACGTCGCCACCTTCTCCACGCACCTGCGCCACTTCGCCTCGAACCTCGAGGCCTCCCTCGCCGACATCACCCGAAGGACCTGAGCGATGACCGCCACCACCGAACAACCACTGACCCACCGCCAGATCGTCACGATCCTGCTCGGGCTGATGACGGGGATGTTCCTCGCCGCGCTCGACCAGACGATCGTCGCGACCTCCATCCGCACCATCGCCGACGACCTCAAGGGCCTCGAGCACCAGGCGTGGGCGACGACCGCGTACCTCATCACCTCCACCATCGTCACGCCGCTCTACGGCAAGCTCGGCGACATCTACGGCCGCAAGAAGCTGTTCATCACGGCGATCAGCGTCTTCGTCCTCGGGTCGGTGCTGTGCACCTTCGCCACCTCGATGGGGACCCTCGCCGTGTACCGCGCGGTGCAGGGCCTCGGCGCCGGTGGCCTGTTCTCCCTGGCGCTGGCGATCGTCGGCGACATCGTGCCGCCGCGTGAGCGCGCCAAGTACCAGGGCTACTTCCTCGCCGTCTTCGGCACCTCCTCGGTGCTCGGCCCGGTCGTCGGCGGCTTCCTCGCCGGCGCCGACACCATCCTCGGCGTCACCGGCTGGCGCTGGGTCTTCCTCGTCAACGTCCCCCTCGGCATCCTCGCCCTCGCGGTCGTGTCGAAGACCCTCCACCTGCGCCACCAGCGCCTCGACCACCGCATCGACTGGCTGGGCGCCGCCCTCCTGTCGGCCGCCCTCGTGCCGCTGCTGCTCGTCGCCGAGCAGGGCCGCGAGTGGGGCTGGGGCTCGACCAACGCCATCGTCTGCTACGCCATCGGCATCGTCGCGGCCATCGCGTTCTTCGTCCAGGAGGCGCGGATGGGCGACGAGGCGATCCTGCCGTTGTCGATGTTCCGCAACCGCACCGTCGGCGTCTCGTCGGCCGCGTCGATCCTCATCGGTGTCGCGATGTTCGGTGGCCTGGCCGCCCTCCCGCTGTACCTCCAGATCGTCAAGGGCGCGACGCCCACCGAGGCCGGCCTGCTCCTGCTCCCGATGACGCTCGGCATCATGGCCGGCTCGATCGTGTCCGGGCAGATCATCAGCCGCACGGGTCGCTACCGGATCTTCCCGATCATCGGCTCGGCGCTGCTCACGGTGTCGCTGTTCGTCTTCCACTACGTCGAGTTCGACACCCCGCTGTGGCAGACGATGATCGTCATGGTCGCGTTCGGCCTGGGGCTGGGCTTCAACTTCCAGCCGCTGACCCTCGCCGTGCAGAACGCGGTGCCGCCGCAGCAGATCGGTGTCGCCACCTCGACCGCGACGTTCACCCGCCAGGTCGGCGGCACGCTCGGCACCGCCGTGTTCCTGTCGATCCTGTTCTCCACGGCGTCCGACAAGATCGCGACCGCGGTCCGTGCGGCCGTCCCGACTCCCGAGTTCCAGGCCGCGCTCAAGGACCCCGCCAACGCGGCGTTCGCCCAGCAGATGCAGTCCAGTGGCGGCGCGACCGGCGGTGTGCTGCAGGACAGCTCGTTCCTCAACACCCTCGACGAGCGGCTCGCGAAGCCCTTCCTCGTCGGGTTCTCGCAGGCGATGGACAACGTGTTCCTCGTCGGCGCCTCGGTGATGGTGTTCGGCTTCCTCATCATGCTGTTCCTCCCCCACGTCGAGCTGCGCAAGAGCTCGAGCTACACCGAGCGTGGTGCTGCGACCAGCGAGGCGCAGGAGGCCCCCGCCGTCGCCCCGCACTGACCCACGGAGCACCCTCCGGCGCTCGCTACGGGGCAGTAGGTGTCGTGATCACGACACTTACTGCCCCGTAGCGCGTCCGGGGGGCGTCGATGGGGTCGCGGCGCGGGCTCTGGCGCGACCTACCGCCTGGTAGGTGGGGTGATCGCCCCACGTACCAGGCGGTAGGCCCCGATGGAGTGGGTGCGGGAGGCGCCGATGGAGGGGGCGCGGCGGGGTCAGGGGTGGTGGAGCTGGGCGGCGAGATGGGTGAGGTCGGGGGCGGTCGAGGTGGCCCCGGCGGCCTCGAGGTGCACCCCGGCGAACGTCGTCGTGATGCCGACGACCGACCCCACGCCAGCCCCCACCGCGGCAAGCACCCCGTTGGGGGCGTCCTCGCAGGCGAGCGCCCCCGCCGGGTCGACACCCAGCAGCTCGCAGCCCCTGCGGTAGCAGGCGGGGTCGGGCTTGCCGAGCTCGATGTCGTCGCGCGTCACCGCGGCGTCGAAGCGCCCGAGACCACCCAGCTGGTCGAGGGCCTTGGTCGCCCAGGCCGTGTTGGCACTGGTCACCAGCGCCACCGGGATGCCACGAGCCGAGGCGAGGTCGAGCACCTCGAGCGCGCCGGGCACGGGATCGGGCAGGCGGTCGTCCGGCATCGCGGCCACGGCCTCGGCGAAGAGGACCTGCGGGTTGAGGCCGCGCCACGGCCCGTCGACCGTGGCGAACACGTCATCCGCCCGCCGCCCGATGAACAGGGCCGCGACGTCGTCGGTGTACTCCCAGCCGCGCGCGGTGAACCACCTGGCGAAGCCCTCGCGGTGGATCGACTCCGAGTCGACCAGCGTGCCGTCGAGGTCGAGCAGCAGCGCCGAGACGCGCAGCGCCGTCACGCCCCCGCCGGCCAGCTGAACAGCGCCTGCCCCGCGGTCACGCTCTCGCCGAGCAGCTCGCTCGTCACGGCGCCGGGCTTGGTGTCGAGCACGCAGAGCATGACCATCGGGCTGAGGTCGCGGCCCGCGACGTCGGTGGGGTCCCACCGCGTCACGGCCTGGCCGGCCTCCACCCGCGACTTCTCCTCGACGAGCAGCTCGAAGCCGTCGCCGGCGAGCTTCACGGTGTCGATGCCGAGGTGCACGAGCACGCCCGTGCCGTCGTCGGTCACCACGACGTAGGCGTGCGGGTGCAGCTTGACGAGCGTCCCGGCCACCGGCGAGACCGCCTCGGACCGCGCGCCATCGGGGTCGATCGCGACCCCGGCCCCCACCATCTCGGCGGCGAACACGGCGTCGGGCGCCTCGGACAGCGGGCGGACCCGGCCCGAGACGGGAGCGAGGACCTCGCTCACATCAGGTCCTCGATGTCCTCGGCGATGTTGTCGGCCTCGGGACCCACGACGACCTGCACGACCGTCCCGCTCGCGATGACGCCGTGCGCCCCCGCGGCCTTGAGCGCGGCCTCGTCGACCTTCGACGCGTCCTTGACCTCGGTGCGCAGCCGGGTGATGCACGGCTCGATCTCGATGATGTTGTCGGCGCCTCCGAGGCCCGCGAGGATCTGCTCTGCCTTGCTGCTCATGTCGATGTCCTTCCGGGACGGTCCGGGCTGTTGGTCGGGATGACGAGTGTGGCCGAGGGGCGTCCGCGGTGCCAGTGCCCGTGGTTGACAGCGGCGTCGCGGGGGTGCATCCTCTCCACTGGTACGCACTGGACCGTACCAGTTGGGACCACCCCCGTCGAGAGGTTCTCCACCCCGTGGCCGACACCGCCGTCGCCGCCCGTCGCATCACCGACGGAGCCCGCCCGAAGCACGCGCAGCTGCGCGACGTGCTCGCCGCGATGTGCGCCACCGAGCTCGAGCCCGACACCGCCATCCCCTCCGAGCGCGAGCTGATGGAGACCTACGCCGTCTCCCGCGCGACGGTCCGCCGCGCCATCGAGACCCTCATCGCCGAGGGGCTGCTGCGCCGGGCCCAGGGCAAGGGCACCTTCGTCGCCCGCCCGCGCGTGGAGTCGCACCTGCACCTCGCCTCCTTCACGGAGGACATGCGCCGCCGCGGCCTGGAGCCCTCCACCCGCGTCGTGCGCGCCGACGCCGCCGAACCCCCGGCCGATGTCGCCCGCTTCCTCGGGCTCGGGCCCGGCCGCCGCGCGTGGCGCCTCGAGCGCGTCCGCCTGGCCGGCGGCGAGCCGATGGCGTTCGAGTCCGGTTGGTACGCAGCCGAACTGCTGCCCGACCTCGACCGCCACGACCTCACGGGGTCGCTCTACACGATCTTCTCGGAGGTGTACGGCGTCGCCGTCGACACCGCCGAGCAGACGGTCTGGGCCGAGGTCGCCGAGGAGCGCCTCGCCCGCCACCTCCAGGTCGCGGTGGGTTCGCCCGTCATGGCCTTCGACCGCCAGGGCAGCTCACAGGGCCGCCCCCTCGAGCGGGCCGTCAGCCACTACCGCGGCGACCGCTACCAGCTCCACGTCTCCCTCGACAGCACCATGCCCCACCACCACCGAAAGGACACGCGATGACGACCGTCGACGCGACCGCCGGAGAGTCCGGCAAGAAGCGCCTCAACCTGGCGCCGATCCAGAAGTTCGGTCGGAGCCTCATGCTCCCGATCGCCGCCCTCCCGGTCGCCGCGCTGCTCCTGCGCTTCGGTGCCCCCGACATGCTCGGGGCCGACGGCCTGGGCTGGGAGAAGGTCGCCGCGGTGCTGTTCGCCGGTGGCAACGCCCTGTTCGCCAACCTGCCGCTGCTCTTCGCGGTCGGTGTCGCCATCGGCATCGCCAAGAAGGCCGACGGGTCGACCGCGCTGGCCGCGGTGGTCGGCTACCTCGTCTTCAAGGGCGTCGGCGACGCCATCTCGCCGTTCATCCTCGGCGCTCCCGCCGAGGGCGAGAACCAGAAGCTCATCAACTACGGCGTCCTGGGCGGCATCCTCTGCGGCCTCATCGCCGCGTGGCTGTGGCAGCGGTACCACCGCATCTCGCTGCCCACGTACCTCGCGTTCTTCGGCGGCCGCCGCTTCGTGCCGATCATCACCGCGTTCGCCACGCTCGTCCTCGCCGTGCTCCTCGGCCTGGTGTACCCGGCCTTCGACGCGGGCCTCACCGCGGTCGGCGAGTGGGTCGGCAGCAACAACATCATCGGCGGCTTCGTCTACGGCACCCTCAACCGCCTCCTCATTCCGCTCGGCCTGCACCACATCCTCAACTCGGTCCCGTGGTTCATCCTCGGCGAGTACACCCCCACGGCCGGCGGCGCCGTCGTCCACGGCGACATCAACCGCTTCCTCGCCGGCGACCCGACCGCGGGCGCGTTCATGACCGGCTTCTTCCCGATCATGATGTTCGCCCTCCCCGCCGCCGCGATGGCGATCTGGCACGAGGCCAAGCCCGGCGCCAAGAAGGCCGTCGGCGGCATCATGGTCTCGGCCGCGCTCACCTCGTTCCTCACGGGGATCACCGAGCCGCTCGAGTTCGCCTTCATGTTCGTCGCGTGGCCCCTGTACGTGATCCACGCGGTGCTCACCGGCACCTCGCTCGCCATCGCGAACGCCCTCGGCATCCGTGACGGCTTCGGGTTCTCCGCCGGACTCACCGACTACCTGCTCAACTTCGGGATCGCCGAGAAGCCGTTGCTGCTCATCGTCATGGGCGTCGTCTACGCGGCGATCTACTACGTGCTGTTCCGCTTCGTCATCCGCCAGTGGAACCTGCGCACCCCCGGTCGTGAGGCCGAGGGCGAGGAGTCGGTGGCGATCGACTCCGACGTCGAGACCCGCGCCGAGCGGGACGCCGCGAAGGCGGACTCCGGCGCCTCGAGGACGGGCTGACCCCCGTCGTGATCCTCAGCGCCGACCGCGTCGTCCTGCCCACCGGTTCCGTGGAACCGGGCTGGGTGGAGATGAGCGGCGAGCGGATCACCGGCGCCGGCGGGGGTACCCCGCCGGCGCCGGCCGTTCGGCACCTGTCCGGGACGCTGGTCCCCGGATTCGTCGACCAGCACTGCCACGGCGGCGGCGGTGCCTCGTTCACCACGGGCGACCCCGCCGATGCCGCCACCGTCATCGCCACCCACCGCGCCCACGGGACGACCTCGCTCGTCGCGAGCCTGGTCACCGACACCAGCGAGAACCTCGAGTCCCACGTCCGGGCGCTCGCGCCGCTCGTGCGCGAGGGCGAGCTGGTCGGCCTCCACCTCGAGGGGCCGTGGCTCAGCGCCCTGCACTGCGGCGCCCACGACCCGACCCTGCTGCGGTCACCCGACCCCGCCGAGATCGGTCGCGTGCTCGATGCCGGGGAGGGCACGGTGGTCATGGTCACCGTGGCGACCGAGCTCGACCACGGGCTCGAGGCCGTCGCGCTGCTCACCGAACGCGGGGTGCTGGCCGCACTAGGCCACACCGACGCCACCTGGGACCACGCCCGCGCCGCGGTCGACGCCGGGGTCACCGTCGCCACGCACCTGTTCAACACGATGCGTCCGGTACACCACCGCGACCCGGGCCCGGTCCTCGCGCTCGCCGGGGACCACCGGGTCGTCGTCGAGCTCATCGCCGACGGCATCCACCTGCACCCCGAGGTCCTGCGGTGGGCGACCGCCTCCGCCCCGGGGCGCTTCTCGCTCATCACCGACGCCATGGGCGCCGCGGGGTCGGCCGACGGCGACTACGTGCTCGGACCGGCAGCCGTCCAGGTGCGCGACGGCGTGGCCCGGCTGGTCGAGGGTGGTGCCATCGCCGGGAGCACGCTGACGATGGACCGCGCGCTTCGGTACGCCGTGGCCGTGGCCGGCGTCCCCTTCGACCGGGCCGTGGAGGCCACGAGCGCGACGCCGGCGCGCGTCCTCGGGCTCGGTGAGGTGGGGTCTATCGCCGCGGGGATGCTGGCCGACCTCGTCCACCTCGACGACGCCCTCGAGGTCGTCGCGGTGATGCGCCGCGGCACCTGGCTCCCCGACTGATCCCGACTGATTGCGATGTGGCAGCGGGCGCGTCACCTCCGACTGATGGCGCTGGGTGAACCCCAGAAGGGCCTTGTGGGGTTCACCCAGCGCAATCAGTGCGGGGTTGGGGCGGGCTCGGGTGAGGCGGGCGGTGAGGGTGGGGCGGGGATGCCGGTGCCGGCCAGCTCGGCCGCCTCGAGGTGGCGGAACCGCACGAGGATGATGGCGAGCGCCAGCGCCCCGGCCGCGATCGGCACGACGTAGGCCTGCTGCGCCCCCCAGGCCTCGATGGCCCAGCCGGAGACCGCCGAGCCCGCGGAGATCCCGATGAGGATGCCGGTCACCGCGACCGCCATCCCCTCGGTGACCAGCGCCTTGGGCACCAGCTTCTGCGCCAGCGACAGGCTCGTGATGAGCATCGGCGCGGTCGCCGACCCCGCCACGACCATGACGACCGCAAGCGGCCACAGCCCACCGACGAACAGCGCCGGCACCTCGAGGACGAACATCGCCCCGGCCGCCAGGGCCAGCCGACGGGTCAGCGACGAGCGGAACACCTTGGTGCCGAACACGATCCCGGCCAGCGTCGACCCCACGGCGAACCCACCGAGGATGACGCTCGAGAAGCTCGTGCTGCCCTCCTCCTTGGCGAACGCCACGGCGATCACCTCGTTGCCGCCGAAGATCACCCCCGTCATGACGAGAGCCGTGGCGACGATGAGCAGGCCCGGTCGGCGGATGGCGAGGCCCCCCGGGCGCTCGCCGTGCGGCACGACCGGCGGCTCGGTGGCCCGCGCCGACAGGAACGCCACGCAGCCGACCGTGAACAGCACCGTCGCGAGGACGAGCCCCGCCTCCGGGAACCACAGGGTCGCGACCAGCACCGCGAGCACCGGCCCGACGACGAACGACGCCTCGTCGGCCACCTGCTCGAAGGCCATCGCGGTGTGCAGCCGGTCGGGCTCGTCGCGGAAGATGTGCGCCCACCGGGCCCGCGACATCGGACCGGGCTCGGGGAGGATCGCGCTGAGGCCGTAGAGGACGAAGAGGGTCCACACGGGCGCCCCGAGCGCCGAGCACGCCACCACTCCCGCGCTCGTCACCGCCGAAAGCAGGACGAACGGCACCGCCACCCGGCGCTGGCCGTACTTGTCGACGAGCCGCCCGAGGACCGGCCCCGCCACCGCGAGGACCGCGAGGCCCACCGCGGACACGGCCCCCGCCGTCCCGAACGACCCGAGGCGCTCGCTGATCATGACGATGACGGCCACCCCGAACATGGCTCCACCGGTGCGCGAGAACGCGGTCCCGGCGATGAAGGGCAGGGCACCGGGGACCCGGAACAGGGGGGCGTAGGCGGACAGCACGTGGGTCTCCGAGTCGGAAGGAGTGGCCTCACATCGTCGGGGCCCGCGAGGGCCACCGGCAACGTGGTTTCAGCGGAAGGCGGCCTCGCCCGTGAGGGCCTGGCCGATGACGAGCGTGTGCATCTCGTGGGTGCCCTCGTAGGTGAGCACCGACTCGAGGTTGTTCGCGTGGCGCATCACGGGGAACTCGCCGCTGACCCCGTTGGCGCCGAGGATGGTGCGCGCCGTGCGGCAGATCTCGATCGCCTTGGAGATGTTGTTGAACTTGCCGACCGAGACCTGCTCGGGTCGCAGGCCCACGGTGTCCTTGCGCCGGCCGAGGTGCAGAGCGAGCAGCTGGCCGAGCTGGAGCTCGACCGCCATGTCGGCCAGCTTGGCCTGGGTCAGCTGGAAGCCGGCGATGGGCCGCCCGAACTGGACGCGCTCCATCGAGTAGCGGCGGGCGGCGTCGAGGGAGGAGCGGGCCGCGCCGAGGGAGCCCCAGATGATGCCGTAGCGCGCCTCCGACAGGCAGCTGAGCGGGCCCTTGAGACCCTGGACCTCGGGGAGGACGGCGGTGGAGGGCAGGCGCAGCTCGTCGAAGGTGAGCTCCGCGGTGACCGACGCGCGCAGCGACATCTTGTGGCGGATGGTGTGGGCCGCGAATCCCGATGTGTCCGTGGGCACCACGAAGCCGCGGATACCGCCCTCGTCCTCACCGGCGTTGGCCCAGACGACCGCGACGTCGGCGACGGAGCCGTTGGTGATCCACATCTTCGAGCCGTTGAGGACCCAGTCGCTGCCGTCGCGGCGGGCGCGCGTGCGCATCGCCGCGGGGTCGGACCCGACGTCGGGCTCGGTGAGGCCGAAGCAGCCGATGGCCTCGCCCGCGGCCATCTGCGGGAGCCACTCCTGCTTCTGCTCCTCGCTGCCGAACCGCCAGATCGCGTACATCGCCAGGCTGCCCTGCACCGACACGAGCGAGCGGATGCCGGAGTCGCTCGCCTCGAGCTCGAGGCAGGCCAGGCCGTAGTCGACCGAGGACATCCCCGCGCAGCCGTAGCCCTCGAGGTGCATGCCGAGCAGCCCGACCTTGCCGAACTCGCGGGCCAGCTCGCGCACGACGGGGAGCTCGCCCTGCTCGAACCACTCCATGACGTGGGGGTCGACGTGCTCGGCGCACACCGCGCGGGTGGCCGCCCGGATGGCCTTCTCCTCGTCGGTGAGCAGGCTGTCGACGTCGACCAGGTCGAGGGGGTCGGACGGACGCTTCGGCATCGACGACGTGGCGCTCATGCCTCCATCATGACGGGTCGCCTCGAGTGCGGAGGTGGTCGCCCGGGCGACCGTTTCCGCACTCACGGCGGGAGGGGAGGGCGTGGGCCGTCAGGGGCGGGCGGAGGCCGCGCCGAGGAGGGCCGCGAGACCGAGCGCGCTGCGCGGGTCGTAGGCCGAGCGCCACAGGCCGCCGTGCGCGGCGCCCCAGGCCTCGTCCTGCCAGGGGTGCTCCTGCGCCGGCGAGCCCTGGACGAGGTCGTGGACGAGCAGCGCGGCCATCAGGGTGTTGGCCGTGCCGGGCTCGAAGACCTCGACGCCGAAGCGGTGGGCGCCGGCGTAGGCGGCCGCCAGCGCACGGTTCTTCAGCACCGACCGGGTGCGCGTCGGCGGCGCGATCTTGAACGAGACGGCAGCGCCCTCGGCCCGGGCCGTGGTGGCCCGCCAGCGCTGGATCCGCTTGGCGAGAAGGTAGTTCGGACCCTGCTGGAGGACGACCGAGTCATTGATGCCGGGGTCCTCGCCGGGGACGTAGTTGCGCCGGAGCAGCCGCCCGCCGGAGAGCGTGCGCAGTGGCACGCGCAGGACCTTGGAGGTCCGGCGCTCGGCGTAGGCGCGCACGCTGGCCTCGACCGCGTCGCCGGGGACCGCGAAGACGTCGGTGGGCGTGGCGAGGAAGGACAGCGCGGTGTCGGGTCGGGCCTCACGGACCGTGCGGGTCAGGGCGTCGACAGCAGTGCTGACCCGCACGTTGGTGGCCCCGTCGGCGTAGACGTAGTTGCCGATGACGAGCGAGCCCTCGAGCCCGGCCACCCAGCCCGTGGCGGTGGGCAGGTCGTGCACGAGGTCGACCCCGGCCCGCTCGGCGAGGGCGGACGTGCCGTGACCGGCCGGGAGGAGGACGCGTCCGGCGCCGGCGTGGGCGTCGGCGAGGACGCGGGTCCACAGGTCGGGGCGGGGCAGGTCGACGGCGGCGACCGTGGCACCCCAGCGCAGCAGCGCCCGAAGTGGCCCCATCTCGGCGGCCGCACCGAGCACGACGACGGTCCGGCCCTCGAGGCGCAGCCACTCGGGGTTCTCGAGCACCGCGGTCACGGCCTCGCGCAGGGTGGGCTCCACGACGCCGCCCGCCACCCAGGCGTCGAGCTGCCGGCGCAGGTCGTCGCCGGCCAGCCGGTGCCCGCGGTAGGGGATGGTCAGCGCGGTGTCGGGCTGCGCCGTGCCCTCGACGACCTCGGTCCCCAGGCGGTCGGCCGGGCTGCCGGCGACGCCCCCCAGTGCCGCGGCGAGGCGCACCTCGCGCCCGTCGGGGTCGCGCCACCGCATCCGCTCGTGGACCGAGGCGAGCCCCGCCTCGGCGACGGTGCGGGCGTCCTCGGGTCGGGCGAGGCCGGCCTCGACCAGGCGGCGGAAGTGGGCGAGGTAGCCGCTGCGCCAGTTGGTCTCGCGGTGCGCGGCGGCGCCGCCGACCGGGTCGACCGGGGCGAGGGCCTCGGCGACCACCGCGCGCCCGGTGGCGCTGGTGGACCGCCGGCCCTCGACCTCGGGAAAGACGACCCCGGTCGGGTCAGTCACGCGTCAGCCCCAGACCAGGCCGCGCGACGGGTCGGCGAGCAGCGCCGCGACGTCGGCGAGGTAGCGGCTGCCGAGCTCGCCGTCGACGAGGCGGTGGTCGAAGGAGAGCGCGAGGGTGGTGACCCAGCGCGGCTCGATCGACTCGCCGCCGTCGGCTCCGGTGACGACCCACGGCCTCCGGTTGACGGCGCCGAACGCGAGGATCGCCGCCTCCCCGGTGTTGAGGATCGGGGTGCCGGCGTCGACGCCGAAGACGCCCACGTTGGTGATGGTGATCGTCCCGCCGGACATCTCGGCCGGTTGGGTGCGGCCCTCGCGGGCGGTGGCGGTGAGGGCGCCGATGGCGGCGGCGAGCTCGCGCATCGACATCCGGTCGGCGTCCTTGACGTTCGGGACGACGAGGCCGCGCGGGGTGGCCGCCGCGATGCCGAGGTTGACGTAGTGCTTGAGGACGATCTCCTGGGCCGCCTCGTCCCACGACGCGTTGATGTGGGGGTTGCGGCGGATGGCGACGCACATCGCCTTCGCGAGGACGAGGAGCGGCGTGACCTTGACGTCCTTGAACTCCTTGTCGCGCTTGAGGCGGTCGACGAGCTCCATGGTCGCGGTGACGTCGACGGTGACCCACTCGGTGACGTGCGGCGCGGTGAAGGCCGAGCCGACCATCGCCTGGGCGGTCATCTTGCGCACGCCCTTGACGGGCACCCGGGTCTCGCGCTCGCCGGCGTCGGCCATGAGGCCCCAGCGGGACGCGGCGGGCGCGACATCGACGCCCGTGGCCACGGGAGCCGCGGCCGAGGTGCCGGAGGCCGCGGCCTCGACGTCGAACCGGGTGACGACGCCGCCGTCACCGCTCGGGGTGACCGAGCCGAGGTCGACGCCGAGGTCCTTGGCCAGCTTGCGCACCGGGGGCTTGGCCAGGGCGCGCACGCCCTCGCCGGACAGCTCGACGGGCTCGATGGCGACGTCGGTGGCCTTCGCGGACAGGTCCGGGGCCTCGACCTTCTCGGGCACACCGCCCTTGCGCGGGCGGCGCTTGGCCTCGGTCTGCTTGACCCCGTAGCCGACGAGCACCGCGGTGCGGCCGGTGGAGGTCGTGCCGCCGATGAGGCCCTCGCCGATCTCCTCGGCGGCGGGCTGGGCAGGAGCGGCGGGAGCGGCAGCCGCGGGAGCCGCCGCAGCGGCAGGTGTCGCCGGCGCGGCCGGAGCCCCGCCCAGGCCGTCGTCGACGGAGATGATGGGCGTGCCCACCTCGACGGTGTCGCCCTCGGCGACGAGCAGCGCCGAGACGGTGCCGGCGAACGGCACCGGCAGCTCGACGAGCGACTTGGCGGTCTCGATCTCGACGACGACGTCGTTGACCTTCACGGTGTCGCCGACCTTGACGTGCCAGGTGACGATGTCGGCCTCGGTGAGGCCCTCACCGGGGTCGGGCAGCCGGAACTCACGAAGAGCCATGTGCGAGAACCCCTCTCAGTAGGCGAGCGAACGGTCGACGGCGTCGAGGACGCGGTCGAGGTCGGGGAGGAACTCCTCCTCGATGCGGCTCGGCGGGTACGGCACGTTGTAGCCGCCGACCCGGAGCACGGGCGCCTCGAGGTGGTAGAAGGCGTGCTCGGTGATCAGCGCCGAGATCTCGGAGCCGAGGCCGAGGAAGGTCGACGCCTCGTGGACGACGACGGCCCGGCCGGTCTTGCGCACCGAGCCGAGGATGGCGGGCTCGTCGAGGGGGGAGAGCGAGCGCAGGTCGATGACCTCGAGGCTGCGTCCCTCCTCCTCGGCGGCCTGGGCGGCCTGCAGGCAGGTCTTCACCATGGGGCCGTAGGCCAGCAGCGTGAGGTCGGTGCCCTCGCGCAGCACGCGGGCCGAGCCGAGCGCGCCGTCGGGGCCGGGGCCGACCTCGCCCTTGTCCCAGTAGCGGCGCTTGGGCTCGTAGAACACGACGGGGTCGTCGGTCTCGACGGCCTGCTGGATCATCCAGTGCGCGTCGTGGGCGTTGGAGCAGACGACGACCTTGAGGCCCGCGGTGTGCGCGAAGTAGGCCTCGTTGCTCTCGCTGTGGTGCTCGACCGCGCCGATGCCGCCACCGAACGGGATGCGGATGACGATCGGCATCTTCACGTAGCCGAGCGAACGGGCGCGCAGCTTGGCGACCTGGCTGACGATGTGGTCGAACGCGGGGTAGACGAAGCCGTCGAACTGGATCTCGACCACCGGGCGGTACCCGCGCAGCGCCATCCCGATGGCGGTGCCGAGGATGCCGGCCTCCGCCAGCGGGGTGTCGATGACGCGGTCCTCACCGAAGTCCTTCTGCAGGCCCTCGGTGACGCGGAAGACGCCGCCGAGCTTGCCGATGTCCTCACCCATGAGGACGACCTTGGGGTCCTTGTCCATGGCGGCGCGCAGGCCGCTGGTGATGCCCTTGGCGAGCGTGGTCTGGCTCATCGGTGCGCCCCCTCGAACGAGGCCTGGTACGCGAGGAACTCGGCCCGCTCACGCTCCATCACCGGGTGCGCCTCGGCGTAGACGTGGTCGAACATCTCCGAGCCGCTCGGGTCGGGCATCGTGAGGCAGCGCTCGCGGACACTCGCGCCGAGCTCTTCGGCCTCCTCGTCGATGGCGTCGAAGAAGTCGGTGTCGGCGCGGCCGGTGGTGGTGAGCCAGCGCTTGAAGCGCTCGATGGGGTCGCGGTGCTTCCACACCTCGACCTCGGCGCTGACGCGGTACTTGGTGGGGTCGTCGGAGGTGGTGTGCGCCCCCATCCGGTAGGTGTACGCCTCGATGAAGGTGGGGCCCTGGCCGCTGCGGGCCGCGTCGAGGGCGGCCTTGGTGACGGCGTAGACCGCGAGGACGTCGTTGCCATCGACGCGGATGCCGGGGAACCCGAAGCCGCGGGCGCGGTGCCACAGGGGCGCGCGGGTCTGCTTCTCGTTCGGCTCGGAGATGGCCCACTGGTTGTTCTGGCAGAAGAACACGACCGGGCTGTTGTTCACGCCGGCGAAGACGAGCGCCTCGCTGACGTCGCCCTGGCTCGTGGCGCCGTCGCCGAAGTAGGCGATGACGGCGGTGTCGCGCTCGTCGTCGCCGGTGCCGACGTGGCCGTCGCGCTGCACGCCCATCGCGTAGCCCGTGGCGTGCAGGGTCTGCGCGCCGATGATGATCGTGTAGAGGTGGAAGTTCTTCTCGTTGGGGTCCCAGCCACCGTGGTTGACCCCGCGGAACATCCCGAGGAGGTTGACCGGGTCGACCCCGCGGCACCAGGCGACGCCGTGCTCGCGGTAGGTGGGGAAGGCGTAGTCCTGGGGGCGCATCGCGCGACCGGACCCGACCTGCGCGGCCTCCTGGCCCAGCAGGCTGGCCCACAGGCCCAGCTCGCCCTGGCGCTGGAGCGCGGTGGCCTCGGCGTCGAAGCGCCGGATGAGGACGAGGTCGCGGTAGAACCCGCGGACCTCCTCGTCGGTGAGGGCGTCGACCACGGCGTCGTGGTCGGCGTTGCTCACGCGCTCACCCTCGGGGTTGAGCAGCTGGACCATCTCCGGGCCGCCGTCCTGGACGGGGCGCTCGGGGGCCTCGGCTCGCGTCACGTGGTGGTCCACGCCGAACGCCGTCTCGAGGGGGGCGACTGCGTTGTCGCTCACTGGGCACTCCTTCTCCGGGCATCCGTGGTGACGGGTGCCGCGTCGCGGGCCGACGGGACGCTGCGGGGGTGTCCGCGCGGACCGCCGGCAGGGTCGTCGTGACCGCTGGTGCTGGGTGTGGCGACGGTCACTGCCGGGTGTCGGTCCCACCGTACCGGTGGCGGCACGCTTCCACCCAAGCCGCTGGGGGTGCCCTTCGCCACCCGGGGCGGGGGATCCACCGGGTGCTGCGTCGGGAGGGCAGCGGGTTGGTGCCGGTTCGAGGTGAAACCCCACCACGTCAGGGTGGGATTTCACCTCGACCCGATGGGCGGCCGCGCTGGTTCGAGGTGAAACCCCACCACGTCAGGGTGGGATTTCACCTCGACCCGATGGGGGCCGTCGCCGGGTCGAGGGGAAACCCGCTCGCCCCTCGTGGCCCGGCCCCCTACCGTCACGGTCATGGGTGAGATCGACGAGCGGGGCGTCAGGGAGGTCGTCGACGACACCGCGGCGGCCACGGGGTTCTCGGGGGTCGTGCGCCTGGACCGCGGCGGCGTGACCGAGGTCGACGCCGCCTTCGGGCTCGCCGACCGGCGCCACGGCATCCCGATGACGACCGCCACCCGCCTGGGGACCGCGAGCGGCACCAAGGCGCTCACCGCCGTCACCGTGATGAGCCTGGTCACCGAGGGGCTGCTGTCGCTCGCGACGCCGGTGCGCGACGTGCTCGGCGACGACCTGCCGCTCGTCGACGACCGGGTGACCGTCGAGCACCTGCTCACGCACCGTTCGGGGATCGGCGACTACGTCGACGAGGAGGTGTTCACCGATGTCACCGACCACGTGCTGGCCGAGCCGGTGCACACCCTCACCACCGCCGAGGACTACCTCACGGTGCTCGACGGTCGCCCGCAGGCCTTCGCGCCCGGCGCGCAGTGCGTCTACAACAACGGGGCGTTCGTCGTGCTGGCGATCGTCGCCGGGCGGGTGGCAGGGCGGACGTACGAGCAGCTGGTGACCGAGCGCGTCCTCGAGCCGGCCGGGATGGCGCGGTCGGGCTTCCTCCGCTCCGACGAGCTGCCGGCGGACGCGGCGATCGGCTACCTCTGGGACGACCGGCCGCGGACCAACCTGCTCCACCTCCCGGTCGTCGGCAGCGGCGACGGCGGGCTCTACACGACCACCGGCGACGTCGCGGCGTTCTGGCGGGCACTGGACTCCGGCACCCTGCTCCCGAGCGAGGTCCTCGCCGACATGATGGTGGCGCGCGGCACCGAGCCGTCGGGCCAGCGCTACGGGCTGGGGCTCGGGCTGGGCCTGCAGGACGGCGTTGTCTCCCTCGTGGGCTCGGATGCCGGGGTGTCCTTCCGCAGCGTGCTCGACCGCAACCGCGACCTCGCCTGGACGGTCATCTCGAACACGAGCGAGGGCGCCTGGCCGCTCTCCCGCGCCCTCATCGCCCACCTCGCGGACTGATTCATCCGGGTCGAGGTGTTCGAGCGGCATCTCGCCCGGGCCGAATACCTCGAGCCAGCTGGGCGGGCCATCGGGTCGAGGTGATGTTGGACCACCAGAAGGTCGGATCTCACCTCGAACCAGCCGAGTCCAGCGGGGAGTGCTCCCCGGTCAGATCGACCCTCGACGGCCCGCTCAGACCGATAGCGTCTGGCCGGCGACGGCACGTCGCTTCGCGTACATCACGGGGGGAAACCACATGAGGACCACACGTTTCGCCGGCGCACTCGCCGCAGCGGCCCTGCTCTGCATCATCCCGATGCAGCCCGCGGCCGCCGGCACCGGAGATGGCGGCGGGGGCGCCGACTACAACATCACGACCCAGCGCTTCACCGCGATCAGCTGCCACTTCTACTCCAGCCGCCAATGGCCCTCGGGCTACGTCGAGACCCTCCACGTGTGCTCCGGTGGCGTCCGCTACTCGGGCGGCGGCTACTACGGCGTCGCCTGCGCGACGCACGGGACCGGTTCCGGGTGGGGCTGGTACGCCAAGCCCTGCAGCCAGGTCTGAGCTCCGAGCCCTACGGCTCCGACGCCGTCCTCATCCCGGATGACGCCCCCTCACGAGGCGGGCGTCATCCGGTCGAGGTGTTCGGGCGGCACCTCGTGCGGTCCCAATACCTCGAACCGGGCTGCTCAGCCCCGGCGGGAGGCGAGGAAGGTGCCGGCGACCTCGATGAGGCGGTCGTTCGCCTCGCGCTCGGCGATCGTGGCGCGCGCGCCGTCGGTGCCGTAGGGGCGCACGGTCAGCCCGACCTCCTGGCACGCCGCCGCGAAGGCCGCCGTGTCCTCGCCGAGGTCGAACCACACGAAGTTGGCCTGCTGGTAGGGGACGTCCCAGCCCTGCTCGCGCAGCGCCTCGACGACCCGCTCGCGCTCGGCGACGAGCTCCTTGACCCGCACGGCCAGCTCGTCGGCGGCCTCGAGCGAGGCCACCGCCGCCACCTGCGCCAGAGCGTTGACCCCGAACGGGATGGCCGCCTTGCGCAGCGCCTCGGCGACGGGCTCGTGCGCCACGGCGTAGCCGACCCGCAGCCCCGCCAGCCCGTGGGCCTTGGAGAAGGTCCGCAGCACCGCGACGTTCGGCCGCGCCCGGTGGATGGCGAGGGCGTCGGGTGAGTCGGGGGCCGTGACGAACTCGAGGTAGGCCTCGTCGATGACGACGAGGACGTCATCGGGGACCCGGTCGAGGAAGGCCTCGAGCTCGGCGGCGCCGACGGTCGTGCCCGTGGGGTTGTTCGGCGTGCAGACGAGGACGAGCCGCGTCCGGTCGGTGATGGCCGCGGCCATCGCGTCGAGGTCGTGGCGGGCGCCGGCCGCGAGCGGGACCTGCACCGGCGTCGCCCCGGACAGGGTCACGAGGATCGGGTAGGCCTCGAACGAGCGCCAGGCGAAGACGACCTCGTCGCCCGGGCCGCACGTGGCCGCGACGAGCTGGCCGAGCACGCCCACCGACCCGGGCCCGGTCGCGATCCGCGCCGCCGGGACGTCGAGCCGCTCGGCGAGTGCGGCGGTCAGGCCGGTCACCGCCATGTCGGGGTACCGGTTCATGTCGGCGGCGGCCGACCGGACGGCATCGAGGACCGACGGCAGCGGCGGGAAGGGGTTCTCGTTGCTGGAGATCTTGTAGGCGGTGACGCCCTCGGGCGCAGACGCCGGGCGTCCGGGCGTGTACGCGGGCAGGGCGTCGATGGCCGCGCGCAGCCGCACCGGCGTGGCCGGGTCGAGCGGGGCTCCCGTGGCCTCGGGGTTCGCCGGGATCTCGGTCGTCGCGGCGGCCTGGGGCGTCTCGTCCGTCATGGCGACCACTGTAGGACCGCCCCGCAGACCGTCCGACCCGCGGCGGAGGTCGTGGTGGGGGCGCACGCCACCTGCCAGACTGCGCGGGTGAAGAACTTCCTCATCCGGGTCGTCATCAACGGCATCGCCCTGTGGGTCGCGGCCCTCGTCGTCAGCGGCATCAACCTCGCCGAGGGCGACGCCACGTGGAGCAAGAAGCTCCTCACCATCGGTCTGGTCGCCCTGCTGTTCGGGTTGATCAACGCGGTGATCAAGCCGATCGTCAAGCTGTTCTCGTTCCCCTTCATCGTGCTGACGCTGGGGCTGTTCACCTTCATCGTGAACGCCTTCATGCTGCAGATCACCGAGTGGATCGGGAAGCCACTGGGCCTGTCGTTCTCGATCGACCACTTCTGGTGGGACGCGATCTTCGCGGCCGTCGTCATCACGCTGGTCTCGTGGGTGCTCAACGTCGTCCTGCCCGAGGACGACTGAGCCCACCCCGTAGGGTCGACCCATGCGCGTCCTCGTCTCCGGCGGTGCCGGCTACATCGGGTCCCACACGGTCGTCCAGCTCGTCGCGGCCGGCCACGAGGTCGTCGTCGTCGACTCGTTCGCCAACGCCAAGCCGTCGGTGGTCGGACGCCTCGAGGCCCTCACCGGCGCGCCGCTCGACGTGCGCTCGTTCGACCTCACCGACGTCGACAAGACCGAGCACCTCTTCGCCAACGAGCCGTTCGACGCCGTCATCCACTTCGCCGGGTTCAAGGCCGTGGGCGAGAGCGTGGAGAAGCCGCTGGAGTACTACGAGAACAACCTGGGCTCCACGTTCTCGCTGGTGCGCGCGATGCGCCGGCACGGGGTGCACAAGCTCGTCTTCTCCTCCAGCGCAACGGTGTACGGCGCAGACGCGCAGGTCCCGATGGCCGAGGACCTCCCCACCTCGGCGACCAACCCGTATGGCTGGACCAAGGTGATGCAGGAGCAGATCCTGCGCGACGTCGCCTTCTCCGACCCCACCTGGCGGATCGCCCTCCTGCGGTACTTCAACCCGGTCGGCGCCCACGCCAGCGGCACCATCGGCGAGGACCCGAGCGACATCCCCAACAACCTCATGCCCTACATCGCGCAGGTCGCGGTGGGGCGCCGCGAGAAGCTCTCGGTCTTCGGCGGCGACTACCCCACGCCCGACGGCACAGGGGTGCGCGACTACATCCACGTCGAGGACCTCGCGGCCGGCCACATCGCCGCGCTGCACCGGCTCGGCGAGACCGAGGACGCCGTGAGCACCTGGAACCTCGGCACCGGCCAGGGCACCTCGGTGCTCGAGCTGCTCGCCGCGTTCGAGCGGGCCTGTGGCCACACCCTCCCGTACGAGATCGTCGACCGCCGCCCGGGTGATGTCGCTGCCTCCTACGCCGACCCGGCCCGCGCCCAGGAAGAGCTCGGCTGGGCCGCCACGCGCACGGTCGACGACATGTGCGCCGACACGTGGCGGTGGCAGAGCCGCAACCCCGAGGGCTACCCCGACGCCGGCTGAGGCCGCGCCCCTCCCGCCGCGTCGCGTCAGCCTCCGCCGCGAGTGCGGAAGCGGCTGCCGGAGCGACCACTTCCGCACTCACCGCGGGTTGGTCAGGCGCCCTTGAGCGGTGACTTGACCCGGATCATGTTCCCGGCCGGGTCGCGGAACGCGCAGTCGCGCACGCCGTAGAACTGGTCGGCCGGCTCCTGGAGGATCTCGGCCACGCCGGAGGCCGCGACGTGCTCGAACAGGGCGTCGACGTCGTCGACCCGCAGGATGAGGGACGACATCAGGCCCTTGGCGAGGAGGGTGTCCATCGCCGCTCGGTCGTCGTCGGAGCTGCCGGGGTAGATGCCGACCGACTGGATGACGACCTCGAGCTCGGGCTGGGCCGGCGGCGACACCGACAGCCAGCGGTAGTCGCCCTGCGTCACGTCGTTGGTGACGGTGAAGCCGAGGACGTCGCGGTAGAACTCGAGCGCCTTGTCGTGGTCGTCGACGACGAGGAAGCAGTTGGCGACCGCGAGGGACGCCGTCGAGGGGTGCACTGCCGCCGGGGCGGCCTGGGTGGTGGTGTTCGTCTCCATGCCACCGACGTTAGGCATGCGCGCCCTCCTCCTGCTTCTCGGTTCCTGACCGCTTCCGGGTCGGCCGGTCGACCTGCTTGGCCACGCACGTGGGGATGACGCGCGCCTCCTCGTGCGCCTGGGCCCGGAACTCGCTGGGGGTCACGCCCATCAGCTCGGTGAAGCGGCTGCTGAACGACCCGAGTGAGGTACAGCCCACGGCCATGCAGACGTCGGTGACCCCCAGGTCGCCGAAGCGCAGGAGCGCGGCCGCGCGCTCGACGCGGCGCGTCATCAGGTGCTGGTACGGGGTCTCGCCGAACGCCTCGCGGAAGCTGCGGTGGAAGTGCCCGACCGACATCAGCGCCTGCGCCGCGAGGGCCGGGACGTCGAGGGGCTCGGCGAAGTCGCGGTCCATCCGGTCGCGTGCCTTGCGGAGCCGCACGAGGTCGTCACGGTGCACGTGACCACCGTGCCACACGGGCGTGGGAGGAGTCACACGGTCGGGAGCCCGACCGCGGCAGGAGCTGACTACGACGTCGTGTAGTTTGTACTACGTCACGTCGTTTGTCGTCAGCCCGGAGCCCAGGAGACCGCCCATGGATGCCGTCGATGTCGCCCGGTGGCAGTTCGCCATCACGACCGTCTACCACTTCCTCTTCGTCCCGGTGACGATCGGCCTGTCCCTCGTCGTCGCCGTCTTCCACTCGCAGTGGCTGCGCACGCGGCGCCCGGAGTGGCTGCGGCTGACCAAGTTCACGGGGAAGCTGTTCATCATCAACTTCGCGCTCGGGCTGGTGACCGGCATCGTCCAGGAGTTCCAGTTCGGGATGAACTGGTCGGACTACTCGCGCTTCGTCGGCGACATCTTCGGCGCCCCGCTGGCGCTCGAGGCCCTCCTCGCGTTCTTCCTCGAGTCGACCTTCCTGGGCATCTGGATCTTCGGCTGGGGGCGCATCCCCGAGCGGCTGCACGCCGGTTGCATGTGGCTGGTGCACATCGGCACCGTGCTGTCGGCGTACTTCATCCTCGCGGCGAACTCGTTCATGCAGAACCCGGTCGGCTACCGATTCAACTCCGCCACCGGCCGCGCCGAGATGGCCGACTTCCTCGCCGTGCTGACCAACAAGGTCCAGCTCGTGACCTTTCCGCACGTCATCGCGTCGGCGTACATGGTCGGGGGCGCAACGATCATGGGCGTCGCCCTCTGGCTGATGCGCCGCACCGCCGGCACCGCCGGTACCGCCGGTGAGGACGTGCGGATGTACCGCCGGGCCACGCGCTTCGGCGCGGTGATGGCGCTCGTGGCGTCGGTCGGCGTGGTCGTCAGCGGCGACATCCAGGGCAAGATCATGACCGAGGTCCAGCCGATGAAGATGGCCGCGGCCGAGGCGCTGTACGACACCACGACGCGAGCACCGTTCTCCGTGTTGTCGATCGGGCCGCTCGACGGCAGCGAAGCGACCCGCCTCATCGAGGTCCCGGGTCTGCTCTCCTTCCTCGGCACCGGCTCGTTCGACGGCACGGTCGAGGGCATCAACGACCTCAAGGCCAGCGAGCGCGCCATGGCGCAGAAGGTGGCCGACCGGTACGGCGCCGATGTCGCGGCGCTCGTCCTCGTCGACGACTACACGCCGGTCGTCCCCCTGACCTACTGGTCGTTCCGCTTCATGATGGGCCTGGGCTTCGCGACCATGGGGGCGTGCGCACTCGTCCTCTGGGCCACGCGCAGAGACCTTGTGCCACAGGCGAAGTGGTGGACCGCCGTCGCCGTCCTCACCCCGCTGGCGCCGGTCTTCGCCAACAGCTTCGGGTGGATCTTCACCGAGGCCGGTCGCCAGCCCTGGGTCGTCTACGGCCTGATGACGACGGCCTCCGGCGTCTCGCCGTCGGTCAGCGCCACCGAGGTCTGGATCTCGATGCTCACCTACACGCTCGTCTACGCGGTGCTCGCCGTCATCGAGGTGCGCCTCTTCCTCACCTACGTCCGTCGCGGCGCCGACCCCTTCGAGGACCCGCGCGACCACGCGGACGCCGACGAGGACGCGCCGCTCCAGTTCGCCTACTGACACCGGAGGACCCGTCATGGACTACGCACTCATCTGGTTCTGCCTCATCGGCCTGCTCTGGGCGGGCTACCTCGTCCTCGAGGGCTTCGACTTCGGCGTCGGCGCGCTCCTCCCCGTCCTCGGTGCCGGCACCGATGCCGCCGACACCGAGAAGCGGCGCCGCCTCATGCTGACGACGATCGGCCCCCACTGGGACGGCAACGAGGTCTGGCTGCTCACCGCGGGCGGGGCGACCTTCGCCGCCTTCCCCCACTGGTACGCGACGATGTTCTCGGCGTTCTACCTCCCGCTGCTGGTCCTGCTCGTGGCCCTCATCGTGCGCAACATGGGCTTCGAGTACCGCGGCAAGCGCGATGACGCGACCTGGCGGCGGCGCTGGGACCTCGCCATCATCGGCGGCTCGGTGCTCGCGCCGTTCCTCGTCGGCGTCGCCCTGACCAACCTCGTGCGCGGACTGCCGATCGACGGGGACATGGAGTTCACCGGGACCCTGCTCACGCTGCTCAACCTCCCGAGCCTGCTCGGCGGGCTGGTCGTCCTCGCCCTGAGCCTCACCCACGGCGCGTTCTTCCTCGCCCTGAAGACGCAGGGCTCGATCCGAGAGGACGCGCGACGGCTCGGCACCCGGCTCGGGCTCGGAGCCGCCGTGCTGGCCGTGACCCTCCTCCTCTGGCTGGGGCTGTCCCAGGGCACCGGATGGACGTGGGCCACCACGGCAGTCGCCGCCGTCGCCCTGCTCGCCGCGATCGGCGCGAACCACCGTGGGGCAGAGGGCTGGGCGTTCGCCGGGACCGCGGTGACGATGGCCGCGGCCGTCGCCACCTACTTCCTCGCGCTCTTCCCCGACGTCATGCCGTCGACCCTGTCCGGCGGCCTGTCGCTGACCATCTCGAACGCGTCCTCCAGCCGGCTGACCCTGCAGATCATGTCGGTGGCGGCGCTGGTGTTCACGCCCGTGGTCCTGCTCTACACCGCGTGGACCTACTGGACCTTCCGCAAGCGCCTGGGCACCCAGCACATCCCCAGGGCGGTGGCGGTGAAGTGAGGCCGTTCGACCCGCGCCTGCTCCGCGCCGCCCCGGCCGCGCGGCGGCCCGTGGCCGTCCTCGTCGGGGTCGGCGTGGCCCAGGGCGCGGCGACCATCGGGCTCGCGTTCGCCCTCGCCGCGCTCGTCGTGGGCGTCGTCGAGGGGTCGGATGTCGCTGGGCCGGCGGCGTGGCTGGCCGCGGTGTTCGCGGTGCGCGCCGTCCTCGGGTGGGTGGCCGAGCGGGTCGCCGCCTGGGCCGGGGTGGAGGTGACGGCCGCGCTGCGCGAGCGGCTCGTCGGGCACTGGCTCACGGTGCCGGCCGAGCAGCGTCCGGACCCCGACCGCGCCGTGACCCTGGCCGCCCAGGGCGCCGCGGCCGTCGAGCCGTACGCGGCCCGCTTCCTCCCGGCGCTGGTGTCGGGGGCGGTCGTGCCGGTGCTGGCGGTGGTGGCGCTGGTGAGGGTCGACTGGCTGTCGGCGCTCGTCGTGGTCGTCACCCTGCCCCTGCTGCCCTTCTTCGCCGCGCTCATCGGCCGGGCGACCCAGGCCGAGACCGAGCGCCGGTGGGCGGCGTTGTCGTCGCTGGCGGGCCACTTCCTCGACGTCGTCCGCGGCCTGCCGACCCTCGTCGGCTACGGGCGGGCCGAGCACCAGGTCGCCGTCGTCGAGGACGTCAGCCGCCGGCACCGCGTGGCCACGATGCGCACGCTGCGGCTCGCCTTCACCAGCTCGGCGGCGCTCGAGCTGCTGGCCTCCATCTCGGTGGCGATCGTGGCCGTCGTGGTCGGGCTGCGGCTGACCCACGGCTCGATGACGCTGTCCGCGGGGCTCGTCGCCATCCTGCTCGCGCCCGAGGCCTACTGGCCGATCCGCCGGGTCGGCGCCGAGTTCCACGCCGCCGCCGACGGTGCCGAGGCCCTCGACGCCATCCTCACCGAGCTGGATCCTTCGCCGCGAGTGCGGAAGTGGTCGCCGGAGCAGCCACTTCCGCACTCACGGCCAACAAGCGCGGGCGATGACGTGGGGGTGCGGGTCGTCGGGGTGGCCTACACCTACCCGGGGGCCGAGGCGCCCGTGCTCAGCGACGTGTCGTTCGCCGCCGGGCCCGGGCTCACGGCGCTCACCGGCCCCTCCGGCGTCGGGAAGTCGACGCTCCTCGAGCTCGTCGCCGGCCTCCGCACGCCCAGCGCCGGAGAGGTCACCGCCGGCCGCGCCCACCTCGTCACCCAGCGCCCCTTCCTGCCGGCCGGCACGCTGCGCGACGCCCTCCGCCTGGGCAACGACGCCCCCGACGATGCCCTCTGGCAGGCCCTGCGCGACGTCGGCCTCGAGGGCGTCGTCGCCTCCCTCCCGCACGCCCTCGCCACCCGCATCGGCGACGACGGCTTCGGCCTCTCGGCCGGGCAGCGCGCCCGCGTCGCCCTCGCCCGAGCGACGCTCTCGACCGCCCCCGTGCTCCTCGTCGACGAGCCCACGGCGCACCTCGATGCCGATGCCGCGGCAGCCGTCCACGCCCTCCTCGTCGCTGCTGCCGAACGCCGCACCGTCGTCGTCGTCACCCACCGCCCCGACCTCGTCGCCCTCGCCGACCACCACGTCGAGCTGGCCACCGCCACCACCGGAGCGCTCCGATGACGACCCACGCCACCTCCCTCCTGCGCCCGAGCCGCGACGTCGTCCTCGGCGGACTGCTCGGTGGCGCCGCGACCTCCGCCGGCATCGCCCTGACGGCCACGTCGGGCTGGCTCGTCGTGCGCGCGAGCGAGCGGCCGGTCATCCTCACCCTGCTCACGGCGATCGTCGGGGTCCGCGCGTTCGGCATCGGGCGGCCGCTGCTGCGCTGGCTCGAGCGCGTGGTCTCGCACGACGCCGCCCTCGACGACCTCGCCCGCCGGCGCACCGCCGTCTACGCCGCGCTCGTGCCGCTCACGCCCGCGCGGCTGGGCCGGGGGTCGCGCTCGGCGGTGCTCACCGGGGTCGTCGACGACCTCACCGACGTCACCGAGGCGACCGTGCGGGTCACGGTGCCGCTGGTCTCGAGCGTCGTCGCCGGGCTCGTCGCCACGCTGCTCGTGTCGTGGTTCGCCCCCACCGTCGGGCTCGTCGTGGCCGCCCTGCTCGTGGCCGTGGCGGCGGCCTGCTGGATGGCGTGGAGGGTCGAGTCCCGTTCTCGCGACGAGCTGCTCGCGGCACGGGCCGAGGTCGTGCGGGTCAGCGACCTCGTGGCACGGCACGCGAGCGACCTCAGGGCCATCGGCGGCGAGGCGACCGCCGTCCGCTGGCTGCACGACGCCCACGCCACGTGGCGCACGGTGTCGAGGCGGCAGAGTCGTGGACGGGCTCTCGTGTCGCTCGTCCTGCTCCTCGCGACGGGGTCGGCGACCCTCGCGGCCGCGCTGCTCGCGGACCCCGCGGTGGTGGGGGCCCCGGTGGCCGCGCTGCTCGTCGTCGTCCCCGTCGCGGTGGGGGACGCCCTCGCGCCCCTCGTCGACACGATGCGCTCGCTCGCCCGCGCCCAGGGCAGCGCCGCCCGGCTCGACGCCCTCCTCGGCCAGGCCCCCGCCGTCATCGACCCCACCCCCGATGACGCCCCGTCAGCACCTCCGTCGTCCCCGCGCCCCCTCCCGTCCGCACTTGAGTACGGCAACACGCCGAGCGACGAGCCCGGGCGTCGGCGTGTTGCCGGTCTGAAGTCGGGCGCAGCGGGGGCGCGGGTCGAGCTGGAGGGCGTCACCGCCTCCTGGACCGGCGCCGCCGACCAGCTCGCGCCCACCGACCTCACCCTCGAGCCGGGCACCCGCGTCGCCGTCGTCGGCCCGAACGGCTCGGGCAAGAGCACCCTGCTCGCCCTCCTCGCCCGGCACCTCGCACCCACCGGCGGCCGCCACCTCCTCGACGGCACCGACGTCGCCGACCTCACCCTCGATGACGTGCGCCGTCACGTCGCGCTGGTGGATGACGAGCCGCACGTCTTCGCCGCGACCCTCGCCGCCAACCTCCGCCTCGCCCGACCCGACGCCACCGACGACGACCTGCACCACGCCCTCCGCCTCGCCGACCTCGACCGGTGGGCCGCCGACCTCCCCCACGGACTCGACACCCGCCTCGGCACCGGCGGACGCGGCCTCTCCGGCGGCGAGCGCACCCGCCTGGGCGTCGCCCGGGCCGTCCTCGCCGACCGCGCGGTCGTCCTCCTCGACGAGCCGATCGCCCACCTCGACCACCCCACGGCCACCGCGGTCCTCGACGACGTCCTCGACGCCACCGCCGGCCGCAGCCTGGTGATGGTGAGCCACCGCAGCGAGTCGGTCGCCCGGTTCCACCACGTGCTCGACCTCGGCGTAGCCTCGTCGCCGACCCCGAAGGAGTAGCCATGCCGCACTCGACCTCCGCCCCGCGACTCGGTGACCTCGAGCGCGTCGTGATGGAGCACCTCTGGGAGGCCGCCGACGTCGACGGCTTCACCGGGGTCACCGTCCGCGAGGTCCACGAGCGCTTCCGGGACCGCGAGATCGCCTACACGACGGTGATGACCGTCCTCGACCGCCTCGCGAAGAAGGACCTCGTCACCCGCGAGCGCGACGGCCGCGCCTGGCGCTACTTCCCCGCCGAGACCCGTGAGGCGATGACGGCCCGCACCATGCGCCGCACCCTCGACGACATGGAGGTCACCGACCGCCGCGCGGCCCTGCTCCACTTCCTCGACGGTGCGACGACCGACGAGATCGCCGACCTCAAGGAGGCCCTGGCCGAGGTCGAGGCCCGCGCGGCCGGCGAGCCCGACAAGCCGGGCGGCATCCGCGGGCGGTTGCGCCGCAGCTGACCCCCGCGGGCCCTGCCACCATGGGGTCCGTGATCCCCATCGTCCTCGCGGGGCTGGCGGTCCTGCTCGCCTGGGTGGCGCCCGGCGTGCTCGCGCGCCAGCGGCGGTTGCGCCGCGCCCCGCGGGCCGCGCTGGTGGTGTGGCAGGCCGTGACGGTGGGCGGGATCCTCGCGGCGCTGGCGGCCGCACCGGCGGCCGTGCCGCTGCTCCTCGGTGGGGCGGATGCCGCGGCGCACCTCGAGCCGGTCGCCGCCGCCGCGGTGCTCAGCGGGGCCGTGCTCGCCCGGCTGCTCTGGAAGGGCCACGACGTCGGGACCAGGCTGCGCCGCGTGCGCGCCCGGCACCGCGAGCTCGTCGACGTCGTGGGCTCACCTTCCGCGGACGGCGCCGACGAGCGGGTGCGCGTCCTCCAGCACCCGACCCCCACGGCGTACTGCATCCCCGGGCGGCAGGCGCGGGTCGTCCTCTCCCAAGGGGTCCTCGATGCCCTGCCCGCCGACCAGCTCGCCGCCGTGGTGGCCCACGAGCACGCCCACCTGCGCGGGCGCCACGACCTCCTCCTCGAGTTCTTCAGCGTGGTCCACGAGGCCGTGCCAGGGCCGCTGCGCAACGAGTCGGCCCTCACCGAGGTGCGCCTGCTGATCGAAGCCCTGGCCGACCGGGCCGCCGCCCGCCGCAGCGGTGAGGTGGCGACGGCCCGCGCCCTCCTCGCCCTCGCCGAGGGGCGCACGCCGGATGCCGCGCTCGGCGCCGGGACGACCGCCCCCATCCGCCTCCGGCTGCTCGCCGACGGCCCCCCGCCGCCGGCCCTGTCGGCCGTCGCCTACGCGATGGCGACGCTCGCCGCCGCGCTCCCCGTCATCCTCCTGGCAGTGGCGTGGTCGTGAACACCCCTGTGCGCGAGCAACTCTCAGCCGCCCTCCCCACCGCGATGAAGGCGCGCGACCGGGTGGCCGTCGCCGCGCTGCGCTCCGCCCTCGCGGCGATCGCCAACGCCGAGGCCGTGCCCGTCGACTCGATGCCGCGCGCCGGCGCGGTGGAGGCCGCCGCCATCGGAGCGGGCGCCGCCGACGCCCCACGGCGCGAGCTCACCGAGGACGACGTGCGCGCCATCGTGGCCACGGAGGTCGACGACCGCGTCAGCGCCGCGGCCGAGATGGACGGGCACGGACGCACGGAGGACGCGGCCCGCCTCATCGACGAGGCCGACGTCCTGCGACGCGTCCTCGCCGGCGGCTGATCAGGCCCAGCTGGGCGGAGGCGGCGGGGGCGTCGCGCCCGGCGGCACCTCGGGCGCCGCCGGCGGGGCCGGGGACGCGGGAGGCGGCGGCGGGCCACCTGCCGGAGGAGGCGGGGTCGCGCCCATCGGCGGCGGGGGCGGCGGGGCCGCGGGCATCCCCGCTGCCGTCCCCGCCGCACCGGGCGGCGGCGGAGGCGTGCCGGGCGCGTACGACGGCGTCAGCGTCAGCGGCCCGAGGCGGCCCGACGACTCAAGCTCGCGCAGCTCGGCGAGCAGCCGCTCGCGGTCGGCGGCCTCCACCGGACGCCCCGTGGCCTCGAGGTACGCCAGCACCCCGAGGTCGCGCAGGCTCCGGTCGCCACCGCCACCGGCGGGGGTGTTGATGCCGGCCTGCTGCATCGCGACGTCGGCCTTGGCGGCGAGATCGGTGGCTGCGGCCTTGGCGCGCTCGAAGAAGCTCATCGGGGACCTCCCTGATCGGTTCCTGATCCTTCCCGAAACCCTAGGACTCCCCCACCCGTTGCGCCTAGCGTTGGCAGCCGACGAACCACGCGACACGCGCGGTCGAGGAAGGACGGGGTGGTCATGACGATCCACGGGTCGCTGTTCCAGGAGTTCAAGGAGAAGGAGTCCCAGGACCCCTTCGCGCTCCAGAACAAGAAGCTGCTGCGCATCGACATGCGCTACGGCGAGGTCTGGGCGCGCACCGGGTCGATGGTGGCCTACCAGGGCGACGTACGGTTCGCGAACAAGGGCTCGGGCGGGCTGGGCAAGATGCTCAAGGCCGCCGCGACGGGCGAGGGCGTGAAGATGATGCAGTGCTCCGGCCACGGCGAGCTCTTCGTCGCCGACCAGGCCGCCGAGATCCAGGTGCTCTACCTCGAGAACGACATGATCTCGGTCAACGGCGAGAACGTGCTGGCCTTCTCCAACTCCATCCAGTGGGACATCCACCGCATCCAGGCGCGCGGCGCCGCGATGACCGGCGGCCTCTACAACGTCTCGCTGCGCGGCACCGGCTACGTCGCCGTGACGACCAAGGGTGACCCCGTCGCCCTCGACGTCGCCTCGGCCCCGACCTTCGCCGACGCGCAGGCGGTCGTGCTGTGGACCTCCGGCGTCTCGATGGACGTGCGGATCGACACCGGCGGCATCGGGTCGATGCTGCGCGGCGGCACCGGCGAGCTGCTCCAGATGTCGTTCGGCGGGCAGGGCCACGTCCTGGTCCAGCCGAGCGAGTCGGTGCCCCAGGGCGGGCACCAGAGCCAGGGCGGTGCGGGCCTGGGCGGCTTCTTCCAGTAGCCGACCGCCCCGCGGCCCGGGCCGGCCGATGCGCAACAATGCGAGGCATGACGGCCCAGCTGACCGACACGGACATCCTCGACATCGCGCGCGAGCAGGTGCTCGAGCGCGGCGTCGCGCTGACGCAGGACCAGGTGCTCGAGGTCCTGCGCACCGGCGACGACCGGCTCGAGGACCTCCTCGCGCTCGCCCACGCGGTGCGGATGAAGTACCAGGGGCCGGCCGTCGAGGTCGAGGGGATCATCTCCCTCAAGACCGGCGGCTGCCCCGAGGACTGCCACTTCTGCTCGCAGTCGGGGCAGTTCACCTCGCCGGTGCGCTCGGTGTGGCTCAACATCCCCGAGCTCGTCCGCGCCGCGAAGCAGACGGCCGAGACCGGGGCGAGCGAGTTCTGCATCGTCGCCGCGGTGCGCGGGCCCGACGAGAAGCTGATGCAGCAGATGCGCGAGGGCGTGGCCGCCATCAAGGCCGCGGTCGACATCGAGGTCGCGGCGTCGCTGGGGATGCTCACCCAGGAGCAGGTCGACGACCTCGTCGACATGGGCGTGCACCGGTACAACCACAACCTCGAGGCCGGGCGGTCGTACTTCCCGAACGTCGTCACCACCCACTCCTTCGAGGAGCGCTGGGACACCTGCCTCATGGTGAAAGAGTCCGGGATGGAGCTGTGCTGCGGCGGGCTCGTGGGGATGGGCGAGTCGCTCGAGCAGCGCGCCGAGCTGGCCGCCCAGCTCTCCGAGCTCGAGCCGCACGAGGTGCCGCTCAACTTCCTCAACCCGCGGCCGGGGACGCCGTTCGGTGACCTCGAGCCGCTCGGGGCGTCCGACGCGCTGCGCACCATCGCCGCGTTCCGGCTCGCCCTGCCGCGCACGATCCTGCGCTACGCCGGCGGGCGCGAGCTGACCCTCGGTGACCTCGGCACCCGCGAGGGGCTGCTCGGCGGCATCAACGCCGTGATCGTGGGCAACTACCTCACGACCCTCGGGCGCGACCCCAAGGAGGACCTCGCGCTGCTCGAGGAGCTCGAGATGCCGATCAAGGCCCTCAACGAGTCGCTCTGACCCGCGGTGATCTTCGTGGACTCGTCGCCCGGGCCGGTGCCCCGGTCCTCCGCGCCGGGTGAGTGGTGCGGGCAGTGCGGGGAGGCCGTGGCGTCGGGTGACCACGCGCGGTGTGCGCGGCGTTCCGAGCTGGAGCCACCGCGGTTCTGCGCGCACTGCCGCCGCCGGATGAAGGTGCAGGTCACGCCGGGGACGTGGACGGCGACGTGCGTCCAGCACGGCACCGTCGAGCACTCCACCTGGTCCTAGCCGCTGCCTTTCTCGCGGCGAGTGCGGAAGTGGTCGCCCTGGCAACCACCTGAGCACTCACCGCCAGGGCTTCTTCGCGGTGAGTGCGGAAGTGGTCGCCCTGGCAACCAGCTGAGCACTCACGGCGGATGAGGTCGCGGGGTCGGCGGCGATTGGCGAGTCCCGCGGGAATGTGGCACGGTAGTTGACGGTTCAACTTTCCGATCAGCGTTGATCGTCCTGCACCGATCCGCCACCCCACCGGGAGACCACCGTGAACGTCCTCGTCCTCGTCGGCAGCCTGCGCGCCGGCTCCACCAACCGCCTCCTCGCCGACGCCGCCGTCGCCCACCTCCCCGCCGGCGTCGACGCGACCGTCTTCGAGCGCCTCGCCGAGCTCCCGCACTACTCCGAGGAGCTCGACCACGACGACGTACTGCCCCAGGTCGCCCGCGACCTGCGCGAGGCCGTCGCCGACGCCGACGC
Source organism: Oryzobacter telluris (assembly GCF_043099285.1). GTDB lineage: Bacteria > Actinomycetota > Actinomycetes > Actinomycetales > Dermatophilaceae > Oryzobacter > Oryzobacter telluris. The sequence goes on along the minus strand of NZ_CP170723.1, from coordinate 316,896 downwards.
CGTCCTCCTCGTCACCCCCGAGTACAACGGCTCCCTCCCGAGCGCCGTGAAGAACGCCGTCGACTGGGCCTCCCGCCCGCGCGGCGCCGCATCCATCGCCGGCAAGCCCGCGGCCGTCGTCGGCGCCAGCGGTTCGCCCAACGCCGCGAAGTGGGCCCGCGAGGACGGCGTCAAGGTCCTGCGCGTGGCCGGCGCGGTCGTCATCGAGGACACCTTCGGCATCGGCTCGTCGTTCCAGGCCTTCGAGGACGGCCGCCTCACCGACGCCGCGCTCGACGCCGAGCTGCGCACCCTCGTCGCGCGCCTGGCCGGCGAGGTCACCACCGCCTCCTCCGCCGCCTGACCCTCCGTTCCTCCCCGCCGTGAGTGCGGAAGTGGTCGCCCCGGCGACCACTTCCGCACTCACCGCGGTTGGTGGGGACGGACCCTCCGGCGGCGCCGGCCGCGGCATCGGCACAATGGGCGGCGATGAGCCCCGACGCGCACGACCCCGCCGCCCACGAGGCGCTGCTCGCGTTCGACCGCGCGCACGTGTGGCACCCGTACTCGTCGGCCCTCGCCCCGCAGGATCACTACGTCGTGGACTCGGCCGAGGGAGTGCGCCTGCGGCTGCGCGACCGTGACGGCACCGCCCGCGAGGTCGTCGACGCGATGAGCTCGTGGTGGTGCGCCCTGCACGGCTACCGCGTCCCCGAGCTCGATGCCGCGGCCCGCGACCAGCTCGACCGCATGTCGCACGTGATGTTCGGTGGCCTCACCCACGAGCCCGCCGTCGGGCTATCCCGCCGCCTGCTCGACCTCGCCCCCGACGGCCTCGAGCACGTCTTCCTCGCCGACTCGGGCTCGGTGTCGGTCGAGGTCGCGATGAAGATGGCGCTCCAGTGGCACATCGCCGCCGGCCGCCGCCGGACCCGGTTCTTCACCGTGCGCGGTGGGTACCACGGGGACACGTTCAACCCGATGTCGGTCACCGACCCCGACGGCGGCATGCACCACCTCTTCCGCGGCGTCCTGCCGCAGCACGTCTTCGCGCCACGCCCGCCTGCCGGGATCGACCGCGAGGCCGACGACCCCGAGCTCGCCGCCTGGGCCGCCGCCACCCGCGAGCTCTTCCAGGCCCACGCCGACGACCTCGCCGCCGTCATCGTCGAGCCCGTCCTCCAGGGCGCCGGCGGGATGCACGTCTGGTCGCCGCACGCGCTCGCCGTCCTCCACGACCTCGCCCACGAGCACGGCGCCCTCGTCATCCACGACGAGATCGCGACCGGCTTCCACCGCACCGGACCCCTCTGGGCGGGCGACCGGCTCGACTCGACCCCCGACATCCTCACCGTCGGCAAGGCGCTGACCGGCGGCTACCTCACCCTCGCCGCCGTCCTGTGCACCCGCGAGGTCGCCGAGGGCGTCAGCCGCGGCGAGGCGGGCGGCCTCATGCACGGCCCGACGTTCATGGGCAACCCGCTGGCCTGCGCGGTCGCGAGCGCCAACCTCGACCTCCTCGCCTCCCGCGACACCCCGGCCGAGGTCGCCCGCATCGAGCGCGGGCTGCGCGAGGGACTCGCTGCCGCGGCGCAGCTCGACTCGGTGGCCGAGGTCCGCACGCTCGGCGCGGTCGGCGTCATCGAGCTGAGGGAGCCGGTGCGCGTCGCCGAGGTGACCGCGGCCGCCATCGCGCGGGGCGTGTGGGTGCGGCCGTTCCGCAACCTCGTGTACACGATGCCGCCCTACGTCACGTCGGATGCCGACCTCGCCACCGTCACCGGCGCGCTCGTCGGCGCCGTGGAGGACGTCCACGGCTGACCCGCCGCCCCCGAGCCGACCCGAAAGGGTCAGGCCGGCGGCTCGGCGTCCAGCGCGCTGCGCCACTCGGCGAGGCGCGCCTGGCCCTGCGCGGTCACCAGCACGGGACGGTCGCGGAAGAAGCTGGTGGTCGCGCCCCTGACGACCAGCCCGTCGGCGCCGAGCCGGTCGAGGCCGGCCTGCGCGCGCGCACCGGATAACCCCGTCAGCCGCGGGATCCAGTCGGCGTGCACGCCGACCCGCCGCGCGTCCTCGACGACGGCCAGCACCGCCAACGCCTCGGAACCCGAGGGCCACTCCAGCGCGGGAGCCACCAGAGCCGCACGCCACGTGCCCACCTCACGCGCTCCGGCCGCGGCCACGACGCAGGCGATGACGAGGCCCACGAACGCCGAGAACGCGGCACCCACGAACAGCCCGACGACCAGCGCCCACACCACGAAGAGCACCCGCAGGGCGGTCCGAGCCCGCTCACCGACAGGCTTCCGTGTCGAGTTCGCCCTCCGCCCGGCCACCATCACGACGATCGTCACGGCGAACGCGGCCAGGGCCAGTCCCTCGGGTAGGACCTGCCGCAGCACGGCCCCGAGAGCGCACCCCACAGCCCCGGCGAACCACTGCGCCGCCGTCCACGGCCGGCCTCGGACGTCGATCAGCGGCACGGCCGCGAGCGCCGCCCGGACCGGGCCCACGTCATCGGCGCCGGTCACCCCCGGCACGTCGACCCGCGCCGCCACCCCGTCATCCATGCGACGAAGTATGGCCACCGAGCACGACGCGCGTCACCCGGTCACTCGGCCTTGGCCTCGCCCCAGCCGTGCCAGTGCGTGACCTCGACCCAGCAGCTGACCCGCGCCCGGTCGCGCACCGGGTAGTCGCGCCCGCCGTAGTGGTTGGACAGCCGGTCGATGTCGGCCAGCCCCTTCTCGACGTCGTCCTCCCACCGCACCACGCGCCCGCGCACCGACACGTGGGTGTACCACTCGCCCTCCTTGAGCGCGGTGAGGGCGACCTCGGGCTTGTCGCGCATCCACTCGAGGCGGGCGCGAGAGGCGTCCATGTTGAGCAGCACCGTGCCGTCGTCCTCGACGAGGTACCAGGTGGCCACCGACATCGGGGCGCCACTCGGCATCAGCACGGCGACGACCGCGGGGTTGGGCCGGCGGAACAGCTCGGCGACGTGGTCGGGCAGCGGTGCCTTGGGCATGGGTCCTCCTGGGACGGATCGGGTGGTCAGGCCTGGCCCGGGGCGGGCGAGACCGAGGTGATGAGGTCGTGGGAGCCGTCGGTGCGCGCGGCCTCGGCGTACCAGCGGGTGGAGCCGTCGGGCAGCGGCACGGCACAGGCGTAGCGGAGGGCGCCGTCACCCTCGGGCGAGCGGGCGGCGGGTCCGTCGGGGTCGGCGACGAGCCGCGCGGCCACACCGCCGCCGCCCACCCCTCGCGCCACCCCCGTGCGCTCGAACCAGTTGTCGTCGGCGGTGGGGCGACCGTCGTAGAGGACGACGAGCGGGTCGGTCGACACCACCGCGGTCACCCGGGCGCCGCGGGCGTCCCACGTGCCCGGCGTCCCGGCCAGCACCTCGCCGGCATCGGCCCAGGTGAGGCCGTCGGCGCTGGTGAGGTGGCGGGTCGTCATCCGGTCCTCGTGGCCGGGGACGTCGAGCGGGTGGCAGCACAGCCAGAGGTGCCACGTGCCGTCATCCCCGATGACGACCACCGGGTCCTTGACCCCGACGTCGGGTCCGCCGGGGAGGACGACCGCGCGCCGCCCCGAGGCCAGCGCACCCGGCGCCTCGGCATCCAGCGCCTCCACCCACCAGTGCCGCGAGCCCGGCGTCGCACAGCTGAGGTAGAGCCGCCAGCCCCCGCCGGGAAGGGCAACCAGCGCCGGCCGCTCGAGCGACGCCGCCCCGAACGCCTCGCGCCCCACCGACGCCACCTCCTCGAACCGCACCCCGTCGGAGGACCGCGACACCACGACTGCGACCCCGCGCCCCTCGTCGAGAGGACGCCGCACCCGGTGGGCCAGCCAGAACACCCCGTCGACCAGCACCGCACTCGGCGCCCCGGCCCAGCTCCCCGCTCCCGGACCGGGCGCCGCGACGACCACCGCGGACCCCGCCACCGACGGCAGGGCCACGGGAGGAAGCGAGCGCACCGAGGTCACCCGATCGAGGCTAGACCCGCCCCCGGACGGATCAGCGCCCGGCGACCCGCCGGAGCACGTCCACGGCGTCGTCCCGCGGGATCCCGAGCATCCGCGCCCGCTCGAGGTACGCCGCCGCCGCGTCCTCCAGCGCCAGCACGGGAGTCGCCGCAGCGGGCGGCGACGGCGCCACCCGCGTGCCGCCACCGCGCCGCGACCGCACGTACCCCGCGGCCTCGAGCTCGCGGTAGGTCCGGGCCACGGTGCCGGCGGCGAGCCCGAGGTCGGCCGCGAGCTGCCGCACGGGGGGCAGCCGGTCGCCCGCGCCGAGCACCCCGCTGCCGATGAGGTCGGCGAGCTGGCGGCGCAGCTGCTCATAGGGGGGCGTGGGGTCGAGGACGTCGACCGTGACGGTGGACAGCGTCATCGGACCGGGGCGCCGACGGGGGTCGCGTCGCCGGGCAGGGGCCGCGGCAGGTCGTCGACCTTGATCGTCGGGGTGAGGAAGAGGCCGGCCAGCAGGCCCAGGGAGGCACCCGTGGCGACCGGCGACACGACCGCGGCCACCCACGCGACCGCCGTCTCGACCCCCGTCCCGGGGCAGGTGTTGGCCATCAGGGCCGACAGGACCAGCCCGGAGACCGGCCCGAGCGTCCCCAGCACGGTGACCGTCGCTGCGGTGAGGACGTTGCCCACCGACCAGCGGCGCAGCGTGGTGTCGAGACCGTGGCTGTCGAGCTCGGGCCGCGGCCGCGCCACGACCGCCCGCAGGGCCACGGCCACCAGCACCGCGAGGACGACGAAGGCCACCGCCAGCGGGACCGCGTAGAACGACCCCGGCCACGGACCGTGCGCGCTGCCCATCGTCGTGCGCCCGAGGTCGGGGAGGACGACCTCGCAGGTCCGCGCGTACGAGCGCCCCGCGCGACCCAGGTCGTCGGGCGACCCCCACGCCGCCCCGATGCCGAGCGTGCCGGCCAGCAGCGCCGACCCCACCCCGAGGACGACCGCCCGCCCCCGCGGGACGAGCGCGCCCAGGCTGCGGCGCTCCATCACGGCCGAGCGCCGGATGCCGACGGGCGGCCGCGCGGTCAGCTCGCCGACGATCGTGCCGAGGAGGATGCCCGCCCCCAGCGCGACGGGCGCCAGCGCCGTGAGCCGGCCGAGCGCGTCGACCCGCTCACCGAGCGAGAACAGCAGCCCCGCGACCACGACCCCGAGGACGAGGCCGACCACCCGCCATCCGCGGGTGTGCCGGGCGATGGCGACGGCCCCGGCGTGCTCGTTGAGCCCCACCGTGATGACGACCCGGCGCAGCATCGAGACGACGAGCCCGAGGAGCCCGATCGGAAGGGCGAGGACGAGGACCCGCATGACAACCCCCAGGTTGTGTCGACTGACTGGTACAAGTCAGAGGATGCCGCCGCCTCCCGACTTGTGTCAAGCAGTTGTCACAAACTGTCGCTGTCGGCTTCCTCGGATGACGCCGCAGGGTCCGGGCGCGCGGCCACCTCCTGGAGGCGGCGCCGCTCCTCGGCGAGGAAGCGACGCCCGGCCCGGGTGACGTGGACGGGCACCGACAGGCGCGACGAGCCGAGCCACCGGCCACCGCCCTCCACGAGCCCGCGGGCCTCGAGGGCAGCGAGGCTGTCGGTCCCCTGGGCCGGCGAGACGCGGGCCCGGTCGAAGAGCCAGGCGCGGTCGATCGCGCTGGTCCGCGCCGCGACGGCGAGGACGGCGAAGTCGTGGTTCTCGTCGGGCCACTGGGCGGCCTTGACCCGGTGGTCGCTGCCGTGGAGCACGGCCCCGACCCAGGGGGAGCGCAGCCGGGCACGCGTGGGCAGCCGGTGCACGGGCACGGCCTTGGCGAGCTGCGGCCAGAAGGGCGCGAAGGCCACGGCCACGACGAGGACGACAACGGGCACCGGCACGGGCGACGAGCCGTCCTGGCCCACCCACCATCCGAGCCGCCCGGCGGCCCAGGCCGCCAGGAGCACGACCGACGCCACCTGGAACACCGCCCGCACGAGCAGCCAGCGGGCGCCCTGCGGGTGGAGCACGGAGGCGCGCGCCTCGGCGCGCAGCAGCGCCCGCGCGAGGACCGCCTCGGCCGGGTCAGGGGGCGGCACCCGGGGCGGACGCCGACGGCGATCCGTCATGCGGACAGTGTGGACGCGCAGCCGGGCTGCGCTCAGCCGATCCGACGAGATGTCAGCCGTCCGGCTGAGGCGCTCATGGCAGGATCGACGACGTGACGAGCCCCCTCGACTGGATCCGCGAGGCCGCCGCGACCCGTGCGGAGGCCGGGCTCACCCGACGCCTCGCCACGACCAAGTCCGGCGACGGCCTCGACCTCGCGGGCAACGACTACCTCGGCCTGCGCACCCACCCCGCGGTCGTCGCGGGCGCCGTCGCCGCCGCCGAGACCTACGGCACCGGGGCCGGCGCCTCGCGCCTCGTCACCGGCACGCTCGACGTCCACGACGAGCTCGAGGCCGCGCTCGTCGCCCTCACCGGCGCCCGGTCGGCCCTCGTCCTGTCCAGCGGCTACGCGGCCAACCTCGCCGTCCTCACCACGCTCGCCGACGCCGGCACCCTCGTCGTCAGCGACGAGCACGCCCACGCCAGCCTCATCGACGGCTGCCGCCTCTCCCGCGCGGCCGTCTCGGTCTCCCGCCACAACGACCTCGAGCACGTCGCCGAGCTGCTGAGCCGGCGCGACCTCCCCCGCGCGGTCGTCGTCGCCGAGTCGATCTACTCCGTCCTCGGTGATGCCGCGCCGGTCGAGGACCTCATCGCCCTCTCCGCAGAGGTGGGCGCCATCCTCGTCATCGACGAGGCCCACGCGCTGGGGGTGGTCGGCCCGCGCGGTGGCGGGCTGGTCGCTGCCGCTGGCGCCTCCGGGGCCGAGCACGTGGTGGTCACCGGAACGCTGTCGAAGTCCTTTGCGGCACAGGGCGGCACGGTCCTCGCGTCGCCGGTCGTGCGCGAGCACCTCGTCAACACCGCACGCCCCTTCATCTACGACACCGGGCTGGCGCCGGCGTCGGCCGGTGCCGCGCTCGCCGCCATCCAGGTGCTGCGCGAGCACCCCGAGCTCACCGCGCGGGTCCACGCCAACGCGGCCCGGCTGGCCGAGGCGTGCGGCGTCGCCGCCCCCGCCGGCGCCGTGATGTCGGTGCCGATGCCCGGCCCGTTCGAGGCGGTCGAGGCCGTGGAGACCGCCCGCACCCACGGCATCCGGATCGGCTGCTTCCGCCCGCCGTCGACCCCCGACGGCAGCTCGCGCCTGCGGCTCACCGCCCACGCCGACCACACCGAGGACGAGATCGAGCGCGCGTGCGCCGTCCTCGACCTCGTCACTGGTCGTGGCGACCACGGTTCTGCCCCAGCCGATCTCGTGCACTGATGGCCGACCCCCGCTCCCTGACCTCCGTCGTCCTCGTCACCGGTACCGGCACCGAGATCGGCAAGACCGTCGCCACGGCGGCCCTCGCCGCGGTCGTGCGCGAGCGCGGCAGCAGCGTCGCCGTGGTCAAGCCCGCCCAGACCGGGCTGCTCCCCGGCGAGCCCGGTGACGTCGACGAGGTGCGCCGCCTCGTCGGCGACGACCTCACCACCCACGAGCTCGTCCGCCTGCGCGACCCCCTGTCGCCGGAGGCCGCGGCCCGCCGTGAGGGAGTCACCCTCCCGACGATCGCGAGCCACGCCAAGCGGGTCGGGGAGATCGCCGCCGAGTCGGAGGTCGTGTTCGTCGAGGGCGCGGGCGGGCTGCTCGTGCGGCTCGACAGCCGAGGCGGCACCCTCGCCGACCTCGGCACCGGGCTGCGCTACAAGGGCATCGGCTGCGGGGTCGTCCTCGTCGCGAGCGCCGGGCTGGGCACCCTCAACACCGCGGCGCTCACGGCCGAGGCGCTGGCGGCGCGGTCGCTCCCGCTGCTCGGCGTCATCATCGGGTCGTGGCCCGACGAACCCGGCCTGGCCGAGGAGAGCAACCTCACCGACCTGCCCGCCGTCACCGGCGCACCCCTGTGGGGCCGCATCCCCGCCGGCGCCGGCCGGATGGAGCGCGCCGACTTCCTCGCCGGCGTCCCGACCTGGTTCAACCTCGACGCATGACCGGGGAGGACGAGCCGTACCGCGTCACCGTGGTGTGCACCGGCAACATCTGCCGCTCGCCGATGGGTGAGTACCTGCTGCGCGAGGCGTTCGAGGAGGCCGGGCTGGGCGGGCGCGTCGTCGTCGACTCGGCCGGCACCTCCGACGAGGAGCATGGCAACGGCATGCACCCGCGCACGGCCGCCGTGATGCGCCGCAACGGGCACGTCGACCGCGGCTGGTCCGACCACCGCGCCCGCCAGTTCGAGGCCGACTGGTTCGCCGAGGCCGACCTCGTCCTCGCGGTCGACCACGGCCACGTGCGCCGCCTCAACGCCCTGGCCCACGACGACGGCGAGCGCGCCGCCATCCACCTGTTCCGCTCGTTCGACCCCGAGGCCGTCGCCGCGGGCGAGCTGGGCATGGACGACCCCTGGTACGGCACCGACCCCGCGTACGACCAGACGTACGCCGAGATCACGGCCGCGGTGCCGGGCATCGTCGAGCACGTCCGCGCCGAGCTCGACGCCCGCGACCGCGCCTGACCCGGCCCCGCTCCCTCACCGGACGGGCGGACAGGGCACCCCTGCGGCTCTGGGAGGATGGGGGCATGGCTTCCGACGCGACCAGCCTCGCCGCCTCGACCCACCTCGCCGACGCCGAGCCGCCCATCGCCCTCGGCGCGCTCGACGGGCGCTACCGCGGTGCCGTGGCCGACCTCGTCGACCACCTCAGCGAGCCGGCGCTCAACCGGGCACGGGTGCACGTCGAGGTCGAGTGGCTCATCCACCTCACCGAGCGCGAGGTCGTCCCGGGCGTCCGCCGTCTCACCGCCGCCGAGCAGGACGCGCTGCGCGACGTCGTGCGCACCTTCGGCACCGCGGAGATCGAGGAGATGGCCGCCACCGAGCGGGTCACCCAGCACGACGTGAAGGCGGTGGAGTACTTCCTCAAGAAGCGGCTCACCGACATCGCGCCGGCCGATGAGGACCGCGGCCTCGCCGAGCTCATCCACTTCTGTTGCACGAGCGAGGACGTCAACAACCTGTCGTACTCGGTCATGGTCAAGGGCGCGGTCCACGAGGTGTGGCTGCCCCGCGCGACCGCCCTCGTCGAGAAGCTCGCGACGATGGCGTCCGACCTGCGCGACGTCCCCCTCCTCGCCCACACCCACGGGCAGCCGGCCACGCCGACGACGATGGGCAAGGAGCTGGCCGTCCTCACCTGGCGGCTCCAGCGCCAGCTCGCCCGCATCGAGGACGCGGAGTTCCTCGGCAAGCTCAACGGCGCCACCGGCACCTACGGCGCGCACGTCGCCGCCGTCCCGGGTGCCGACTGGCAGGAGCTCAGCCGCGAGTTCGTCGAGCACCTCGGCCTCACGTGGAACCCGCTCACCACGCAGATCGAGAGCCACGACTGGCAGGCCGAGCTCTACAGCGACCTCGCCCGGTTCAACCGCGTGCTGCACAACATGTGCACCGACGTCTGGACCTACATCTCGATGGGCTACTTCGCCCAGGTGCGGGGACAGGGCACGGTCGGGAGCTCGACGATGCCGCACAAGGTCAACCCGATCCGCTTCGAGAATGCCGAGGCCAACCTCGAGGTGAGTAACGCCCTGTTCGACGTCCTCGCCGCGACGCTCGTGCAGAGCCGCCTCCAGCGCGACCTCACCGACTCCTCGATGCAGCGCAACATCGGCTCCGCGTTCGGGCACAGCCTGCTCGCCATCGACAACGCCGCCCGCGGTCTCGACGGCCTCGATGCCGTGCCGACCGCGATGGAGGCCGACCTCGACGCCAACTGGGAGGTGCTCGGCGAGCCCATCCAGTCAGCGATGCGCGCGCTCGGCGCCGCCGGCGTCCCCGGGATGGAGGAGCCGTACGAGCGGCTCAAGGAGCTCACCCGCGGCCGGCGCATCGGTCGCGAGGACCTCGTCGCCTTCGTGAAGTCCCTCGGCCTCCCGTCTGATGTCGAAGAGCGGCTCGCCGCGATGACGCCCGCCACCTACGTCGGGCTCGCGCCGGAGCTCGTCGACCACCTGCGGTGAGCGCGTCGTTGTCGTCGGGCGAGGTGCGGGTCGTTGCGGCCGACCTCTCCGACCCTCGGGTTGCTGCCCTCCTGGCCGAGCACCTGGCCGAGATGGAGCCCACGGCACCTCCGGAGTCGCGGCACGCCCTGACTTTGGACCAGTTCCGGGTGCCCTGGGTGCGGCTCTGGGTGGCCGAGCTGGATGGCGCGCTGGTCGGGTCGGTCGCGCTGAAGGAGGTCGGGCCCGGGCACCTCGAGATCAAGACGATGAGGACGTCCGCCGCCGTTCGTGGTCGCGGGCTGGGGCGGGTACTGCTGGCGCACGCCCTGGGTGAGGCGCGGGCTTCGGGTGCGTCACGGGTCAGCCTGGAGACCGGCGTCGTCCCGCTGTTCGACGCTGCCCGGGCCCTCTACACGAGCGCCGGCTTCACGCCCTGCGAGCCCTTCGGCACCTACCACCCCGACCGCCACAGCACCTTCCTCACCCTCGAGCTCTGACCAGACGGCCAACGACCCCGCGGGCTCAGCGTCAGGGCGTCGGGGACGGAGGCGGTTGCGGCCGGTTGAACCACTGCCACGCGGCAGCGCACGCACCGAGCAGCATGCCTCCGAACACCCCGAGCCCGGTCACGATCGACGCCGAGCCAACCACTCCCCACGACACGACCGGGTCGTCGTCCGACATTGCCCCACCCGCTTCCCGGTTTTGCGTCACCGTCTTGCGGACGGGCTTGGGTGTCAACGGCTGCTTGGGGCGCTAAAGCTCGGGAGCCACTGCCGGAATGTCAGCGTGACGCAACCAACGGTGCGACAGCGGCATGTGCGGTTGTCACTTGCTTCGAGAAGGCATCAGGGATGATCACCGCATGCCAGATCACGGCCAGAGAAGTGCGCGCACAGCGGAACTAGTAGAGCGACTTCATCATGTGGTCGCTGAGCTCGAGTCGATGCATCCAGGCAGGCGGTTTCCCCTAGACGGGCACCTCGTCGGTTCCATTGGTGAGGCAGCGGCGGAAGCCCTCTTCGACCTCACCCTCGTCACGGCGTCTTCAACGGGCCACGACGCGGTCGCTGGAGACGGGCGAAAAGTCGAGATCAAGGCGACCTACGGAGCCAGAGGTGTGGCGCTGCGCGCGACGTCTCAAGGACATGCGGAGTCGTTGATCGTGCTCCGGCTCTCGCGCGTTGTGGGAGTCCCTCACGAAGTTGTCTACAACGGCCCACTGGACGTTGCTCTCACCGTTGCAGGCCCCACCCAGAGCAACGGCCAAGCATCTATGAGCCTGGCTCGTCTTCGATCCTTGAACGTTGAGATCCAGCCCGCCGCAAGGGTCGCAGAGCGATAGCGCCGCTTGCGGCATGTCAGGAAGCCGGTGATAGCCGAGCACAGCCCTCGCGCGAGTGTCGGACCACGTTCGTAGGGTCGTCGCCATGGCAACAGCACTCTGGGGATTTGGCGGCACCCTCGTGGCCGCGCTGCTCGCACTTTCGGGGGCGGTATGGGTTGAGATCCGTCGAACCCGGCGCGAGGCACTAGCCGCGCGTCACGCGGATCTACAAGGGGCGGTCGTTGAGTTGCTCACGAGGTCAACGCAGCTTCACTCTCGTATGACGCAAGTGCGCGGACACTCCAATGCTCACGCCACGGTGGGTGGGCTGGTGGACCACGTGCTGCGTGCGAAGGTGCCAATGGATTGGGTTGCTCTGTTCGAACCGATGAACGTCGAGATGGAGCACATGGTGCGAGCCAATTCGCGACTCTGGGTTGGCCACAACCACGAGACCGCCCGACTCGGGGATGAGGTCGTAGCGACCGCGGCACAGGTCATCGAGGCGGTTACTGCCTCGGCCAAGGGCGCACAGCCGAGGCGCCTCTTCCGTACACGCCGCTCATCGCAGCGGACCGCTGAACAAGCCGTGGCTCCGGCCGTGGCGAGTATGTCTGCCGCTCGGAACGCCTTGGCTCTTCATGCACGAGAGTCCCTAGGCCTGCCTACTGTCGTCTCTTCTGATCAGAGCCCCGCAGCGTAGAGCCACCTCCATCGTGATGACCAGAGTCACGATGCTGCCGGTGAATGGCCGTAGAGGTTTCTCTAGTAGAGCTCGTCGCAATCGAGGCACCGGCGCTCTGCGACGCGTGCCAGGTTGCCTTCAGTCGCCAAAACGACGTGCGGCCCAATTCGGGGCCACAACTCGGCCGTGGCTGTCCAGCCCCACTTAGGCGGCACCAGATGCGCATACTCAGGAAGGTGCATGCAGTCCAAACGATGTGCCACACCCGTAGGTGAGATCAGGATCGATTCGGCCCCAGGTCGCGGCCCTTCGTAGTCAGGGGGGTCGGCAGCCTTCCACGGCGCCGGCCCACGCGCAGGGGCCGAGCACTCCGGCGGACACTGGTAGCGAGGCCACTCGCGCTTAGGTCCCTTTCGCTCACTCAACGAGGGTAGCCATCGTTCTGGAGATCAGTCCTGGTTCGGCTCGGACCGCGACGGACTCTGGCGTGTGGCGGCATGTGCGCACGTCGATCGCGACTCGTCAGCGACCCGCCTCAACCCAAGATGCCGACTTCGTCATACCGGCAGCCCTGGCGGCGATGTAGCGCAGGGCCACCTCGGCTCCCACGTCTTCGGCGTACTCATCCATGACACGAACTTCTTCGATGGAGTCCGCCACTTCCGTTGGGACGCCGCCATCAGACCAGCCAGCATCCACGAGGTAACTGCCGTGTGTCGAGATGTTTGGGTCGATGCGCCGAACGTCAATCTCCACACCGGCCACTCCCTGCAGCCGTTCCCGAACAAGCGCAGCGAATGCCGGCCCAAAAGGACCTGACCAAGTCGGCGTCACGCAGACAGCGTAGATGTCCCCTGGGGCACGGGCTGAGCGCGGCATGTCTGAACGTGCGCGGGCTGCGCTTCCAATAGGCCAGTGTCGAGCTGACCGACACAGCGGCTGTGAGTACTCGGCCGCTTCCAGAGCACCTTCGGCCATCGCCATGGTCAGCCAGGGCAGACGAGCGGTGATCGTCGCCAAGAGAAACGTGGATGCCACAGTGGTCAGCGGACCCCACGTGGCCACCATTCCTTGGCGCATGTTGGCTTCGTCGATCTCCGTCCTTACCCGCCAGCGCCGCACGTACCGTTGTGATCAGGTCGGCCGATGAGTTCATTTGTTGGACGGGTCGTTAGCACGCGCGTTAGCTAGGAACTCAGGAGGTCGCGGCCACTCATAGAGACCCTCAGGTGGATATTTCCTTCCTATTCTTTCGTCCCAGGTTTGCACGTAGAGACGGTAGAGCGCGTCTTGGAATTCGGCGTCGGAGACTTCAGCGTTCCCCTCCGCGGCTGGCCATCCGCGCATACCTAGCCAGTTCGTGAATGCACTGTCGACGAACATGCGTAGTTGGTGGGTCAGATCTAAGGGGTGACCACCCGAGCGATCTCGCTGCCATCCTTCCCACGTTTCGAAAGCAATGAGCAGCAGACTTTGCCATCTAACTTGGAACGACGGATGCGTCTCGCCCGAGCGCTGCTCGATCCAGTGTTCGCCCACATGCGCCAAAGCAAGAAGGCTGAAACAGCCACCAATGATGGCGTTATATGCACTCTTATAGTCCCGTTCACCAGTAGTTCCATCCGAAAAGGACCCGGCAACGATCTTGAAGGCCATCGCGTCACATAGAAGTTCCTTCTGTTGATTCGCAGGGTAGCTTTCGATGAATGCACGGGACGTTTCGCTGAGTTCACACAGAAGCATTGCTCGCGCTTCCTTCGCGCGACGTTCACTGTTCTTACTGGTATGGCCGAGAATGTGATGCGCAAGCTCATGCCCGAGGGTGAACGTCACGACCGACTGAACTGCCTCGTCTATGTCAGCCGCTTCGCGTCCGGGCACATATAGGTGTATGGATTGATCTCCGGGGTCGATCTTAAACTCGTCCCGCCAGCCCTCTGCAGCCCTCTCCAACCGCCGCCAAGCCTCCCGGGAGTTGACCAGTTCCTCTTGATGATAGGTCGGCACGTCTCCTCGTTCGTACGCTCGAGCGTGCTCGCGGAATGAGTACAACATTGCATCGTATGCCAGCACATAGGACTCGATCATCCAGATAAACTGAAGAGAGACACTGACGATCGCGGCGAATCGCTGGTTGTGAGCTTCGGCATTCGGTAGGCCGTCAAGCGTAACACCGTAAAAGATATTGTCCGCCAGGGCCGACCAGCGCGAAGGGAGCTTGCCATGCAACGAGACGGCGTTTCGCTCGACTATGGGACAGTTTGACCTGTTTGGGGCAAAATCAGAAAGGAGCCGCCATTCGGGACGCGCAGTGTACTCATCTATTGCATTTCGCGCCTCCTGGGTCGTGGCCGCCCCTGCGAGTTCCGCCGCCACGTAGGACCAGATGCTGCGGTCCTGAGCCATATTGTTGCTGTTCAGGAAGAGTCCCCTGGAATTCTTCAGTCTCCACACCCAGCCATTGTGACTGATAACCACGGACAAGCGGAGCACCCAGCGTCCCGTGTCACCACATTCTGGCGCCCAGACGGCTTCCCCACGCTCCAGCAGAGCATTTGACACCGGGAGAGGCGCCGAAGTCCTCGACGAAGGAGACGGCAACAGCGTTGACGACCTCGTCGTCACCCGCTCGGAGACACGGTTCATGCACGCACGCCGAACCCGACGACAAGGGGCGCATCACCACGATCAGCGGCGCGGCGGAATGACACATCGAACCCGGTGCAGGCAGTCCACTTTGAGCCGGGTGGGTGGTGTCCTTTGCGAGGGCACGATCGAGGTCCGCGAGTCCGCAACACTGGCTGGATGGACCTCCTGCAGATGAGTTGGGTTGAGCGCAGACGCGAGGACGTAGGTTCTCCTGTCGCGGCCTCGGGGCAGCGTCTCAAGGCTTCACTCTTCATCGGGTGACCGCTGCATGTTGCCTTCTCTGGGTGAGTCCGCCCCCTCCATGTGGCTGAACCGGCATAGGCTCGAAACAGCGGCAAGGTGGTCACACCACCCTCTGCTACGCCGATCCCGAGAAGCATCCGTCAGCGAAGGAGTTGGGTCAACCTATGGCTGCCGCTGACACTGTTCGCGCATCACGAAGTGGCGATCGATTTCACTACCTTTGGGCTTCCCTCCGCGCGCTGCGGCTTCTCGATTCGACCAGCAACCTCCAAGCGATCAGCATTGAAGGACCTGCGCCCGAAGAGACCGTCCCGGGCGAGGAAATCATCGATGTCGCTGAGTACTTCGGTCCGAGCCCGGACGCACCACCTACTCGTATCCGGTACCACCAACTGAAGCACTCCTCGCTTCGAATCGACGAACCACTCACAGGCTCTGGACTCTCCAACACCCTGAGCAAGTTCGCGCAAATCTATCGCTCCGCATTGGCCGACGATGAGGCCGACGGTGTCGAGTTCAGCTTCGTAACGAACAGGCCCCTCAACCACAAGGTTCGCCAATCCCTGCTGGACCTGGCGGGGGGGCAACCGCTGACTCATCAGACCGAGGGCCAGTACCTCCGAGATGCCCTCGGGCTCGGGGCCGGTACGAACGCAGAGAAGCAGTTTTTTCAGCAGTTCACGGTCGAAGATGGCACTGCCGGAGTGGTCGATGTTGAACGCATTCTGGCCGACGAGCTGAAGAGCTACATCCCGGGCGGCGGCACCGGGTCCGAGCTCGCAGACCTTATGAATCAGGTGTCTCGCATGGCGACATTCGAGGTCAAGTCGAACACCCTCACGCGCCACGACCTGCTCGTCACTCTCCGTACGACCGAGGATCAGCTGTTTCCCGCAATGCCTGCCTTCGAAGACCTCAAACACGTGATCCGAACGTCAGACGTCGACAATGTGGCTGCCATCCTTCGCGCTGGCGTTGAAACTAAACTGCTTCTTACCGCACACGGTGGCGTTGGAAAGTCCATCTTTACCGGAATGCTGAAGGATGAACTGTCCAACGACTCCGTGACCCTAGTCTTCGACTGCTTTGCGGGTGGCGACTACCGCCAAATCAGTCAGCGACGGCACGGGCACAAAGTGGCACTAACCCAGATGGCGAATGAACTAGCAAGCAAGGGTCTCAGCTCCGCTCTGATCCCGTCGCAGATCGCGGATCACGGAGACTACGTTCGTGCGTTCGCGAACAAGGTCCGTCAGGCGTGCGAACACCTGGCAGATGCAAAGGCAGGATCGTTCCTCACCATAGTTATTGACGCTGCGGATAACGCTGTGATGGCGGCTGCAAAGTTCGATGAACGCTCATTCGTGGCCGACCTGTTCGACATCGATTGGCCCACAGGATTTCGTTTAGTTGCACTGTGCCGCCCCGAGCGCAAAGAACTGTTGGAACTACACGACAGCGCCCGCGAGATCCCCTTGACCGGTTTCAATCCACTCCAAACACTGGCCCACCTGCGGACTCACTTTCCCGCGGCATCGGAGGCCCACGGTGCTCAGTTCCATACGCTGAGTACCGGCAACCCACGAGTTCAGGCGATGGCGATGGAAGGTGCGCATACGGCGGCCGAGGCAGTCTCAGCGCTACAAATTGCCACCAAACGACCGGGGGAGCCCCTCGACACCCTGCTTGCAGAACAGGTGCAGAAAGTTGCGACCCAAGGGCACCTGCTCCCTAACGAACTGAAGCGTTTGTGCCAAGCGCTCGCCACCATGCATCCGACCATTCCACTTTCTGATCTCGCGAAGGTCACCGACGTCAGCGAAGACGCGATACGCAGCTTCGCAGTCGCGCTCGGCAGAGGGCTTCATCTCACCAACAACGCGCTGCAGTTCCGTGACGAACCAACCGAGACGTGGTTCACCAACAACCACAGCCTTGACTCCTCTGAGATGCGCGACTTCGCGACCCGGGTGATTCCGCACTCGGCTGACTCGCCCTACATCGCTACTGTGCTGCCCCAGTTGCTGTTTGAAGCCCGTATGGTCGATGAGCTAGTACAGCTGGCGCTGTCCGACGAAGGGCTTCCGGCCGAGATCGATGACCTGCAGGCACAGGAAATTGCGCGAGCGCGTGCACGGTTCGCCTTGGGAGCCGCGTTGCGAGCGAGGCGTAACAGTGACGCAGCGCTCTTGGCAGTGAAGGCGGGCACCCTTTCCTCCGGACACGCACGCCGTATGAAGTTGCTCCGATCCAACCCCGACATCGCTGCCAGGTTCCTCGATCGGGACGTTGTCGACGCCTTGTGCAGTGGGCGCGAGCTCACCGCTGACTGGCCCGGTTCAAATCTCCATGTCGAAGCTTTAATGCTGTCGAGTCTGGAGGATCGTCGTGACATTGGTCGTGCCCGCTTCACCGCCTCATACGGCACAATTGGCGCAATCCTCCAGCTGGACAAATCCGCACGCCGTGACCTTCATGCAGAGATCACCTCCGACGAGATTGCCTCTCTCGCCCTTGCCATCACCAATCTCGATGGCGCCGGCGCCGGAGTTCGGTTTCTCGCCGGCTGGCGGCCCAGCGACTTCGTACGCGAAGTTAGCGCCAAGTTCGCCTCTCGGCTCGCGGACGCCGGCCGGACCGACGAACTGTCCGAGTTAGTGGTTCTTGCCGCATCGAGGAAGCACATCCAACTCGGCGTCATCGAGACGATGTTCGACTACTGCGTGGCCCCCTCGGACGGTGCCACCCATGCGCTCGCGGAGATGCTGAGCGCGCGCGAGAAGCCCTTCGTGCATGAGCGGGGGAGCTACCTATTCGACAAAGACCTTCGGGGTGTTGCGTGGGCGATGCTGCACGCCGTCCGCCTCGCCGCCGTGACGAACTCAGAAGCACTCCGCATCCTCGATGTTCACCTCGTACCCCTCGGGAATCACGCCGGCGAGCACTGGTCCGGCCTGTTACCTACCAGCTGCATTCTCGGCCATGCGCTCAGAGCACGTCTCTCCGGAAACCCCCTGGGTCTGGAGGGCCTCGTGAGCCCGGAGCTCATGAAGCGCCTTTCGAAAGACCCATCGCTCGATGATCGGGACACCCGCTCATTCAAGGAGAACATTCCTCAACTTCTTCCTTGGGCTACCTGCCTAGTTAACGCAGTGCTTGACGGGCCCGTCGAGCCCGTCAGGCAAGAACTCGCAGCGCTCTCCGCGGGCGACTTTGTGGTGGCGCATCGATACGAAAAGCCGTTCGTTCGCCTCAACGCCTCCGCAGACTTTGCAATTCGGATTCTGAGTATCGTCCCTGATCCCGCAATCACCAGTCAGTTCGGAGCCTGGCACGAGGCGACAGGAGAGGCGCTCGGACGTTCCCAACTCACTGCCATCAGGTGTTCAGCCCGCGACACTGCGCTGGCGGAGTTCGCGATCGCGGCAGTGAACCGAGCCCTAAATGCGGCTCAGAAGGACCGAACCAACGCAGACATGCGCGTTGATGAGCTCGTCGAACTGGCACGCGCAATCCTGGCGACGAGTGAAACCGAGGCACGCGCCATCTTCAACATCGCCGACGCAGAGGCAAAACTCGTGGGCGACGACCTGCCTGCGCGTTGGTACGCCCTCACGAACACTGCTCATCAACTCTCAAGCGGCGCGGAACCAGAGCGGGCGTACCGACTCCTTCAGATTGGCGAGATTCTCAACTCCGGCGAAGGAACAGACGTTTCGCGGGTCGCCGAACCGCTTTTTAGCATGCACCCTCCGAGCTACTACGCGGCCGCGTCGAGACAGCGAGACCGACGAGGCTTGTCGTTCGACCGTCTACTGAGTCCAATAATGACGAGCGCTTCGAAAACGGATGGGCCCATCGGGGCGCTTGCCGTCACCGCGTTGGGAGCCCCGAACCAATGGGCGGCAGTGGTCCAGCAAATTCCAGCGCAACAAGTGGACCATCTAAACGCCATCTACTCCGAATTCATCAAACATGCCCGGCGCTCCGGTGAAGTGGCGCGGGAAGACAACAGTAGAAGCACGTCCCTAAGTTGGCATCAATCAAGGGTTCCGAAGCCCTCGAAGATAGTCAAGCGCTTCGACTTCACCGCTCCTGAAGGTTGGGACGGCGCTTTCGCAAAAGCAAAGTGGTACTCCGACGTTCGTCGGAAGGTCGTTCGTCGAGCACTGCGGAGGAATCCCGCGAAGCTGGCCGATGCCGTCCGAGCGCTGGCCGACTCGCTCGAGGCGCGCGAAGAGGACTTCGTTGTCGCGGCGACCTACGCATCGGAGCAGACTCCAAGCGCCGGCCTGAATGCGTCGATCGCATACCTGGTAGCCGAGTTTGCCCACCGGTTCGCGGCGGACATCGCAACGCGCTGGTACGACCGTACCGAGTTGACCAACTTCGCCGCGGCAGCCGGGGTATCGAGGGAATCCATTCTTGAAACTGGGTTCGTTCAGCTGGGCGACAAGGCGCACACGCTGAAATATGAGGAATACTTCAGCTTGGCATCTCACCTCGCTCGTACACTCGACGCCGCACAGGCGCGACTCGTGTTCGACGCGCTCGCCGCCCTATTCGACGACCTTGCGCCGCCTGCCACAGCGGCAGACGGCGTGTGGAGCAACGTCCCTAAGGCTCCCGACGAGCTAGCCGTGGGCCTTGCCGGCCTGATCTGGGCGGCCCTAGGGGACGCTGCAATTGCTCGCCGATGGCAGGCCGCACACGTGGTGCTGCTGTTGGTGCAGATCGGCGACGAAAGCACGCTTACCGAACTCGCCAGGTTCGCTGACGGAACGAACGACCCTAGTCCGTTCCATGACGCCCGATTCCCCAGATATGAGCTCCATTCGCGGATGTGGCTGCTATTTGCACTCGAGCGGGCGGCACCGGAGCCAGGCGCGGATCTCTTAGATCGGTTTGTTCCCTGGATTCTCAATGTGCTCGATGGTCCACCCCATGCGGCCAACCAGGTCTTGGCTCAGCGGACGCTCCGAATTCTGTCCGAGAACGGCACAGTCGAACCAACGCTGGCATCGGCGACCCGACTGTCCCGCCGCGTGCTAGCGGAGTGGGAGGAGCTGGACTGGCGGGAGAGGCGGACACGGAGGGACCCCTTCCAAGGCATGGCCGACATAGACTCGCAAGGCGGCGGTTACCCGTTCTTCTTTGACTTCCAGCAGTACTGGGCGGGAGCCCTCGCCCGGGCGTTTGGAACGACGGAGCAGGTCTTGGCTGAGAAGGCGGAGGCCATCGCCTTGGACCTCACCGGGTATGACGACGACGCAAGAGACCCGCGCCACGACGCGGGCGTGTTCGGGGACGGCGGTTCATACGCTGACCATCGAAGCTGGCCCCAAGAAGAGGACTTCTCGTTCTACTCCGCGGTGCATTCCCTCCTGACGCTTGGTGCTGACCTTGCGCAGACGCTGAAGGCGTTCAAGGAGCCAGAGTCTCAACTCGATGAATACACATCCTGGCTCAACGATTTCTTGCCGAAGCGACGCGATGGCCGCTGGCTATCGGACCGGAGAGACGCGCCTCCCGTGCCCTCGCCCGAACTGCGTATCGCGGGCCGTTCGAGCGACACCTGGAGGTGGTCTTTGGCGCCCGCGGCGTTTGAATCCGTAGTTCGCCAAGGCACCGATTGGATCGTGGTTCATGCCTCCTATGACACAACGTTCGATGCAATGGCCGAAGAGGTCAGCGTTTCTAGTGCATTGATCCCACATGTGACCGCTCCTTCTTACCTCGCTGCGCTGCAAACGAATGTGCTGGGGGGCCACGCGCGCCTCCCCACTACGGACGACGTCGGTGACGAGTACGGGGACAGCTACGGGGCTGGATCGTTGTTTCGGCTAGTTCCGTGGATCGATACATCGTCCTTCCAAGAGTCGATAGACCAGCATGACGAGATCGGGAGGAACGTCGTCTTCCCGCCCTCCCGCCCCGGAACCGATATCGTCGACCGCTTCGGGCTCGTGGGCGACTGCGATCTTCGAGCGTGGACCAACGGGGATACAGAGGTGTTTCGCAGCCTGGTCTGGGATGACACCGAGCAGCGCAATCGCGACTACCGAAGCGGAACGAGTGGCCAACAGTTGGCCGTGGATTCGGAGTTCCTCACGAAGGTCCTGACCGAGGTCGACATGACCTTGGTCGTTCAAGTGAACTTGCGACGGGACGTACGTAGATCGTCTTATGAACGAAAGGAATCCGATGAACTCGGATGGATCGACTGGTCCTCAAAGGTTTATCTCATCGCTCCGGATGGAGGGTGGACCGAGTACTGAAGCTGCGCTCGAACTCGGTCGGAAGCTTGCCGCAGGCTGTGATGACCACGATTTGACGGCTCAATGGATGGCACATCACCTCGCCGCCCTCGTAACCGCCTTCGACCATGAAGATGCGGTAACCCTTGCGCAGCGGTTGGAGATTGTCGAGACAATCCTGAAGGTTTGGCGCGCTCGACGGAGTTTTCCCGGAGAGATCCCGGCCTACGACTTGGACCTAGTCTTCTCCGGCCTAGACATGCTAGGTGATGACCGGCCTTGGAGATTTACCCGGCTCCAGAGGTACGCAGATGGCCTGGGTGCGGCTGAAGAGGCCCGAGCCCCGTTGGTTCTGAAGGCCCTCTTGCTCGAGCAGCTGACTCGGCGGGCCGTGCTGGCGTTGGTCTGGCTAGCTATTCAGGATGCGGCGTCTCGGCACGAGGAGTGGCTTTCGGTGGCGACCGCCGCGATGGCCCCAATGGAAGATGAACTAGCGTCCATCACCGGCGGGGTAAAGCAACGCTTGCGTGAGTTCGTTGACGACGAACCGTTCTACGGTGTCGATGCCGAAGACAAGGTCTCCGTCAAGACCGGTGACCTTGCATCGGCTCTTCGAACGATGTCAGAGGAACTCGCATCGCTGGCAGACCAGGTCGAGGGCAAGCCGTTGTGAGCCATCTGCGTCAACGGTCCATTGGGCGACGACGCTGGCGGGCAAGTGGGCGCTGAGCTTCATCCCCCAACGTGGGCGAAGAGACGCATGCCTCCAGCTCCCGCACATCCGCATGTCCGGTTGGTAGTTTGCTCCGCACGGGGTCCGGCGGCTCCTGGTTCAGGGCTGGCCGATGGGCGGTTCACGGGCGCAGGATGTGTGGGTGGCCACCAACGCCAAGCGCCCCCCTGCTGGGGCGCAGAAGTTCAACCGGGTCGCCGTCATGGCCGCAGGCTCCAGGTTCTTCCCGCTCTGGGCGACGGCCGAGCACCGCGGACGCAAGAGCGGCAAGAGCTACACGACGCCCATCGCCATCGCGGCGTCCACGACTGACTCGCTGTTTGTCGCGCTGCCCTGGGGCTCCGGCACCGACTGGGTGCGCAACCTCCAGGCGGCGGGCGGCGGGACCGTGCGGTGGAAGGGCGTCGCGCACGCCGTGAGCGAACCGACCATCGTCAGCGCGGACGAGCCCTTGGCCGCTGCCGGGGGCATCCAGCGGAGGATGCTCGCGCGCTGGAGGATGGAGCACTACCTCCGGTTGCACCGCGCGTCCAGCGCCTGACCCTCGACCGGCACGTCTGCCCTCGTCGGAGGTGGATCGAGCCGCTGTTCAGCCAACTGCGGCGGGGGCCAGGAGGTCGGGCTGGGCGGCGGCGAGTCGGGCGAGAACCGCCCGGATGAGGATGACGGTGTCAGCCTCGTCGTGTCCGAAACTGTGGAGATAGGCGGTCATCCCGTGGCGCGCGATCTCCAACTCCTCGTCGGTGAGATGCACGGTGTTCATGCCTCAAGGGTAGATCTGCCGGGCCGCGGCGGCGGGGTCCCAGCCCAGGTTTCGCTGCGGCCTCCGCGCCGACACGCAGCCCGACTTCCCAGCGTCAGCCGAAGGTTCCGCCGATACCGAAGAGCAGGTCGGCGGGGTTGATCCCGAGCCGATGGAGCAGGTCCGCGTGCTCGTCGGTGTCGACGACATCGGGGAGCTCAGCCTCCGCGCGGTCGGCGGCCTCGTCCTCGTTGCGACCGCGGAGCTGGTCGACGATCTCCTGCCGCTCGATCTCCACCTCGACACCCCTTCCAGACGACCGGAACCCATCCACCCAGCGTGCCCGATCGCCGGCCCGGCGGGAAGCCCCACGATTTCAGTTCGGGGCGAAGGTGTGGACCGGCTGGACCGTGCTCCAGCCGAGGGCGCCGTACAGCGCCTGACCCTCCGGGCTGGCGACGAGCAGGGCCCGGGTGGCCCCACGCGAGAGCGCCTCGAGCGTCAGGGCGGTCATGACGTCGCGGCCCAAGCCCTGCCGGCGGAAGGCGTCCTCGGTGAGGATCTTGTCGAACACCGCGACCTCGCCGATGACGGAGACGACTCCCCGCGCCGCCTGCTCGTCGTCGACACGGTAGGACACGTGCACCACCGACGGGTCGTCGTGCAGGTGCTCGGCCACCAGGCCGGGGCGGAACGGCGCGCCAACGTCATCCAAGGGCCGCGACATCAGCGCCTCGGCGTGCGCGAGCACGTCCAACCCCGAAGGCACCTCGGCGGGCGGCGGCATCGCCGTCACCCACACCCGGTCGTCGGCACGGTGCTCCGCAGCGAGCACAGCAAGATCGGCCACCGACGGCGAGGCCAGCACGTACTCCTCGCGTCGGCTCTCGGCATCGAGCCGCGCCCACCACACCCCGGGCCGCACCTCAACAGGACGAACCCCGCGCGCCCGCGCCCAGCCGCGCGCCCACGCGCCGACGACGTCAGCCAGCTCGCACCGCTCCCTCTCCACCCGCCCGACGCTACCGGCCACCCAGCCCGCCCGGCCCGAGGTGCCTGCCCCACCCCACCACCACGATGTGACACCGTGGACCCATGGCCGGCTCCGAACCGCTCCCGCTCTCCCGCGAGGACGTCGACGCCCTCGCGATGGCGCTGCCCGAGGTGTCCAACGACGGCACCGCCGAGCACCCCGCCTACGCCGTGCGGGGCAAGAAGTTCCTCCTGTGGCGCGGGCCGCGCAAGGACGCCGTCGACCCCGACACCGGCGAGGTGCTGCCCGACGTCATCGCCGTCGTCGTGCCCGGGCCGGAGGACAAGCAGGCCATCCTCCAGACCGGCCCGCCCTGGTTCACCACGACGCACTTCGACGGCTACGACTACGTCCTGCTCCGCGAGCGCGACCTCCCCGAGCTCGAGTACGTCGAGCTCGCCGAGGTGGTCACCGACGCCTGGGCCACCCGCGCGCCGAAGAAGCTCGTCAAGGAGCACCTGGGCTGACCCCGCCCGGTGGCGGGAATACCCCTTGGGGGTATGCTGTTGGCATGGCCGTGAACGAGCAGACGATGACCCACCCCGGGTACTCCGACCACAAGGACGACCACCTCAAGCGGCTGCGCCGCATCGAGGGCCAGGTCCGCGGCATCGCGCGGATGGTCGAGGAGGAGGCGTACTGCATCGACGTCCTCACCCAGGTCAGCGCCGTGACCCGCGCCCTCCAGGCCGTGAGCCTGGGCCTGCTCGAGGAGCACATCGCCCACTGCGTCGTCGACGCCGCGCGCGAGTCCGACGACGCCGCGGCCGCCAAGGTCGCCGAGGCCAGCGCCGCCATCGCGCGCCTCGTGAGGAGCTGACATGACCCAGACCACCGACCGCCCCGCCGACGAGGTCCACGAGGTCGACCTCGCCATCACCGGGATGACGTGCGCCTCCTGCTCCGCGCGGATCGAGAACAAGCTCGGCAAGCTCGAGGGCGTCGACGCCGTCGTCAACCTCGCCACCGAGAAGGCCACCGTCCGCTACGCCGACCCGGTCACGGTCGAGGACCTGCTCAAGACCGTCCGCTCCACCGGGTACGGGGCCGAGGTCGCCGGGCGCGGGGGCACACCGGTGCACCAGCCGATCCGGATGCTGTCGCTCACGGATGTGTCGTCCGCGGCACCTGCCGCTGCGGTCCCGCAGCTCGCCTCCTCCATCGAGCCGACCACGCCGGCGGCCGAGGGGCCGACCCAGCACCACGGCGACCACAGCGCCACCACCGCGACCCACGACGACCACACCGAGCACGCCTCCCACGACAACCACCTCGACCACGCCGTTGCAGCGGGCGACGCCCTCAAGCGCCGCGCCATGGTCTCGGCCGTGCTCACGGTGCCGGTCCTCGTCCTCGCGATGGTTCCGGGCCTGGACTTCCCGGCGAGCCCGTGGGTGCAGCTCGTCCTCGCCACCCCCGTGGTGCTCTGGGCGGCCTGGCCGTTCCACCGCGCCGCCGCGCTCAACGCCCGCCACCTCGCCTCCACGATGGACACCCTCGTGTCGATCGGCGTGCTGGCCGCCTACCTGTCCTCGGTCGCCGTCGTCGTCACCGGCCGCGCCGGCACCGGGATGGCGATGGCCGGCCAGGAGACCGGCCACCTCTGGTTCGAGGTCGCGGCGGTCGTCACGACCTTCCTCCTCGCCGGGCGCTGGATGGAGGCGCGCGCCACCGACCGCAGCCGCGACGCCCTGCGCGGCCTGATGACGCTCGCCGCCAAGGACGTCGCCGTCGAGCGCGTCGACCCCACCACCCGCGTCACCACCGAGGTCCGCATCCCCGTCGACCAGCTCGCCGTCGGCGACCGCTTCATCGTGCGACCGGGCGAGAAGGTCGCCACCGACGGCCGCGTCCTCGAGGGCACCAGCGCCGTCGACGCCTCCCTCGTCACGGGCGAGTCCCTGCCCGTCGAGGTCGGCCCCGGCGACGAGCTCGTGGGCGGCAGCATCAACGCCAACGGGCGCCTCGCCGTGGAGGCCACGCGCGTCGGCTCCGACACCACGCTCGCCGGCATCGCCCGGCTCGTGGAGCGGGCCCAGACGACCAAGGCCCCCGTGCAGCGCCTCGCCGACCGGGTCTCCTCGGTCTTCGTGCCGGTCGTCCTCGTCATCGCGCTGGCCACGTTCATCGGCTGGTGGGCGGCCACGAGCGACCCGGGGCGCGCCCTCGAGGTCGCGATCTCCGTCCTCGTCATCGCCTGCCCCTGCGCGCTCGGGCTCGCCACTCCCACAGCCCTTCTCGTGGGTACGGGGCGCGGCGCGCGGCTCGGCATCCTCATCAAGGGCGCCGACGTCCTCGAGGACACCCGCCGCATCGACGCCGTCGTCCTCGACAAGACCGGCACCGTGACCACCGGCGAGATGACCCTCGTCGACGTCGCCACCAGCGGGCGGCTCCCCAAGGACCAGGCCCTGCGCGCCGCCGCCGCCGTCGAGGCCGGCAGCGAGCACCCGGTGGCCCGCGCCATCGTCGCGGCGGCCGGCAGTCGTGCCCTCAAGCTCCCCAAGGCCACCGGCTTCGAGTCCCTCCCCGGGTCCGGCGCCCGCGCCCTCCTCAAGGACATGGTCGTCACCGTCGGGCGCGCCGACCTCTTCGACGACGTCCCCCGCGAGCTCGCCCGCCCCACCGTCGACGGCACCACCGTCTGGGTCGGCTGGGACGGCGTCGCCCGCGCCTCGTTCACCGTCGCCGACACCGTGCGCCGCAGCTCGCAGCGGGCGGTGCGCGACCTCGCGGCTGCGGGCCTGCCGGCCTACCTCCTCACCGGCGACCACGACCAGGCGGCGCTCACCGTGGCGCGCGACGTCGGCATCCCGGTGGGCCGCGTCATCGCCGACGTCCGCCCCGAGGACAAGCACGCGATGATCGCCGACCTGCAGAAGCGCGGCAAGGTGGTGGCCATGGTCGGCGACGGCGTCAACGACGCCGCGGCACTGGCCCAGGCCGACCTCGGCATCGCGATGGGCAGCGGCACCGACGTCGCGGCCGACTCCGCCGACATCGTCCTGCTGCGCTCCGAGCTCCCCGCGGTGGTCGACGCGATCATGCTCTCGCGGGCCACGCTGCGCACCATCAAGATGAACCTCGTGTGGGCCTTCGGCTACAACGTGGCGGCCATCCCGCTCGCGGTGGCGGGCGTCCTCAACCCGATGGTCGCGGGCGCGGCGATGGCGCTGTCGAGCGTCCTCGTCGTGAGCAACAGCCTGCGGCTGCGCACCTGGAGCCCGGAAGGCACCTGACGCCGTCACCTGACGCCGTCGCCGGCGTCAGCGCCATCACGGGCCCGGACGCACGAGGACCCCGGCCGCAGCGGCCGGGGTCCTCGTCACGTCAGGAGACGGTGGTCAGATGGTGACCTCGCCCTGGGGGGTCTCGAACGTCACGGCCATGAGGCCGGGGGTGCCGTGCGGGGAGACGAAGGTGAAGTCGATGACCGACGAGGTGTAGTCGACGGGCAGGCCCAGCCAGTCGCGCACGCGGTCGGGGTCGCCCGCGATCTGCAGCGAGTCGATGGTGACCTCGGTGTGCGCGTCGTCGGAGGGGTGCGGGACACCCGCCTCCCACTCGATGAAGTAGGGCAGCTGGGGGTCGGCCTGCAGGCCCTTGACGCCGAGCTGCTTCCAGCGCAGCTCGACCCCGTCGGGGCGGTGCCGGTTGCCGAGGACGGCCTCGCGGCCCAGGCGGGTCTCCTGCTCGGAGATGTCGTCGACCTGGACGACCCAGCCCAACCAGCCCCCGCCGGCCTCCGACCTGGCCCGCACGGCCTGCCCGAAGGGGGCCTTGTCGCTGGCCGGGTGGTCGAGGACCTCGACGACCTCGACGTACCGCTCGTGGGCCAGCGGAAGGATGATGTTGCGCGTCCCGAAGCGCGGGTGAACTCCCCCATCGACCGGCTCGACGCCGATTCGCTCCGCGAGGCGCGCTGCCGTGGCCTTGAGGCCATCGCGCTCTGCCGCATAGACGACGTGGTCAACTCGCATGCCGTTCATGGTCGCACACGCGAGGGGGTGCTCTTGACACGGCCCCGGGTACCCCCGAGGGGCTCCTGCACGCCCGGGGTGACGCGCTTTACGCTCCTCCAGCACCACCCGTCACACGGTTCGCGCGGGGTGCTGGGCGGAGGCCGCGGGCTCCCTCAGGAGGAGCGCTGGCGGACCGCCTCGTAGACGACGACGGCCGCCGCGGTGGCCGCGTTGAGGGAGTTGACCGTGCCCGCCATCGGGATGCGGACGCGCTCGTCGGCGGCCTTGAGGGCGCGGTCGGTGAGGCCGTCCTTCTCGGTGCCCACGGCGATGGCGACGCCGCCGCCGTAGGTGACCGAGGTGTGCAGGTCGTCGGTGTCCGGGGTGGTGGCGACGAGGCGGATCCCGTTGTCGCGCAACCAGGTCAGCACGTCCTCCAACGGGGCGGAGGCCACCGGGACGGAGAACACCGTGCCCTTGCTCGACCGGACGATGTTGGGGTTGCCCCAGTCGGTGAGCGGGTCGGCCGCGATGACGGCGGCCACCCCCGCGGCATCCGCCGTGCGCAGCATCGCCCCGAGGTTGCCCGGCTTCTCGATGCCCTCGCAGACGAGGACGAGCGGGTCGGGCGGGAGGTGGAGGTCCGCCAGGGCGACCCCGGCCACGGGGACGACGGCGAGGAAGCCGTCGGGGCCCTCGCGGTAGGCCACCTTCTCGAAGGCCGCACGGCTCAGGCGCAGGGTGCCGGCGCCCAGGTCGCGGGCCCGGGAGACCAGCGCCGACTGGCGGTCGGGGTCGAGCATCAGCTCGGGGCAGTGGAGCACGGTCTCGGGGACGACGCCGGCGTCGAGCGCCAGCTCGAGCTCCTCGTAGCCCTCGACGACGGTGCGTCCCTCGGTCTCGCGCACCCGGCGCCGCCGCAGGGCGACGACGGACTTCAGGCGCGGGTTCGACGCGGACGTCACGTGGAGGTCAGCCATGGCGGCCCCAGCATCCCATGGGGTCCCGGCGTGCGGTAGAAAGACCGGATGAGCAGCCACGACGTGCCCACCCGCCAGAAGTCGCGGGCCCGTCGCCTCCTGAGGGCCGCGGTGTTCGCCGTAGCGGTGGCGGTGGTCCTGTTCGGGGTCGGCTACCTCGTGCGCAGCAAGTGGGGCCCGATGCAGTCGCTCGACGACAGCATCATCGACGCGACGACGTCGTACACCCGCGACCACCCCGGCTTCCGGAGCGCGCTCATCGCCTGGCAGGAGATCACCCAGCCGATCAAGCTCTACGCGGTCGGCACCCTGCTCTGCCTGTGGGTGTGGCTGCGCAAGGGGCTGCGGACCCGCGCCTGGTGGTGCTTCGCCACGATGATGGCCGCCTGGAACCTCGGGCTGGTCGCCAAGCTCGTCGTCCAGCGCTCGCGCCCGCACGTCGAGGACCCGGTGTCCGAGGCGCCCGGCTTCTCCTTCCCCTCGGGGCACGCCCTGAACTCCGCCGCCTGGGCGACGCTCGTCGTCATCCTGCTGTGGCCGCTGGTGAAGCCGAGGGTCGCGCGGGGCGTGATGGTCGGGCTCGCCGCGCTCGTCGTCCTCCTCACCGCGCTCGACCGGGTGTGGCTCGGCGTGCACTTCCCGAGCGACGTCACCGTCGGCGTCCTCACCGGGGCCGGGCTGGCGCTGGCGTCGTACGCCGGCTACTCGGGCTGGAACCCCCCGAAGCCCACCGAGGTCGACGACCCCGACCTCGAGCAGCACCCCGCCCCATCCGTCCCCACCCCCTCGGAGCGCTGAATGTCCTCCTTCCTCTCCCGCTGGGACGACGAGAGCCGTCCGTCCTTCACCGACGCGCTCAAGGACCTCGGCATGCGCGCCGTGCCGCCGGCGATCGTGCTGTTCGGCGCCATCGTCGGGTTCGGCTACCTCCTCAAGGGGCCGCTGCAGCCGTTCGGCGAGTGGGAGAACGGCATCAACCGGTACTTCCAGGACGGCCGCACCCCCACGGGCGAGACCGTCACGAAGTTCATGTCGATGATCGGCAACACCGAGTACGTCATCGGGGTCGCGGTCATCGTGGCGGCGCTCATCTGGTGGCGGACCAAGCGCTGGTGGTACGCCGTCGTGCCGCTCATCGCGATCTCGCTGCAGGCCACCGTCTTCGTCATCGCCACGCACGTCGTCGGGCGGGCGCGGCCCCCGGTCGAGCGCCTCGACCCCACGCCCCCGACTTCCAGCTACCCGAGCGGCCACGTCGGCGCCTCGACGGCGCTGTACATCACGTTCGCGCTGATGGCGGCGCGGATCGAGAACGCGTGGCTGCGCCGCGTGCTCGTGACCCTCACGGTCATCGCGCCGCTGCTCGTCTCGTACGCCCGCATCTACCGCGGAGCGCACCACCTGAGCGACGTCATCTGGGGCATCATCAACGGCCTGGTGTGCGCGGTGATCGCGTGGCTGTACCTGCGTCGCGACCCCTCGAAGGGGTCGTCGTCGGCGTCGCGGGCGGCGAGCCGCACCGCCGCCTGACCCTGCGTCCCACGGCCTCGTCGGAGGGCGCCGGTAGCCTCTGGCGGGTGCTGGTGGTCGGGTCCGTGGGCGGTCCTCGTGGCTGATGCCGATGACGTGCGCCTGCTCGCGCTGTCGCTGCCGCACGTGGTGGAGATCCCCAGCTCGGGGTTCGACTTCCGCGTGGGTGGGCACGGGTTCGTCTGGTCGTACCCGGAGCGGCGGCCCGGTCAGCCGCGGCGCATCCGCACCGACGTCGCCGTGCTCTTCGTCGGTGACGCCGAGGAGCGCCAGGCGCTGCTGCTCGGCGAGCCCGACCTGTTCTTCACCGCGCCGGGCTACGAGAACGCGGCCCTGGTGATGCTGCGGCTCCCCGAGGTCGACCTCGAGCGGCTCACCGAGCTCGTCACCGACGCGTGGCGGATGCGGGCGCCCGAGGGCCTCCTCGACGACCCCGCCTGAGCGGGCGCATCGGGCGTCGGCAGGTCAGGCCGCCAGGTCCTTCGCGAGCGCGAGGATGCCGGCGGCATCAGCGGCGTCGATCTCGAAGAACCCGAACCGGATCCGCGACATCGGCAGGTGGTCGCGGATGTCGGCGAGCGGGATCGGCGCGATCTCCCTCAGGGCGGCGCGACGGCGGAAACCGCCGGGGATCGCCACGCTGGGCTCGGGCTCGTCGCCGGTGACCTCGCCCACGATCGTCACCGCCCGCAGCGGCTCACCCTTGGGAAAGGTGGTGGTGGGCGAGTAGATGATGACGCCGTCGCCGGGCGACATGCGGGCCAGCGGCGCCCGCTTGCCGTGGTTCGCCATGACGAACCCGTCGGCGACCCCGCGCCGTGCGTGGTCGCGGGAGGCGACGAGGACCCAGGTGCGTGCTCCTGCCATCCCACGAACCTACGAGCGCCCACCGACATCCGCCGGTGGGCGCCAGGACGCCAGGTCAGACGCGGGCGTACCGCGAGCGGGCGAAGGAGTAGACGCCGTAGGCCGCGAGGCCGATGGCCACGAGGGTGAGCAGCACGGGGCCGAAGGGCTGGTCCTTGAGCGTCTTCAGCGCGCCGTCGAGGCCCTGGGCCTTGTCGGGGTCGGCCTGCACGGCCGCGACGAGGAAGAAGAAACCGACCACGAGCAGGGCGATGCCCTTGGAGATGTAGCCGATGCGGCCCGCGTGCACGGCCCAGTCGCCCGGGTGCTCGCGCAGGTCCTCGAGGAACTTCTTCTTCCAGCCCTTGTGGACGTGATAGACCGCGATGCCGAGCACGACCAGCCCGACGACCCCCACGAGCAGCCGCCCGCCCGGGCTGCCCATCAGACCGGCGGTGAAGTCCTCGGTCTGCTTCTCGCTCGACCCGGCCGAGCCGCCCGTCAGGACCTTGAAGGTCGTCCAGGCGAAGACCACGTAGAGCACGGCCTTCGAGGCGGCCTTCACACGGTCACCGGTGTCCTGGAAGCGAACCGCGGCCTCGGTCACCTGCCAGACCGCGAGGAGGAGGAAGCCGACGGCGCAGGCCCAGAGCAGGACCGCGCCGGTCCCCGACGACGACAGGGTCGACAGCGCACCCGAGGTGTCGGCCTTCTTCGACCCGCCGCCGAAACCCCACGCCACCTTGAGGGCGATCCAGGCGATGACGAGGTGGATGAGGCCGACCGCGACGTAGCCGAGCCGGGCCCCCCACTCGACGACGGGGTGGTCGCCGGCCTTGGCGGCGGCGGTGGAGACGTCGGAGGAGTTCATGGCGTCACCTTCCCACCTGCCGGGATGCCGCGGCCACATCGGCGCGGTCGGATCTCGGCGGGCTCAGGGAAGGGAGGTGAGGACGGCGAGGAGGCCGTCGTCGTCGACGTGGCCGGTGACCTCGTCGGCGGCGGCCTTGACCTCGTCGGGGGCGTTGCCCATGGCCACGCCGCGGGCCGCCCAGCGCAGCATCTCGAGGTCGTTGCGCTGGTCCCCGACGGCGACGGTGTGCATCGGCTCGACGCCGAGGCGGCGGCGCACTCCTTCGAGCGCGGCGGCCTTCGAGACGCCCTCCGGGTTGATGTCGAGCCACGCGCTCCAGCCAACCGCGTACTCCACCCCGTGGAGTCCGATCTGCTCGGTGCGCTCCATGAACTCCTCGCTGGTGCTCTCGGGGTCGCGGATGGTCAGGCGGGTGACGGGCGTCGCCATCAGCTCCTCGAAGGGGACGACGCGAGGGGTGCCGTCGAGCTCGCCCTCGGGGAAGGGCGCCGACACCTTGAAGCCGACCCCCAGCTCCTCCACCGCGATGAGCGCCGAGGGGAACTCCTCACGCAGGACCTTCAGCGCGGGCCCGGGGTCGAAGGTGACGGCCTCGATGATCTCGTAGCCGTCGTCGAGGTCGGGGTCGAGGCGCAGGGTGACGGCGCCGTTCGCGCAGACCGCGTACCCGGTGAGGAGGTCGAGCCGGTCGAGGACGGGGAGCGTCCCGATGATGGCGCGGCCGGTGGCGATCGTGACGTGGTGGCCGGCGTCGGCGACGGCCCGGACGGCGAGGCGCACGGCTTCGGAGAGCTCGCCCTCGTGGTTGACGGTGGTGCCGTCGATGTCGAGGCAGACCAGGTGTGGGGTTGTCATCGCCACCGACGCTACCGGCGCGAGGTGACGCCCCGGTGAACGGTCCGGCACGGGTGTCGTCCGCGAACGTGGGTGAAGACCGTCGGCAGGGCGACGGTTATCACCCACGTTTCGATGGCGGGGCGGGTGTCGGGGGGCGGCGCTAGCGTCGGTGCATGAGCGAGAAGGCACCCCTGGTCCTCGACCCCACCGACGCCACGCATGTCGCGGCGCTCGAGCGGCTGGGCAGCGACGTCATCGGCTGGTTCACCACGGTCCGGGCCGACGGCAGCCCGCACGCCGTGCCCGTCTGGTTCTACTGGCACGAGGATCGAGCCCTGGTCATGAGCGAGCCCGACACCGCCAAGGTCCGCAACGTGCGTCGGGGGTCCCCCGCCCTGCTGCACCTGCACACCCGCGCCGATGGCGACGGCGTCGTCATCCTCGAGGGGTCCGCCGCGATCAGCGAGCGCTCGTCCACCGAGTGGCTGCCCGAGATCGGCGAGGCCTACACGGCCAAGTACGCCGCCGCGATGGAGGCGTACGGCATGGGCCTGGAGGCCATCGCCGAGAAGTTCCACGTGGTGATCGAGGTGGTGCCCACGAAGCTCCAGGCGTGGTGAGCCACTGCCCCCGCGGGGGTCTCGTCCGGTGCGACGACGCGCCGCTCGGCTGACGTCGCCCTGTCACGCCGGGCCCGGTCGGTCAGTCGCCGCCGGTCAGCCGCGTGCCTGGCCCAGCTTCCAGTAGCCGCAGAAGTAGATGCGGCGGCGGTCCACGCCGTGCCGGACCAGGGCGCGCCGGGCACCGGCCGCGAGGTCGGACTCGCCGCACGCCCACGCGTACGCCACCGGCTCCCCGCCGGCGGCGAGGTGCTGGTCGAGCGCGGGGACGACGGCGCTGCCCGGGAGGCCGCGCCGCACGTGGACGTGCGCCGGGCCGAGGTCGTACTGCTCGAGGACGGCCGGGTCCGACACCTCGACGTGCACCTCGACGCCTCGCTCGGCCGCGGCCTGCGGACCCCCGAGCGCCTCGAGGATGGCCGCCACCGAGGGCACGGCCGTCTCGTCGGCGACGAGCACCTGCCGGCCCGCGACCTCCAGCCCCCGGTAGAGCGCGCCGCTGGCGCGGAAGCCGACCCGGTCGCCGGGGACGGCGCGCACGGTCCAGGCCGAGCCCGGACCGGAGTCGCCGTGCGTGACGATGTCGACCTCGATCCGTCCGGCGACGCGGTCGTGCGCGCGGATCGTGTACCAGCGCAGGTCGGGCCGGTCGTTCTCGGCGAGGTCGGCGATGGAGGCGCGCACGTTGAGCGGCTCGGGGTCGGGCAGGACGAGCGCGCGGCCGGGGCGCGGCATCATCAGGCCGAAGTACTCGTCGGGGCCGCAGCAGGTGAAGTCGGTGAGCTCGGGTGCCTCGAAGGTGACCCGCCGCATCCCGCCGCCGAGGTCGGCGACCGCGACGACCGTCATCGCGAACTGCGGCTGGTCCTCGCGCAGGACCGGCGACGCCGTGGTGAGGCGCCACTGCATCCGCGCGGCCTTGAGGTAGACCTTCTCGGCGACCTTCACTGCTGCCTCCTGCGGGGGATGACGACCGGGGTGCCGGTCTCGGGGTCGTGGATCACGTGGGCGGCGACGCCGAAGACCGACGCGATGACCTCGGGGGTCACGACCTCGGCCGGGGCGCCCTCGGCGACGACCTCGCCGTCACGCATGGCGACGAGGTGGTCGGCGTAGCGCGCGGCCATCGCGAGGTCGTGCAGGACCATGACCACGGTGGTGCCCTGCTCGTCGCAGAGGGAGCGAACGAGGTCGAGGACGTCGAGCTGGTGGGCGATGTCGAGGAACGACGTGGGCTCGTCGAGCAGGAGGACCGGCGTCGACTGCGCGAGGACCATGGCGAGCCAGACCCGTTGCCGCTGACCGCCGCTGAGGCTGTCGACCGGGACTCCCGCGAGGTGCACGAGGTCGGTGCGCTCGAGGGCGGCGGCCACGGCCTCCTCGTCGGCACGGCCCCACGTGCCGAACAGCCCGTGGTGGGGGTGGCGGCCACGCTCGACGAGCTCGAGGACGCTGACGCCCTCGGGCACGATCGGCTGCTGCGGGAGCAGGCCGAGCCGGCGGGCGACCTCGCGGGTGGGGAGGGAGCCGATCTCGTCGCCGTCGAGGAGGACGGAGCCGCCGCGGGGCTTGAGCAGGCGGCCGAGCCCCCGGAGCAGGGTCGACTTGCCGCAGCCGTTGGGGCCGACGACCACGGTGGTGCGCCCGGTGGGGATGTCGAGGGTCACGCCGTCGACGACCACGCGGCTGTCGTAGGCGAGCCGGAGGTCGCGGGCGCGCAGCCTCGGCTCGGCGGCCTCCCCGGGGTCTGCCGAACGTGGGTGAAAACCGTCGGCAGGGCGACGCTTTTCACCCACGTTCGCCGGGCGCGGGGGGGCAGCGGGGGTGGGGTCGGTCATCGTCATCGGGCCTCCTGGGTCGTGCGGGAGCGGAGCATCCAGAGCAGGACGGGGGCGCCGAGGGCGCCGGTGACGACCCCGACGGGCAGGGCAGTCCCGGGGATGCCGTACGCGGCGAGGTGGTCGGCGCCGACGACGACGACCGCCCCGACGAGCGCCGCGACCCCCACCGCCGGGCGGCCGGGCACGAGGCGCCTGGCGACGGGGCCGCTGAGGAAGCCGACGAACGCGACCGGCCCGACGACGGCGGTGGCCGCGGCGACAAGGGCCACGACGAGCACGGTCACCCCGACCCGCAACCGGCCGACGCGCACGCCGAGCCCCGCGGCGAGGTCGTCGCCGAGGCCGAGGACGGGGAGGCGACCGCTGAGCGCGAGCAGGAGCGGGAGGAGCAGGGCGTCGATGGCGAGGAGCCGGGCGATGTCGGCCCAGGTCACCGTGTTGAGGCTGCCGCTGAGCCAGATGAGCGCGTCCTGCGCCTGGTAGATGCTGGCCCGCACGAGGACCCAGTGCACGACGGCCGACAGCCCCGCCGCGAGCGCGACGCCCACGAGGACCATGCGGCCGGTGGCCCCACCTCGACCTCCGGCCTGGCTGAGGATGAGGGCCGCCGCGAGCACGGCACCGGCCAGCGCGGCCACGGTCACGGTGGTGCCCCGCGCCCCCACGACGACGACGGCGACGACCGCGCCGGCGCTCGCGCCGAGGGTGATGCCGAGGACGTCGGGGCTGGCGAGCGGGTTGCGCAGCATCACCTGGAACGCGCCTCCGGCCGCCCCGAACGCCGCCCCCGCGAGGACGGCCATGAGGGCCCGCGGCAAGGTCGACTCCATGAGGACGAAGGAGGCGCCGGGGATGGTCTCGCCGCCGATGATGCGGACGGCGTCGGGGAGGCTGACCCGGTAGTCGCCGAGCAGCGCGCGGACCAGCACGAGGGCCACGAGCAGGATGAGGAGCACTGCGACCACGGCGACGCGGCGGCGTCGGGGCGCGCGTCGGGCGCGGGCGAGGGCGTCGGCCGTGGTGGTCGTGACGTCGTTGGCGTCGCCGACGGGGTCGGTGGTGGCGGTGGGCGCGGAGACGGCGGTCGTCATCACAGGCCCCTGACCCGACGGACCACGGCGACGAGCACCGGCGCTCCGAGGACGGCGCAGACGATGCCGGCCTGCACCTCCGAGGGGCTCGAGACGAGGCGGCCGACGACGTCGGCCGCGACCACGAACGCCGGCCCCAGTAGGGCGGAGACGACGAGCAGGCGGCGGTGGTCGACGCCGACGAGGGCGCGCGCGACGTGTGGGACGACGAGCCCGACGAAGGCGATCGGCCCAGCCAGGGCGGTGGCAGTGGCCGCGAGCAGCACCGCGCCGGCGGCGGCCAGCCCGCGGTGCAGGACGACGTTCTGGCCGAGGCCGCGGGCGAGGTCGTCACCGAGGGCGACGGCGTTGAGGGTGGGCCCGGCGGTGAGGGCCAGCAGCGCGCCGAGCGCGAGGACGGGCAGGACGTCGAGCACCTGGCCCGCGTCGCGCCCGGCGACCGAGCCCACCTGCCAGAAGCGGAAGCTGTCGAGGGCGCCCCGGTCGGTGACGAGCACCGCGCCGATCATGCTCTGCGCCAGGGCCATCACGGCCGCGCCGGCCAGCGCCATCGACACCGGCGCGCTCGCGCGGGGCGCCATCATCGTCAGCGACTGGACGAGGACCGCGACGGCGACGGTGCCGACGATGGCGGCGACGACGTACCCGGTCACGGTGGAGATCCCGAGGAACCGGATGCCGAGCACCACGGCCAGCGCCGCCCCCGAGTTGAGCCCGAGGATGCCGGGCTCGGCGATGGGGTTGCGGGTCAGCCCCTGGAGGACGACCCCGCTCAGCGCCACGGCCGCCCCGACGACGAGGCCGATGACGGTGCGGTCGATGCGCGACGCGACCACGGCCGCCGTCTCGGCGTCGGTCGCCCGGCCGAGGACGGCGTCGAGCACCGCACCGGGCGCCAGGTCCTGGACACCGAGGAGGAGCGAGGCACCCACGGTCAAGGCGACGGCGACGAGGGACGCGACGAGCGCCCACGCCATCGGGACCCGCGTCGCCGACCCGCCGGTCCGGCGCCCACCACCCGGCCGCGAGTGCGGAAGTGGCGGCCGGGACAGCCACTTCCGCACTCGAGGCGGGTCGGAGAGGGTGGCCGTCACGACGCGGGGGTGCCGTTCAGCGCCGAGACGATCTTCGGCAGGAACTTCTCGACCGCGGTGCGCACCGACAGCGGGCTGGGCAGCGACATCGACAAGGCCACGGCGTTGTCGGCGCTGGCCACGTACTGCTTGCTCTTCAGAGCCGGGATCTGGCCGAGGAGCGCGTTGCCGGTGATCGCGTCGGCGCCGGCGCCCTCCTCGGCGTAGAAGACGACGAGGTCGGCATCGAGGGTGGAGGCCTTCTCGGCGGACAGGTTCACCGAGAACGCCGACGGGTCGGCCTCGCTGAGGTCGACGACGGTCGGGGAGTCGACGAAGCCGAACTCGCGCAGCATCTGCGGGCGCAGGTCGCTGGTCGTGTAGAGGCCGATGGTCGACAGGTCGGTGGGGCTGAACCACGCCCAGGCGGCCGACTTGCCCTTGACCTCGGGGTGCGCGGCGAGGGCGTCGGCGATGGTCTTCTCGGTGTCGGCCTTCAGCCGGGCGGCCTCGGCGTCCTTGCCCAGGGCCGTGCCGATGGTGGCGAGCTGGTCCTGCCACGGGGTGCCCCACGGGGCCTTGGTGTAGGCGACGACCGGGGCGATCTTGCTCAGCTTGTCGTACTCCTCCTTGGAGACGCCCGAGCTGAGGCCGAGGATGAGGTCGGGGCGCGTGGCGGCGATGGCGTCGAAGGGGATGCCGGCCGAGTCGTCGTAGCGGGTGACGTCGCCGTCGGTGGCGCCGATCTTGGTGAGCTGGGCGTCGAACCAGTCGGTGGAGCCCTTGGCGTTGCCGCCCCAGGTGATCTTCGGCGCACCGACGGGGGTGATCCCCAGCGCGGTGACGACGTCGGCGTCGGCCCAGCCGATGGTGGCGATGCGGGTGGGGGGCTTCGCGATGGTGGTGCTGCCGTGGGCGTGGGTGACGGTGACCGGGTAGGCCGCCGCGGCGGCGCTCGCCCCCGTGCCGGAGGTGGCGGCCGAGCCGCCCGACGGACCCGTCGAGCACGCGGCGAGGGCGAGGAGCGCGGCCGCTGGGGCGGCGGCGAGCACGTGGCGGCGGGACGGCATGATGAGGACCTCCGGACGAGTACGGCAAGGCGTGGTTAGGTAAGCCTTACCTTACTCACAGCCCTCGGCCGACCGTCAAACTGCCCGTCCGCCGACCACTCGCGGGGCTACTCCGGCGCGGACCAGGCCTGGCGCATCGAGAGCTTCCCGCCGGTCTGCAGCAGCGAGCGCCGGTACAGCCGCTCGGCCACGACCACCACGGCCCAGGCCGCCGCCACGAGCAGCGCCAGCGCCACGAACGGCTCCCACCACGCCGTCCCGCCCTCGAGGACGCGCGTCGGCATCAGCACGGCCGAGAACGGTGGGACGAACGAGAACACCGTGCGCACCGTGCCGTCGAGGAACATCGCGCCGAAGAAGACCGCCAGCACGACGATCGTCATCGGGCCGGACGTGCTCTGGACCTCCTCCGCCCGCGACGCCAGCGACCCGGCCACGGCCCACAGCGACGCCAGCGCCACGAACCCCGCGACGAAGAACACGAGGAACCACGCGATCGGCCCGCTGATGGAGGGCACGAGGCTCGCGTACGGCGTGGCCGCGAGCCCGGCGAGACCGACCCCGGCGTAGAGCATCATCTGCAGCACGGCCAGCACGCTGTTGCCGATGACCTTGCCGAAGAGCAGCTGCCGCACCGGGATCGATGTCGCGATGATCTCGACGACCCGCGACTGCTTCTCCTCCACGACGCTGTTGGCCAGCTGGATCCCGAACAGCAGGGACGCCATGTAGAAGAGGAACGCGAAGGCGAAGGCCACGCCCTGTGCGAGGTCGGCCTTGTCGGCGTCGCCGCGCAGGTACTGGGAGCTGACCTCGCTGCCCTTGAGCAGCTCGGCGGTGGTCGTGCCGAGGGCTCCGGCGGCCCGGTCGAGGGAGGCGGTGCGCACGACCTGGCTCGTCACGTCCATCAGGGTGCTCTCGGGGCCGTCGTCGGTGGTGAGCACCCAGCCGTCGCCGCCGCGGTGCAGCCAGGCGTCGGCCTCGCCCTCGCGGACCAGGGCGCGGGCCGCGTCATCGGAGGCGGCGGGGACGACGGTGACCGCGACGTCCTCGTCGAGGTCGGGGGCGTCCGCGGCGATCCGGTCGGCCATCGTGCGGTCCGCCGAGGTCGAGGCCACCGTGTACGTGGAGGTCTTCGAGGCGTCCCACGCGGACCAGCCCATGAACCCGGCGATGAACAGCAGGGTCACCAGGGTGCCGATGAGGAAGGACTTGTCGGTGAGCTTGACGACGATCTCGCGCTTGGCGATGAGCAGCCACGGCGCCCGGGCCGCGCCGCCCTCGCGGACTGTGGTGGGGGTCGTCGTGGGACGGTCGGTCGTGGTGGTCATGCCGCCACCTCCCGGTAGATGTCGGCCAGTGCCGGTCGCACCGGGGTGAACTCGCGGACGGGGCCGCGGGCGGCCGCCTCGCGCAGGACGTCCTGCTCGGCGCCGGGCTCGACGACCTCGACGAGCGCGGTCGGCCCGTCGACGTCGACGACGTGGATGCCGCGCAGCCCTCGCACCCAGCCGGCATCGGCGGCGAGCGCCAGCCGGTAGCGCACCGGGCCGCCGGCCCTCAGCTCCTCCACCTCGCCGGAGGCGACGACGCGCCCCCGGGCGAGGATGACGAGGCGGTCGCAGAGCCGCTCGACGAGGTCGAGCTGGTGGCTGGAGAAGAGCACCGGAACGCCGCGCGAGGTGTGCTCGCGCAGCAGGTCGACCATCGAGTCGACGGCCATCGGGTCCAGGCCGGAGAACGGCTCGTCGAGGATGAGCGCCGTGGGGTCGTGGAGCAGCGCGGCGACGACCTGCACCCGCTGCTGGTTGCCCAGGCTGAGCTTCTGCACGTGGTCGCGCGCCCGCTCGGCGAGGCCGAACCGCTCGAGGTGCTCGGTGGCGGTGGCGCGGGCCGCCGCGGCCGTCATCCCCTTGAGCTGGGCGAGGTGGATGAGCTGGTCGAGGACGCGCTGCTTCGGGTACAGGCCACGCTCCTCGGGCATGTAGCCGAAGCGCCGCTGGTCGACGGCGGTGATGGGGCGGCCCTGCCAGAGCACCTCGCCCCCGTCGATGCCGAGGACGCCCATCACCATCCGCATGGTCGTCGTCTTGCCGGCGCCGTTGCCGCCGACGAAGCCGGTCAGCAGGCCCGGGCGCACGTCGAAGGTGACGCCGTCGACGGCCGTGGTCTCGCCGAACCGGCGGGTGAGCGCGTTGATCTCCAACATGACCCCGACGCTAGGCGTGCGGGGCGCCCACGGGATCAGCCCGCGGGTGGGTTCACCCCTCCGTCGGGGTGATGAGGCCGGCCTCGTACGCGAAGACGACGGCCTGGACGCGGTCGCGCAGGTGCAGCTTGGCGAGGCAGTTCGAGACGTGCGTCTTGACGGTGGCCTCGCCGAGGAAGAGCTCGCGGGCGATCTCGGCGTTCGACCGGCCGCGGGCCATGAGGACGAGGACCTCCCGCTCGCGCTCGGTGAGCCGGGCCAGCTCCGGCGCCTCGGGACGGGGCGGGGCGCCGCGCTCCCCGGTCATCCGCTCGATGACGCGGCGGGTCACCTCTGGTGCGAGGAGGCCGTGGCCGTGGCCGATGGCGCGGACCGCCTCGACGAGCTGCTCGGGCTCAGCGTTCTTCAGCAGGAAGCCGCTGGCGCCGGCGGCGAGGGCGTCGAAGAGGTAGTCGTCGCGGTCGAACGTCGTGAGGATGACGACCTTGCCGAGGTCCTCGGCCACGAGGCGTCGGGTGGCCTCGATGCCGTCGAGGACGGGCATCTGGACGTCCATGAGGACGACGTCGGGCCGGGTCTCGCGGGCGACGACGACGGCCTCGGCCCCGTTGGCGGCCTCGCCGACCACCTCGACGTCGTCCTCGACGCTGAGCATGAGGGCGAAGCCGGAGCGGACCATGGCGTGGTCGTCGACGAGGAGGACGCGCAGCCGGGCGGGCGCGGACGCCTCGGGGGCCGCGTCGGGGGCGGCGTCAGAGGCACGGGTCACGAGACGCTCCGCAGGCCGGCGGTGCGCGAGTCGGGCTCGGGGACAGCGGTTTCGGCGCCGGTTCCCCAGGGGTAGCGGACGCGCACGCGGTAGCCTCCGTTGGAGCGCGGCCCGACCTCGACGGTGCCGCGGTGCGAGGCCGCCCGCTCGCGGATGCCGAGCTGGCCCAGCCCGCTGCCCGAGGTGCCGGGGCGCGGGCGGCCGTCGTCGACCACCTCGACCTCGGCGAAGCCGTCGACGCGTTCCTCGACCCGCAGCACGACGGAGACGCGGCTGGCCGTGGAGTGCTTCTCCACGTTGGTCAGCGCCTCCTGCACCGTGCGGTGGATGGAGTGGGCGAGCGCTGCCGGAAGGTGTTGGGCCACACCGGGTTCCGACTCCACGAGGTCGAAGCCGGCCTGACGGGTGGGCGTGGTGAACGACTCGACGAGGGCCGGGAGGTCGGCGAGGGTCGGTTGGGGGGCGCGGTCGGCCTCCGCTCCGTCGCCGCGCACCCGCTCGACCTCGCGCAGGGTGCCGAGCAGGCCGCGCATCGAGGTGACGGCCTCGCGCGAGGAGCCCTCGATGCCCTCGAGGGCCTGGCCCGCGGCCTCCGGGTCGCGCCCCATGACCCGGCGGGCGGCGGCGGCCTGGATGCCGATGACCGAGACGTGGTGGGCGACGACGTCGTGCAGCTCGCGGGCGATGCGCAGGCGCTCCTCGGTGACGGCGCGCGTCCTCAGCTCGTCGGCCTGGGCGGTGATGGTGTCGGCCTGCGCGGTGAGGATGGCGGTCTGGCGGGCGCTGCTCCACAGGTTGCGCCCGGTGATGAGCGCGCCGCCGAAGTAGACGACGTTGATGAGGACGGTGAGCAGGACCGCGGCCGGGACCGGGCCGAAGACGCCGAAGCGCTTGCCGCCCTGGGCGTCGTCGACGATGTCCTGCAGGGCCGTGCCGACGACGAACTGCAGGGCGATCCAGACGAACATGACGACGACGATGATGCCCACCACCACGAGCATCCAGCGCCGGTCGCGGGCCCACGCGACGCCCGACATGATCGCGACGAAGTAGATGACCTGCATCGTGAACTGGCCCATGACCATCGGCATCGCGATGCCCACGACGAGCATGTGCCCGGCCGCGAGGGCGGCGACGGTGAGGGGCCAGCGACGGCGGCCGACGAGGAGCGCGGCGCCCGACGCGACCGCGAGCCACTGGACGCCCCAGGGGTAGCCGACGTCCTCGAGGGGCCCGACGCTGCGGACGAGCTCGAGCGTGAACAGGCCGAACACGCCGATGACGACGGCCAGGAGGACGTCGGAGCGGCCGATCGGCGGGGCGGGCCGCTCCCACGGGTCGTCGACGCCGAACCAGCGCAGGACGCGGGCTCCGGCGGTCGACACGGTGGAGGCCATGGCGCCCAGCCTAGGTTCGTGGCGCACGTGGCGTCCTCCCTCCGGAGGTGG
This sequence comes from Oryzobacter telluris, assembly GCF_043099285.1. Lineage (GTDB taxonomy): Bacteria > Actinomycetota > Actinomycetes > Actinomycetales > Dermatophilaceae > Oryzobacter > Oryzobacter telluris. The sequence continues at coordinate 273,999 of NZ_CP170723.1, read as the reverse complement.
ACGCCCCCCTCCTCCTCGCGGTGAGTGCGGAAGTGGTCGCCGGGGCAGCCACCTGAGCACTCGCGGCCGGCCCTCCTCGCGGTGAGTGCGGAAGTGGTCGCCGGGGCAGCCACGTGCGCACTCGCGGCGGGGTGGCGCGGGGCTAGCGTGGGCGGGTGGCCACGCCGGAGCAGATCGTGTCGTTCGCCGATGACGCGCCACCCGCCGGCGCCTCGGCCCTGGTGCCCGGTCAGGTCCAGGGGCGCGACATCGTGGTGGTCGACCCCGACCCCGCCTGGCCGGACCACTTCGCCGCCCTCGAAGCCCGCGTCCGCGGCGCCCTCGGCCCTCGGGTCCTGGGCCTCGACCACATCGGCTCGACGTCGGTGCCGGGGCTGGCGGCGAAGCCGATCATCGACCTCGACCTCGTCATCGCCGACCCCGCGGACGAGGACGCCTACGTACCGGCGCTCGAGGCGGCGGGCTTCGTCCTGCGCATCCGCGAGCCGTGGTGGGAGGAGCACCGGATGCTGCGCGCCAGCGACCCCGCGGCCAACCTCCACGTCTTCGGCCCCGACAGCCCGGTGCCGTGGCGCGACCGGGTGTTCCGCGACCACCTGCGCCGCAATGCCGCCGACCGGGACCTCTACGCGGAGGCCAAGCGCCGCTCGGCCGCGGCCTCGACCGCCGCCGGCGAGGACGTCATGGAGTACAACGCCCGCAAGGAGCCGGTGATCCGGGCCGTGTTCGGGCGCGCGTTCGCCGCCGCCGGCCTCCCCGTCGCGACCGAGGCCGAGAGCTAGGGCGACCCGAGAGTCAGCGGGTGGGCTCGATGACGTCGAGGCCAACGAACGGGCGCAGCCCCTCGGGGACGACGACCGAGCCGTCGGCCTGCTGGTGGTTCTCGAGGATGGCGACGAGCCAGCGCGTGGTGGCGAGGGTGCCGTTGAGGGTGGCCGCGACCTCGTTGCCCTTCTCGCCCTTGAACCGGGTGTTGAGTCGGCGCGCCTGGAAGGTCGTGCAGTTCGAGGTGGAGGTGAGCTCGCGGTAGCGGCCCTGGGTGGGGACCCACGCCTCGCAGTCGTACTTGCGCGCGGCCGGGCCACCGAGGTCGCCCGCGGCCGTGTCGATGATGCGGTACGGCACCTCGATCATCGCGAGCATCTCCTGCTCCAGCGCGAGGAGTCGCTCGTGCTCGGCGGCCGCGTCATCGGGGGCGCAGTAGACGAACATCTCGATCTTGTTGAACTGGTGGACCCGGATGATGCCGCGGGTGTCCTTGCCGTACGAGCCGGCCTCGCGGCGGTAGCAGGTGCTCTGCCCGGCGTAGCGGATCGGGCCCTTGCTCAGGTCGAGCACCTCGTCGGCGTGGTACCCGGCGAGGGCGACCTCCGAGGTACCGGTGAGGTAGAGGTCGTCGGCCTCGAGGCGGTAGACCTCGTCGGCGTGGTGGTCGAGGAAGCCGGCGCCGGCCATGACGTCGGCCTTGACCAGGGTCGGCGTGATGAGCGGGACGAACCCGTGCTGGATCGCCTTCTGCATCGCGGCGGCGAGCAGGCCCATCTCCAGGCGCGCGCCGGCGCCCTTGAGGAAGTAGAACCGCGAGCCGGCGACCTTGGCGCCGCGCTCCATGTCGATGGCGTCGAGGGCCTCGGCGAGGGCGAGGTGGTCCTGCGGCTGGAAGCCCTCCGCGGCGAAGTCGCGCGGGGTGCCGAGGGTCTCGACGACGACGTAGTCGTCCTCACCGCCGGCGGGAACCTCGGGCTCGACGACGTTGCCGATGGTGCGGATCAGCCGGTCGAGCTCGACCTGGGCGTCGTCGGCCTGCGTCTGGGCAGCCTTGACCTGCGCCGAGAGCTCCTTGGTGCGGGCCAGCAGGGCCTGCTTCTCCTCGCCCTGGGCCTTGGCGACGTCCTTGCCCATCGACTTCTGCTCGGCGCGCAGGCGCTCGAAGCTGGTGAGCGAGGAGCGGCGGCGCTCGTCGGCCTCGCGGATGGCGTCGACGACACCCTCGTCCTCACCTCGCGCGCGCTGGCTGGCACGGACGAGGTCGGGGTCGTCCCGGAGCAGCTTGATGTCGATCACCGTCGGAGTTTATCGACGCCGGAGCAGGCCTCGCGCCACCCTTTCCCGCGCCTGCGAAGGTCACCCGCCCGAAACCGTTGCCCCACGCAACCGATCGCGTGCACCGCGCAACCTTCCCGCGGCTCCATCATCGGTTCGAGGTATTCCGCCGGTGCCGCACACCAGCCGAATACCTCGACCCGATGATGGGTGCGCGCGGGGGTCAGTCGGGGCGGCCGGTGACGACGAGGCCGGTGCCCAGGCCCACCATCATCAGGCCGCCGACGCCGCCGACCCGCTCCATCCGCCGGGGTGACGAGGCGAACCAGTCGCGCGCGCGGCTGGCGGCCAGGGCGACCGAGCCGTCGCCGATGACGGCCAGGACGGTGAAGACCGCGCCGAGCAGGAGCAGCTGGAGCCAGACCGGGCGCGTGGGGTCGACGAACTGGGGCAGCAGGGCCGCGAAGAAGACGAGGGACTTCGGGTTGGTGACGCCCACGATGTAGCCGGCGCGCACCGCGTGGAGGGTGGCCGCGCGGGTGGGGACGCCCGAGGCGAAGGCCTCCGAGAGCTTGCGCCGGTCGCGGATCGCCTGGATGCCCAGCCACACGAGGTACCCCGCGCCGACGAGCTTGAGCAGCGTGTACGCCGTGGCGCTCGCGGCGATGAGCGGGCCGAGGCCGACGGCGAGCGCGCAGATCTGGGTGAGGATGCCGAACGCGTTGCCGAGGACGGTGAGCAAGGCTTCGCGCCGGCCGGCCGACAGGGCCCGCCCGATCGTGAAGAGCACGCTCGGTCCGGGGATGGCGATGATGATCGCGGAGGCGACGGCGAAGGCCAGGAGCGTCGACACGGAGGGCACGTCCTCAGTGTGGGACCGCCCGCCCGGCGCCCGCACCCCCATTCCACGCCGCGGCGTCGCACGTTCGGGGTCACCTCCCTGCGATCGGCGACCCCGGCTCAGGTGGACTGGCGCTCGGGCTCGCGCCGGACATCCAGGCGGCGCATCACCGGCGTGGCCAGCACCCCGTGCAGCACGACCGACAGCGCCACCGCGAACCCCACGGTCGACCAGAGCCACCGCTCCTCCGGGAAGGTCGCGTGCCCGGCCGCGTAGGCGACGTAGTAGATCGACCCCACGCCGCGGACGCCGAAGAACGCCACCGCCAGGCGCTCCTTCGCGTCCAGCCCCGGAACATCGGAAGCACCACCGTCCGACCGCGCCCCGTGCCCGACGAACGACAGGTACCCCGCCAGCGGCCGGATGACGAGCACCAGCGCCACCCCGACCAGCACCCCCCGCCAGTCCAGGTGGGCCAGCAGCCCGTTCGTGATGGCGAACCCCAGCCCGAGCAGCACGACGAGCGTCAGGAGCGTCTCGAGCCGGTGGATGACGTCGTGCATGTGCCGGTGGTAGTCGTGGTCGCGCTCCCGCGAGCGCACCGTCAGCGCGCACGCGAACACCGCGAGGAACCCGTAGCCCCCCACGAGCTCGGCCGCCCCGTAGGCCACGAGCAGCGCCGCGAGCGCGAGCAGCGGCTCGCCGACCTCGGCCAGCCGCAGCGACCGCGCCGGCGCCCGGAACGCGAGCCGCGCCATCCCCCATCCGATGACGACGCCCGCCACCACCCCGAGCACGACCTTCCCCACGACCTCCCACGCCACCCACCGGGGCAGCCACTCGACCACCGGCCCCATCGACGCCAGGAAGATCGCGAGGTACACCAGCGGGAAGGCCAGCCCGTCGTTGAGCCCGGCCTCGCTCGTCAGCGCGAAGCGGACCTCGTCCTCCTCGTCGATGTCCTCGACGTCGCCCTCCTGGGTCGGTCCGCTCACCTGGACGTCGGACGCCAGCACGGGGTCGGTCGGGGCGAGCGCCGCCCCCAGCAGCACCGCCGCCGGCAGCGCGATCCCCAGCGGACCCCACGCCAGCAGCGCCACCCCGCCCGCGGTCAGCGGCATCCCGATGGCGAGCAGCCGCCACGCCGGCGACCACCCCCGCAGCGAGGCCCGCTCACGCAGCCGCAGCGGCCGGTCGATCGCCAGCCCCACGCCCATCAGGGCCACGAGCACCGTCACCTCGGTGACGTGCTCGACGACGGGGCGCAGCGCCACCGGGTCGAGCGCCACCCCGTCGGCGAGCGGCAGGAGGCCCACGAGCATCCCCGTGGCCACGAGGACGATCGGCGCCGACAGCGCCCAGCGGTGCAGGGCCTGGGGCAGGACTGCGGCGAGGAGCAGTGACCCCCCGAGCAGGAGGTACACCAGCTCGGGCTTCACGGGTGGTCGACCCCCACGTCGTGGAGGTGGTGCGCGAGGTCGTGCAGGCCGTACTGGCCGAGCGTCAGCACGGTGAACTCCGACCCGTTCGAGCGGAAGCCGGGCCGGTCCCACGCGTCGTTGGGTACCGCGGCCCACGACGCGGCCCACGCCCCGGCCGCCGCGCTCAGCTCACCCGCCACCGTCGCGGGGTCCTGTGCGTCGTACCGCTCGGCGACCGCCGTCTCGTCCTGGTCCCAGTTCGCGAACCGCGGCGAGTCGTGCTCGAGCATGAGCCGCAGCCGCTCGTCGAAGAGCCGGCAGACGTCGCGCACGTGGCACGCGTACTCCAGCGGCGACCAGGTGGCGGGCGCCGGGCGCACCGCGGCATCCGGCCGAGCCAGGACAGCCGCCCAGGGGTCGGTGTAGGCCCTGACCTGCCCGGCGATCTCCGCCCCCGCCACCGTGCCCACCGACACCCCGCACTCCGGGCACGGCTCGCGCAGCACCCAGGTCCAGTCCTTGTCGTCCGGCGGCGGCGTCGCCGGGGCGTCCTGCGGCGGGGTGGTCATGCCCCGAAGACTAGACGCGCAGGTCACGTCACCGACCCGTGCGGTACCTTGCACTCTTGTGTCTGATGCGTGGTGGACCTGGGCCGGCGCCGGCCTCGCGGTGGTCCTCGTGGGGGTGGGCCTCTGGCTCCTGCTGTCGTCCCGCGCCGAGGGGCGCCACGCGACCACGCGCCCGACGCGCGACTCCTTCCGCCCCGATGCCGAGGACGTGCCCCCGTTGAAGCGTCTCGCCGTCATCCTCAACCCCACCAAGCTCGAGGGCGACGGGGCCGTGGAGAAGGGCGCCATCACCAAGGTCTGCGTCGAGCAGGGCTGGGACGAGCCGCTCTTCCTCCCCACCGAGGAGCACGACGTCGGCTTCGGCCAGACCCGCCGGGCCCTCGAGGAGCGCGTCGACGTCATCTGCGCGTTCGGCGGCGACGGCACCGTGCGCGCCGTGGCCCAGGAGATGGTCGGCTCCGGCGTCCCGATGGGGCTGCTCCCCGGCGGCACCGGCAACCTCCTCGCCCGCAACCTCGAGCTCCCCACCGACGACCTGGCCCGCGCGGTCGAGGTCGCGATCTCCGGCCGCAACCGGCACGTCGACGTCGGCTGGATGACGCTCGACCCGTACGAGGCCCACCTCGAGGAGCACGTCGGCGAGGGCGCCTCGGAGGGGCAGCGCCGCCACGCATTCCTCGTGATGGCGGGGCTCGGGCTCGACGCCGCGATCATGAGCGAGACCTCCGAGGAGCTCAAGGCCCGCATCGGCTGGACCGCCTACGTCCCCGCCGGCCTGAAGAACCTCCTCGTCGAGCGGTTCAAGGCGCGCCTCATCATCGACGACGGCGCCCCGATGGAGCTGCGCGCCCGCACGATCCTCGTCGGCAACTGCGGCAAGCTCACGGGCGGCATCAACCTCATGCCCGACGCCGAGCCCGATGACGGCACGCTCGACATCGTCGTCATCTCGCCGCGCGGGATCGCGGCGTGGGCGTCGGTCATCGCGCGGGTCGTGGCCAAGAGCGACCGCACGACCAAGACGCTCGACCGCTTCCGCTGCCAGAAGGCCACGGTGCACGTCGACCACGCCCAGCAGGTCGAGCTCGACGGCGACATCATCGGCGAGGCGCGTCACCTCGAGGTCGAGGTGCAGCCGCGCGCGCTCATCGTGCGCACCGAGAGCGGCCGCAGCACCAGCGCCCCTTCGGCCTAGAACTTGCGTTCGCGCCAGGCCCGTTCGAAGGGCAGGCGCCAGGTGAACGGCGAGACGAGCTGGTGGATCTGGTTCGGGCCCCACGTGCCCTGGGCGTACGGCCGCACGTTCGGCGGGTTCTCGAGCAGCGGCTGGCTGATCTCCCACAGCCGCTCGATGCCGGACGCCGAGGTGAACAGCGTGCGGTCGCCGCGCGCGGCGTCGTAGATGAGCCGCTCGTAGGCCTCGAGGACGGCGCCCGCCCAGGAGGTCTCCTGCATCGAGAACTGCATCGACAGCTTGTCGAGCCGGAAGCCCGGGCCGGGCCGCTTCCCGTAGAACGACAACGACATCCGTGACTTGTCGGCGAGGTCGAAGGTCAGGTGGTCGGGGCCGTTGTCGCCGACGCCCGAGCCCGGCGGGAACATCGACTGCGGGGGCTCCTTGAAGGCGATGGAGATGATGCGCGCCCCCTCGGCCATCCGCTTGCCGGTGCGCAGGTAGAACGGCACGCCGGCCCAGCGCCAGTTGTCGACGTAGCACTTCAGCGCGACGAACGTCTCGGTCTCGGAGTCCGGTGCCACCCCCGGCTCGTCGTGGTAGCCGGAGTACTGGCCGCGCACGACGTCGGTGGGCTGGATCGGCTGCATCGAGCGGAAGACCTTGTTCTTCTCGCGGCTGATGGCGGCCGGCTCGAGCGACGTCGGCGGCTCCATCGCGGTGAACGCGAGGATCTGGAACAGGTGGGTGACGACCATGTCGCGGTAGGCACCGGTGGCCTCGTAGAAGTCGCCGCGCTGGGTGAGGCCGAGGGTCTCGGGGACGTCGATCTCGATGTGGGAGATGTTGTTCCGGTGCCAGATCGGCTCGAACAGGCCGTTGGCGAAGCGGAACGCGAGGATGTTCTGCGCCGCCTCCTTGCCGAGGAAGTGGTCGATCCGGAAGATCTGGTCCTCGTCGAAGACGGAGTGCAGCTGGGCGTTGAGCTTGACGGCGGAGGCGTAGTCGGTGCCGAACGGCTTCTCCATCACCACCCGGCTGCGCTCGACGAGACCCGCCTCGGCGATGACCTGCACCGCCGCGAGCGCCGCCCTGGGCGGGACCGAGAGGTAGTGCAGCCGCTGGTCGACGTCGCCGGGCAGGAGCTCCTCGGCCCGGCGGACGGCGTCGCCGAGCGCCTGCGGGCCGGCCGACATAGGGACGAAGTCGAGGCGCTGGGCGAACTCGTGCCAGGCCTCGTCGGTGAGCTCGCGGGTGCTGTGCTCGGCGATGGCCGTGTGCGCGAGGTCGCGGAAGGCGTCGGGGCTGAGGTCGTCGAGCGAGGTCCCCACGACGCGCATGTCGTCGACGAGTCCCGACTGGAACAGGTGCAGCAGCCCGGGGATGAGCTTGCGCTTGGCGAGGTCACCGGTGGCGCCGAACAGGACGACGGTGGTGGGCGCAGTCATGGGGCAACCTTGGCCCCGACCGGCGCCGTTGCGCTAGCCCCCGTTCCCGTGGTGGGCGTTGTCGAACCCTGTGCGGCAGTGGCGTCCTGGGGTCGTCGGGTCGGCACCGCCGGACCGCGTCGGTGCGGCAATGGCCCGGTCGAGGCATTGACCGCGCGCAGGTCGGGACGCGACCCCTCGACGGAGGGGACCGCCGACCGAGAGGACTCGTGATGAAGGCACCCACCCCCACCGCCGGCCCGCGCCGCAGCCTCGTGGCCGCAGCGACGGGCGCGGCGACCGCCCTGGCGCTCCTGACACCCCAGCCCACCGCGGCAGGCCAGGAGGCGGCTGCGGCACCCTCGGCTTCCGCGGCCAGGGGCGCCCTCCAGGCCCGGCCGGACACGGTGGACTTCAAGTCCAAGCGGGTCGGCACCGAGAACTACAAGCGGACGAGGATCACGAACACCGCGGGGACCGACCTCGTCGTCCTCGTCACCGGAGGGCTGCCCGACGACTTCGGGTTCGGCCTGATGCCCGGCCAGACGTGCCCGGTGTTCTCCCCGGGGGAGGTCCTCGGCGCAGGTGCCAGCTGCTACGCGGTCGTCCGGTTCTCGCCCACGCAGGGCTTCATCGGCTGGCACGCCGTCGGCGAGCTCATCGCGACTGCGGCCGACCCGACGACCTCGACGGTGGTCGACACGCTCTCCATCCCGGTGCTGGGGACCGCCGTGCCGTGACCACCGGCATCGAGCGACTGCACTGACCGGAGGGCGAGGCGCACCTCGTACTGGCGGACGAGGAAGGCCTTCTCGTCCAGCCGCTTTCGCCGCATCCAGGCCGTCACCTCGTCGTTGCACTTGCTCGCGTTGCAGGCGGCGCAGGCGGGCACGACGTTCTCGAGCGTGTACCGACCACCGCGCGAGATCGGCAGCACGCAGTCCTTCTGGAGGGCGCGGTCGGAGGCGCCGCAGTAGGCGCAGCCGCCCCACGCGTCGGTGAGGGCGGCCCACTGCGGTGCGGTGAGGTCGTGCTCGACGCGCGCCATCCGCTTCGAGCGCTTGCGCGCCGCCCGCGTCCTCCGACTGCCACCCGTCGCCACGTCCTCAGGCTAGGTGCGCGGGAGGCCGGGGCCGCGGACGTCACCACCCATGGCGCAGAAGTCCGCGGATGGCGCAGGTACACCCCGGTCCGATGGCGACAACCGCGTCATCGGTGGGACAACGCGCCGTCAGTAGTGCGCGAGGACCTGGTACACCGGGTGGCCCAGGACCTTCTCGACCTGCTGCAGCTGCTCGACCGTGAGCCAGGACTGCGAGGGGCCGCGCGCGCTCACCTCGAACCGCGCGAACCCGATCGGCCAGTCGAACCGCAGGGACGTGATGGGGACGACGGCACCGCAGCAGGGCACCCAGACGTCCAGCCGGTCGAGGCCGTCGGGGTGGCGCTCGATGAAGTCCATGAGGAACGACTCGTCGCTGACGAACCTGCACGCCGAGCACACCATCGAGGAGGTGTTCACCCCGGCGTCGATGATCGTCACGCGGTCGTAGTGGTCGACGCCGACCTCGTCGACGGTGCCGCCGCCGCTCGTCAGCAGCTCCTCGACCAGGTGCGCGGCCGCGCCGGCCGCCTCGGGGGCAGGCTGCCACCACGGGTCGCTCGGGATGACCCTCAGGTAGTTCTCGCTCACGAACACACAGGATGCCGAGGACGGCCCGGTCGTGCAGCAGGAACGGCGAAACCGCAGGTGGACGCCACTCAGGCGAAGAGCTGGGTGCCCCAGTCGGCGCCCTGGGCGAGCCCGGGCGGGCAGGCGAACAGGGCCGAGCCGGTGTGCTCGATGTACTCGTTGAGGACGTCGGACTTCGCCAGCGCCCGCTGCATCGGGACGAACTGCCGGTGGGCGTCGCGCACGAACGCGAGGAAGAACAGGCCCGCGTCGAGATGGCCCTGGCCGTCGCTGCCGTCGGTGAAGTTGTAGCCGCGGCGCAGGATCCGCACGCCGTCGAGGTTCGAGTGGTGCGCGAGCCGCACGTGCGAGTCGACGGGGATGGCCGGCTCGCTGTCGAGGCCCTTGGCGGCGAAGTCCGGCTCGTCGAACTCGGCCTTGCGCCCGAGCGGGGCGCCGACCTTCTTGTCGCGGCCGATCGTCTGCTCCTGGTCGGCGAGCGGGCTGCGGTCCCACACCTCGATGTGCATCCGGATCCGGCGGGCGACGAGGTACGAGCCCCCCGCCATCCATGCGGCGCCGGCGGGCACGTCGGACGGCGCGACCCACACGTGCTGGTCGAGCGCGGCGGTGTCCTCGGCCTTGATGTTGGCCGTCCCGTCCTTGAAGCCGAACAGGTTGCGGGGCGTCTTCTGGGCCTGCGTCGTCGAGGAGGTGCGCCCGAAGCCGAGCTGGCTCCAGCGGACCGAGACGATGCCGAAGCCCATCCGGATGAGGTTGCGCACCGCGTGCACCGCGACCTGGGGGTCGTCGGCGCAGGCCTGGATGCAGAGGTCGCCGCCGGACTTGGCCGGGTCGAGGTCGTCGCCCGCGAAGGCGGGGAGCTCGCGCAGCGCCTCGGGGCGCCGGTCGGCCAGCCCGAACCGCTCGTCGAACAGCGACGGGCCGTAGCCGATGGTCACCGTGAGGTGGCCCGGCGCGAGGTCGAGCGCCTCACCGGTGTCCTCGGGCACCTTCCACTGACCCCCGCCGACGGCGCCCACGGGGGTCGCCTCGGCGCCGGCCGTCATCCGCTCGGCCGCGCGGGTCCAGCGGGTGAGGAGGTCGCGCAGCTCGTCGGGGTCGTCGGTGATGACGTCGAGGGCCACGAAGTGCAACCGGTCCTGGGCGGCCGTGGTGATGCCGGCCTGCCGCGACCCGCGGAAGGCCACGACGCCGGCATCCGGCGTGGTGGCCGCGGCCGTGGACCCGTCGGTGGCGGCGTGGGCGGCCCAGCCGAGCCCGGCGGCGACACCGGCGGCAGCGGCGCCCGCGCCCCCGAGGAGGACGGAACGGCGGGTGGAGGCGGTCACCGGCCTCACCCCTCGGCGACCACGCCGGCGACGGTGGACACCGGCTGGGCGAAGGCGTCGAGCGCCTCGGTGAGCGCCTTGACATCGGCGGGCGTCAGGTCGGTGTAGAGGACGAAGCCGTCACCCTCGCGGTGCTTCTCGATGAGCGCGGCGAGGGCCGTGCCACGGGTGTCGATGGCCTCGACGAGGTCCGGGTCGGCCTCCTTGAGGAAGGGGCGCAGCGCCTGGATCGCGGCCTTGGACCCCTCGAAGTTCGCCTCGAAGTCCCAGAGGTCGGTGTGGCTGTACCGCTCCTCCTCGCCGGTGATCTTGCCGGTGGCCATCTCGTCGAGGAGGGCCTTCGAGCCGTTGGCCAGCTGCAGCGGGTTCAGCTCGACCGCCTTCGCCTTGGCCACGAGCTCGGTGACGTCGACGAGGAGCTTGTCGGCGATCTTCCCCGAGTCGGGCTGGAGGCCCTTCTCCCAGAGGTCCTGCTCGAGGCGGTGGTAGCCGGTGAACTCCATGCCCTCGTCGACGACCTCGGCGCGGCCGTCGATCATCGGGTCGAGGTCACCGAAGGACTCGGCCACGGGCTCGATGCGCTCCCAGTACGAGCGCGCGGTGGGGTACAGCGCCTTGGCCTCGTCGACCTTGCCGGCCTTGACGAGCGCGACGAACTTCGTGGTCTCGGCGAGGAAGGCGTCGGACTGGCTGGCGACGTAGCGCTGGTACTCGGCCGTGGCGGCGGCGAGGCGCTGGTCGTCGGACTTGGCGGCGGCCGACTGGCCCGTGACGGTGAAGGGGGCGCGGATGCCGTCGCCGACCATCCCCGGCTTGCAGGCGGTCTGGTACGCGCCCGGCTCGGCGAGCTCGACGATGAAGCTGCGGGTGAGGCCGGGGCTGATGTTCTCGACCTCGCCCATGATCCGGTCGCCCTCGGCGTAGACGTAGAACTCGTTGACCTTGCTCCCCGTGTTGCTCACGGTGAAGGACACCTTGCCGGCGGGGGCCTCGGCGCGCGACACGGTGCACTCGGAGTCGGTGGCGGACACCGTGATCGGGCCCTTCCCACCGGCCGTGGAGGCGGCCTCCTTGGCGGTGCACCCGGTGAGCAGCAGGGTGGCAGGGAGGGCGAGAGCCGCGGCGAGCGCGAGCGGTCGGGGGGTCACAGTCGTTCTCCTGGAGCGGGTTTCGGGGTTCAGGCCGCGGTGGGGCGGGCCGGTGCAGAGGTCGCGCCCGAGGTCACGGCGGCCGTGGCGGCCGGGCGTGCGGGGCGGAGGAAGAGGTAGAGGACGGTCACGACGTACGCGACCCAGACCACGGCCTGCAGCACGGTCGTCTGCGGGGTGAAGTTGAGGGTGCCCTTGAGCAGGACGGCGTACCAGGACGTGGGGTCGACGACCGAGGAGACGTCGAACGCGAGGGTGCCGAGGCCCGGGAGGAAGCGCGCCTCCTGGAGGTCGTGGACGCCGTACGACAGGATCCCGCCGGCGACGAGGACGAGCCCGACACCGGTCCAGCGGAAGAACCTCGACAGGTTGATCTTCAGCACGCCGCGGTACATCAGGTAGCCCAGGACGATCGCCCCGGCGAAGCCGACGAGCCAACCGACGAGAGGGAGGTTGTTGCCCGCCCCGGCCGCCTGCGCGGTGGCGTAGAAGAAGATCGCGGTCTCCAGGCCCTCGCGGCCGACGCCGAGGAACCCGACGAGGGCGATGGCGAGCGGGCCGAGCTCGAGCGCGCGGTCGAGGCGGCCCTTGAGCTCGCCGGAGATGGTGCGGGCGGCGCCCTTCATCCAGAAGACCATGGCGGTGACGAAGCCGACGGCGATGATGCTGGCCGTGCCGCCGATGAGCTCCTGGGCCTCGAAGGTCAGCTGCCGGGTGCCGTAGGTGAGCAGCGCGCCGATCGCCACGGACAGGGCGATGGCCGAGCCGACCCCGAGCCACACGTAGCGGCTCGCCCAGCCGCGGCCGGTCTTGGTGAGGAAGGCGAGCAGGATGACGACGACGAGGGCGGCCTCGAGGCCTTCCCGCAGCCCGATGAGGGCATTGCTGGCGAACATCCGACGCTTCACTCCGTCCGTACCGACCGTGCTGGGTTAGGGCAACCTCACTGAGGTAAGCCTAAGTCACGGGCCCGCGTCAAATCCCGCGGCGCGGCATGAGCACCGCCACACAGGGAGGTCACATCGGCCCCACAGCGACCGGTGCGGCGCGGCCTCATCGGGAGGGCGCCGAACCTCCGGGAGGCCGCCCGGTGTCGGGCGCCACCGCGGAGGTTCGGTGGCCGGGGACCCCTCTTCAGCGACCGGGGGTCGCGAGCCGGATCTCGTCCTCGGTGGGCTCGCGCTCCTCGCGGGCCTCAGGCGGCAGGCAGTCGACGATGGCGGCCATGATCCGGCGGGTGTCGGCGGCCGCCGAGCGCGGGCCGAGCGTGAGCCCCTCCACCGCCGGACCCACCCGCACCCGCACGGTCGGCGGGTCGGTGAGGTTGAGCACCCGCGGCACCGGCGACGAGCGCGGCCACACGTGCTCGGAGCCCCACACCCCGAACGGGATGACGGGGGCGCCGGTGATGGCGGCCAGCCGCGCCGCGCCCGTGCGCCCCTTGAGCACCGGGTCGTAGAAGGCCCGGCCGCGCGGGATCGTCCCCTGGGGGAGGAGGCAGACCATCTCGCCACCCTCGAGCGCGAGGACCGCCTGCTCGAACGACTCGGTGCCGCCCTTGGTGCGGTCGACCGCGATGCCGCCGAGCGCCGTCGCGAGCGCCCCGACGACGGGGACGTCGAAGAGCTCCTTCTTCGCGAGGATCCGGCCGGTGCGACCGGTGGGCCGCATCATCTGGATCATCGCCGGGATGTCGAAGTACGAGCGGTGGTTGCCGACGAGGATGGCCGGCCCGGTGCGCGGGATGTTCTGCGTGCCGCCGACGTCGAAGCGCGCGTAGGGCGTCGCGAACGACGGCATCGAGAGGAACAGCAGCCGCTGCAGCTCGACCCCGATGACCGGCACCTTGAGCACCCCCGGGGAGACGTCGAAGTGGACGATGGGCCAGCCGCGCGCCACCGCGTAGACCGACAGGCGCGGGTCGGGGTTGACCGCCGAGGGGTGGCCGACGGCGCTGAGCAGTGGCAGGTCGTAGATCGAGTCGGAGTAGGCGAACGAGTCCTCGAGGTCGATGTCGTTCTCGGTGGCCCACTCGCGCACCGCGGCCAGCTTGCCCCGTGACCACACGAATCGCCCTGCGAGAGAACCGTCGAAGCGCCCGTCCTCGGTGAGGTTGTAGCGGGTGGCGATGACGTGGTCGATGCCGAGGCGCTCGGCCAGCGGCCGGATCAGGTGGTACGGCGTGGTGGTGGCGAGGACGACCGGTCGCCCGGCGGCCTTGTGCTGCTCGATGAGCGTGAGCGCGAACGGGTGGATGACCGCGGCGATGGCCTCGGCCGCCTGGAGGGCCGCCTCGTCGAAGGAGGCGCCGTCACGACCGCGCGCGACGAGGGTCGCCTGGCGGGCCAGGATGATCGAGGGGAGGTTCTCGCCGAGGGTGTCGAACAGCCCGTAGAGGTACTTCTCACCGGGCAGCTTGCGCGTGACGACGCCGAGGTCGTACATCGCCCGCGACAGCAGGGGACCCGTGCCTCCCTGCAGCAGCGTGCGGTCGAGGTCGAAGATCGCCGCGCCGCCCATGGACGCAGGCTACCGGCGCGGGGCCACCCCTACGCTGGGGCCCATGCCGCGCGACGAGCTGACCGCCTACGTCCTCGGCGGCGGGGGGGTCCTGGGGTCGACCCAGGTGGGGATGGTGCGGGCCCTCGCCGAGGCGGGCGTCCGGCCCGACCTCGTGCTGGGAACGAGCATCGGTGCGCTCAACGGCGCCTTCGTCGCGGCCGACCCCGGGGTGGAGGGGGCGGCGCGGCTCGCCGAGGTGTGGGAGGCGGTCGTGCGCGACGGCGTCTTCCTCGAGAACCCGGTGCGCCAGGCCGCGCGGGTCGCGAAGTACCGCACCCACCTGCTGTCGAACGCCCCGCTGCGCCACGTCATCGGGCAGTACCTGCCGGTGTCGACGTTCGACGGGCTCGAGGTGCCGTTCCAGTGCGTCGCCGCGTGCATCGAGGACGCGGGCGGCCACTGGTTCTCCGAGGGCGAGGTCACCGACCCGGTCGTGGCGTCGTGCTCGGTGCCGGGGCTGTTCCCGCCGGTCGTCATCGACGGGCGCCACTACCTCGACGGCGGGCTGGTCCACTCCATCCCGGTCGGGCGGGCGCTGGCCCTGGGCGCGACGCGGATCTACGTGCTGCAGGTGGGGCGGATCGAGCAGCCCCTCACCGTGCCGCGGACGCCGTGGGAGGTGGGCATGGTCGCGTTCGAGATCGGCCGCCGGCACCGCTTCGTCCACGAGATGGAGACCGTCCCCGACGACGTCGAGCTGCACGTCCTGCCCAGCGGCACCACCGACGCCCCCAACATCTCGATCTCCCGCGCCCGCGCCGCCCGGATGCGCGAGCGGATGGACCACGCGCACACCGCGACCCGCGACTACCTCGAGGGAGTGCTCTGATGGGCGCCCGCAGCATCCCCCCACCGCCGCCGATGGTGCGGCGTGCCATGCACGTGCTCTACCCCGTGCTGGCGGTGGTGCTCACCGGGCTGATGGCGCCGGTCGTCGTCGTGGGGGCGTTCCTCGTCGCGGTCGACCGCAAGGGACGGCTGTTCCGGGCGTCGTGCGCGGCGATCCTCCTGCTGTGGGTCGACATCCGGATGCTCGTGGGCTGCTGGGCGCTGTCGTCGCGGCACCCCGACCGCTCGGCCCCCGAGTGGCGCGGCGCGCACGAGCGGCTGCTGTCGACCTTCCTCGACTCGCTGATGTTCTACGCGCGGCGGTGGCTCGGGTTCGAGGTGAGGCTCACCGACCGGATGCACTTCGGGGCCGAGGGCAAGCCGCTCATCGCGTTGGCGCGGCACGCGGGGCCGTTCAACTCGCTGGCCGTCGCGTGGCTGCTGGCGCGCACGGCCGGGCGGCTGCCGCGCATCGTCCTCGCCGAGTCGCTGCGGTGGGACCCGGGCCTGGACACGATCCTCACCCGGCTCGGGGCGTTCTTCGTGCCGGCGTCCTCGGGCGCGGGTGGCGACCGGCTCGAGGGGGTGCGGCGGATGGCGTCGTCGCTCGAGCCCGACGACGTCTTCCTCATCTTCCCCGAGGGCCAGAACTGGACCCCGTCGCGGCGGGCCAAGATCATCGCCCGGCTGCGCTCGCGCGGTGACGAGGCCCGGGCGCGCACGGCCGAGGGGCTGCGCCACGTCCTCCCGCCGATGACGCGGGGCGCGTGGGCGGCCCGGTCGTCGCGACCCGACGCCGACGTCATGGTCATCGCCCACGCCGGGCTGGGGCACCTGTCGACGCCGCGGCTGGTGTGGGCGGCGCTGCCGTTCACCGACCGGCCGTTCCTCGTGAAGACGTGGACGTACGCGGCGGCCGACGTGCCCGACGACGCCGACGCCTTCTCGGCCTGGCTCGACGCCCGCTGGGCCGAGGTCGACGCCTGGGTCGCCGCCAACGCCGCCCCCTGGCCCGAGGGCCACGAGCCGCCTGGGGAGGGGATCGCGGGAACCGGAGCGGGCGGTGGTGCATCCGAGCAGGCGGACACCTCCACCCGAGCCGACAGGGGACCGCGATGACGCACCCGACGACCACCCCTCCGGCCGCGCCGGACTCGCCGCGAACCACCCGGCTGTCGACGGTGGTGGCAGTCGTCGCGGTGCTCGCCGTCGTGGCGGTGGTCGCGGTGGGGGTGGTCATCGCGTCGACCGTGCTCGGTGGGCGGTCCGACAACGCGAACGGGTCGGTGCCGGTGGAGGACGTGGCCGAGCTCGCGGGGTCGTGGCGGGTGGTGAACTCGGTGGGGGCGCCGGCCGCGGTCGTCGGCGAGGTGCGGCTGCGGTTCGAGGACGACCGGCTGGCCGTGGAGACGGGGTGCAACGTGGGCAGCGGGACGGTGGAGGTCGACGACTCACACCTCGTCGTGGGTCCGCTGATGTCGACGATGATGGGCTGCGAGCCGCCGCTGATGGAGCAGGAGACGTGGCTGTTCGCGATGGCCGCGGCCCGCCCGAAGGTCGAGCTGTCCGGTCCCTACCTCTACATCAACTGGGTCGACCCGCAGGGCGCCCAGCGGTGGCTCGGCCTCGAGCACGAGTCCGCCGAGCCCACGTCCTGAGGCTGCGCCCCTTCACCTCCGACTGATGGCGATCCACCCACCTGAAACCGCCTCTGGAGGGCCTGCGCAGGTGGGTGGCCCGCAATGAGTCGGGAGTCTTGTGCGCGTACGGTCGGGCGGCATGACGCTCCTCCTCGATGACGGCACCATCGGGCTGCGGCCCCTCGTCATCGACGACACGGCCGCGCACCTCGCCGGCTGCGACGTCCTCATCAACGAGCGGCTCGGCGGCGGTGAACCGCCCCGCGAGGCCGACGTGGCGCAGTGGCTCGTCGGCAACGCGCAGGCGTGGGAGGAAGCGGGCGAGGTCGTGGACCTCGGCGTCGTGGACGTGGCGTCGGGCGAGCTGGCCGGCTGCGTCGGCATCCAGCGGGGACTGGACTACCTGCGCGACGGGCAGGTCAACCTCACCTACGCGCTCTACCCCGGATGGCGCGGGCGCGGGTACGCCGTGCGGGCCGTCCGGCTGGCGACGCGCCTCGAGCTCGCTCGGCGCGAGGTGGCGGCGTTCGTCATCCGAGCCGCGCCGGACAACCCGGAGTCGATCGCCGTGGCGCGGCGCGCGGGCTTCGAGCCGGCCGGCACGACCGACGACGCCCACGGCCTCCTCGAGTGGTTCACCCAGCTCCCCCCGACCAACCGCGACTGATGGCGCTGGGTGAACGCGCACACCGGCGTGTCGCGTTCACCGAGCGCAATGAGTTGCGAGGGGTGGGGGTGGGTCAGGAGCGGCCGGTGCGAATGGCCTCGAGCCAGGACCGGGCGGCGGTGAAGTCGGCGTCGCCGGTGAGGGGTGCGATGCTCGCCTGCTGGCGGTCGGCGCGGGCGTAGGAGCCGAGGAAGCGGACCTCGGCGCAGATCCGCTTCAGCCCCATGAGGGCCTCGCCGATGCGCTCGTCGAGGACGTGGCCCTCGAGGTCGATGGAGAAGCAGTACGAGCCCATCGAGGCCTTGGTGGGGCGCGACTCGAGCCGGGTCATGTTGATGCCGCGGGCGGCGAACTGCTCGAGGAGGTCGAGGAGGCCGCCCGCGTGGTCGTCGCGCTGGAAGAGCACGACGGTGGTCTTGTCGGCGCCGGTGGGCTCGGGCAGCGTCCCGGGCCGGGCGACGAGGACGAAGCGGGTGACCGCCGTGCTCATGTCCCCGATGCCGTCGGCGAGCACCTCGAGGCCGTGCAGCCGGGCTGCGGCAGGCGCGCACACCGCGGCGTCGTAGGGCTGGCCACCGCGCTCGAGCCCCTCGGCGGCCGCCGCGGTCGACAGCGTCGGGACGTACGCCGCGGACGGGAGGTGCGCCCCCATCCATCCGCGCACCTGGGCCCACGCGTGCGAGTGGGTGCCGACGGCGCGGACATCGTCGAGCCCCACCCCGGCGCGGGCCGCGAGGACGAAGGTGATGGGGACGAGGACCTCGCCGGTGACGACGAGGGGCTCACCGCTGGCGAGGGCGTCGAGCGTGGCCGAGACCCCGCCCTCCACCGAGTTCTCGATGGGGACCATCGCGCCGTCGATCGCCCCGGCGCGCAGGGCGGCGAGGGCGGCGTCGACCGAGCCGAATGGCTCACGGGAGGCGCCGGCGGCGGAGGCGGGCGCCCAGCCGTCGAGCGCCATCGAGGTGAACGTCCCCTCGGGGCCGAGGAAGCCGAAACGGGTCACGAGGACTCCTCACCGGTGCGGGCGGCCGCGAGGGCCTGCTGCTCCTCGGGGGTCAGGGTGGCGTCGGACCTGCCGCCGACGACGCCCTTGGCGTAGGTGCGCGACTCGGTGCGCGCGTGGATCGAGCTGAAGACGAGCCCGTCGCCGCGGTCGTCGACCACGGCGGCGCTGAAGCTGAGCCGCCCGCCCATGTCGCCGAACGCGTCGTAGCGGACGACCGCCACGTGGCGCAGCGCCTGGCCGAGGTCGGCGCGCAGGGCGGCGAGGTCGGCGTCGCCTGCGGGCCGGTGCTGCTCGAGCGCGTGCACCCGGCGCCGGAGCTCGGCACTGCGCCGGAGCAGGACGACCACGGCCACCACCGACCCCACGACGAGCAGGAGCGGCACGGCCAGGGCCAGCAGCTCGAGCGGGTTGGGCGCCAGGGACATGCGCCTCAGGCTAGGCGGTCGTCATCGTCCACCGCCCCGGCATTCCACCGCGCCGCCCGTCGGGTCGAGATGGAACCCGACGCTGCGGCGGTAGCGGATCACCTCGACCCGCGGGCCACCTCATCCGTTCGAGGTGAAACCCCACCCTCAGCCGGTCGGGTTTCACCTCGACCCGGCGGGGCCACCACCCCACGCCCGACCCACCACAGCAGGTACAGCGCCGCCAGGCCCCCGGCGACGTCGGCGTTCTGGAGGATGCGGGCCGGCAGCTCGGGCCAGTCGCGGTGCGCGAGCCAGTCGATGCCCCACCAGGGCAGCCGCAGGGTGAAGAACACCGTGACGAACAGCGCCGCCCACAGCCGGAACCGCTCGCGCAGCGGGTCGGCCCCCAGCAGCGCGAAGATCCCGACGACGAGCCAGTGGTAGTGGTGGATCCACGCCACGGGCGACAGCAGGCACGCCATCAGGCCGACCACCGCGACCTCGCCGATGGAGTCGCCCTCGAGGTAGCGGCGCCGCGCCAGCCAGAACCCGAACCCGCCCACCGCCGCCACGAGGACCAGCCACAGCGCCGTCCCCGGCAGGCCCTCGGGCCCCAGCCGCAGGAGGAAGCCGCGGATCGACTGGTTCGCGGTGCCGGCGTTGGGCCCGAGACGCGCGGGGTCCTGCAGCGCGCCGCCCCAGAACGCGAACGACGCCTGCGGCAGCAGCACCCACGAACCGACCGTCACGCCCACGGCGGTCCCGACGGCCGTCGCCGCCTCCTTCCAGCGCCGCGTCACGAGGAAGTGGACGACGAACACGCCCGGCGTCAGCTTCACCGCCATCGCCAGCCCCACGAGCACCCCCCGCGGCACCCGCGACAGCACCCCCGGACGCGGCTCGCGCAGGTCCATGAGGCACAGCAGCACGATGAACGCGTTGACCTGCCCGAACCGGATGCCGTCGCCGACCGGGTGCAGCCACAGCATCGGCGCGGTGAGGGCGGCGAGCGCGAGCGGCATCCAGGCACCGGTGCGGTGGATGAGGCGGTACCCGGCGTACCAGACCGTGGCGGTGGTGGCGAGGACCTGCAGCGCCGTCCACAGCCACCCGACGACGCCGAACGGCAGGAACGCCAGCGGGATGGCGACGATCGCCGCGAACGGCGGGTAGGTGAAGGCCAGGAGCTGGGGCGGCTCGGTCATGGCCGCGTAGACGGGCCGCCCGTTGAGGATGGAGACGCCCGCCTCGCGGTAGACCTCGACGTCGATCTGCCACTGGTCGAGCGGCCAGAAGACGAGGTAGCGCAGCACCGCCGGCAGGGCCGCGAGGACGACGACGGCCACGGCGAGCGGCCACCGGTACCGGAGGACGCGCTGGGTCGTGGGGCTGCTCACCGGCCCATTGTCCCGGTCGCCGCCCCGGCCCAGGCACCGGGCCGACACGTGGGTCTCGGGTCCGGGACGCCCGGCCCGGTTGCGTACCCTGAGCCCGTGCTGCGCAGAGCCCTCGCCCTCACGGTCGCCCTCGCGACCGTGGTCGTGGGGCTCGTCATCGGGTGGTCGCCTGCCTCGAGCGCGACCTCGGGCGCGCAGCCACGGGCCCAGCCCACCGGCGCCGTCGTCGTCATCGGCACGGGCGGCATCGGGTGGGCCGACGTCAGCCGCAAGGACACCCCCAACCTGTGGCTGCTGCTGCGCGACGGCTCGTCCGCGGCCCTGTCGGTGCGCTCGGTGTACTCCAACACCTGCCCGGCCGACGGCTGGCTCGGCCTCTCGGCCGGAGGACGCGCCGCCGCCCCCCGCACCGGCGACGCCTCGAACCCCGCCGACCGGCCGTGCGCCGAGGCGCCGATGGTCGTGAACGACCAGGTCCAGGGGTGGTCGACCTTCGTCTCCGCCGCCGAGGGCGAGCGCTTCGACACCCGCCTGGGCCTCATCGGGACCACCGCGGCCCAGCAGCAGGTGTGCGTGCGCACCGTGGGCGCGTGGGCGGCGGTCGGGGGAGCCCGGGCCGACGGCTCGGTCGAGCAGCCCATGGCCTTCGACGCCCAGAACCTCCTCGAGGACCTCAACGCCTGCCCCGTGACGCTCGTCGACGTCGGCTCGCTGCGCGACCCCACCGACGTCGCGCAGGGCGAGCCGCGCCCGCGCTCGCGCGCCGACCAGCTGCGCGAGATCGACGCCCGCATCGGCCAGGTCGTCGAGGCCGGGCCCAACGGGGCGGACTACGTCGTCGGCTCACTGTCCGACGCCGGGAAGAGCGAGCGGCTGCGGCTCGTCGTGGCCCGCGGCCCGCACTTCGGCCCGGGCCTGCTCGTCTCCGACTCCACGCACCAGAGCGGCCTGGCCCAGGCCCCCGACCTCACCGCCACCGTGCTGTCGACCGTCGGGCTGCCGGTGCCCCCCGGACTCGGCGGCTCACCCCTCGTCAGCGAGCCGGCCCCCGACAACTCCGAGCGCCGCGCCGACGACCGCCTCACCTCGCTCGTCGACTACGACGAGGCGAGCCACGAGGTCCACGGCCTCGTCGAGCCGTTCTTCACCGTCTTCGCCTACGGCCAGCTCGCCATCTACCTCCTCGTCCTCCTCGTCTGGAAGGGGCGGCTGGGGTCGGAGAAGACCCGCGTCACCGTCCTCCAGCGGGTGCGCGTCGTCGCCGTCGTGGCGTCGGCCGTGCCGGTGTCGACCTTCCTGGCCAACCTCCTGCCGTGGTGGCGCTTCGCCGTCCCGATGGTCTCGGTGGTCGCGGCGGTCGGCCTCTTCGTCGCGATCATCGCGACGGCCGCGCTGCGCGGGCCGTGGGCGCGGTGGGCCCTGGGGCCGATGGCGTTCGTGTCGCTGATGACGATCCTCGTCCTCACCGCCGACGTGATGACCGGGGCGCGGCTGCAGCTGTCGTCGCTGATGGGCCTGCAGCCGGTGGTCGCCGGGCGCTTCTACGGGATGGGGAACCCCACCTTCGCGCTCTACGCGACGGCCGTCATCCTGCTGGCCACGGCGGTGTCGTCGGCGCTCGTCCTCGCCGGGCAGCGACGCACGG
This sequence comes from Oryzobacter telluris, assembly GCF_043099285.1. Lineage (GTDB taxonomy): Bacteria > Actinomycetota > Actinomycetes > Actinomycetales > Dermatophilaceae > Oryzobacter > Oryzobacter telluris. Next base: position 252,197 of record NZ_CP170723.1, on the reverse strand, counting down.
CGGCCATCGCGGTCGCGACCCTGGGCGTGTTCGCGATCCTCGTCGACGGCCTGCCGTTCTGGGGCGCCGACGGTGGCGGCCCACCCGCCCTCCTCCCGGCGATCGCGTACCTCGTCCTGGCCGTGCTGGGGCTGAGGCTCACGTGGAGGCGGGCGCTCGTCATCGGCGGCGGGGTGGTCGGGCTGTCAGTCGTCGTCGCGGTGGCCGACTGGCTGCGCGGCCCCGAGCGCCGCACCCACCTGGGCAACTTCGTGCAGGCGGTCATCGACGGCAACGCGGTCGACATCGTCGTGCGCAAGGCCGAGCAGAACTGGACGATCCTCACCTCGAACATGCCGCTGACCCTGCTCGTCCCGGCGGCGCTGCTCTTCGTCATCTACCTGATGGCGCGGCCCACCTCGTGGGGGTCGCGGGCGATGCGCCGGTCCTACGAGCAGGCGCCGACGCTGCGCGCCGGGCTCGTGGCGCTGCTGACCGCGCTGACGATCGGCTTCCTCGTCAACGACTCGGGCGTGGCCATCCCGGCCGTGGGTGCGACCCTCGCGGTGCCGCTCATCGTCTCGGTGGCGCTCAACGCCCTCGTCGAGGAAGCCCGCTCCGCGGCCACGACCCGCGCCGCACGCCGGCGACGCTGACGAGCACCCACAGCGCGAGCCCCACCCACGGCACGATCCCACGGCGGACGCCGAGCGTCACGTCCTCGACGGCCGGCGTCATCCCGAGGACGCGGCCCGGCACGTAGGCGAGACCGAGCGCCACGAGGCGCAGCAGGGCGAGGACGTCGACCGGGCCGGCGGCGACGGCGGGCAGGGCGCACCACACGAGCAGGTCGTACCAGGGCAGCGAGTAGGGGGCCGCGAGCGAGTAGGCGAACCCGAGGCATGCGGTCAGCCACAGCGCCGCAGCGACCGGGTCGTGGGCGGCGGCGGGCCGGGTGAGCCGGACGAGGCAGGCGGCGAGGGCCACCGCCAGCAGGGCCGCGGCGACGCTGATGAGGAGGCGCGTGGGCGCGTTCCCGACCATGTCGCGCCCCCACTCGAGCAGCGGGCGCCAGGGGGTGGCGAGCGAGACGGCCTGGCGGCTGCGCAGCAGCTGGTCGTAGACGTGCGGGCCGGCCCAGGCCTGCAGCGCGCCGCCCACGACGACGAGGCCGACGACGAGGGCGGCGGTGCGCTGCGCGAGCGCCCGGCCGCGCGTGCCGGTGAACCACCAGGCCCCGACGATGCCGACGGCCACGACGCCGTAGGTGATCTTGGTCGAGCCGGCGAGGGCGACGAGGGCCCCGGCGGCGGCCGTGCCCACGGCATCCGCCCGCCAGCGCAGGACGGCCACGGCCGCCACCACGAGGGCCGCGGCCACGACGTCGATGTGCGCGCCGAGGACGCCGACCCCGAGGACGAGCGGGTTGAGGGTCCACAGGACGTCGATGCGCCCGTGGGCGTCGTCGTCGAGGACGCGGCGCAGCAGGGCGCGCACGGCCAGCCAGGCGAGGACGACGAGGACCTGCCAGGCCCAGACGCCCTGGCGCAGGTGGTCGCCACCGAGGAGGGCGGACAGGCCGTGCAGGAGGGTGCCGAACGGGCCGTAGACGCTGGGCTCCTCGGTCCAGGGCGCCTCCACCCGGCTCGTCACGGGGTCGAGGCCGCCACCCCAGTCGACGGGCCGCTCGACCCACGGGTCGCCGCCCGTGACGAGGATGCGCCCGTAGGCGAGGTAGCTGACGTGGTCGCCCGAGCCGAAGGGGGCGGTGAGCAGGGCGAGAACGCCGATCCCCGCGGGGACGGCCCACGACCCCAGGGCCGCGGCGCGCTGCCGCAGGCCGAGGAGGACGGCCGCACCGCCCGCGAGGTAGGCGAGCCAGAGGACTGCCGTGACCGCGGCGGGGCCGAGCGCGAGTGGCAGGAGCGTCCCGGGTGCCCAGCCGCGCGGGGCGAGGTCGGGCTGGGCGGCGTTCGGGGCGGAGAGCCCGACGAGAAGCAGCAGGCCGACGGACAGGGTGAGGAGGACCCGCCGCGCCGTGGTCGTCGCCGAGCGGGTCGGCGCGGTGCTCAGCCCTGCTGCCACGGCCGCCAGCCGCGCCGGACGAGGGCGAGCCACACGTCGCGGTACTGCTGGGCCCGGTGCACCTGGCCGCGCCAGTCGGTGCCGCTGACCCGGTGCTGGAGCTCGCAGGGCACCTCGAGGACGGTGAGCCCCGCCCGCAGGACGTCGACGGTCAGGGCGGTCTCGACCCCCCACCCGCGGGCGAGCGGGCTGGCGGCGTCGACGGCGCGCGGGCTGAGGCAGCGCATCCCCGAGAGGGGCTGCACCGCACGGAAACCGGTGAGGTGCTCGATGCCGCGGCGGGCCAGGCCGACGACGAGGCCGCGGCCTCCACCCGCCTTGAGCTGCGCCGGGAGGGTCGCGATCGTCATGTCGGCCTCGCCGGCGAGGACGGCGTCGGTGAGGACGCCGAGGTTGGCCGCGGTCTCCTGGAGGTCGCCGTCGACGAAGAGCAGGGCCGACCGCCAGGCCTCGCCGGGGTCGCGGCGGGCCGCCTCGGCCTCGAGCTCGCGGACCCGGCGGATGCCGCTCTCGAGCGCTGCGGCCTTGCCCCGGTTGCGGGGGTGGCTGACGACGTCGGCGCCGGCCTCGCGGGCGACGGCCGCGGTGTCGTCGGTGCTGCCGTCGTCGACGACGACGACCGTGGCCACCTGGGGGAGCGCCGCCACGGCGGCGACGGTCGCGGCGATGCGGTCGGCCTCGTCCTTGCACGGGACGATGGCGGCGACGCGCGCCGCGAGGGCGCTCACGCCCGGCCTCCCACCCCGCGGTGAGTGCGGAAACGGCAGCCGGGGCAACCACTTCCGCACTCGAGGCGGGGGTGACGGGGCATCAGCGGAGGGTGACCTGGCGGCTGAGCAGGCCGGACCGGGCGCGCCGCTCCTCGGCGGTGAGCGCGACGTCGGAGGCGAGGGCCTTCTGGTAGCGCTGGTGCCAGGCGGCGAGCTCGTCCTCGTAGTCGTCGGCGCCGAGCTCGGGGTCGAGGTCCCAGACGGGGACGAGCAGGCCGCACGCGCGGAAGGCACCGAGGAGGCGGGTGTCGCCACCGAGGGCGTCGTCGCCGGCGGCGTGGAGGCGGGAGAGCGCGTCGGTGGCGGCGTCCTCGTCATCGGGGAGGACGAGGCGGATGTGCGCGCGGTCGCCGATGCGGACCCAGTACGCCGAGGGGAGCGACGTCATCCGCGAGGTGGGGACGATGCTCTCGTTGGCGCGGGCGAGCGACTCGGCGGCGTCGCCCTCGAGCTCCTGCTCACCGACCCAGAAGTCGAAGCCCTCGTGGAGGGTGACCTCGAAGGTCGCGTCCTCGAGGACGTCCTGGAGGCGCGGGCTGTCGGCGGTGACCGGCGGGGTGGACAGCACCGGGACGCCGGCGTCGACCGCGAGTGCGGCGAGGAGCTGGGCGGCGAGGTCGCGGCTGGCGTCGCCGCTCGCGTTGCCGGACTGGGTGCCGATGAGGACGGTGCCGTCGGCGCGGTGCAGGCCGGGCCACGCCATCGGGAGGACGGTGGCGACGGTGGCCTCGGAGGGCGCGCCGTCGGGGACGTGCGCCGACTTCACCGTGATGGTGGCGGTGGCCGAGGGGAGGATCTCGCGCATCGCGACCCAGTCGGTCTCACCCGCGAGGCCCTCGAAGGGCCGCCGCTCGAACGGGACCGGTGCCGGTCGGGACCGGCGGGTCGTGTCGGTGCCGTGCTGACGTCGAGAAGCCTTGCCCATGCGCGCCACCCTAGTGGGAGCGCTCAGGTGGCGCGGCGCCGGCTGGGGCCGCCCAGGGTGGCCCACACGACGTTGCCCGTGCGGTCCTCGGTGACGCCCCACTCGTGGGCGACCGAGCGCACGATGCGCAGGCCGCGGCCCGACGACAGCCACACCGAGCGCGGTGCGGGGCGCGGCACGCTCTCGCCGCCGCCGTCGGTCACCTCGACCTCGACGACGTCGCCGCGGATCTTCCAGCGCACCCGGATCGTGCCGTCGGACAGGGGGCGCGCGTGGCGCACGGCGTTGGTGAGGAGCTCGGAGGCGACGATCTCGGCCTCGTCGACGAGCTCCTCGGGGAGGTCGCGCGTCTGGAGGTCGGCGACGACCTCCTTGCGCACCTTGCCGACCGAGGCCGGCTCGTGCGGGGCGCGCAGGGAGCAGACGATGCTGTCGGCGCCGGGGCCCGGGGCCTCGGAGACCATGAGGCCTGTCTCACCGGCGCCGGCGCGCTCGGTGGCCCCGGGGTGGTGGTCGCCGTCGTGGTCGCCGTCGTGGTCGGCGAACGAGGAGTGCGTGGTCACGGGCACAACCTAGTCCGATCGGGCCATGCGGGCGATGACCATCGCAGGACGGTTCGTGATGATGACGTCGACCCCTTGCTCGATGCAGCGGTCGACGTCGGCCTCCTCGTCGACCGTCCAGGCGTAGACCTGCCGGCCGCGACGGTGCAGACCGGCCACCATCTGGGGGCGCTTGCGCAGGAGCCGGACGTCCAGACCCACCGCGCCGACCCCCTTGGGGAGGACCCCGTCCCACGCCATCGCCTGCAGCCCGGCCTCGACGAGGTAGACCAGCGGCACCCGCGGCGCGACCTTGTGCACCCGCATCAGGGCGCGGCGCGAGAAGGACATGACGCGCACGTGCGGACGGCCGGGCTGGTCGCCGCCATCGAGGTCGAAGAAGCGCAGGGCTTGCACGAGGATGTGCTCGACGTCGGCGCCGTGGCGGGTCGGGTGCTTGGTCTCGATGAGCGTGACGACCTCCTCGCGGGTGTCGACGAGGGTGTCGAGGAGCCGGCGCAGGGTGAGCAGGTGGCCCCGCTCGGGGTCGGCCTCGGGGGTTTCGGACTCGGCGGCCCCGCGCTTCCACGAGGCCCAGTCGAGCTCCTCGAGGGTGGCGAGCTCGAGGGTGGAGACGGCGCCGTCGCCGTTGCTCGTGCGGTTGACCCGGCGGTCGTGGACGCAGACGAGGTGGTGGTCGGCGGTGAGCCGGACGTCGCACTCGACCCCGTCGGCCCCGTGCTGGAAGGCCCGGCGGTACGCGGCAAGGGTGTGCTCGGGTTCCTCCTCGCTCGCGCCGCGGTGGGCGATGACGAGGGGGCGTCGTCGCTGGGGTCGCGCGGTCTCCTGCTGGCGGTCCTCGACGTCCACGCCCCCATTCTTCCCACGTCAGGGTGCGCGCGCGTGCGCACCCCGCCGAACCGCCCCATCTCGCGGCGAGTGCGGACGTGGTCGCCCGGGCTGCCACTTCCGCACTCACGGCCGGAGGGAGCGGGGGTGGCTCACACTCCGGGAGCCCCTACCGTTGGACGACCGTGAGCCTGCCCCCCTTCCAGCACCTCGTCGACGAGCACTGGCGCGACGTCGCCCGCCTCGCCCACGCCCTCGCGCCCGGGAACGGCGACGACGTCGCCCAGCAGGCCTGGACCCAGGCCCTCGCGGCCTACCCCCGGCTCACCCACGCCCGCAACCTGCGCTCGTGGCTCCTCACGATCACCCACCGCTGCGCGATGGACCAGCACCGCGCGGCTCGCCGGACGACACCCCACGACGACCCGGCCTCGCTCGCCGAGGCGCCGGTCGTCATCGCGCCCGATGCCCCCGACGGCACCCTCTGGGCGCTCGTCGCGGCGTTGCCCGAACGGCAACGGGAGGCGGTCGTCCTCCGGTTCGTGGGCGACCTCGACCACCGTGCCGTCGCCGCCGCCCTGGGCACGACGCCCGGCATGAGCCGCCGGCTCGTCTCGGACGCCGTGGCCACCCTCCGCCTCGACCTCGCGGCCGCGGGCGCCTCCACCGTCATCAGCAAGGACCTGTCATGAGCACTGCCCCGAACCCCTTCGCCTCCTTCTCGCCCCCGCCCGCGGGGCCCCCCCAGCTCGGCCCGACCGACGTGTCGTACGTCGTCGAGGACACCGCGGTCGGCCGGCTCCTCGTCGCCGTCCGGGACGACGGACGGGTCGTGACCTGCGCGTACGTGCCGGATGACGCGGCCGAGGAGCGCTGGCTGGGTCGGGTCGCGGGGTCGGTGAGCCCGCGCGTCCTGCGCCACCCCGGGGCGACGGATGCCGCGCGCCGGGCCCTGGATTCCTTCCTCGCGGGCCGCTCGCGCTCGGTCGACGTGACGCCCGACCTCGTCCTCGCGACGCCCTTCCAGCGCGAGGTGCTCGGCGGCCTGGCGTCCCGGGTCGGGTACGGGCGGCGCACCACGTACGCCGAGCTGGCCCGGGCGGTCGACCACGTGGGCGCGGCGCGGGCGGTGGGGAACGCGCTGGGCTCCAACCCGCTGTGCGTCGTCCTCCCGTGCCACCGGGTGCTGCCCGCGTCGGGCGGGGTCGGCGGCTACGCCGGGGGCGCCGCCGCCAAGAAGCACCTCCTCGCCCTCGAGGCGGCCCACGCCACCGCGTGACGTCCGCCGGCGCCCCCGCACCTCCGCTGTCCGCGGAGGGGGCTTGTGGTGAGGGCCCGCCGTGCCGGAGGGTGCACCTGTGGTGCGGACCGAGCGGGTCGATGTCGGCGGGCTGACCCTTGCCGTGCGCGTGTGGCCGTCCTCCGACGGAACCGTCTCCCCGCCGCTCGTCCTCCTCCATGGCACCGGGATGACGGCCCGCGACTGGGACGCCGTCGGCCCGGCCCTGGCCGTCGGCCGTGAGGTGCGGGCCGTCGACCTGCGCGGCCACGGCGAGAGCAACCGGCCCGGCACGTACTCGATCGCGCTCATGGCGCAGGACGTCGTCGCGCTGCTCGACCTCGCGCACGAGCCGCAGGTCGACCTCGTCGGGCACTCGCTCGGCGGTCTCGTCGCGCTGCGCGTGGCCGCAGCGCGGCCCGAGCGGGTGCGCCGGCTCGTCCTCGAGGACGTCGGCCTGCCGCGGCCCCGCACCCCGGCCCCGCCGGCGCGCCCCGAGGGCGACATCTACTTCGACTGGGACGTCGTCGAGCAGGTGCGTCCGGAGGTCGACGACCCCGCGCCCGACTGGCCCGACGTCGTGGCGGGCCTCGCGATGCCCGTCCTCGTCGTCGCCGGCGGCCCGGCCAGCCACGTGCCGCAGGACGGCATCGCCGACCTCGTCGCGGCCGCTCGCGACGGCCGGTGCGTGACCGTCGACGCCGGCCACCTCGTCCACGCCACCGAACCGGAGCGCTTCCTCGAGGCGGTCGAGGACTTCCTCAGCGCATGAAGCCGTGCCGCGCCAGGGGGTGCAGCAGCTCGCGCTCCTCGTAGGAGAGGTGCGACAGCAGGGTGTCGGTGAGGAGGTCGACCACGGCCTGCAGGCGCTCGAGGGCGCCGGGCTCGTCGCCGACGAGGGCCACGAGGGCGCGGTCGACGTCGTCGAGGACGTCGTGGATGACCTCGTGCTCCTCCTCCAGCCGGTCGATGACGGGGGCGGCGTCGGCGTCGGTGCGGCGCAGGTACGGGAAGATCCCGGTGTCCTCGAGGCCGTGGTGACCGGTGACGACCCGGCAGTACGACTCGCAGTAGGCGCCGAGGGTCCAGTTGTTCTGGCGCATCGTCATGGCGTTGACCGCCGACCGCGCCGCGCCCACGGCGAGGTGGCCTCGCACCACCTGGTCGACGACGTCGCGGACCTGGGCGAGCTCGGAGCGCAGGTGGTCGTGGACGTCGACGAGGTGCTGCGGCGCCGCGAGCTGGTGGGCCGAGTAGCCCTGTTGCGCAGCCGGATCCGGACGTGTCGGGTAGGTCGGTCGGGTCGACTCGTCCCAGGGGAGGGCGCGCGACAGCCGCACCCCGTCATCCGGCGTGGGCACCACGACCGGTCCTGACGGGGCGGGGACGGCGGGGGCAGCCTCGGGCTGTGTTTCGTCCCGCACCACCACCGACTCCGTTGCGGCAGAGGGCTCCTCGGGTTTTGATGCCCGACGCTCACGCTCGGTGGCCACGAGGTCGCGGACCAGCGGCGCGACCTCCTCGCCGAACCGGCGCACGTCATCGGGGTCGTCGGTGCCGAGGATGTAGGTGGCCATGCCCTGGTCGAGGGTGAGGCCGGCGAGCTGTTCGGCCCACTCGCCGGGCCGGCCCCGCAGGAAGCCACCGCCGGAGCCGAACGACCCCGACACGTTGTAGAGCCGCCGCACTGCCTCGGGTCCGCGCCCGGCGGCCACGGCGGCGTCGTCGATGCGGGCGTTCATCTCACCGAGGACGTCGGGGTCGGCGTAGCCCATGCTCGGCAGCCACCCGTCGGCCAGGCGCCCGGTGACCCGCAGCATCCGCGGCTTGTACGCCCCCAGCCAGATCCCCACCGGGTGCGCCGGTCGCGGCCCGGCGTGCAGCCCGACCGCCCGGTGGTGCACGCCGTCGACGCGCACGCTGCCCTCGCCCGACCAGACCGCGCGGATGATGGCGATCGCCTCCTCGAGCGCGTCGACCGCCTCGCCCGGGGCCAGCCGGCGCCCGCCCGCGGCCTCGATGGCGTCCCAGAAGGCGCCGGTGCCCAGACCCAGCTCGGCGCGGCCTCCGGTGAGGAGGTCGAGCGACGCGACCGAGCGCGCGAGGACGACCGGCTGCCGCAGGGGGAGGTTCGCGACGTTGAGGGCCACGCGCAGGGTGGAGGTGCGGGCGGCGATGACCGACAGCAGGGTCCAGGCGTCGAGGTGCCGCGCCTGGTACGGGTGGTCCTGCACGGTCACGAGGTCCAGGCCGCTGACCTCCGCGACGTGCGACAGCTCGACGGCCCGCTCGGGGTGGGCGGCGTCCGGCGAGGGGAAGAGCCCGAACTCGAGGTCGTGCCCGTAGTCGGTCACGCCCCGCCGCCCAGCCTGCGGTCGTCCTCGTCGTCGCGCGGGAGGCGGCCCGTGCCGGCGTAGCCGCCGAGCAGCTCGGCCATCGCGAGGTGCGGCTTGGCCTCGGCGTGGCGGCCCTGGCGCTGCAGGGTGCGGCCGAGGACGAGGTTCGCGTACGCCTCGTCGGGGACGTCGACGAGGATCGCGCGCACGACCCGCTCGGCCCGGGTCAGCTGGGCCGAGTGGTAGTAGGAGCGGGCGAGGAGCAGGCGCAGCTCGGTGGTGCCGTGCAGCGGCGGCTCGAGGGCGCTGTCGTCGACGAGGGCCGACAGCGCCTCGGCGGCGGCCTGGTACTCGCCGTGCTCGAACAGCCCGCGGGCGTGCTCGTAGCGCTCGGCCATGGTCAGCCGGGGAGTGCTCATGGCCCCCACAACACCACACCCGGCACCCCTGTTCCGCGCGCACGCGGCAGCCGGGTCGAGGTGAAGGACGACCCGACCCGGCATCGGGTCGAGGTATTCGGGCGGTGCGCGACGCGGGCCGAATACCTCGAACCACCCCAGCCCGGCGCTGTTCGAGGTGATGTCCGACCACCTCCGGGTCGGGTTTCACCTCGACCCGGCATCGGGTCGAGGTATTCGGGCCGTGCGGGACGGGGGCCGAATACCTCGAACCGGCGGAGCCACGGAGGGTCGCGCTCGCCGTCGGTCGCCCACTCGGGAGAAGATCGACGCGAGATGAGCGAGTTCGACCCGATGCAGCGACCGCCCGGCGTCCCGGGCGGCGGCCCGGCGTCGCCGCCCACCGAACCGCTCCGCCCCGAGCCCACCTCGCCACTGCCTCCCTACGACGCATCGCCCCCACGCGATGACGGCCCCGCCTCCACCGCCGCCCGCGAGCGCCGGGCCCGCGACCGGATCGCCGACGCCGGCCGGGCCGCGCGCCGCGGCGGACAGGCAGGCGCCCGTGCCGCAGCAGGCGGAGGACGCGTCGCGGCCGGGGGTGGCCGCCTCGCCGCCCGCGGGGGGCGCTTCGCCGCCCGCAAGTTCCGCGCCTTCGCCGCCGCCGACGGGGCCGACGACAGCGGCCTCGCGCGCCTCACCGAGATGCACGCGGTCAACGTCGCCGCCGATGCCGCCCTCACCATCTCCCTCGCCGGCACCGTCTTCGCCCTGCCCACCGACGAGGCCCGCGGCCGGGTCGCCCTCTTCCTCGTGCTCACGATGGCGCCGTTCGTGCTCCTCGCGCCGCTCGTCGGCCCGCTCCTCGACCGGTTCCGCCACGGGCGCCGCTGGGCCCTCGGCACGACGCTCGCGACCCGCGCCTTCCTCGCCTGGGTGCTCGCGTCGGCGGTGGTCGAGGACAGCCCCTGGCTCTTCCCCGCGGCCCTGGGCTGCCTCGTGGCCAGCCGCTCGTACGCGGTCGCGCGCGCGGCGGCGATCCCGCGCCTCCTGCCGCGCAGCATCAGCCTGGTCACCGCCAACTCGCGCCTGACCATCGCCGGGCTCATCGGGATGGTGCTCGGCGGAGGCATCGCGGGCGGCCTGGCACAGGTCGGCCCCGACTGGTCGCTGCGCTTCGCGTTCGCCGTCTACGTCGCGGCCACGGTCCTTGCCATCCGCCTGCCCCCGAAGGTCGACGCCACCCTCGGCGAGGTCGACCTCGACGGCGTCCCCGTCGGCACCGGCCCGCTGCCCACGGCCGGCCGCGGGGTGCGCCGGATGCGGGCGCTGCCACGGGCGGTGCGCTACATCCTCTGGATCACGTCGGGCGCGCGGCTGCTGTCGGGATTCCTCGTCCTCTTCCTCGCCTTCCTCATGCGCGAGCACCCCATCCCCGGCTGGGCGGGCCCCACGGTGCTCGCCCTGGTGGCCGCCGCGGCGGGGATCGGCAACGCGCTCGGCTCCGTGGCCGGGAACCTGCGCCGCGCCCCCTCGCCCGAGCTGATGTCCGGGGTCCTCGCCCTCGTGACCATCGCGTCCGGCGTGCTGACCGCCGCCTTCTACTCGGTGTGGACCCTCGTGGCGCTCGGCCTCGCGACCGGGGTGTTCGGCCAGCTCGTCAAGCTCTGCCTCGACGCCGTCATCCAGCGCGACGTCGCCGAGCACACGCGCGCCCGGGTCTTCTCCTGGTCCGAGACGATCCTCCAGGCGTTCTGGGTCGTCGGCGGCGCCATCGGGATCGCGATCCCGCTCGAGCCCGTGCTCGGCTTCACCATCGTCACGGTCCTCCTCGCCGCCCTGTGCGCGGTGGCGGTCCGTGCCCGGCGGATCGGCGCCGCGGTTCCGGCCACCCCCGCCCACCCCGCCTGATGACGCCCGCCCGCCTGCGGCTCGCCGGCCTCCTCCTCGCCATCGCCGTGGGCGGGGTGATGGCGTGGCTCCTGCTCGGGGAGGACCTCGCGGTGGTCCGCTCGGCCGTGCGCGACGCCGGGGCCTGGGGTGGGCTGGTCTTCGTCGTTCTCCACGTCGTGGTCTGCCTGGGACCGGTGCCCCGCAGCCTCCTCGGGGCGATCGCCGGCGCACTGTTCGGCGTGGGAGGAGGCATCGCGCTCTCCCTCGTCGGGTCGGTCCTCGCTGCAGCGCTCACCTTCGCGATCGCCCGGCGGCTGGGACGCGAGGCCGTCGCCCAGCTGACCGGACCGCGCATCGACCGGGTCGAGCGCCTCCTGCACGACCAGGGCCTCGTCGCCGTGGTCGTGGCGCGGCTGACCCCCGTGGCGCCCTTCGTCCTCACCAACTACGGCGCCGGGCTGAGCGCGGTCCGCACCCGCGACTACGCCCTCGGCACGCTCGTGGGCGTGGTGCCGGGGTCGGTCGCCTGGGCCACGGTGGGCGCGAGCGCCGGGCGTGACTCGACCACCCTGCTCGCCGTCGCCAGTGCCGCCACCCTCCTCCTCGTGGTGGCCGTCCTGACCGGACGGCGGCTCGGCGCCCGTCGCGTCGACGGAGCGGCCGGATGAGGTTCCCGTCGCCGTGGCGCGACCGAGGGAACGGCGTCCCGACGGCCTACATTGGCCCGGTGCAGGGTCAGGACCGGGACGTCGTCGAGTGGTTCTCCGACCGCGGCCTGTCGGCCCTGCTCGACGACACCCGGCTCGGCCGGGGTGGCGCGTGGCGGGCGCTGCGCACGGTGGTGTCGGTCGTCGTGTTCGTCACCCGTGAGCTGTGGAGCGGCCTCGTGTCGACCGGGCCTGCGATGGCGCGCACCCTGCCCCTGCTCCTCGGCGTCGTCACGTTCTTCTTCTTCACCGCCGAGGTGTGGCAGTCGGTGGGGATGCTGTCGGGCGGGGCGTACACGGCGGCCGTCCTGCTGTTCGTCGTCGTCAGCGCGGCGTTCCTCGGCAGCCGCAAGCGGCTCGACCTCGGCGCCCTCAGCACGTTCGACTCCACCGCCGACCTGGAGGAAGCCCTCGCCGGGACTCCGCTGCAGGACAGCGGGTCCGACCTCGAGGCACCCGTCACCTGCCCCCTGACCCCCGGCCAGACCCGCACCCTGCGGCTCGTCGCGACCGTGTCGCGGCTCGTCGTGACGGCCGTCGTCGGGGCGGGCGTCCTCGTCTTCTTCACCGTTCTCGGCACCGTGGCGGTGCCGACGCAGGTGGTCGGCGCGTGGACCACGGTCGACCCCGCGGTGCTCGCCGAGATCGCCACCGACCGACGGACGTTCGCCGTCACGGCGCCGCTGCTGAAGGTGGCGGGCTTCCTCGCCGCGTTCTCGGCGCTCTACTACGCGGTCGTCTCCGTGGTCGACCCGACGATGCGCCAGGAGCTGCGCGACACCGTGACCGAGACGGTCCGCGGGGCCTGCGCGGCCCGGCTCGTCGTCCTGCGCGCCGACGAGGCCACCGACACCTCCGCCGCCTGACCCTGCCCCTGCTGCGGGCTCTGGTCCACTCGGTCGGATGGCGTCGACCTGCGGGGATGGCGGTGCGAACGCGACGCCATCCGGGCAGATGGACCAGAGCCGACGGGGTGGACCAGAGCCCGCAGGTCAGTGGGCGGCGGGCTCGCTGTCGCCCGAGCGCGCCTTCTTCACGGTGGTGATGACCGCCACGACGACCGCCCCCACGACGAGCCCGATGACGGCCGACACTGCGGTGTTGACGACCCAGCCGAGCGCACCGCCGCCCACGGCCTCCTCCCAGTGGTGGACTGTGTCGTAGAGCCAGTGCCAGCCGAGCTCGTCGACCCCGACGAGGAGGATGTGCCCGCCGACCCAGAGCATCGCGACGATGCCGACGGTGGAGAGGACGGCGAGCAGCTTCGGCATCCCCGCCACGAGGCCGCGGCCCACCGCCTGCACCCCGCCGGACTCGCGCTGGGTGAGCGCCAGCCCGATGTCGTCCATCTTCACGATGAGCGCGACGACGCCGTAGACGAGCACCGTGATGGCGATGGCGACGACCACGAGGATGAGCGCGCGCGAGACGAACGGCTCGGTCTCGACCTCGTTGAGCGCGATGACCATGATCTCGGCGGAGAGGATGAAGTCGGTGCGGATGGCGCCGCCCACCATCGTCTTCTCGTGGTCCTCGTCGCCGTCGACGGCGGCCGGGGTCTGCTCGTGCTCGTGCCCGGAGACCTTCTCCCAGATCTTCTCGGCGCCCTCGTAGCAGAGGTAGGTGCCGCCGACCATGAGGATCGGGGTGAGCAGCCACGGCAGGAACTGCGAGAGCAGCAGGGCCGCCGGCAGGATGATGAGGAGCTTGTTGCGCAGCGACCCGACGGCGATCTTGCGGATGATCGGCAGCTCGCGGTCGGCCGTGAAGCCCTGGACGTAGCGCGGGGTGACGGCGGTGTCGTCGACGACGACGCCCGCGGCCTTGACGCTGGCCCGTCCGGCCGCGGCACCGACGTCGTCGATCGAGGCGGCCGCGAGCTTGGCGAGCGCGGCGATGTCGTCGAGGAGGGCGACGAGTCCACCAGCCATCGGGGGTTCCTCCAACGGTCGAGGCGGGCACAGGGCGTGCACAGGGAGTCGGACGGGCCCACGCTAGCCGCTCGCGCCGCATGCCGAGGTCGCGCCCGCCGCCCGTGAACAGGGTGTGCTCAGGGCAGGGCGGCGCGGCGGCGCTGGAGGAAGGCCTGCTCGGCGGGGTTGCCGGCGAGGGCCAGGGCCCGGTCGTAGGCCGCCCGGGCCTCCTCCGCCCGCCCCAGCCGCCTGAGGAGGTCGGCCCGGGTCGCGTGGAACGGGTGGTAGCCGTCGAGCGGGCCGGCCAGCCCGTCGACGACCTCCAGCCCGGCCGCCGGCCCCGCCACCTCGGCCAGCGCGACGGCCCGGTTCAGCGCCACCACCGGGGTCGGCGTCACAGCGACGATCTGGTCGTAGAGCGCGAGCACCTGGTCCCACGCGGTGTCGGCGGCGGTCGGGGCGTCGGTGTGCACGGCGTTCACCGCGGCGAGCAGCTGGTAGTGACCGGCTTGGTTGCGGCGCAGGCACTCCCGCACCAGGGCATGCCCCTCGGCGATCTCCGCGCGGTCCCAGCGCGAGCGGTCCTGCTCGTCGAGCGTGACGAGCACGCCCTCGTCGTCGACGCGGGCCGACCGGCGTGCGTCGGTGAGCAGCATGAGCGCGAGCAGCCCCGCGACCTCCGGCTCGTCGGGCATCAGCTCGCGCAGCAGCCGGCAGAGCCGGATGGCCTCGGCGCACAGGTCCTCGCGCACGGCGACCGCGCCGGACCCCGGCAGGTGGCCCTCGGTGAAGACCAGGTAGACAACCGCGAGGACACCGGACAGCCGCTCGGGAAGCTCGTGGTCGGGCGGCACCCGGTAGGGGATGTTGGCCGCGGCGATCTTGCGCTTGGCCCGGGTGATCCGCTGCGCCATCGTCCGCTCGGGGACGAGGAACGCGTCGGCGACCTCGGGCACGGTGAGGCCGCCGAGCAGCCGCAGGGTGAGGGCGACGCGCGACTCCGGAGCCAGCGCCGGGTGGGAGCACGTGAACAGCAGCCGCAGCCGCTCGTCGACGACCGACGTGACGGGCAGCATCGGGTCCTCGGGTGCGCCCAGCATGTCGGCCTCCTCGTGACGGGCCTGGCGGGTGGACTCCCGCCGCAGCCGGTCGAGGGCGCGGTTGCGCGCGACGACGGTGAGCCAGGCACCCGGGTTGGGTGGGACGCCCTCGCTGGGCCAGCGACGGACCGCCTCGACGAAGGCCTCCTGGGCCATCTCCTCGGCGAGGTCGAGGTCGCGGAACCGAGCGGTGAGGGCGGCCACCACCCGGCCGAACTCGGCGCGGTACACCGCGTCGAGGTGGGCCCCGCCCCCCGGCGCGGCCTCCTCGGGGGAGGGGAGGGCGCCGGGGGCGGTGGGGTCCTCGGTCACTCGCCCTGGAAGGGGCGGACCTCGACCTTGCCCCGGCAGGCCTTCGACCCACGAGCCGCGATGGCGAGCGCCGCGTCGAGGTCGGGGGCGTCGATGACCCAGAAGCCGCCGATCTGCTCCTTGGCCTCGCTGTAGGGGCCGTCGGTGGTGACGGCCTCGCCGCCGGTGCCGTCGACGACGGTCGCGGTGTTCGGGGAGTGCAGGCCGCCGGCGAACACCCAGTTGCCGCTGGCCCGGAGCTCGTCGTTGAAGGCGCCGGTGTCGGCGTACGCCTGCTCGCGCTCGGCGGCGTCGGGGTAGATGTCCTCGGGGGTCGCGTCCTTGTCGTGCCAGACGGACAGCAGGTAGTGGGTCATGACTCTCTCCTCGCGGTGACGGGCGGCGGCCGGGTGCCTTGCCCTCACCCTCTCCACGAACGGGACCCCACGGATGCGACCGTGCCGACGAAACTTTCTCGGAAGAGTGTCGCGCGCGGTCGTGACCTCAGCCCCGCGGCGCCTCGTCGGGAACCCCGGCCGGCCACCGCGAGATCGCCAGCACGCCGGTGTCGGCGACCTCCGTGGCGATGTCGGCGACCTTGCGGTTGGCGTCCTGGCTGGCGACGCGCAGGACGTCGAACGCCTGCTCGCGGGTGAGCCTGTGGGTCTTCATGAGGATGCCCATGGCCACGCCGATCTCCCGGTTCGACTCCAGCGCACTGCGCAGGTTGGCCGCCTTGTCCCGCGCCACGAGGGCGGTGACGAGCAGCGAGCCGTGCGTCGCGAGGACGAGGCCGGCGCCGACGTCGCGGTGACCGAACGCGTCGACCTCGGGCGAGAAGACGTTGAGGCAGGCGATCGCGTCGGAGTCGTCGAGCAGCGTCAGCCGGTGCGCGAGCACGCTGCGCACCCCGGTCTCCGCGTTGGCGCGGGCGCCCCACTCGGGCCACCGCTCGTCGCGCGTCACGTCGCCCGTGACGTAGACGTTGTCGTCGAGCACGGCGTCGACGCACGGGCCCGAGCCGATCTCGTACTGGAGGGCGTCGGCGCGCGGCGCGATGGCGCCCGTGGACGCCTCGCTGCGGAACCGGCCGCCGCGCAGCACGGTGATGCTCGCGCTCGACGCCTGCGGGATGTGGTCGGTCGTGGCCTCGACCAGCGCCTGCAGCGGTGCACCGCCCTCCACGGTCGCCCGCCCGGCGACCAGCGTCATCGCCTCGGCGAGGCGGAGGAGGTCGTCGGAGGAGGTCGGCAGGGAGGCCACGAGCACGAGTATGCACCCGCAGGTCGGCACCCCACGGCGGCCGACCACGCCCCGGCCACGACCGTGCCACGACCGTCGTCAGTCGAGGACGGGGCCCCGCCCGATGGCGTCACACACCTCGTCGAGCGAGGTGTAGCTGCGGGTGCGCGACAGCCCGGACACCCGGCAGGCGAGGCGGATCGGCTCGCGGCGGCGGACGAGGTGGGCGAGCAGGTCGTCCTGGTGGGTCGGGAAGGGGTGCGTGGCGAGGGCGACCCGCAGGTCGGCGAGGTCGCGCTCGAGGGCCTCGGCCGGGCCGGGCGGCTGCACGGCGAGCGGGGTGACGGTGGCGGCCGAGGCCGCGGCGACGGGGGAACGAGGGGCCGGGTCCGCCGGGTGCGCACGCACCGGTCGGTCGCTGGTCTGGGTCATCGCGGACCTCCTCGTCCCCCGGGGTCCGGGCGGTCTGCGCCCGTTTCCCCCGGCTGACCTTCTCACGTACCCGAGCCGATCGAGCCCAAACGTGCAGGTCCAGCGCTCGCCGGTCGGCCTGGCGATGATGCCCCGTCCCGAGACCCCCGGTGGACCCCGTGGCCGCGGTACGGTCGGAACGGCCCTCTTCTGGGCCTCGGTCCGACAGCGCGCCGACCCGTTCGACGAGGACGTGTCCATGGCGTATTCCGGTTCCCTTGCCGCCCCTGCGGCCCCCACCACCACCGCTTCCACTGGTGCCCCCGCTCCCACCGCCTCGGAGGTCGACCACCTCGACGTGGTGGTCGAGCCCCTTGCGGTCGAGCTCGCGCTCGTCGCCCCGGAGGACGAGGCCCGGCGGTCGGCCCTGCGCGAGCGGATCGTCCTGCTCGCCCTCCCGCTGGCCGACGGAGTCGCCACCCGGTACCGGGGGCGCGGCATCGACACCGACGACCTGGTGCAGGTCGCCCGCACCGCGCTCGTCAAGGCCGTGCGGCGCTACCGCCCCGGCGCGGGCCCCGGCTTCGCCGCCTACGCGACCCCGACGATCTCCGGCGAGGTGAAGCGCTGGTTCCGCGACCACGGCTGGGCGGTGCGCCCGCCGCGCCGCATCCAGGAGCTGCGGGTGTCCCTGCTCTCCGAGGAGGAGCGCCTGCGCCACGCCCTCGGCCGCCATCCCGCCGAGGACGAGCTGGCCTGTGCGCTGGGCGTCACCCGGGCCGACGTCGGCGACGTGCGCCGGGGTGCCGTGGCCTACCACGCGACCTCGCTCGACGAGCCGGTCGGCGACGGCGACCTGGGCGACCTCGTCCTCGTCACCGAGTGCCCGTCGGGGACCCTCGCCACGCGCGACGCGCTGCGCCGCGCCATCGCCGTGCTCCCGGACCGCCAGCGCCTCGTGCTGTCGCTGCGGTTCGTCGACGAGCTGACCCAGAGCGAGATCGGGGAGCGCATCGGGGTGAGCCAGATGCAGGTGTCGCGGATCCTGCGGGCCACCCTCGACCGCCTGCGCGACGACCTCGCCGACGAGCCCGCGGGCACCGGCGCGTCCACCGCGGCCTGACCCGCCCAGGGCGTCCCCGGCCGCCCACCGCCGGGGACGCGCCCGGACTTGGGCGAGGCCGTGGCCACCCCGCCACGCTCGCGGTACCGTCCCGCCCATGCGCGTCTTCTTCCGGGCCGTCGGGGTGCTGCTCGTCCTGCTCATCGCCGCCGGCATCGGGGGGTACTTCTACGCCAAGCCGCTGCTGCTCACGGGCACCGGCTACGCCGCCCACAACGCGTGCGCCGTCACCCTCGTCGCCGGGCGCGACGACCCGGACACCGACCTTCCGCCCAACCCCCTCGTGCCCTACCTCACCGGGTACGTCAACGAGGCCGGCAAGTCGGCCACGTCGCAGGTCCTGCTGACCCTGGCCACCCAGAAGGCCTGGTACACGAAGGGATTCGGCTGCACGGTCGGCGCCGACCGGCCCAACCTCGGCAGCGCGACGAAGATCGAGGCCGACCTCAACCCGCTGTCCGCCGCACCGGCGCCGGAGACCACCCCGGAGGTGCAGGCCGCCATCGGCCGCGCGTTCGGCGACGAGCTCGGCTCGGCCCAGCAGCGCGCCCTCGGCACGCGCGCGGTCGTCGTCCTCAAGGACGGGCAGCTCGTCGGCGAGCGCTACGCAACGGGCTTCACGCAGACCACCCCGCAGCTCGGCTGGTCGATGGCCAAGAGCGTGACGAACCTGATGGTGGGGCGCTACGTCCTCGACGGCCGCGTCAAGGTCGACGACGCCGAGCTGCGCCCCGAGTGGACCGACGCGCGCAAGAGCATCACCGTCGACCAGCTCATGCGGATGACGAGCGGGCTCACCTGGGACGAGACGTACGCCCTCGGCACCCCCATCACCCAGATGCTCTACGCCGAGGACGACATGGCCGGGTACGCCGCGTCGCAGAAGCTGGCCCACCAGCCGGGGACCTACCAGCAGTACTCCAGCGGCTCGACCAACGTGCTGTGCTCGGTGCTGTCCGAGCTCCCCGACGTCGCCGACTCCGACTTCCCCCGCCGCGACCTGTTCGCCCGCCTCGGCCTGGCCACGGCCACGTGGGAGGTCGACGGCAAGGGCACCCCCGTGTGCAGCTCGTACCTGTGGGCGACCCCGCGCGAGTGGGCGACCATCGGCCAGTTCGCGCTGCAGGACGGCGTCTGGGCCGACGAGCGGCTCCTCCCCGAGGGCTGGATGGCGCAGTCGACCACGGCGACGCCGGTCAACCGCTCCGAGGAGGCGGGCTACGCGGCCGGGTGGTGGGTCAACCGGCAGGCCAACGGCAGGCTCGTCGCCCCCGAGCTGCCCGAGGACGCCTACTGGGCGCAGGGCCACGACGGCCAGCGGCTCTACGTCGTGCCCTCGCAGCGGCTCGTCGTCGTGCGGCTCGGCTTCACACCCGAGGCCGACGACATCCGCACCGACCGGCTCGTCGCCGACATCATCAAGGCCACGCCGGCGGGCTGACCTGCGGCGGCTCAGCCGTCGAGGAGGAAGCGGTGGTACACCTGCACCGAGTCGTAGGTGACCTTGCCCCGGGCGTCGCGCAGCACGATCCGCAGCTCGGGGTACTCGCCGCCGGTGTCCATGGTCAGCGCCGTGACCCTGCGGCCCTTGGTCGGCACGACCAGCGACCGGGGCACGCCGTCGGTGGTGGTCGCGACGAGCTGGACGCTCGCGGCCTTCGGGTGCAGCACGAGGAACCTGCTGACGCCGGGGCGGACGTCGACGCCCTGGACGAAGGAGGGGGTGTCGAGCAGGTCCTGCGGGACGAGGACCACGAGGTCGAGCGGCGCCACCGACACCTCGTCGCGGTAGATGTTCGAGCGGAGGACGGCGCCGTCCGGGGTCGTGGTGAGGAGGCAGACCACGCTCGCGGTGCCCTTCGACCCGACCCGTTGGTCGTCGAAGAACCCGGTCGGCACCGGCTCCTCGAAGAGCACCCTGGTCGCCAGGTCGTCCGCGGGGATGCCCGTCGAGGCCGCGACGAACGCCTCGATCCCCTCGGCCGGCGGCACGTCGCCGCGCATGATCGCGTCGAAGACCCCGTAGGCGGCGTTCGTCGTGACCACGGGTCCGTCGAGGTTGCCCAGCCGCGCCCGGAGCCCGGGCGGCACGCGCCCCTCGACCACCGTGGCGGACACCCCGCCCGTCAGGGGGAGCGGGGTCCAGGTCCGCAACAGGTCGCCTGAGGGGGTGGGCGTGACCACGCGGGAGTAGCTGGCCTCACGGTTCGAGGGGTGGCCGAGGACGACGAGCAGCGTGCGCGCCGTGTTCTCCTCCGGACCGTCGGGCACGGCCACCGCCACGGCGTCGGTGGCGGCCAGGTAGCCGTTCTGGATCCCGAGCTCGTCGAGGCTCGCCGGCTCGGTGCCCCGGCGCCCGCTGAACACCCGCAGCGTGGCCTCCGGCTCGGAGGAGGCGCCGCCCGCTCCCGACCAGACGACCACGAGGCGGCGCGTGCCGAGGTCCCCCGCCCAGAGGATGCGGTCCCCGATCCGCGTCCGGCGGGAGACGAACGCCCGCAGCGACGGGTCGCCGGCGAGCGGGCCGCGGGCCGGCCACTGCGACATCGTGAACCAGACGCGGTCGCTCGGGCCGGGGACCGGCGGCGCGGCCACCCGGGCGACCGGCTCGTCCCGCAGCGCGACGGCCGCTCCGACCCCCGCGACCGTGGCGACGACGGCGCCGCCGAGGACGACGGTGCGCCGGCGGACGCGTCGGGCGCGGGCCACGACGAGGGCGGCCGGGTCGGGCGGGTCCGTTGCTCCGCGGAGCACGACGTCGACCGCGTGAGCGAGGTCGTCGTCGAAGCGCCACGAGGACGCGGGACCGTCCTCGTCGTCGCGAGCGGCCTCGTGCGCCGTCCGCAGCCCGGCGCGCAGGGCGCGGTCGCGCTCGCGCAGCTCGACCGGGGGCAGGTCGAGCAGGTGGGCGACCTCGTCGGGGTGGGCGTCCCAGACCTGCGCCCCCGCGAGGAGGGCGCGGTCGAGGGGGTCGAGGCTGCCCAGGTGCGCGACGAGCGCGGCGATGACGGGGTCGGCCTCGGTGGAGCCGGGGTCGTCGGGGTGGCTGCCACCAACCTCCCACGGTGCCGGCGCGTCGTCATCGAGGGCGGTGGTGGTGGCCTCCGGGGTGGAGGGGTCGGGACGGGCCGACCGGCGGAACCGCCGCGTGGCCGAGGGCGTGGCCCGGGCCACGGCGGTGGCGAGGACGAGGCGCCGGGCGCGCTCGACCGGCCGGCCCTCCTCCGAGGTCGCCGTCCACTCGCTGCGCAGCCGGGCGAGCGCCTCGGCCGTGACGGCGCGGGCCACCTCGGGATCGAGCACGACGAGGCGCGCGGCCGGCTCGAGGTCCCCCCACCGGACGCGGACGAAGTCGTCGAAGACGTCGACGGTGGTCGTCACCGGTTCAGCATCGCATCCGCGGGCCGGAGCGTCAGTGACCCGTTGGGGTCAGAACGCGGTGGTGACGGTGCCCTGCGTCGCGTCGCCGATGTCGCCGAAGAACGGCACGCACTGCACGGCGACGGTCCCGCCCGCCTCGGCCGACTCCGAGGAGCACACGGTCTCGGTGGTGCCGCCGTCGGTGGTCGGGAACGAGACGGTGAAGAAGACGGGGATGCCGTCCTCGCTCAGCTGGGCCGTCATGTCCTTGATCTGGGCGGTCTCGACGCCGAGGGCGCCCTGCTTGGTCAGGGTCCAGCCGTCCTGGATCTGCGCCCGCGGGACCTCGAAGCCCTTCCCGACGGTGATGGTGATCTTCTCGCCCATCCCCTCGGTCGGGAAGCCGGACGGGAGGTCCGAGGGGAGGTCGGACGGGAAGTCGGTGGGGAAGTTCGACGGGAACGAGTCGCGGACGTCGTCGACGGCGCGGTTGAAGAAGAAGATGCCCGCGACGACCACGCCGATGAGCACGATGACGCCCACGACCACGGCGATGAGGCAGCCCTTGAGCAGGCCGCTCGAGCCGGACTTCTGCGGGGGCTGCCAGCCGGCGCCGGGGTCGCCCGGGGAGCCGTAGCCGGTCTGCGGGTACCCGGCCTGCGGGTAGGCGGTGGGGTAGGTGGGCTGCGGGGCGGCGCCGTACGGGTTGGTGGCGTACGGGTCGGGCGCGGCGGCGGCCGGGGGCGTGGCGGGCAGCGCCTGGGTGGACTGGACGTCCATCGCCTGGGTGTGGCCGTCATCCGGGGAGGAGGAGGACCCGGTGTCGGAGGCCGAGGAGGTGCCGACGCTCGACGCCCAGGAGGGGGCGGGCGGCGGGGCCGTGGGGTCGGACATCGCCGGGGCGCGGAACTGCTCGGTCCACTGCGAACCGTCCCAGAAGCGCTCACGGCCGTCGGGCTGAAGGTGCCATCCGGGTGGTGCCGACATCTCGTCCTCCTGCATCGTCGTCGCCGCGAGCCTAGACGGTGCGCGGTGGACGGCGCGGAGGGTTGTGCCACGCGCCGTCCACCGGGTCAGAGGGGACGCTCAGTCGTCCGGTTCCAGCACGGCGAGCTCGGGTTCGGTGAGCATCCGGCTGCGGATGATGAAGCGCACCCCCTCCGGGGCCTCCACCGAGAAGCCGGCGCCGCGCCCCGGGACGACGTCGATGGTCAGGTGGGTGAAGCGCCAGTAGGCGAACTGCGACACCGACATGTGGACCGGGACGGCCCGGTCGAGGCCGACGTCGAGGTCGCCGAGGTGCACGTCGGCCTCGCTGATGATGAAGTCGCCGTCGGGGTAGCACATGGGCGCGGAGCCGTCGCAGCAGCCGCCGGACTGGTGGAACATCAGGGGGCCGTGGACGCCGGTGAGGCGGCGGACGAGGGCCGCCGCCCCATCGGTGACGTCGACCCGCGTCGGGGTCGTGGTGTCCATCGGTCTAGAAGAAGCCGAGGGCGTTGGGGCTGTAGCTGACGAGCAGGTTCTTCGTCTGCTGGTAGTGGTCGAGCATCATCTTGTGGGTCTCGCGCCCGATGCCGCTCTGCTTGTAGCCGCCGAAGGCCGCGTGCGCCGGGTACGCGTGGTAGTTGTTCGTCCACACGCGGCCGGCCTTGATCTCGCGGCCGGCCCGGTAGGCGCGGTTGCCGTCGCGGCTCCACACCCCGGCGCCGAGGCCGTAGAGGGTGTCGTTGGCGATCTTGAGGGCGTCGGCCTCGTCGGCGAAGCGGGTCACCGAGACGACCGGGCCGAAGATCTCCTCCTGGAAGATCCGCATGCTGTTGTCGCCCTCGAACACCGTGGGCTGCACGTAGAAGCCACCGCTGAGGTCGCCGCCGAGGTCGGCGCGTGAACCGCCGGTGAGGACCTTGGCGCCCTCCTGCTTGCCGATGTCGATGTAGCTGAGGATCTTCTCGAGCTGGTCGTTGCTCGCCTGGGCGCCGATCATCGTGTCGGTGTCCAGCGGGTTGCCCTGGACGATCTTCTCCACGCGGGCCACGGCGTCACCGAGGAAGCTGTCGTAGATCGACTCCTGGATGAGGGCGCGGCTCGGGCAGGTGCAAACCTCGCCCTGGTTGAGGGCGAACATCGCGAAGCCCTCGAGTGCCTTGTCGTAGAAGGCGTCCGGCTCGCTCGCCACGTCCTCGAAGAAGATGTTGGGGCTCTTGCCGCCGAGCTCGAGGGTGACCGGGATGAGGTTCTGGCTGGCGTACTGCATGATCAGCCGCCCGGTCGTCGTCTCGCCGGTGAAGGCGATCTTGGCGATGCGGGGGCTGCTGGCCAGGGGCTTGCCGGCCTCGACGCCGAAGCCGTTGACGATGTTGAGGACGCCGTCGGGCAGGAGGTCGCCGACGAGCTCGATGACCTTGAGGATCGACCAGGGGGTCTGCTCGGCCGGCTTGAGGACGACGCAGTTCCCGGCGGCGATCGCGGGGGCCAGCTTCCACACCGCCATGAGGATCGGGAAGTTCCAGGGGATGATCTGGCCGACCACGCCGAGCGGCTCGTGGATGTGGTACGCCACGGTGTCGGCGTCGATCTCACCGATCGAACCCTCCTGTGCGCGAAGGGCGCCCGCGAAGTAGCGGAAGTGGTCGACGGCCAGCGCGAGGTCGGCGGCGATGGACTCGCGGACCGGCTTGCCGTTGTCCCACGTCTCGGCGACGGCGAGGTCCTGGAGGTTGGCCTCCATCCGGTCGGCGATCTTCAGCAGGATGCCGGACCGCTCGCCGACGCTCGTGCGTCCCCACGCCTCGGCCGCACCGTGCGCGGCGTCCAGCGCGAGCTCGATGTCCTCGGCCGTACCGCGCGCGATCTGCGTGAACACGCGCCCGGTCACCGGCGTGACGTTGTCGAAGTACTCGCCGCGCACCGGGGCCACCCACTGGCCGCCGATCCAGTTGTCGTAGCGGTCCTTGACGGTGACGTTGCTGCCCTCGGTGCCGGGCTGTGCGAACACGGTCATCGCGATCTCCCTTGATCTCGTGCGAATCCGTCCGATGACGGTTGCGCAGACCGTAGGGAGGGCAACGTTGCAACCACGCTGCACACCTCGTCGTCGGGGGCGGTCGTCGGCTCACCGCGACCGCCCCACCGCATACTGGGGCGATGGGGCGCTTCTACCAGGACGAGCTGGGGTCCAGCCTCGGTCCGGGGGCGGCACCGTCGCCCGCGACCGGTGCGGCAGCGGCGGCTGCGCCGCCCCAGCGGGTCCCGGCCGCTGCCGTGCCCGGTCGCACCAAGGCCACCTTCCTCCACCTGCTCGTGCCGATCGGTGGTCCGGTCGGGCTCGCCATCAGCGTCGTCGTCGGCCTGTTCGCCGGGCGCGACCCGAGGCCGCTCGTCAGCGGCACCGAGCGGGCGATCCTGCGGTTCGTCGCCCAGCTCGTCGTGCTCCTCGTCGTGGGCGTGACCCTCACCCTCGCGGAGCAGAAGCAGTGGGCGATCGCCACCTTCTCCGTGATGGCGGGCGCCTACCTCTTCCTCCCGGTCGTCGCGGCGGTCTGGACGTACGCGACCGGCCGGGTCTTCCGCTACCCGCTCTGGGACCTGGTGCGCCGACCGCGGCGCTGACCGGTTGAGCCTCAGGCGTCGTGGGTGTCGAGGAGGCGGGCGGCCTCGGACTCGGCGACCTGGCGGAGCGGTGAGGTGGCGGGAAGCGTCTCGGCCTGGCGCTCCCACATCTCGAGATCGCCTGCGCCCCAGCGCGACCGGGTCCAGCCGACCATGAGGTCTGGTTCACCGGAGTGGAGGACAGCAGTGCGGACCTGCGTCTCGAGGACATGGCGCAGCTCCTCGACGAGCGGCGACTCGGAGCCGGGGAGGAGCGGGCCCTTGTACGCCTGGAGGGCGTCGCGGACCCGACCGCCGGCGATGAGGGCGGCGGCGCTGCGCCAGTCGGACTCGGTGTCGGCGACCACCCGGTAGGGGCGGGAGGCGAGGACGTCGGGCCCGAGCAGGGTGCGCAGCCTGGTCATCTCGGCGCGGATCGTCGAGGAGTTCACGCGACCGGCGTAGACGCGGGCCTCCAGCTCCTCGGCGGTGAGGCCGGCCGGGTGCTCGAGGAGGGCGACGAGGATCTCGCTGTGCCGGCGGCTCAGCCGGTGGGTGCGCCCGCCCACCTCCGCCACGGCCTCGGGCAGGCCGAGGGCGCGCAGGCGCAGCAGTCCGGCGGAGTCGGGGAGGCCGTACCCCGTGCCGGGCGGGGCCAGCGTCGTGCCGGTGAGGGCGAGGCGCGCGAGCTCGGACTCGGCCATCCGGGCCGCGGCACGGATCATCGCCAGGCTCTGCGGCGAGGCGACGTCGGGGCCGCCGGTGATGTCGACGACGCCGAGGACGCGGCTCGTCGTCGGGTCGTGGATGGGGGCGGCGGCGCAGCTCCACGGGTGGACGAGGCGGTTGTAGTGCTCGCCGGCGTGGACGGCGACCGGGGCGTTGAGGTGCAGGGCCATCCCGGGGGCGTTGGTGCCGGCACCGGGCTCGCTCCACACCGAGCCCTCGACGAAGTTGATCGTCTCGGCCTTGCGCAGCACCCGCGGCGGGCCGCACACCCACAGGAGCCGGCCGTCGACGTCCCCCACGGCCATCACCGAGTCGCAGTCGACGGCGGCGCGGCCGAGGACGTCGTAGAGCAGGGGGAAGACGTGCGAGAGGGCGTGGGTGGCGCGGTAGTCGGCGAGCCCGGCGGTGTCGAGGACGACGGGAGCCAGGTGGCCCTCCGGGTCGACCCCGGCGGCCGAGGACCGCAGCCACGACTCGGCGACGACCGACCGGATCCCGCCGGCGGAGGTGGACGAGGGCGCGGCCGCGTGACCCCGGTGCCCGCCGTAGGGGCCCGGTCGCGTCGTCGCGCCGCTCGTCACGCGCACCAGTAGACGGGGCGGCTTCTTCCCTGTGCAACGGGCTGTCCAACCCGCCGCGCCGAGCGGCCGGGTCGGCCGGGTGAGCGGCGCAGGTCGAGAGGCCACGACGCGCTGACGGATCGCCGTGGCGGTCAGCGTGGCGTGGCCTCTTGACGGGGGTCAGGCGCCGTTGGGCGGTGAGGCGCGCAGCACCTCGAGCCGGGCCCGGTACTCCTGCTCGTCGATGTCGCCCGAGGCGAAGCGCGAGGCGAGCGTCTGCTCGGCGCTCGGCCCGCGGTGGAAGCCCGGCCGTCCCGGACCACCGGGCCCGCCCGGACCCCACGGCCCGCCCCAGCGGCGCCACACGAGCGTGCGGACCAGGACCGCCACGAGGACCCAGAAGACGATGAAGCCGAACGGGAAGAACAGGAACCACCAGTGGAAGCCGCCGTCGGCGTACGGCCCGGGGTGGCTGGCGAGTGCGGTCAGCGCGGTCATGTCGCGTCCTCTCGGTGCAGGGCGACCGGCTCTCGGTCACACCACCACCGTCGCTCCGCCGTCCCTGCGCCCGCGTCGGCCACGGGGAGACACCTCGCGTACTCCCGCGGGAGCAGCCGACCCCGATGCGGGTCGGGGTCAGGCCATCCAGCCGGGCCGGACCAGGCCGCTCTCGTAGGCGAGGACGACGAGCTGGGCCCGGTCGCGCGCCCCCACCTTGACCATGGCCCGGCTCACGTGGGTCTTGGCCGTCGCCGGCGAGAGGAACAGCCGCCCGGCGATCTCGTCGTTGGTCAGGCCCTCCCCGACGAGCGCGACGACCTCCCGTTCCCGCTCGGTCAGCGCCTCCAGTGCCTTGACCTGCTCCACCGGCGGTCGGCGCGACGCCCCGCCCGCGGCCACGTGCTCGACGAGGCGGCGGGTCACCGACGGCGACAGCGCGGCATCACCGGCGGCGACGCGGCGGATGGCGGTGAGCAGGTCGGCGGGCTCGAGGTCCTTGAGGAGGAAACCGCTCGCCCCGACCCGCAGCGCCTCGAAGACGTACTCGTCGAGCTCGAAGGTCGTGAGGACGAGGACCCGCACCTCCGTCAGCGCCGGGTCCGCGCAGATCTCCTCGGTCGCCGAGAGCCCGTCGCGGCCCGGCATCCGGATGTCCATGAGGACGACGTCGGGGCCGGTCTCGCGGACCACCGCGACCGCGGCGTCGCCGGCCCCGGCCTCGCCCACGACCTCGAGGTCGGGCTCTCCGTCGAGGATCATCCGGAAGCCGGCGCGCAGCAGCGGCTGGTCGTCCACGAGCACGACGCGGGTCACGGGCGGCCTTCCTCGCGGTCGTCGAGCGGGAACGTGGCGAGGACGCGCCAGCCGCCGGTCGCGCGCGGGCCGGCCTCGAGGCGACCACCGACGGCGGCCACCCGCTCCTGCATCCCGACGAGCCCGGTGCCCGAGCGGTCGTCGGGGTCGGAGGGCGGACGGGCCACCACCCCGGGAGCGCCGTGGTCCTCCACCACCACCTCGACCCCGGAACCGCTGCGGTGCACCGTGATCCGGGCACTCGAGGCCCCGGAGTGCTGGCGCACGTTGGTCATCGCCTCCTGCACGACGCGGTACGCCGCGGCATCGACCGCCGACGGCAGCGGGACGACGTCGTCGGCGACATCGAGGGTCCAGCCGAAGCCCGGGTCGGCGGCGACGAGGGCCTCGAGGTCGGACACGCCGGGGGCGGGGCGGGTCGCGGCCTCCGACGACGGGTCGCGCAGGGCGTCGAGGACGCGCCGCACCTCGGCGAGCGCACGCTGCGACTCGGCGCGCACGGTCGTCAGCGCCAGGCGGGCGTTCTCGGGGTCGCGGTCGAGGGTGTGCAGCGCCGCGCCCGCCTGCACCGAGATCAGCGTGAGGGAGTGGCCGACCGAGTCGTGGAGGTCGCGCGCCACGGCCATCCGCTCGTCGACCCGGCGGCGGTCCTCGCGGGAGCGCCGGACCTCACGCAGCCGCACGAACCGCTCGCGCCGCCGGCGGACGCCCTCCACGACGAGCGCGGCGATCGGCGCGGCCACCACCGGCCCCAGCGGGTACCCGAGGAGCGCGTACGCGGTGGACGCCGCGGTCGCGACCGCGAGGGGGACGAGCGGGAAGCGGTAGAGGGTGACGATGGCCAGGGGGCCGACGAGGAGCAGGAGCAGGCCCAGCCACCCGACGCTCTCGCCCTGCAGGTGCGCGCGCCCCAGCGACCCACCCACCTGGAAGACCCCGGCGAGGATGCCGAGGGGCACCGCCGGCATCCAGGCCGGGCCACTGCGGCGCGGTCCCCACGGTCCCGGTGGCCCCGACGCCCACGGGCCGGGGCCCCAGGTGCCGTGCGCGGCACGGGGCGCGCCGGGCGGACCCCAGTCACCCTCGCGCCACCGGTCCATGGCGACGACGGTAGCCCGCGCGGCCGCCGCCCACGACCCTCACCGGGAGTACCCGCCGCTGCGCCCACCGACGTACGCGCGGGCGGTCCCGGCGCCGAACCTCCGTCGTGGCACCCGATGTCGGGCGGCGAACCGGAGGTTCGGTGCCGGGCCCCGTGGGGTCAGCGACGGAAGAGGGCGTCGACCTCGGGGATCCGGGCGCGGTACCCGGCCAGCAGCTCGCGCGCCACCGTCACCGAGTCCACGAGCGGATGGAGCGCGAACGCCTGCACCGCGACCCGCTCGGACCCGGTGAGCGCCGCCTCGATGACGAGCCGCTCCACCGCCTTGACCTGCTGAACCAGCCCCAGCGGCTGCCCCAGGAACGGCGCGACGGGCAGGGGTCGCGGCCCGGCACCGTCGACCTCGCACGGCACCTCGACCACGGCGTCGTCCGGCAGCCCGGCCACCGTCCCGTCGTTGCGCACGTCGAGGATGAGGGAGGCCGGCTCCCCCCGCGAGATGGCCGCCATGATGGCGAGCGCCACCTCCTCGTACCCGCCGCCCTGCACCTCGTCCTCGCCGCGCTCCTCGTCGTCACCACGGGCCTCGGCCATGTAGGTGGCGTTGCGCTGCAACCGAACCCGGTCCCACTCGGCATGCGCGTCCTCGGCCCCCGCGAGCCGCGCGTAGAAGTCGCGCTGCTGCTCCAGGAGGTACTCACCCCGGGTCTGTCGCGCCGCCGTGATGGAGCGGACCGCGTCGCGGGTGAAGTCGTAGTAGTAGAGATACTCGTTGGGGACCATGCCCAGGGTGCGGACCCACTCGAGCCCGAAGAGGTGCCCCTCCTCCATCGAGCCGAGGAGGGTGTCGTCGGCGAGCAGGTCGGGGAGGACGTCACGCCCCTCGTGGTGCAGGCCGCGCAGCCAGCCGAGGTGGTTGAGCCCGACGTAGTCCACCATGGTCGCCGCCGGATCCAGCCCGAGCGTGGCAGCAGCCCTGCGCGCCAACCCGATCGGGCTGTCGCAGATGCCGACGACCCGGTCGCCGAGCACGGCCTGCATCGCCTCGGTGATCATCCCGGCGGGGTTGGTGAAGTTGATGACCCAGGCATCCGGGGCCAGCGCCGCGACCCGCTCGGCCACGCGCACCGCGACCGGCACGGTGCGCAGCCCGTACGACAGCCCGCCCGGCCCGGTGGTCTCCTGGCCGAGGAGCCCGAGGTCGAGCGCGACCCGCTCGTCGGCGGTCCGGCCCTCGAGCCCGCCCACCCGGATCGCGCTGAAGACGAAGTCCGCGCCGGCCAGGGCCTCGTCGAGCGACGTCGTGGTGTGGACCCGTGGCGGGTCGGGGTAGCGCGCCGCCATCACGTCGAGGACCCGCCGGATGGAGGCCAGCCGGCCTTCGTCGAGGTCGTGGAGCCACACCTCGTCGACCCGGCGCTCGTGGGTGTCGGCGAGCAGCGCGCCGTACACCAGGGGGGTCCGGAAGCCGCCTCCCCCGAGGAGGGCCAGCCTCATCGGAGGTCACCACCGTTCGCCCGGCCCGCCGCCATGGCCGCAGCGTAGCCCCGGAGCTCCGGGGCCACGCCCGGGCCGAGCCACCCGCCACACCGGCCGGTCCACCCCGAGGTGGATGACGCGGTGGGTCGCCGACGGGCATCCTTGACCCCCAGCCCCGACGAAGGGAGGTGCGACCGGTGACCAGCCAGACCTTCGACCCGCTCGCTGCCCTGCGACGCGACGGCGACCCCGAGGTCGACGTCTTCGTCTGGGGGACGGTCTTCCTCGACATCATCATGACCGGGCTGCAGCGTCTGCCCGACGGTGGCCAGGAGGTCTGGGCCGAGGGGATGGGCTCGTGCCCGGGCGGCATCGCCAACCTCGCCGTCGCCGCCCGGCGGCTCGGGCTGCGGACCTCGCTCGCCGCCGCCTTCGGCGACGACGCGTACGGGGACTTCTGCTGGGACACCCTCGCCGAGGAGGAGCACGTCGACCTCAGCCGGTCGCGCCGGTTCGACGGGTGGCACTCCCCGGTCACCGTCTCGATGGCGATGGCCCGCGACCGCTGGATGGTCAGCCACGGGCACCCACCGCCCGTCGGGCCGACCGACCTCATCGGCGACCCACCCCGCGCCCGGGCGGTGATGGCCGAGCTCGCCCCCGACCGGCCGCTCATCGGCACCGACGCCCCCACCTGGGTCGAGAAGGCCAGGGACGCAGGGGCGCTGGTCTTCGCCGACGTCGGCTGGGACCCGTCCGACACGTGGCCGCGCGAGGTCCTCGACCAGCTCGCCGTCTGCGACGCGTTCCTGCCCAACGCCGTGGAGGCGATGGCCTACACGCGCACCTCGTCCCCGAGCGACGCCCTCTACGCCCTCGCCGACCTCGTGCCCCTGGCCGTGGTGACCAACGGCGAGGAGGGGGCGCTCGCCATCGACTCCTCCACCGGGGAGGAGGCCTCGGTCCCGGCGCTGCGGGTCACGGCGCTCGACCCCACCGGGGCCGGCGACGTCTTCGGTGCGGCCGTGGTGGTGGGCACCCTCGCGGGCTGGCCCCTGCAGCAGCGACTCTCGCTGGCGGCGCTGTCCTCGGCCCTGGCGGTCCAGCACTTCGGGGGGTCCCTGGCGGCGCCGGGGTGGGGCGACATCGCCGACTGGTGGAAGCACCAGCGGGTCGCCACCGTCGACGACTCCTACCACCGGTCGTTGCGGCGGCGGTACGCCTTCCTCGACGACCTCGTCGGCGACGTCCCGGCGGGCCTCGGCCGCCGGGCCACCGCGACCATCGCCCGGCACGTCGACGTCGAGGGCTTCCCGGCGGCGCCGCCGGCCGCGCCGCCCGCGATCCCGCCCGACTGAGGGCCCGCCCCCGTCAGCCGCGGCGGTTCAGCGCGGCGAGGATGGCCGCCTGACGCTCCGGGGTCCAGTTCGGCGGCTCGGTGACGGCGGCCCAGGCGCGCAGGTTCGACTCGTACGAGTACTGGTGGCCGTAGCCGTCGGGCACGGCTCCGGCGCCGGGCATGTCGAGCAGGACCTGCCACATCGTCACGACGGGGAACCACCCCATCCGCTCGGAGACGTCCGGGCCGCGCTCGTCGTCGGCCAGCCACGACGGCCGCTCGAAGGCGAGGTCGGTGGAGAAGAAGCTCACGGGGTCGGAGGCGTGCTGGAGGTAGACGACCCGCGTCGGCCCCCACGGCCCGGGCGTCTGCTGCGGGGCGCCGTGCTCGTCCATGAAGCGCACGGTCCGGCCGCCCTCGTAGACCGGCAGGGTCGCGCTCGACCCCGGGTCGCGGCCGGCGACGAGGCGGGCGTGGAGGTCGTTGACGAACGGTGGCCCCACCATCAGGGCGCCGTCGACCGAGGCGTTGAGGATGTTCACCGACGACAGGACGCCCTCGACGCCCTTCGCCCCGAGGGACAGCCCGTAGAGGTAGAGCCGCGGGCGCTGGGTGGCGGGCAGGGTGGCCCAGTAGTCGCGGACCGTCTCGAAGACCACGCGCGAGGACTCGACGACCGCCTCCTGGTCGGCGAGCAGCGAGATCCAGCTCGGCAGGTACGAGTACTGCACGCCGGCGATGGCGGTGTCACCGTTCCACGCGTACTCGAGGGAGTTGGTGGCGTGCCGGTCGAGCAGCCCCATCCCGGTGGTGGTGGCGATGACGAGCACCTTGCGGTCGAAGGCACCGGTCCGCTTCAGCTCGGCGAGGATGAGGTCGGCGCGCCCCTGGACGGTCGGGGCGGACTGCAGCCCGGCGAAGACCCGGATCGGCTGCTTGGCCCCGACCCCGTTGACCTCCTCGAGCTGCGCCACCGTGGGCCCACCCCGCACGAACACCCGTCCGTAGCGCCCCAGGCCCTCCCACCTCGCCAGTGACCCGGCCGTCCCCGAGCGCTCCGGGACCGAGGGGCGCGCGGTGCTGTAGGTCCCGATGGTGTCCTGCGGCGCGAAGGTCGCGTTGGCCCCGGCGAAGAATCCGCGGACGATGACGCCGGTCCACAGCCCCCAGAACACCGTGACGAGCAGCAGGATCCCGAGCACGAGGGAGAGCCGCGGCGGAAGGCGGCGGGCCAGTGAACGGACGGTGCGGCGCGCGAGCAGCCGGATGCCCCGGCCCAGGAAGAGCAGCGCCGTGGACAGCAGCAGGGTGACGACGACGATGACCGGCCAGATCGTCGGCGACGTCGGCTCCATCCCGAAGGTGCGGCGGATGTCGTTCTGCCAGCCCACGAGCCGCCACGCGTTGAGGACGGCGCCGAGCAGTCCCAGCCCGACGAGGACGGTGATGAGGACGGTGCGCACCCGGCCGCGCAGGCCCGGGATGCCGAGATAGTCCCAGAGGGCGTGGGCGCCTGCGCCGAACCCGTACCCCACCGCCACGGTGACCCCCGAGACGACACCCTGCAGCCAGCCCGCGCGCGGCAGCAGCGAGGGGACCAGCGAGGCGGCGAACGCCCAGGTCGCGCAGGTGAGCCCCACCCCGCTCAGGGCCCGGTCGAAGACGTGCTCCGCGCGCCCCAGGACGGGCAGCCACGTGCTCGCCCGCACGCGCGCGGTGGCCGAGTCGACGAAGGCGAGGGTCACGCCTCACCACTGTAGGCGGCGGTCCTGTTCCCGCCGATGGGGATTCGCCCCCACCGGACCCCGAGACCACCCCGGCCGGGACCTCGCTCGGGTGAGAGGCTGGGTCCAGGAGGTGGTCGCATGGCCGGTGACGCCAGTGTCGTCGTGACGCTGAACGAGGACGAGAACCGCTGGGAGGCACGGGTTGACGGCGAGCTCGCCGGGTTCGCGGCCTTCCACCGCACGCACGAGCTGGTGGTGTTCACGCACACCGAGGTCGACCCGGCGTTCGAGGGCAGGGGTGTCGGCGGCGCGTTGGCCCGGCACGCGCTCGACGAGGTCCGCGCCGAGGGCACCCACCAGGTGATGCCGCTGTGCCCCTTCATCAAGGCGTGGATCGGGCGGCACCCCGACTACATCCCGCTCGTCTACGGCGCGGCTCCGCGGCCCGCGGCCGACTGACCGGGCGCGGGTCGTCCCGTGCCACCGGGCGGATCCCCCGTGCGAGGGTGGAGCGCATGAGCAGCGACGGCACGAGCGTCCTCGTCATCTCCGACACCCACGTGCCCCTGCGCGCCCGCGACCTGCCCGCCGCGGTGTGGGAGGAGGTCGAGCGCGCGGACCTCGTCGTCCACGCCGGCGACTGGGTCGACGTCCACCTGCTCGACCGGCTCGAGGCCCGCAGCCGCCGCCTGCTCGCCTGCTGGGGCAACAACGACGGCCCGGCCTTCCGCGAGCGCCTCCCCGAGGTCGCCCGCGAGACCGTGGAAAGCGTGCGGCTGGCCGTCGTCCACGAGACCGGCGCCAAGCAGGGGCGCGACGAGCGGATGCGCGCCGAGTACCCCGACACCGACCTGCTCGTCTTCGGGCACAGCCACATCCCGTGGGACACCGCCCACGAGGGGCTGCGCCTGCTCAACCCCGGCTCGCCCACCGACCGGCGGCGCGAGCCCCACTGCACCTACGTCACCCTGCGGCTGGCCGACGGTGCGGTCGAGGACGTCGTCCTCCACCGCCTCCCGCCCCGCACCTGACGCGCGGCCCCACCGTCCGGGGACCGACGAAGCCGGCCGCCGCGCCCCGGAGGGCGACGCGGCGACCGGCTCCTTGGGTGTCTGCCCGGTCTACCGGCCGGTCAGGCCGGCGCGTCGGCGAAGCGCAGGTAGGGCTTCACCTCGTCGACGTTCTTGAAGCGCTCGCGCGCGTCCTCGGTCGAGACGGTCGGGGCGACGATGACGCGCTCGCCCGGGACCCACTCGGCCGGGGTGGAGATCGGTGCACCGTCGGTGGCCTGGAGGGCGTCGAGGGCGCGGAGGATCTCGGAGAAGTTGCGGCCCACCGACTTCGGGTAGGTGATGGTGAGGCGCACCTTGTTCGACGGGTCGATGAGGAAGACCGAGCGCACCGTGGAGGTGTCGCCGGCGTTGGGGTGGATCATGTCGTAGGCCTGCGAGACCGAGCGGTCCTGGTCGCCGACGATGGGGAACTCGACGGGGGTGCCGCCGACCTCCGCGATGTCCGGGATCCAGCGGGCGTGGTCCTCGACCGAGTCGACGGAGACCGCGATCGGCTTGGCGTTGCGCGCCGCGAACTCACCGGACAGCGCGGCGGTGCGGCCGAGCTCGGTGGTGCAGACGGGCGTGAAGTCCGCGGGGTGGGAGAACAGGACGGCCCAGGCGCCGTCCTTCCACTCGTGGAAGGTGATGGGGCCGGCGGTCGTGTCGGCGGTGAAGTCGGGCGCGGTGTCGCCGAGACGGATGCTCACAGGATCACTCCTCGTTGGGATAACGGTTAGTTGACGTTATCGGAGGGAGCGATCGGGCGTCTCGCCCTGCCCGCATGGTGGGCAACGCTACGAGGGGGGTGCTCGCGCTGGCGGCCCCGTCCACCCCTCGGCGGCCTGCGTCCGGGCACCGAACCTCGGTGCGGGCGCCCGATCTCGGGCGGCGTGAGCGAGGTTCGGTGCCCGGAGTCCGTCTGGGACCCAACCTCCGAGCGGGTCCGGTGCGTTCACCTGGTGTGAGGACCCTCGCCACTGCCGCCGCCCTCGTCGCCCTCGTCGGGGGATGCGCCGCGCCCTCCTCCGAGGACGCGGCCACCGCCCCCGCCACGGCCTCGCCCTCCGCGAGCCCGGACCCGGTGCGGGCCTGCACCCGCCAGGTGACCTACTGGGTCGGCGAGACCCTGCGCGCCGCGCCGGACCAGGGGTTCGACTACCAGCACATGGGCCTGTCCGGCGCCACGTACGAGGTCGTGCGCCGCCTCACCGACGAGGCCCGCGCCGCCCTCGGCACGGAGGCCGACCGCGAGGCCCTCGTGGCGCGGCGGGCGCTCGAGGAGTGCCGCCTCCTCGAGGCCGCGGCGCCCGGCCCGGGAAACGGCACCGGCTGGCCCTGAGTCCCGACGCAGGCGTCTACCAGTCGGCGCCGGAGCAGTGCGCCTGGTCGCGCGACTCGACCTGGATCGTCGCGTGCGCGATGCCGAACCGCTCGCGCAGCAGCTCGGTGGAGACGGCGAGGACGTCGGCCGCGGCCTCACCACCGGCGACCAGGTGCACGGTCGCCACGTTCATCCCCGACGTCAGGGTCCACACGTGGAGGTCGTGCACGTCGGTCACACCGTCGACGCCGGTGAGGGCGGTGACCAGCTCGGTCGGCTCGATCCCGTGCGGCGCGTGCTGCCCGAGGACCGCCACCACCTCGCGCCCCAGCATCACGGCCCGCACCGCCACGAACACGGCGATGGCGAGCGCGACCACGGTGTCCCACACCGCGTTCCCCGTGCCGGCGACGAGCAGGGCCGCGACGACGACGCCCACCGAGCCGAGCGTGTCGGCGACGACCTCCAGGTAGGCGCCCCTGACGTTGAGGCTCTCGCCCGCTCCGCCGCGCAGGAGCAGCAGCGCCGCGAGGTTGACCACCAGCCCGAGCCCGCCGACGAGCAGCATCGTCCCCGAGGCGACGTCGGGCCGGGCCCCCATCCGGCCGACGGCCTCGACGACGATGTAGACCGACACCCCCAGCATCAGGAGCACGGCCAACCCGGAGGCGAACACCTCGGCGCGGTACGAGCCGAAGGTGCGGCGGCCCGTGGGGTCTGGTCTGGTCGCGATCCGCGTGGCCACCAGGGCGGCGCCGAGGGTGGCGACGTCGGCGGCCATGTGACCCGCGTCCGACAGCAGCGCCAGCGACCCGGACACCAGGCCCGCCACGAGCTCGACCCCGAAGAACCCGGCGACGAGGACGAAGGCGACCGCCAGGCGCCAGCGGTGCCGCCCCCCGGCGTGCGCCTCGACGTGTCCGTGCCCGTGACCCATGACGACCTCTCGTGGACCTGCCCTGGATCTCAGCGTAGGTCAGCGGCCCCGACGCTCCTCGACACCCCGGCCGTCACCCGTCGTCGCGCCAGTACGAGATCGGGGCGATGCCGACACCCTCGGCGACGAGAACCCCGGCCGGCCCCGTGGGCGACCTCGACGTACTCGACGACGTCGTCGGCGTCGTAGTGGACCGAGAAGGGCGGATGCGCGTCGTGGTACCACGCGACGCCACCGTCGGTCACCGGCTCACCCACCGCGGCGACGACGTCGGCGCGCCGGGCGCCGATGCGGACGTCGGGCAGGCCCTCCCCGGGGATGATCTCCATCGCCCGATCCTTGCCCTTGCCGGGTCAGGATGGGGGCATGAGCACCGGAGAGCAGGAGCGGCGGGTCCACCAGCTGCGCGTCGTCGTCGAGGCCGCCGACTACGACGAGGCCGTGCGGTTCTACCGCGACGTCCTCGGGATGCCCGAGGCCATGGCGTTCGCCGAGGGCGGGGACGACCGCGTCGTCATCCTCGAGGCCGGTCGCGCGACGCTCGAGATCGCGAGCCCCACGCACAAGCGCGTCATCGACGAGGTCGAGGCGAGTGGGAGGCCGAGCCCGCGCATCCGGCTCGCGTTCGAGGTCGACGACTCGGCGGCCACGACCGACGCCGCGGTCGAGGCCGGCGCCGGTCTCGTGGCGGCTCCGGTCCTCACGCCGTGGCTCAGCCTCAACTCGCGCGTCGACGCCCCGGCCGACCTCCAGATCACCCTGTTCCAGGAGACCACCGACGCGCAGGAGCGCTCCTGGACAGCCGGGTTCGGCACCGACGACACCCACTGACCGGACGGGGCGCCCGCACCGGTCAGGAACCGAGAAGCGGGCGGTACCGCTGCCCGCTTAGTCTCCGAGCGGTGTCCGAGGCCGCCGCTAGTCTGAACGGGCTGCGACGGGGCCGCGGGCGCGCACCGCATCACGACAGGGAGAGACGATGAGCACGGGCACTTCCACGGGCACCCACGACGCCGACAGCCACGACCTCATCCGGGTCCAGGGCGCGCGCGAGAACAACCTCAAGGACATCAGCGTCGAGCTGCCCAAGCGCCGGCTCACCGTGTTCACCGGGGTGTCCGGGTCGGGCAAGAGCTCGCTCGTCTTCGCCACGATCGCCGCCGAGTCGCAACGGATGATCAACGAGACCTACAGCGCGTTCGTGCAGGGCTTCATGCCCAACCTCGCCCGCCCCGAGGTCGACCACCTCGAGGGCCTCACCACGGCGATCATCGTCGACCAGGAGCGGATGGGCGCCAACCCGCGCTCCACGGTCGGCACCGCCACCGACGCCAACGCCATGCTGCGCATCCTGTTCAGCCGCCTGGGCAAGCCCCACGTCGGGCCGCCCACGGCGTACTCGTTCAACGTCCCCACCCGCAAGGCGAGCGGGGTGATGACCACCGAGAAGGGTGGCCGCACCGAGAAGCGGATCGCCCAGCAGGAGACCTACCTCGGCGGCATGTGCCCGCGGTGCGAGGGCATGGGGCACGTCAGCGACATCGACCGCACCGCGCTGTACGACGACTCCAAGTCGCTCAACGAGGGCGCCCTCACCGTGCCCGGCTACTCGATGGACGGCTGGTACGGCCGGCTGTTCGAGGGCATGGGCCTGCCGATGGACAAGCCCATCGCGTCGTTCACCGCCAAGCAGCTCGACACGATGCTCTTCGCGCCGCCGACCAAGATCAAGGTCGAGGGGATCAACCTCACCTTCGAGGGGATCATCCCGAAGATCCAGAAGTCGATGCTCTCCAAGGACCCCGAGGCGATGCAGCCGCACGTGCGCCGCTTCGTCGAGGCCGCCGTCACCTTCCAGGCCTGCCCCGAGTGCGACGGCACCCGCCTCACCCCGGAGGCCCGCTCCTCGAAGATCAAGGGCAAGAGCATCGCCGACCTGTGCACCATGCAGATCAGCGACCTCGCGGTGTGGGTCCACGAGGTCGACGAGCCCTCGGTGGCACCGCTGCTCCGGGGCCTGCGGCACCTCCTCGACTCCTTCACCGAGATCGGCCTGGGCTACCTGTCGCTGGACCGCCCGGCCGGCACGCTGTCCGGTGGCGAGGCCCAGCGCACGAAGATGATCCGCCACCTCGGCTCCTCCCTCACCGACGTCACCTACGTCTTCGACGAGCCCACCATCGGCCTCCACCCGCACGACATCGAGCGGATGAACCAGCTGCTCCTCCAGCTGCGCGACAAGGGCAACACGGTGCTCGTCGTCGAGCACAAGCCCGAGACCATCGCCATCGCCGACCACGTCGTCGACCTCGGCCCCGGCGCCGGGTCGGGCGGCGGCACGGTCTGCTTCGAGGGGTCGGTCGAGGGCCTGCGCGCCAGCGACACCACCACCGGCCGTCACCTCGACGACCGGGTCACCGTCAAGGAGACGGTGCGCCCGTCCACGGGTGCACTGGAGGTCCGCAAGGCCTCCACCCACAACCTCAAGAAGGTCGATGTCGACCTGCCCCTCGGGGTGCTGCTCGTCGTCACCGGCGTGGCCGGGTCGGGCAAGACCTCGCTCATCCACGGGTCGGTCGCCAAGCGCGAGGGCGTGGTGGTCATCGACCAGGGCGCGATCAAGGGCTCCCGACGCAGCAACCCCGCCACGTACACGGGTCTGCTGGAGCCCATCCGCAAGACCTTCGCCAAGGCCAACGGGGTCAAGCCGGCCCTGTTCAGCTCGAACTCCGAGGGCGCCTGCCCCACGTGCAACGGCGCCGGCGTCGTCTTCACCGACCTCGGCATCATGGCCACCGTCGAGTCCACCTGCGAGGAGTGCGAGGGCCGGCGCTTCCAGGCCGCGGTCCTCGAGTACACGCTCGAGGGGAAGAACATCGCCGAGGTGCTCGCGATGTCGGTCGTCGAGGCCAGGGAGTTCTTCGGCGGCTCCGGCGAGGCGCGCACCCCGGCCGCGCACGCCGTCCTCGAGCGGCTCGACGACGTCGGGCTGGGCTACCTCAGCCTCGGCCAGCCGCTCACCACCCTGTCCGGCGGCGAGCGCCAGCGCCT
This sequence comes from Oryzobacter telluris, assembly GCF_043099285.1. GTDB lineage: Bacteria > Actinomycetota > Actinomycetes > Actinomycetales > Dermatophilaceae > Oryzobacter > Oryzobacter telluris. The sequence goes on along the minus strand of NZ_CP170723.1, from coordinate 212,789 downwards.
GAAGCTGGCCAGCCAGATGGCCGAGAAGGGTGACGTCTACGTCCTCGACGAGCCCACCACCGGTCTGCACCTCGCCGACGTCGAGAACCTCCTCGGGCTGCTCGACCGCCTCGTCGACTCCGGCAAGTCGGTCATCGTCATCGAGCACCACCAGGCGGTGATGGCGCACGCCGACTGGATCATCGACCTCGGCCCCGGCGCCGGCCACGACGGCGGCACGGTCGTCTTCGAGGGCACCCCCGCCGAGCTCGTGAAGGCCCGCTCGACCCTCACCGGGGAGCACCTCGCGCAGTACGTCGGGGGCTAGACACGACGACGGAGGAGAGCACCGGCTCTCCTCCACTCCCAAGATATAGCGCACCGGGGGGCTTGCGGCAAGGCCCCCTGAGTGGCGCAGAATCACCGGCCGAGGTCAGGCCCGACGGGGGGCACCTGGCCCCACGACCCGGATCGGAGCCACGTGATTCCCTCGACCGCCAGCGCGTTCGACCTTCCCGACCACCTCGCCCACAAGGCGGCTCCCGCCCTCATCGAGGACGACGAGCGGCACTTCGCCGCCATCGCCCGCGGCCTCGAGCAGTCCGTCGCCGACGTCACCGCGCAGCATGCGGCGGCCCGGCGCACCCCGGTCAAGGGCGGGCAGGCCGCCCTCGACCGCGACCTCGAGGTGCACCGCCTCTCCGCCCGCCTGAGGGCCCTGAGCCGGTTCGGCCTCGACCTCTGCCTGGGACAGGTGCTGGCCGAGGGCGCGGACGAGCCGCTGTACGTCGGTCGCCTCGGCCTCACCGACCCCGACGGGCGACGGCTGCTCGTCGACTGGCGCTCCCCGGCCGCCGAGCCGTTCTTCGGCGCCACCCACGCCACCCCGATGGGGCTGGTCAGCCGTCGCCGCTACCGGTGGACCCACGGCCGGGTCGGCGACTACTGGGACGAGGTGTTCACGGCCGAGGGCCTCACCAGCCACGCCGGGGCGCTCGACGACCAGTCGGCCTTCATCGCCAGCCTGGGGAGCAGCCGGTCGAGCCGGATGCGCGACGTGCTCGGCACCATCCAGGCCGACCAGGACGCCATCATCCGGGCCGGGTCGCGTCAGCCGCTCGTCGTCGACGGCGGGCCCGGGACCGGGAAGACGGTCGTCGCACTGCACCGCACCGCGTACCTGCTGTACTCCGACCCGCGGCTGGGCCACCGCAAGGGCGGGGTGCTGTTCGTCGGGCCGCACCAGCCCTACCTCGCCTACGTCTCCGACGTCCTGCCCAGCCTCGGGGAGGAGGGCGTGCAGACCTGTACGGTCGCCGACCTCGTGCGGGAGGGGGCGAGCGCGGTGGAGGAGGCCGACCCCGAGGTCGCCCGGCTCAAGGCCGACGCCCGCCTCGTCGACGCCGTGGAGCCGGCCGTCGGGCTGTACGAGCAGGTGCCGACCGAGACCCTCGAGGTGTCGACACCCTGGGGGGACGCCCGGCTGCGCGCGCAGGAGTGGGCCGAGGCGTTCGACGCCCGCGAGCCCGGAACCCCGCACAACGAGGCCCGCGACCAGGTGTGGGAGGCGGTGCTCGGCATCCTCGTCGACCAGGTGGCGGCCCAGGCCGAGGACGGGTGGGACGACGACGAGGGCGGTGGGGGCGACCCCGAGGCGCAGGACCAGTTCGACGCCTACGGCATCACTCCTGAGGACGGGCACGCCACCTACCGGCGCGCCATCGCGGCCGACCCCGACCTGGTCGACGCCTTCGGCCGGGCGTGGCCGCTGCTCGAGCCGACCGACCTCGTCGGCGACCTCTGGACCGTGCCGGCCTACCTGCGGATGTGCGCGCCGTGGCTCACCCGCGAGGAGGTCGTGCTGCTCCAGCGCGAGGACCCCAGCGCCTGGACCGTCGCCGACCTACCCCTCCTCGACGCGGCGCGCCACCGCCTCGGCGACCCCGAGGCGTCGCGCCGGCGGGCCCGGCGCGCCGCCGCCGACGCGGCCGAGCGCGCCCGCATGGCCGACGTCGTCGCCGACCTCATCGCCAGCGACGACTCCGAGATGAGGGTGATGTCGATGCTGCGGGGCCAGGACCTGCGCACCGCCCTCGTCGACGAGGCCACCGTCCCCACCGCCGACCCGGACCTGCTCGCGGGACCGTTCGCGCACGTCGTCGTCGACGAGGCACAGGAGCTGACCGACGCGCAGTGGCGGATGCTCATGCGGCGCTGCCCGTCGCGGAGCCTGACGATCGTCGGCGACCGGGCGCAGGCGCGGAACGGGTTCACCGAGTCGTGGGAGGAGCGGCTGGAGCGGGTCGGCCTCGACCGCGTCGCGCTGGCGCCCCTCACCGTCAACTACCGCACGCCGGAGGAGGTCATGGCCGCGGCGGAGCCCGTCATCCGGGAGGCGATCCCCGACGCGAACGTGCCCACCTCCATCCGCAGCACCGGGGTGCCGGTCACGTACGGGGAGGCCGCCGACCGCGACCGCATTCTGGGCGACTGGCTGGCGGCCCACGACGAGGGGGTCGCGTGCGTCATCGGGGACGCGTCGTTCACCGCCACCGAGCGGGTCCGGTCGCTGACGCCGATCCTGAGCAAGGGTCTGGAGTTCGACCTCGTCGTGCTCGTCGACCCGCACCGGTTCGGCGACGGCATCGAGGGGGCGGTCGACCGCTACGTGGCGATGACGCGCGCCACCCAGCAGCTCGTCGTCCTCACGAGCGGCTGACGGGCGCACCCGCTCCGAACGGACGGCTGCCGCCCCCTCCACGGTCGGAGGGGACGGCAGCCGGGGTGCGAGATCAGTCGCAGCAGACGTTGAAGCCGTTCGACATCCAGAACGACGTCGGGTTGGGGTTGCTCAGGACCGGGTCGCCCACGCTCTTCGCGGCGCTGGTCTGGCGACCGGCGCGCATCTCGACGTGCGTGTGCGCCGCGCCCGAGCTCGACACCCCGCGCCAGTCCTCGGTGGCGATGCGCGCCCCCTTGGCGATCGACTGGCCGACGCGCAGGCCGTCCAGCGGGTCGGTGTGGAGGTAGACGAGGGTCTTGTTCTGCCCCGCGTTGTAGACGGCGATCTGCGACAGGCCGCTGCCGCCGCGGGCGCCCTGGGTCACCCGGGTGATGGTGCCGCCGAGCATCGCGTAGACCGGCGACCCGATGCCGCGGGCCATGTCGGTGCCCTCGTGGCGACCCGACGTGTTGAGGTAGCCGTCGAAGTAGGCGGTGATGCGGCCACCGGAGGTCTTGTAGAGCCCGGTCGTCATCCGGCTGTTCGCGGCGTTGCCGACGACGTGGCCGGCGTTCTCGTTCTTCAGCGTCGACTTCAGGTTCACCTTCGAGCCGCTGCCGATGGCGTCGATGGAGCCGGCCCAGCCGCTCTTGTAGAAGACCGTGACGGCGGCGGCCTCGCGGTTCCAGACCGAGGCGGCGTGGTTCTTCACGCACTGGCCGCGGCCGCTGCCGGCGGTGATGAACTTGACGCAGGTCGAGCCCGAGCCGTAGTCCTTCACGCCGCTGCCGAGGTCGACCATCGACCCCGTGTGGTTGGAGTTGAAGTACAGGCAGAACTCGCCGGTCTCGCAGACCCCGTTCTTCGAGGTCGCGGCCTGGGCGCTCGGCGCGGTGGCGACGATCGCCCCCATCATCGCGAAGCCGGCCCCGGCCAGTGAGAGTGACTTCCTCAGGGACATCGTGGTGCTCCTTCGTGGTCGAGCGGGCGGCGCGGTGCCGCCCGCGGCGCGACCGGTGCGCAGCGTTCCCCTGGCGCGCGGCTGCGCGTCCCCCCAGTGGTCCTGGCCCTCCGGTCGTGCGGACGGAGGACCGGCCACGGTCGTGACCTCGTCTTCCCCCACGCGCCATCCTGCTCAGGTCAGGGGCGTCTGACGATGGGGAGCACTCCCCCGCGGGGAGCGGTCAGTCGGGCAGCCGGGTCGTCGGTCAGGTGTGGTCGCGCAGGTACCGGCCGAAGTGGGGGACGGTGAAGGCGATGCGCCCGCGCTCCCCGGAGTAGATCAGGCCCTTCTTGAGCAGGGCGTCCCTGGCCGGGGAGAGCGACTGCGGCTTGCGGTCGAGGTGCGACGCGACGTCGGCGGTGGGCACGGCCTCCGACTCGTCGCCGAGCTCGACAGCGACCTCGGCCATGGCGCGGAGGTACTCGCGCTCGCCGGGGGTGGCGCGCTCGTAGCGGGAGCCGAAGAACCCGACCGCGAGCTCGGCATCGGCCTCGGGCGCGGCGACCGCCACGTCATCCGCAGTGATGGGCGACCCAGGAGCCCTGTCCCACACCGCCTTTCCGTACGCCTGGATGAAGTAGGGGTACCCGCCGGTGGCGACGTACATCGCCTCGAGGGCGTCCTCGGTGTAGGTCGCGCCCTCCTCCTCGGCCGGGACGACGAGGGCGGCGTCGGCGGCGTTGCGCTCGAGCCGGTCGATGCGGGAGTAGCGGAAGAGCCTCTCCGAGTATGACTTCGACGCCGACAGCACGGCGGGCAGGTGCGGTAGGCCGGCGCCGACGACGATGAGCGGGAGCCCGGACTGGGAGATCTCGTGGCACGCGGCGCACAGGGCGGAGACGTCGTCAGGCCCGAGGTCCTGCATCTCGTCGATGAACACGGCGATGCCGCGGCCGGTGTCGGACGCCATCCCGCCGAGGTCGGAGAGCAGCTCGACGAGGTCGATCTCGACGTCGCCCGAGTCGGCGCGGCCGGTGACCGCCGGGACGGTGATACCCGGGTTCCACCGGTCGCGCAGCTTGGTGGCGGTGCGGCCGCGGCCGGTGCCCGACTCGCTCTCGCGCTGGGCGAAGGCCTTGACGACGCCGAGGGCGTGGTCGCCGGACCCGCCGGCCGGACCGAGCTCGCGCACGGCCTGGTGCACGGCCGAGGCGAGGGGGCGGCGCAGCGACTGGTCGGGGCGGGCCTCGAGCTTGCCGGTGCCCCAGCCGGCGCGCACCGCCGAGGAGCGCAGCGCGTTGAGCAGGACCGTCTTGCCCACGCCGCGCAGCCCGGTGAGGACGATCGACCGCTCGGGGCGTCCTCGGGCCACGCGCTCGAGGACGACGTCGAAGGCGTCGAGCTGCTCGTCGCGCCCGGCCAGCTCGGGCGGGCGCTGGCCGGCACCGGGGGCGTAGGGGTTCCTGATCGGGTCCACGATCGCAGCGTATGGGGCTCTCTAGCGCGGATCGCAGACATCCCGATAGAGCCCTAGGGCGTGTCGCGGCCGCCCCAGCCCCCTGCGGTTCGAGGTGAGACCCGACCCTGAGGTGGTCGGTTCTCACCTCGACCCGGGGCCACCTCCTCGCGGCGAGTGCGCACGTGGCTGCCCCGGCGACCACTTCCGCACTCACCGGCGAGCGGGGAGGCCGGGTTGGCGGGCGGTGAGAAGTGTTCACCGGATCGTGTTCGCTCTGGGAGGAAATCTCCGCCGGGGAGGAGCAGGGTGGAACCACCGGTGCCTCGACCTGCTGCGACGGTCGGGGCACCGGTGCGCGACTCACCACCATCGCCCGCGTGCGCCCGGGGTCGCCGGGGCAGCCACCGCAGCACACGCGGCAGGGAGTCGAGGGGTGGCTAGCGGTGTCTAGGGCTGGGGCGATACAGCGCAAGACGACCCGATCGACGCGGACCTCGGTAGCGTGGGGACGTGCTCGAGGCCGCGTGGTGGGGGTTCGTCGGTGGGGGAGCCCTGCTGGTCGGGGCCCTCATCGGCCTCTACGTGCACGTCGGGCTGCGGGTCATCGGGCTGGTCATGGCGTTCGGCGCCGGCGTCCTCATCAGCGCCGTGGCCTTCGAGCTGACACAGGAGGCGTTCCGGTCGGCCGGAGGGACGTCGGCGGCCCTGGGACTGGCCGCCGGGTCGGTCACCTTCTTCACCGGCGACTGGCTCATCGACCAGCGCGGCGGCCACCGGCGCAAGAGCCCGGTCCACGGCGGACAGACGGCGCCCGCCTCGACCGGTGGCACGAAAGCCGCCGCCACGGCCGGCGGCGCCTCGAGCGGCCTGGCCCTCGTCCTCGGCGCCCTCCTCGACGGCGTCCCCGAGTCGGCGGCCATCGGCATCAGCCTGCTCGGCGGGGGCGGGGTCGGCATCGCGATGGTCGCTGCCGTCTTCCTGTCGAACATCCCCGAGTCGATGTCGGCGACCACCGGCCTGAAGGCGTCGGGGAAGTCGACCGGCTGGATCCTGCGCCTGTGGGCGCTCGTCGTCGCGGCTTCGACCCTCTCGGCCGTCCTCGGCTACGTCCTGCTCGGGGACGCGTCGGAGGGCACCGTCGCCTTCATCCAGACCTTCGCGGCGGGGGCGATCCTCACGATGCTCGCCGACACGATGATGCCGGAGGCGGTCGAGCACGCCGGCCGGCTCGTGGGGCTGCTCACCGTGCTCGGCTTCGCGGTGGCCTTCTTCATCAGCTCGGCCTGAGGCCGGGCCGAGCGAGCCGTCAGGGGACCTCGGGGGCGGACCCGCCGGCCGCCTGCATCGGCTTGCCCGCGGCGTGCCACGCGCGCATCCCGCCGGCCAGGTTGGCGACCTCGTAGCCCTGCTGCTCGAGCCACGGCATCACGCGCTGCACGCGCCCGCCGGACCGGCAGGTGATGACGAGGGGCTCGTCGGCGTCGAGGAAGGGGGCGAGCTCGTCGACGCGGGCCGGCAGCTCGGACATCGGGATGTGCACGGCGGTCGGGGCGTGGCCGCGGTCCCACTCGTCCTGCTCACGGATGTCGAGGACGACGGCGTCGTCGGGCAGGTCCGTCACGGGCACGTCGGGGAAGACACTCATGGCTCCAGTATCCCCAACCCCCACGGCCCTCGACGCATTGCGCTCAGCTGACGCCCGGGGCGCCGATCCGGTTCACCCAGCGCAAGGAGTCGGCTGAAGGGGGGTGCTACTTGAGGAACTTGCTCGTGCGCCGGTCGGCGAGCGGCTTGCCCCCCGTCTGGCAGGTGGCGCAGTACTGGAGGGAGGAGTCGGCGAACGACACCTCGCGCACGACGTCGCCGCACTCGGGGCAGGTCTCGCCGGTGCGCCCGTGCACCCGCATGCCGGCGCGCTTGGCGTCCTTGAGCTCCTTGGCCGGCTTCCCGGAGGCCGTGGCGACGGCCGCGGCCAGGGTCGCCCGCAGCGCCTCGTACAGCCGCTCGACCTCCGGCGCCCCCAGCTTCGCCGCGATGGCGAAGGGCGACAGCTTCGCGACGTGCAGCACCTCGTCGGAGTACGCGTTGCCGACCCCCGCGATGACAGACTGGTCGCGCAGCATCCCCTTGACCTGCATCCGGTGCGAGGCCGCGATGGCGGCGAACTCCTCGAGCGTGAACGCGTCGGCCATCGGGTCGGGGCCGAGCGAGGCGACCCGTGGCACGGTGGACGGGTCGTTCACGATGTAGGCCGCCAGGCTCTTCTTGGTCCCCGCCTCGGTGAGGTCGAACCCGGAGGCGTCGTCGAAGCGCACCCGCAGCGCGATGGGCGACTTCCCGGGCCGCAGCACGGTGGCCGGCATCGCGTCGGACCAGCGCAGCCACCCGGCCCGGGCCAGGTGGAACACGAGGTGGGTCCCGCCGCAGTCGAGGTCGAGGAACTTGCCGTGCCGGGCCACGCCGTCGACCGGCGCGCCGACGAGCGCCTGCGGGGGCGGCGTGAAGGTCTTGAGCACCGAGATGGAGCCGAGCTCGACCCCCGTGACGACGAGCCCGTCGGTGCGCGCACGCAGGAAGTCGACGAGGGCCTGCACCTCGGGCAGCTCGGGCATGCCGCGACGCTACCGAACGCCGCCGTCGGGCGGGAGGGTGAACGTCCTGCTCAGGCGACGCGGCCGGGCATCCGGGCCGACTCGTCGGGCCAGCCGCGCGCCTCGAGGACGGGGCGCAGCACCGTCTCCACCTCCGGTCCCGCGAACGCCCGGCGCAGCGCACCACCGGTGAGGACGTGGGCGAGCGCCGCCATCACCATCGACTGGTCGAGGACGAGGTACCGGCCCGCGGTGCGGCCGGACGACAGCGCGATGCAGTCGACGAACCCGCCCGGGCCGTAGCAGCCCAGCTCCTCGAGGTGGCCCAGGCAGGAGGCCGCGGCCTCCGGGTCGTGGAGCAGCGCCACCGCGGCGGCGTGCGGGGTGACGACGGGGTCGCCGTCGAGGACGCTGGGGTACCCGGGGTCGCGCCAGGCGATGGGGGCCACGCCCCACTCCGCGTAGCCCTCGCCGGGCCGGGCCGCCGGCGACCAGCCCCAGGCCGGCCACCCGTGCTGCTTCGCCCACGCGCCGTGCGCCGCGACCGTCGCGCCGTGGTTGGCGGCCCACAGCGGCGACCAGTCCTCCTCGGGGACGAGCAGGTCGGGCATGAGGGCCTCGAACATCGAGCCGCCGAACGTGGGCACGACGTCCCGCCCGCCGTAGGTGACGAGCGGTGCGGACAGGGCCGGGTAGTGCTCGGGCGGCACCTGCCCGGCCACCATCCCGACGTACGAGGCGATGCGGGGCTCGGAGTTCAGCAGGTCGTAGTGGTGCGGGGTGTGGTGCAGCGGCTCGGTGTCGGTGTACGCCGCGAGGACGGTGGGCTGCCCGGGGTCGGCCTCCCAGAACCCGCCCCGCAGCCGGCCGCCGGGTCCAGAGGGGCCCGCCGCGGCGTCGTGGAAGGAGCCGAAGTCCATGGCCAGCCGCAGCCGACGCGCCTCCTGCGCCAGCCCGGGCACCGCCGACTCGACGACAAGGAGCCCCGCCGCGAGCCAGCCGTTGTCGACGCTCGACATGAAGGGCACGACCCGCGTGCCGTCGACGAACACGCGCAGCAGCTCGCCGCTGCCCTCGTCGTACCAGTTGGCCAGCATCCCCGTGGCGTCGTGCCGCTCCACCGACGCCAGCGTCGACAGCGTTCTCGCACAGCGTGTTCGGCACTCGTCCGCCGAGACCAGGCCGAGCTCGCGCGTCGCGACGGTGCTCCACAGGAGGCCGCCGATGTTCGTCGGCGACGTGTAGCCCGAGCGGGTCGCGGGGTCGAGGTCCTCACGGATCCAGTCGGCGGGGAGCCCGGTCCGCTCGTCGGTCATCGCGTCGAGGCAGCGCCATGTGTCACCCGCCCACCGGCCCAGCAGGGCGGCATCAGGCACCGGCGTGCTCCTGCGTTCGCTGGGGGACCACCGCCGCCGCACCGTTGCTCCGCGCCGGCGCCGGCACCGGGTCGGGGCGCGTGAACTGCGCCTCGGGCGGCGTGGGCAGCGACGGGCCGTCCCACGGGCAGCCGCACGACCCGCGCAGGATGATCTTGGTCGGGATGACGAGCGGCTCGACGTCATGCGTGCGCCCCTCGATCCGCTCGTGCAGCCGGATGGCGGCCCACCGCCCGAGCGCGCGCGTCGGCTGCTGCGCGGTCGTGAGCCCCGGCGCCATGAACCGTGAGGTCATGATGTCGTCGAAGCCGGTCACGGCGATGTCGTCGGGCACCCGAACCCCCCGCCGGGCCAGCTGAGCCATGATCGACAGGGCGAGCTCGTCGTTGGCGCACAGCAGCGCGTCCACCGGCTCCGACATCGCGAGGATGCGGTCGACGGCCTCCGGCCCGAAGGTCTCCTCCGGGTGCACGCGGATCGGCGGGCCGGCCTCCATCAGCTTGCGCTTCCGCAGCGCGGAGACGAACCCGTCGTACCGGCCGGTGACGTCGTGCGAACGGGCGCCGTCGCCGACGAAGAGGATGTGCCGCCGCCCGTGGCCGATGAGGTGGCTCGTCAGCTCGGCCGCGCTGCGCTCGTTCTCCACGAGCACCGCGTCGCAGCCCTCCACCGGGTCGCGGGCCAGCAGCACGGTGGGCGTGCCGCGGCTGATGGTGCGCACCGTGGCGTCGCTGACCGTCGCCGTGGCCACGACGAGGCCGTCGACCCGCTGCAGCACGTTGCGCAGCGAGGTCTCGATGTCGACCGGCCCGTTGGCGAGGACCACCACCACCGACTGGCCGTACTGCGCTGCGGTGGACTCGAACCCGGTGAGCAGGTCGGAGAAGTAGGGGCCGTGCAGCCCGGGCAGGACGAGGCCGTGGGTCTGGTGCCGCGGCACGTCGACCGGCCGCGAGGACCGCAGGGGCACGTAGTCGAGCTCCTCGACCGCGCGCAGCACCTTGCGCCGCGTCATCGGCGAGGCCGGGGTCGACCCCTTGAGGACGCGCGACACCGTGGCGATCGACACCCCGGCCCGTTCGGCCACGGTGTAGATCGTCACGGGCCGGTCGTCGTCGTCCGCTCCCACCCGTCCTCCTTCCGCCGCGACCCACCCTGCCGTCCCGGGGGACGGAAGGCCAGTCTCGCGGCCGGAGGTGGGACGCGGGGCGAGCAGGGTCACGCGAACGGGTTGGGCACCGCGTCCAGGAGCTTCTTGGTGTAGTCGTCCTTCGGGGCCCGGATGAGGTCGAGGGTCGGCCCGCGCTCGACGACCCGGCCCTCGTGGAGGACGAGCACCTCGTCGGAGAGCATCCGGGCGCTGAGCAGGTCGTGGGTGATGTAGAGGATCCCCATGTCCCGCTCGCGCACGAGGGTCGCGAGGAGCTCGAGCACCTCGGCGCGGATCGACACGTCCAGGCTCGAGATCGGCTCGTCGGCGACGATGATCTCGGGCTCCACCGCGAGCGCCCGCGCGATGACGACCCGCTGGCGCTGCCCGCCCGACAGCTCGTAGGGGTAGCGGTTGAGGAAGCGGTCCGTCGGCGTGAGCGCCACCGTCTCCAGCAGCTCCTGGACCCGCGCGCGCAGCGCGTCGCCCTTGAGCTTCTGGTAGTTGACGAGCGGGCGCTCCAGCGCCTGGCCGATCCGCTTGGTCGGGTTGAGCGAGCTGTACGGGTCCTGGAAGACCATCTGCACGTGGCTGCGGTACTCGCGCAGCGAGCGCCCGCGGTAGCCGGCCACCTCACGGTCGCCGCCCTCGGCGTGGAAGACGATGCGGCCCTGCGTGGGCTTGTCGACGCCGGTGATGAGGCGCGCGAGGGTCGACTTGCCCGACCCGCTCTGGCCGACGAGGGCGGTGACCTCGCCACGGCGCAGGGTGAACGACACGTCCTCCACCGCGGTGGTCCGCTCGACCTTGAAGCCGCGACGGCGCTCGTAGACCTTGGTGACGCCCTCGACGGAGAGCAGCGGCGGGTGCTCGAGGGCCTTGGCCGACTCGTCGGCGGTCTTGACGAACTCCGGGCCGTTGAAGTGCGAGGTCGGCTCGCCGATGCCCTCGGCGTCGGCCCCGCCCTCGTCGGCCCCGCGCTGGATCCGCGCGACGTGGCAGGCGACCTCGCCACCGTCGAGCGGGGCGAACACCGGGGTCACGGTCTCGCAGCGGGCGATCTTCTCGGGGCAGCGCGCGACGAAGATGCAGCCCTCGGTGGGCCGGCTGAGGTCGGGCAGGCGGCCGGGGATGTAGGTGATCCGCACCGTCTCGGCGCGGGGGTCGCTGTACGAGCCGAGCAGGCCCTTCGTGTACGGGTGCAGCGGGTCGGTGAGGAGGTCCTTGGTGGCCCGCTCCTCGACGATGCGGCCCGCGTACATGACGAGGAGCCGGTCGGAGAGGTCGAGCACGGTGCCGATGTCGTGGCTGATGAACAGGACCGCGAAGCCCTTCTCTGCCTGCAGCCGGCGCACGTTCTCCAGGATCGAGTGCTGGACGACGACGTCCAGGCCGGTCGTCGGCTCGTCGAGGAGGACGACCTTGGGGTCGAGGGCCAGCGCCAGCGCGAGGTTGACGCGCTGCTTCATCCCGCCGGAGAGCTCGTGCGGGAAGGCCTTCATGAACTTGCGGTCGATGAGGACCATGTCGAACAGCTCGCCGATGCGGTCGTCGACCGCGTCGCCGCGCAGCTCGGAGTGCTCCTCGATGACGTCGGCGAACTGGGCGTCGACGCGGACAACGGGGTTGAGCGAGTTCATGCTGCTCTGGAAGACCGTGGAGATGTCGCGCCAGCGCAGCTCGCGCAGCTCGTCCTCGGGCGCCGTGGTGATGTCGCGCCCGTCGAAGGTGATGGTGCCCTCGCTGATCCGCGCCGGGCGCTCGAGCAGGCGCAGCACGGCGTTGCCGAGCGTGGTCTTGCCCGACCCCGACTCGCCGATGATGCCGACGAACTCGCCCGGTCGCAGGGAGAAGGAGACGTCGGAGACCGCCGTGATGGAGCGGTGCGCCTTGGGCTCGTAGCGGACCGAGAGGTTCTCGACCGTGAGGATCGGGTTCATCGCTCAGTCCTCCCGCAGGTGGGGGTTGCTCAGCAGGTCGACCCCGAAGTTGAGGAACGACATGGCGGTGATGAGGAGGGCGAGGACGAGGCCGGGCGCGAAGACCCAGATGAACAGGCCCTGCGCGATGGCTCCCTGGGCGTCGGCCTGGTAGAGCATCGTGCCCCACGAGACCTGGCGCGAGTCGCCGAGGCCGAGGACGGCCAGACCCGCCTCGGCACCGATGGCCCCGGTCGCGGCACCGACGAAGCCGGCGGCGACCAGCGAGGTCATGTTGGGCATGATCTCGCGGAAGATGATCCGCAGCGTGCCCTCGCCGGAGAACTTGGCGGCGGTGACGAAGTCGCGGTTGCGCAGGGTGATGATCTGCGACCGCTTGCCGCGCGCCGCCCCCGCCCACGAGGTGATGGCGATGACCGCGACGATCAGCCCGACACCGCGCGTCTCGGCGTACGCCACGAGCGTGATGATGAGCGGCAGCACCGGGATGACGAGCGCCACGTTGGTGACGAAGGTCAGGCCGTCGTCGAGGAGGGTGCCCTCGGCATAGCCCGAGACCATGCCGATGAACAGGGCGATGAGGGTGGCGAGCACGCCGCCGAAGAGGCCGACGAGCATCGAGACGCGCGAGCCGTAGATCAGCTGCGAGGCGATGTCCTGGCCGTTGGTCGTCGTCCCTAGCCAGTTCTCGGCACTCGGCCCGGCGAGCGGCACGAAGTCGGAGTTGGTCGGGTCGTGCGGGGCCAGGAGCGGCGCGAAGAGGGCCACGAGGACGTACACGGCGACGATGACGATGCCGACCCGGGCCTTCTTGCTGCTCCAGATGATCTTCCACCAGGCGTCGGGCACCTGGGCGTCGCTGACCTCCTCGGCCGCGGCGGTGGCCTGGCCCTGGTCGACGTCGCCGAGCCGCATCGGGTCGGAGGTTGGGGTGGTGGTCACGACTCGCTCCTTCGCGCGCGGGGGTCCAGGACGCCGTAGAGCAGGTCGGCGACGAGGTTGGCCAGCAGCACGCCGACGGTGGTCAGCAGCATGAGGGTCTGCAGCAGGGGGTAGTCCTTGGCCCCGACCGCCTCACCCATGAGCCGGCCCAGGCCCGGGTAGTCGAAGACGGTCTCGACGAGGATCGCGCCGCCGAGGACGCTGCCGAGCGCCAGGGCGAAGCCGGTGACGCTGGGGAGGAGGGCGTTGCGGGCCGCGTAGCGCAGGGCGATCCGTCGCTCGGGCAGGCCCTTGGCCTTGCCGAGCCGGATGTAGTCCTCGCCGAGGTTCATGATCATCGTGTTGCGCATGCCGAGCACCCAGCCGACCGGGGCGACGATGAGCAGCGAGAGGGCCGGCAGCAGGGAGTGGGTCAGGGCCTCCTGGATGAAGGGGCCGTTGAACCCGGGGGTCGCGGCCTCGTACCCGCCCGAGGTCGGCAGGATCCCCAGCGTGTAGCCGAAGACGTAGAGCAGGAGCAGGGCGATCCAGAACGGCTGGAGCGTGCCGAGGAAGGTCGACCCCAGCGTGATCACGGAGTCGACCCGGGTGTTGCGGCGCCACGCGGCGAACGTGCCGAGGGTGATGCCGATGGCGAACGCGAGGACCTGGGTCACGACGACGAGGACGACCGTCCACCAGATCGCCTGGCCGATGACCTCGCTGACGGGGAACGGGTAGTACGTGTAGCTGAGGCCGAAGTCCCCGTGGACCAGGTCGCGCAGGTAGGCGGTGTACTGTTCCCACAGCGACCCGTCGGGGGTGCCGAGCATGGCGCGCATGGCGCGGACCTGCGCCGGGTCGAGGGCGTTGTCCTTGCCGGCCAGCCGTCGCACCATGATCTCCGCCGGGTCCCCGGGCTGGAGCCTGGGGATGATGAAGTTCAGGGTGACGACGGCCCACAGGGTGGCCAGGAAGAAGCCCACCTTTCGGGCGAAGTACTTCACGTCACGTCCTCCGTCGGTCTCGCGAGGGTCCCGCGTGCGTCCCACGCGGTGGGAACCGTCCCGGGGCGCGGGTCGCGCGCCCCGGGACGGTGCTCAGGGGGTCACTTCGGCGCGGTGAGCCGGGTGAGGACGAGGAGCCGGTCGTCCGACGGGTTGGCGTACGGGTCCTGCTCGCTGGGCCAGCCGGTCGCCTTGTCGGTGCGGTAGATGAGCCGGGTGGGCGCGTAGATCAGCGAGGTGACCGGGTACTTGGTCATCATCACGTCGACGAGCTTGCCGACCTCGGTGCGCTGGGTCGCCTCGTCGGTGGCCTGCGACAGCGCCGCGACCGTGGCGTCGACCGACGGGTCGGAGAAGCGGCCGACGTTGGGCAGGATCTCCTTCGCGCTCGGGAACTGCTTGCTCGAGAGCTTGGCCCCGATGTTGCGGGCCAGCTCGCAGCCGCCGTGGAGGTACTCGAGGAGGACCTGGAAGTCACCGGTCTTCTTCTGGTCGTCGACCGACTCCGGCGCGGAGGCGGTGACCTTGGTGGCGACGCCGACCTCGTTCATCCCCTTGGCGATGACGTCGGCGATGGCCTGGTAGTCGATGAAGCCGGCCTGCACCGAGAAGTTCACCGCGAGGGGCGAGCCGTCGGGGAGGGTGCGCTTGCCGTCGGCGCCCTTGGCGTAGCCCGCGGCGTCGAGGAGCTGGTTGGCCTTGGCCGTGTCGTAGGGCAGGACGGTGTCCTTGCCCTTGTACGTGTCGGGGAGCAGCTTCTCCATCGACGGCAGCTTCAGGCCGGTCTGGCTCGCGGGCTTCATGACGCCGTAGGTGGCCTTGAGCGACATGGCCTCCTTGTCCATCGCGTACGAGATGGCCTCGCGGAACTTCGCGTCGTCGAACGGCTTCTTCTGCAGGTTGCCGGTGAGGACGGTCATCCCGTTGGGCGCGTAGTAGAAGTGGTTGGTCTTCTTGTTCGCGGAGACGAAGGTCTTCTCGGGGTTGGGGACCTCGCCCCAGTAGGCGTCGAGCTCGCCGGCGCGCAGCTTCAGCGCGGCCTGGGAGGCGTCGTACTGACCCTCCTGGACGATCTTCTGGACCTTGACCTTGTCGGCCTGCCAGTACTCGGGGCGGCGCTCGAGCACGAGGCGGCGGCCGTTGAAGCTGGCCAGCTTGTACGGGCCCGTGGACACCGGCTTCTTGTCGATGTACTTCGTCGGGTCACCGACCTTGGCGTACACGTGCTCGGGCAGCATCTTCTGCTTGATGATCTCGTCGTACTTCGCGGCGGCGTTGCCGGAGAACGACATCGTCACGGTGTTGCCCTCGGCGGTGACCGACTGGGCCGGTGCGCCGAACGTGTCGGTCCACACCCCCGCCTTGTCCATGCCGGGGTACTGCTTCATGAGGTTGAAGGTGAAGGCGACGTCCTTCGCGGTGAACGGCTGCCCGTCGCTCCACTTCACGCCGTCACGCAGCGTGATGACGAGGGTCTTGTCGTCCTTCCACTCCGCCGAGTTCGCGAGCCACGGCGTCTCCTGGCAGGTGAGGCCGTTCTTGATGATGAGCGGCTCGTACAGCCAGAACGTCGTCAGGGGGTTGGGCGAGTACGGGTTGAAGTTGCCGAGACCGCCGACCGCTCCCTGGACCTCTGCGGGGAAGGTCAGCTGGGCGACCGTTCCGCCGCCGGCTCCTCCACCGGAGCCGCCGTCTGAGGCAGTGCCACCTCCTCCCGAGCACGCAGCGAGCGCAAGGCTCGCGAGCAGGCCACCGGCGGCGGCGAGGGACGTCGATCGAGTCAGCATCGTTGCTAGACCTCCTGAGCGGGTTCGTCGGGGCCAACGTAGGGTCCGCGAACGCACGCCGGGGGTCTGCGAAACCATGAAACTACTTTCATTGGACACCTCTGTTTTCATTTGTTTACAGGGGTTTTCACCCGCACACGGGTGGGGGGACGCTGGTAGGAACGACGACGTGCAGAACCAGCAGACCGTCCAGGTCCCGGCGCCCAGGCCCCGGGTCGACAGCGCGCAGGGACTCTCCGCAGAGTTCACGACCAACGGCTCCGCGGCCCGGCTGGAGGCCTTCGGCCACAGCCTCCTGCTCTATCCGGCAGGCGAGCTGGAGGCCGGCCCGGCCAACCTCCACCTCCGGGTCCACGACGGCGAACACGCCTCCTGGACACCGCTGCTCGGGCCCCTGTCGAACGGTGTGGTCGAGACCGGCGACGGCGTCGTGCGGGTGCACGGCACGTGGTCCGACCTCGACTGGGCGGTCACCTTCCGGGCCGGCGCCGGAGACACCTCCGCGGCACCCGAGGCGGGTGCACCGGCCCACGCGTCGTGGCGCTGGGACGTCGAGGTCGAGAACACCGGTGCGCGCGAGGTCGTCGTCGACGTCGTCCTCACCCACGACCCGGCACTCGCCCCTCCCGGCGCCGTCGCGACGAACGAGTACTACGTCGCCCAGTACCTCGACGTCTCGCCGCTGGCGACCTGCCGCGGCACGGCGCTGGCCGTGCGGCAGAACATGCCGGGGACGTCGGTGCCGTGGCTCGTCCTCGGCTCGCTGCGCCGAGGCACCGGCTGGGCCACCGATGCCCTGCAGGTCGTCGAGCGCACGCCGGAAGGCACCCGGTGGTCCGGGCTCGACCGCGCGTCGCTGCCCGCCACCCGCGTGCAGCACGAGCACACCCTCGTCGTCCTCCAGGACGAGCCGGCACCCCTGGCCCCCGGGGCCACGCACCGCACCGGCTTCGTCGGGCTGGTCCTCGCCGACCACCCCGAGGCCACCGACGCCGCCGACTCCCGCTGGCTCGACCTCGCCGTGGCCGAGACCCGCCCGTCACCGGCGGCCGTGGCCCTGTCCGGCGGGGTCCCCGTGGTCCCCACCCTGCTCGGCGGGGCGCCGACCGTCGCGTCGCGCCCTCTGACCGCCGACGAGCTCGACACCCTGGGCATCGCCCCGGTCACCGACGTCGAGACCTCGCCGACCGGTGAGCCGTGGGCGTGGTCGACGGGCGAGCACCACGTCGTCACGGCGGCCAAGGAGCTCGCGGTGCTGCGGCCCCACGGCCACCTGCTGCGCACCGGCTCGACCCTGTCCCCCGACACCCACTGCCTCACCACGACCGTGTGGATGGAGGGCACCTTCCTCTCGCAGGTCACCCGTGGGCACGTCGGTCGCGACCCCCTGCTCACCGGCCGCCGGTCCTACCTGGGCCTGCACCGGGCGCACGGCGCGCGCATCCTCCTCGACACCGACGAGGGCCCGCGCCTCCTCGGGACGCCCTCGGCCTGGCGGGTCGGCCTCGACGGCTGCACCTGGTTCTACGTGGTCGACGACCTCGTCCTCGAGGTCGGCACCGGCGCACCGGCCGAGCGCGACGAGCTGACCCTCACGGTGCGCGTGCGCGCCGGACGGCCGCGCCCGTTCCTCGTCGCCCTGGCCACCGCGGGTGAGCGTGAGCTCGCCACCTCCGCCTCCTCCCTCACCGTGGGCGGCGTCGACGGCTGGCGGGTCGACTGGGACGGCGCCGACACCACCGTGGGCGACGACGCCGTCCTCCACGCCGACCACACCTCGCGCGACGCCTCGTGGGTCACCCTCGCCGTGGGCGCCACCCGGGTCTGGCACCTGCGCATCGCCGCCGGGCTCGACGTCGCCCGCGAGGAGGACGCCGACCACCGGGCGCCGTTCTGGGACAGCGCCGCCCGCAACCTCGACCTCACGGCCGCGGACGCCCCGGCCGACCGCGCCGAGCTGCTGGCCCCCATCCGCAGCGCCCTGCCGTGGTTCGCCCACGACGCCCTCGTCCACTACCTCTCGCCGCGTGGCCTCGAGCAGTACACCGGCGGTGGGTGGGGCACCCGTGACGTGTGCCAGGGCCCGGTCGGGCTGCTCACCGCGCTCGACCGCCAGGACGTGGTCCGCGAGCTGTTGGGCCGGGTGTTCCGCGCGCAGAACGCCCGTGGCGACTGGCCGCAGGCGTTCGAGTTCCTGCCGCCGCTGCCGACCTCGGGACAGCAGGACTCGCACGGCGACGTCGTCTTCTGGCCGCTCCTCGCCACCGGCGAGCACCTGCTGGCCAGCGGCGAGGCCGACCTCCTCGAGGTCGTGCTCCCGCTCGTCGACGACACCGGGCTCACCGAGCCGCTGCGCGTCGCCGACCACCTGGCTCGCGCCCTCGACCGCATCGAGGCCGGCACCGTGGAGGGCAGCCCGCTCCCGGCGTACGGGCACGGCGACTGGAACGACTCCCTCCAGCCCGCCGACCCGCACCTCGCGAGCAACCTCGTGTCGGTGTGGACCTCGGTCCTGCAGACCCAGGCGCTGCGCACCCTCGCCGCCGGCCTGCGGGCCGTCGGGGCCGAGCCCGCGCTCGGCGAGCGCGCCGCGGCCCTGGCCGACGCCACCGAGGACGCCATCCACCACGAGCTGATCACCGACGACGTCCTGCCCGGCTACGTCCTGCACCACGACGACGGCACCCGCGAACCGCTCGTCCACCCCCGCGACCAGCGCACCGGCCTGACCCTGGGGATCCTGCCGTGGGTCCACGCGGTGAGCGCCGACCTGCTGACCTCCGAGCAGGCCGAGCACCACCTCGCCCTCATCGAGGAGCACCTCCTCGGGCCCGACGGCGCGCGCCTGTTCGACCGCCCGGTGGGCTACGCCGGCGGTCCGATGAGCGTGTTCCAGCGCGCCGAGGCCAGCACCTTCTGGGGCCGTGAGATCGGGCTGATGTACCTGCACGCGCACCTGCGCTACGCCGAGGCGCTGGCCCGGGTCGGCCGCGGCGAGCAGCTGCTCCGGGCCCTGGCCATCGCCACCCCCCGCGGCGCGGTCGACCTCGTCGGCCCGGCACGGCCGCGCCAGTCGACGACGTACTTCTCGTCGTCCGACGGCGCCTTCACCGACCGTTACGACGCCCAGGACCGCTACCCGGAGCTGATGGCCGGCGAGGTCCCGCTCGAGGGCGGCTGGCGGGTCTACTCCTCCGGCCCGGGGCTGTTCCTGCGGCTCGTCGTCGAGGTGTTCCTCGGCGTGCGGCGCCGGGGGACCGCCGTCGAGCTCGACCCCGTGGTCGACCCGGCGCTCGGCGAGCTGCGGGCCACCGTGCCCTTCGACGGCGGGACCCTCGACGTCCTCGTCCGTCCCGGCCGCGCGGGCCACGGCGTCACCCGGGTCACCTCCCGCGGCGCCGACCTCGCCACCACCGGGCTGGACAACCCCTACCGGCACGGCGGAGTCCGCGTGCAGCTCGACGACCTGCGCCGGGCCGTGGCCGGCCGCACCGCCGGAGACGACCGCCCCGACGTCATCGTGGAGACCCGCTGAGCATGAGCAGCTCCGACCGTCCCTGGCTCGACACCACGCTGGGCACGGAGGAGCGCGTCGACGCGCTCCTCGCCGCCATGACCCTGGAGGAGAAGGTCGGGCAGACGCACCAGGTCGCCAACCTCACCCCGGAGGACGAGGCCGCCATCCGCGAGGGTGGGGTGTCCTCCAGCCTGTTCGCGTCCGGAGCCACCGCCGGCAACGAGCGCGACGAGGGCGTGCTCGTCGGCAACATCGACGCGGCCCAGCGCCTCGCCGTGGAGGAGAGCCGCCTCGGCGTGCCGCTGCTCTTCGGGCGCGACGTCATCCACGGCCACCGCACGGTCTTCCCGATCCCGCTCGGGCTGGCGGCGTCGTTCGACGAGGAGCTGTCCGAGGAGGCCGCCCGCATCGCCGCGCAGGAGGCCACCCTCGAGGGGGTGGCGTGGACCTTCGCGCCGATGATGGACATCTCGGAGGAGCCCCGGTGGGGGCGGGTCGCCGAGTCGCTCGGTGAGCAGCCGGTGCTCGCCGGAGCTTTGGCGGCCGGGATGGTGCGGGGCTTCCAGGGCCCGGACGTCTCCGACCGCCGCCGCCTCGCCTCCTGCGCCAAGCACTTCGTCGGGTACGGCCTGTCGACCGGCGGGCGCGACTACAACACGGTGACCGTCGGCGAGAACACCCTGCGCAACCTGCACCTTCGCCCGTTCCGCGCCGCGGTCGACGCCGGGGTCACCACGCTGATGGCGGCCTTCAACGACGTCGACGGCACCCCGATGCACGCGCACCGCCGCCTGCTGCGCGACGTCCTCAAGGGCGAGTGGGGCTTCGACGGGGTGGTCGTCGCCGACTGGAACGGGGTCGGGCAGCTCGTCCGCCAGGGCGTGGCCGGCGACCTGCGCGAGGCGGCCCGCCAGGCCATCGAGGCCGGGGTCGACCTCGACATGTGCGGGGGCGCGTACACCGCCCACCTCGCCGACCTGGTGCGTTCGGGCGAGGTCGACGAGGCGCTCCTCGACGACGCCGTGCGCCGCGTCCTGCGGCTCAAGGTCCGGCTCGGGCTGTTCGAGCACCCGTACGCGGGCGACCTCGAGGGGTCGCCGGCCCCCACGGCGGCAACACGTGCGGTGGCGCTGCGGGCGGCGGTCGCGGCGCACGTCCTCGTGAAGAACGACGGGGTGCTGCCGCTCACGGAGGCCTCGGGGCGCGTGCTGCTCAGCGGGGCCTTCGTCGACGACGGCGACGCGCTGCTCGGCACGTGGGTCCTCGACGGACGCGGCGAGGAGGTCGTGACCCCGGCGGACGCGCTGCGGGCCCGGTTCGGGGAGAAGGAGGGTGTCACGCACGGCGAGCGCCTCGACGTCCTCGACGGCCGGTACGCCGACCAGGTGCTGGAGGTCTCGCGCCGGGCCGACACCACGGTGCTGCTCCTCGGCGAGCACCGCGGCCGGTCCGGCGAGGACCGCTGCGTCACCGACATCGGGCTGCCCCCGGGGCAGCTCGACGTGCTGCGGCACGTCGCCGCGCTCGGCAAGCCCGTGGTCGCGGTCGTCTACACCGGGCGCCCGCTGGACCTGTCCGAGGTGCTCGACCTCGCGTCCGCCGTGCTCGTCGTGTGGCACCCGGGCGTCGAGGCCGGCACGGCGCTGGCCCAGGTGCTCACCGGCGACGTCGAGCCGCACGGCCGCCTGCCGATGACCTTCCCGCTGTCGACCGGGCACATCCCGACGAGCACCCACCAGCGGCCGACGGGGCGCTTCATCCCGGCCGACCGCGACCCGTGGGAGGGCCGGTACGCCGACTCGCTGACGCACCCGCGCCTCCCGTTCGGGCGGGGCCTGTCGTACACGACCCTCGAGTACGGCGACCCAGTGCTGTCGGCAGCCTCGGTGCCCGTCGACGGCGGGGCCACCACGCTGAGCGTGCGGGTCACCAACACCGGCGAACGCCCCTGCCGCGAGGTGGTGCAGGTGTACGCCCACGACCCGGTCGCCGACGTCACCCGGCCGGAGGTCGAGCTCGTCGCCTGGCGCTCGGTGGCGATCGCGCCGGGCGCCTCCGAGGACGTCGAGTTCGCCCTCACCGCCACGGACTTCGCCTACACCGGCCGCGACCTCACCGAGCGGGTCGACGCCGGCGAGGTCGTCCTCCTCACCGGCCCGGACGCCGCGACCCTGCGCCCGGTCTCCCTCCACCTCACCGCCTGACCCTCCCGTACCCAGCCCACGACACCCCTCCCCAGGAGACCCCCGTGATCGAGCTGACCGCCAAGCAGGTCGTCGTCGACGGCACGCCCCGCATCGTCATGGCCGGGGAGGTGCACTACTTCCGGGTCGCCCGCGACGAGTGGGAGCAACGGCTCGACCTCGTCGTCGAGGCCGGCCTCACCGCGGTCGCCTCGTACATCCCGTGGGTCTTCCACGAGCTCCCCGACGGCTCGATCGACGTCGAGGGCCGCACCCGCCCCGAGCGCGACGTCGCCGCCTTCATCGACCTGTGCGCCGCGCGCGGCCTGATGTTCATCGCCCGGCCCGGCCCGTTCGTCATGGCCGAGCTGAAGAACGAGGGCATCCCGTTCCGCGTCTACCGCGAGCACCCCGAGGTCGTCCCGGTGGGCTGGGACGGCGTGCAGGCACCGTCGAGGACCGTGGACTACCTCGCGCCCGCCTTCCTCGCCGAGACGCGGCGCTGGTTCGAGGCCGTGCTGCCCCTCATCGCGCAGCGCCTCCAGCCGAACGGGGGCAACGTCGTCATGCTCCAGCTCGACAACGAGGTCGGGATGCTGGCGTGGGTCACCAACTCGCCCGACCTCACCGACCACCTGCTCGACCACCTCGGCCGCTGGGTCACCGCGAAGTACGACGGCCCCGGCCCGTACCCCGTGGCACCCGGCGGCGACGGCTGGGCGCAGGCCGTCCGCTCGCCGGAGGAGGCGTGGGCCGGTCCGCTGCGCCGCGACCTCGGCGAGTTCATGCGCGACCGCTTCGCCGACTACGTGCTCGCGCTGCGCGAGATGGCCGAGGACCTCGGCATCCGCGGGGTGCCGTTCGCCATCAACATCCACGGCACCGAGGGCGGCAGCGGCACCCCGTTCCCCATCGGCATCAGCCAGCTCGTGCGGACCTACTCGGGCATCCCCGGGATGGTCTCGGGCAGCGACCACTACATGGGCGAGGCGACGCTGACGACGATGAGCGACCTCTACGTCATCAACGCCTTCATGGACGCCGTGCACGACGCCGACCAGCCGCTGACCTCCCTGGAGTTCGAGGCGGGGTCGGGCGACTACGGCGCCGGGGCCGAGATGCAGTACGACCCGTCGACCGCCGACCTCAAGACGCGCCTGTGCCTCGCGCAGGGCAACCGGGTCGTCAACTACTACCTGTTCGCCGGCGGTATCAACCCGCCGCTCGACGAGGTCGTCGACGACGGCAACGACCGTCTGTCGTTCACCGGAGAGCGCCACGGCACCGCCGCCCCGGTCGGCCCGGAGGGCCAGCGCGGGTTCGCCTACGAGGCCACGGCGCGCACGGTCCACGCGGTGAAGGCGAACGAGTCGTGGCTGGCGGTGATGGACGAGGAGCACGACGACGTCGAGCTCGGCCTCGTCCTCGACGCGTACGCCACCGAGTACCACCACCCCGGCTCGGCCCTCATGACCGACGCCGTCGACGACCTGTCGCAGCACCGCGGCGCCGGCCAGCGCCGGGCCCTGGCCCGGTCGCTGCTGCTCGCCGGGTACCGGTTCGGTGCGGTGCACCTCGAGGAGCGTTCTCCCCGGCCCGGATCGGTCCTCGTGCTCGGTGCCGGCCGGTACCTCGCCGAGGTGGTGCAGCAGCGGGTGGTCGCCCACGCCGAGGCCGGCGGCCGCGTCCTCCTCCTCGGGCCGGTCCCGCAGCTCGACCTCGACGGCACGCCCTGCCACGTCCTCGCCGACGCGCTCGACCTCGGCCACGGCGACGTCGTGCGCGACACCGGCCACTACTACCCGTCGGTCGTCGCGCACGGCTGGGCCGCCCCGTGGCCCGAGATGCGCGTGGGCTGGCGCCAGGAGCTGCGGCCGAACCGCGGCGACGTCGTCCTCACCGACGTCTACGGCACGGTGTGCGGGGTCGACGTGCCGCTCGGCGACGGGCGCGTCGTCGTCCTCGCGGCCGAGCTGCCCTCGAGTCGCGACCTGTTCGGGCGCGCGCTGGCGGCCCTCGGGGCGACGCCGGGGGTGTCGACCGCGACACCGTTCCCGGGCGTCATCACGACGACCACGGCCTCGGCCGACGGGCAGCGGGCGCTGCACGTCATCAACATCTCCGGGGCGACGATGCCGACGACCGTGACCCTCGACGGGGCCGAGATGCACGACGGGCAGCCGCTGCTCGTGCCGCCGCGCTCGGGGTACGTGCTGCCGCTCGGCCTCGACGTCGCGGGGATCCGCCTCATCGGCGGCACCGGCGAGGTCGCCGGGGTGGAGGACGGCGCCATCCGGTTCCGGCCGCTGCTGCGGGTCGGCGACGGGCCGGGCCACGTCGACGTCACGCCCGGGATGGCCGTGCAGGCCGACGACGCCTACGAGGTCACCCCGTTCGCCGACGGTACCGTGCGGGTCACTCCCCACGAGGCGCACGCCGATGCCGAGCTCGTCCTGCGGCTCGACACCACGTCGCCGCACTTCGACCCCGCGGCCGACGAGCCCGAGCTGCACATCGAGGCCTCCGCCCACGCCTGACCCGGTACCCCTCCCGAGCGCGCCCCCCTCGCGCGCTACGGGGCAGTAGGCGTCGTCATCACCGCACGTACTGCCCCGTAGCGAGCTCGAGGAGGTCGCGAGGGCTGGACAGCGGGGGCATTCTGGGATGGCGCCCGAGGTCGGGCTCCCGACGGGTCAACCTTCCGGCAGGACACGCGACTCCTCCTCAGGACGCACTGCTGGTGCTGGGTCGGAGGTGGGACGTGGTGACGCGAGCGATCGACGCCGGGCCCACCGCGCCCCGCGGGACGCGGGAGCAGGCCCTGGAGGGACTGTTCCGGGCCCACTGCACCGAGCTGGTCCGGCTCGCCTACGTCCTCCTCGGCGACCGCGGGCAGGCGGAGGAAGCCGTGCAGGAGGTGTACCTGTCGCTGTTCCGGCACTGGCCGCCACGTGACGAGAAGTCGGCGCTGGCCTACCTCCGCTCGGGGGTCATCAACCGCTGTCGCTCGGACCAGCGCCGGATGTACAGCGCCCGGCGCGGCCAACCGCTGTTGCAGGCCGTGGCTCGCACCTCCGTGGCCGGTCCGGACGCGGCGACCGCGGTCGTCGCCCGGGACGAGGCCGACCGGCTCGCGCAGCTCGTGCGCGCGCTGCCGCAGCGCCAGCGCGAGGTCGTCACCTGCCGCTACTACCTGCAGCTCAGCGAGCGGGAGACGGCCGACTTCCTCGAGATCGGGATCGGCTCGGTCAAGCGCCACGCCCACCGCGGGCTGGCGACCCTGCAGTCACGTCTGGGGGACTCCCGATGACCACGATCGAGCGCAGGGTCAGCGAGGCGCTGCGCGCCTACGGCGAAGGGCTCGAGATGACCACGCAGGACGTCGACCGGCTCGAGCAGGAGCTCGAGCTGAGGGAGCGGGCCCCGCGGCCCCCGCGGCAGGGCACCGTCTGGCAGGGGCTGGTCGCCGCGTGCGCGGTGACGGGCCTCGTCCTCGGCATCCTGGCCCTGCGCGGCGACCCGGAGGCCGCGCCGCCTGCCGTCCCCCCACCGGTCACCCTGGCCGAGCTCGAGGGCATCTGGCACGTCGACGGGTCGCGGTGGCTGTGGCGGTTCGGCGCGGACGGCCGCGTGGTGCAGTCGGACGAGCCGAACCTCCTCACCGGCAAGGGGACGGCCACCGCGTTCACCGTGCGACCCGCCCCCGGCGGCTTCGACTCCGGGGGCGACCCGTTCGAGGCGGTGGGCTGCTCCGCGCGGTGGGCGGCCACCATCTCCGCCGAGGGGCGGATGCGGTTGCACGGGACCGGGCAGAGCCCGGAGTGCATCGGCCCCGAGGACCCTGGCGAGCCCGACTGGCACTTCACCCGCCTGTCCCCGGTCTCGGTCGCGGGCGCCGCGCTGCGGCCGGACCCGGCGACCACCGGCCCGATCCCGGTCACCGACCCCGGTCACCTCAGGGGGACCTGGCTGCTCCAGGGCACGGGAACGCTCATGACCATCGACGCCTCGGCCTCCTACGCCGTGCAGGACCTCGGGGCCGGCACCGCGGCGTACCGCGGCAAGGTCGCCATCGCGACCGACGGCGCGCTCACCTTCACCTCCGACCTCGCGCCGCGGTGTCCGGCCGTCTACGCCTCGGCGCGTTCCACCATCGGCTCGCTGGACACCGAGCTCGCCGCCGACAGCTGCCAGCGGCTCGGCGGGCTGGCCGACACCTGGATCCGGATCAACTGACGGTGCGCCGCCACACCCCCCGCTACGGGGCAGGACGTGTCGTGACCACGACACGTCCTGCCCCGTAGCGTGACGACGGACCCCGGGGGGAGGGGTCAGCGCTCGTCGGGGTCGGGGAGGAGCCACGCGGGCGGGTCGTCGACCGAGGTGATGACGCCCGACGCGTGCCGCGCGAGGGTCCGCACCGGGACGTCGCCCTGCCGCCAGATGCCGCGCACCTGCGTCGCGAGCCCGTAGCCGTCGGGGGCCCGCAGGAACGGGACCTCGAGGTCCTCGGTGGGCGCCGGGTTGAGGTTGTCGTTCGCGAGCGGGACGCCGTGCGAGAGCACCTGCTCGCCGGGCGACAGCTCGCGGATGGCGATGGCCCGCACGTGGTCGGGCCGGCGCGAGGCGAACTCGGTGTACAGCCGCGGGTCGTGCTGACCGTCGTCACCGATGAGCAGCCACTTGATGTGCGGCAGCTCGCGCGCCAGCCGGTGCAGCTGCGCGCGCTTGTGCTCCTGCCCCGACCGGAACCACCCGGTGTTCGTCGGCCCCCAGTCGGTCATGAGCAGCGGCCCGGCGGGGTAGCCGTTGCGCCGCAGGAACCGGGTGAGCGCCGGGGCGGTGTTCCAGGCGCCCGTGGAGAGGTAGATGACCGGGGCGTCGGGGCGCTCGGCCACGAGCTCGCGGTACATCGTCGCCATCCCGGGCACCGGCTTGCGCGCGCCCTCGGACCGCATGAACGTGTTCCAGGCCGCGATCATCGGCCGGGGGAGCGAGGTCGACAACACGGTGTCGTCGATGTCGCTGATGATGCCGTGGGTCACCGTGGTGCCCACGACGAGCACCGGCACGTCGATCGTCTCGGCCCGCGGCGAGCCGATGTAGACCCGGTGCCAGCCCGGGGACAGCCCGTGGCCGCGCACCGCGAGGTCGATGTAGCCGCCCCGGTCGGTGCGCGTGGTGATGATCCGGCCGTTGACCCGCACCGTGACCGGCTCGTCGACGGCCGGGGTCGCGACGAACGCCCGCCAGCCGCGCGTCTCGAGCTCGACGGCCCGCAGCCGCGCCGCGTAGGTGGGCTCCTCGGGCTCGTCCTCGGGGAGGCCGCGGGTCATGATGACGCGGCCGAACACCCGCAGCTGGCTCACGCTCCCGTACCCCGTGGAGGGCACGACGCGGGTCACCCACCCCCGGGCATCCAGCAGGTCCGCCTTCCGGGAGTGGTAGGCGTCCTCGACGAGTGACGCGGCGTGCGGTCGCGGCATGTGCCCGATGCTAGAGCAGGCTCATGACGCCTTCGGGTCGTCGGGGGTGCTCACCCCGGTGACGATCTGCTGCGCGAGGACCCGCACCTTGACGTTGCGGTCCTGCGAGGTCTTGCGCAGCACCTCGAACGCCTCGTGCTCGGGCACCCCGCGCATTGCCATGATGACGCCCTTGGCCTGCTCGATGACCGCCCGGCTGGCCATCGCCTGCTCGAGCTGCCCGGCGAGGCGGCGGGCGCCGTCGAGGACCGTCACCGCGACGAGGGCGTCGGCGCAGCGCGCCGCCGCCACCCGCACCAGGGCCGCGTCGAAGGCGTCGAACGCGTGCGGCGCCCAGGCGTAGAGGTTGATGGCGCCGACGCACTCCGTGCCGCTCAGCAGGGGTAGTGCGAGGAGGCTGCGCATCCCCTCCTCGCGGCACTCGTGGGCGAAGTTCGGCCACCGGCCGTCGTCGACGACGAGGTCGGGGACGTGGTTCTCGCGGCGGTGGCGGGCGGCATCGAGGCACGGCCCCTCGTTCAGGGCGTACTGGACGGCGTCGATCTCGAGCGTCTGCACGGTCGTGTAGGCCGCGGTGTGCGGTCGGTCGGCGGACATCACCGTGATGCCGACCTCGTCGCACCCGTCGATGTGGCGACGCACGGCGTGGACCACCCGCTCGAGGTAGTCGGAGACCTGCTCCATCGACTCCAGGACCCCGCCGAGGTCGTTGGTCAGCGCCGCGAGGACCGCGGTGTGCGGGTCCTCGCCCGGCTCGACGAGGGGGTCGCCCGAGTGGTCGGCGAGGGTGTTCGTCATGACGGGTCCTCCAGGTGCGCAGGGTGCGGTCGCAGCGTACTCACGTCGGGCTGCCACCGTCTCCCACCTGCGACGATGTGGACCATGAGCCCGTTCCGCAAGAACGTCGCACCCGGGGCGGAGCGGTACGCGTCGTGGGAGGCGGCCGGCCTGCGCTGGCTCGCGCAGGCGCACGGGGCCCGGGTCGTCGAGGTGCTCGAGGTCGGACCCACCCACCTCGACCTGCGCCGCCTCGAGCCGGCGGCACCGACGCCGGCCCACGCCGAGGCCCTCGGTCGGGGCCTGGCCCGCACCCACGCCGCGGGGGCACCGGCCTTCGGCGCCGGCCCGCCGGGGTGGGAGGGGGACGGGTGGCTCGGCCCCACGAGCGAGCCGCTGCCCCTCGTCCTCGGGTCGTGGGACACGTGGGGGTCCTTCCTCGCCGCGGCCCGCATCGCGCCGCATGTGCGGCTCGGCCGCGACCGCGGGTCCCTCACCGCCGACGACGCCGTCGTCCTCGACCGGTTCACGGAGGTCGTGGCGGGCGGCGCCCTCGACACGGGCGACCCCCCGGCCCGGCTGCACGGCGACCTCTGGGCGGGCAACGTCGTGTGGACGCCCGAGGGCGCCGTGCTCATCGACCCCGCGGCCCACGGCGGGCACCGCGAGGCCGACCTCGCGATGCTCGCCCTGTTCGGCTGCCCCGACCTCGGCCGGGTCCTCGCCGGCTACGAGGAGGTCGCGCCGCTCGTGGAGGGGTGGCGCGACCGGGTCGCGCTGCACCAGGTCCACCCGCTGCTGCTCCACGCCGTCCTGTTCGGGGGCGCGTACGCGGGTCAGGCCGTTCGTGCCGCAGCGCGGTACCTCTGACCGGCACACTGGCCCGGTGCTCCTCATCGACGCGTTCGGGTCCCGGTGGCGGCTCGACGTCTCGGGACTCGAGCCGGACCTCGCCGCGCACCTCGAGGACCTCTGGCGCCGGGCGAGCATCCCCGAGGACGCGGCGAGCGCTGCCGGAGACGGTTCCGCGACACCGGAGTTCGTGGTCACGCGCGGCGAGGACACGCTCATCGTCCTCAACGAGGAGGTCGTCGTGGTCACCGACGACGAGCTGCCGTACGCCGTCTCGCGGGCCGTGACCCACGCGTCGATCCTGCGCCGCACCGGGACCTGCCTCATGCTCCACGCCGCCGGGTTCGCGAGCCCGGACGGTGCGACCGTCGCCCTCGTGGCCCCGTCGGGCACCGGCAAGACGACGGCGGCCCGCGTCCTCGGACGACGGCTCGGGTACGTCTCCGACGAGACGGTGGCGGTCGAGGACGACCTGCGGGTGCGCGCCTACGCCAAGCCGCTGTCCGTCGTCGTCGACCCGGCCGAGCCGATGGCCAAGACCGAGCACTCACCCGACGAGCTGGGCCTGCTGCGCGCCCCCGACGACCTCCACCTCGTCGCCACCGTGGTCCTCGAGCGCACCGACGACGTCGAGGAGCCAGTGCTCGAGCCCTTCGCGCTCGTGGATGCCGCGGCCCTCGCCCTGCCCCAGACCTCCGCGCTGCCCAGCCTCGAGCGACCCCTCGAGCGCCTTGCCACCGTGCTGACCGCGGGCCACGGGCCGTGGCGGATGCGCTACCGCGAGATCGGCGACTGCGCCGCGCTCGTCGAGGACCTGGCCGCGGGCCGGGCTCCCGGCGGCGAGCCGGAGACGGTGCAGTGGACGTGGATCGGCGGGACGGCACCGGCGAGCGCGGCCGTCCTCGACCCCTCCGAGGACGTGGACCCGCCCGAGCCGAGGGAGCACGGTGACCTCGCCGCCATCGGCATCGCGACGGAGGTCGTCCGCGCCCCCTTCGGTGACGCCCTCGCGTCCGACGGCTCCGTCCTCGTCCTGCACGAACGGGTCCCCAGCACGCTGCCCGGTCTCGCGGCCACCCTCTGGCTCGCGGCCGAGCACCCCGTCCCGGTCTCCCGGCTCGTCGAGGAGGCCACCGCAGACCTCGGGCCGCACCCGGAGGCCGAGGCGCTCGTCATCGACGCGGTCCGCTCCCTCGTCGAACGGGACCTGCTCCGGGTCGCGGCCGAGGACGACTGACCCGATCCGCCCTCAGGGGCAGGTGCAGGGGGAGGCCCCGCACCGGGGGCACCCCGTGGCGTAGCGGTCGACCGCGGCGGTGAGGTCGACGCCCACCTGGTTGGCCAGCGACGCCACCCACGCGAGGACGTCGCCGAACTCGTGCTCGCGCTGCGCCTGGGTCCCCTTGCGCACGGCCTGCGCCAGCTCGCCGACCTCCTCGGCCAGCCACGCGACGGTGCTCGGCACCCCGCGCTCCCGGTCCCGCTCGCCGAAGGTGCGCTCGATGACGTCCTGGAGGTGTGCGAGGTCCATGGCGGGCAACCTACCCGGCACCGTGGAGGCGTTCCGGACCCGATGACGGGCCACCGCACCGGGGTCTGTCACGAACCCTCTCGCGCGGGTCCGGGCAGCCGTTAGATTGCGCGGATGGACGAAGCGGCGGTACTCGTCGTCTACGCCGTCGCGACGCCCTACGCCTGGGAGGTCGTGGAGACGGCCCGGCGACTCGGCCTCGATGTGCGGTGCGTCGACAACCACGGTTCCGCGGACCCGTCACTGCCCGGGCTGACGGCTGACCTCGCCGACCTCGCCGACCTCGGCCCCCCGGACGCACGGCCCCACGTGCTCGGCGTCGCCTCTCCCGCCGCCCGGCTCGGCGCGGAGCGGGCGGCCATCGCCGCCGGGCTGACGCATCCGGTCGCCCTCGTCGACCCGACGGCGGTGCTCGCGTCCTCGACCGTCGTGAACCACGGCGCCTACGTCAACGCCGGCGCGGTCCTCGGCGCGCACACCACCCTCGGCTGCCTGGCCCACGTCAACCGCTCGGCCTCCGTCGGCCACCACTCCCGCCTCGGCACCGCGGCGCACGTGGGGCCGGGGGTCGTCCTCGCCGGCGGGGTCACCATCGGCGCCGGCGCGTTCGTCGGCGCCGGGTCCACGGTGCTGCCCGAGCGGACCGTCGGGGCCGGGGCGGTCGTCGGGGCCGGCGCCGTGGTCACCAAGGACGTCGCGCCCGGCGACATCGTTCTCGGCAACCCAGCGCGGGTCGTCCGCGCCGCAGCGTCCACCGACGGGGAGGAACCCACGTGTCCGCACTGCTCGCCCAGCTGAACCGGCCGGTCCCGATCGTCCTCGCCCCGACCGGCATGGTGCCGACCAAGGCGATGACGCCGCACGTGCCCGTCACGCCGGAGGAGATCGCCCGCGACGTCGCGGAGGCCGCGGCCATCGGCATCACGTCGGTGCACATCCACGCCCGTGACGACGAGGGCGTGCCGACGTGGACGCGCGACACCTACGAGCGGATCGTCGGCGCGGTGCGCGACGCGGCCCCCGAGGTGCTCGTCAACGTCAGCACGAGCGGGCGCACCTGGACCGAGCTCGAGCGGCGCGCCGACTGCCTCGCCCTCGACGGCGACCTCAAGCCCGACCTCGCGTCGCTGACCCTGTCGTCGCTGAACTTCATCTCCGGGGCGTCGGTCAACGCCCCGGAGACCGTGCGCGGGCTGGCCCAGATCATGCTCGACCGCGGCATCACCCCCGAGCTCGAGATCTTCGACATGGGGATGGTCAACGTCGTCAACGTGCTGCGCAAGCAGGGCCTGCTCCCGGGCGCGATCGTCGCGAACCTGTTCTTCGGCAACGTGTCCGGGCTGCAGGCGACCCCCTCGGAGATCGGCCTCACCGTGGACCGGCTCCCCGACGACGCCGTGTGGTCCGGGGCGGGCCTGGGGGCGTTCGCGCTCCCCGCCCAGGCGATCGCCCTGGCGGCCGGCGGCGGCGTGCGGGTCGGGCTCGAGGACGGCATCCACCTCGACCGCGGGCGCACCACCCTCGCGACCAACCCCGGTCTCGTCGAGCGGATCCACGGGCTGATCGACACCCTCGACCGCCGGGTGATGACGTCCGGAGAGCTGCGCGGCATCCTCGACGGGACCGCCACGTGGTGATCCCCGTCGCCGCGCCGACCCGCCTGGCACCGGAGGAGAGGGCGGCGGTCCGCGAGGCGGTGCTCGCCGTGGTCGACGCGCAGCAGTGGGTGCTGGGCCCGTCGGTGGCGCGGTTCGAGCGCGAGCTCGCGGCCTACGTCGGCGGCGGCGAGGTGGTCGGGACCGGGAACGGCAGCGACGCCCTCTGCCTCGCCCTCGCCTCCCTCGGAGTGCCCCCCGGCAGCCGGGTCCTGGTCCCGCCCAATGACTCCGGCTTCGCCGGGCAGGCCGCGCGGGCCGTCGGGCTCGAACCCGTGGTCCACGACGTCGACCCGGTCACGATGGGGCCGACCGTCGAGCTCCTGTCCGCCGCCCTCGTGCCGGGCACCGCGGCCGTCGTCGTCACCCACCTCCACGGGGACCCGCTCGACCTCGTGGCGATCGACGCCTGGCGCAGCGCCGAGGGGCTGCTGCTCGTCGAGGACTGCGCGCAGGCGCACGGTGCGCGCCCCGACGGCCGGCACGTGGGCCGCACCGGCGACGCCGCGACGTTCAGCTTCTACCCGACGAAGAACCTCGCCGCCGTGGGCGACGGCGGCGCCCTCCTGCTCCACGACCCCGCCACGGCCGAGCGCGCCCGCTCGCTGAGGGAGTACGGCTGGGGCGAGCGGGG
Source organism: Oryzobacter telluris (assembly GCF_043099285.1). Classification (GTDB taxonomy): domain Bacteria; phylum Actinomycetota; class Actinomycetes; order Actinomycetales; family Dermatophilaceae; genus Oryzobacter; species Oryzobacter telluris. The sequence goes on along the minus strand of NZ_CP170723.1, from coordinate 180,279 downwards.
CAGCGTCGACCACCCGCGGGGGCGCAACTCCCGCCTCGACGAGCTGCAGGCCGCGGTGCTGTCGGCCCGGCTGCCGCACCTCGACCGCCGCAACGCCCGTCGCCGGGCCCTGCTCGACCGGTACCGGAAGGCCCTGCACGGCAGCGCGACCCGCGTGCACGGCGACCCCGTGGCCGGCGTGGCCCACCACGCCGTCGTCCTCGACGCGCGGCGCGACGCCCTGCGCGAGCACCTCCACCGGGCCGGGGTCGGCACCGCGGTGCACTACCCGCACCTCACCGGCGAGATGCGCGGCATCGCCCCCCGCGGAGGCCGCACCGCCGTGGCCGACCGGCAGCGCCACGAGAAGCTCACCCTGCCGTGCTTCCCCGAGCTCACCGACGACGAGGTGGAGGCCGTCGTGGCCGCCCTCGAGGCGTGGCGGGACGCGTCGTGACCGCGGTCGAGCCCCGACAGCCGGCGGTGGACCCTCCCGTCGTGACGTTCCCCGTCTTCGACGACCCCCGTGGCCGCCTCGTCCCCGTGGAGTTCGACGGGCTGCCCTTCACGCCCGAGCGCGTCTTCGTGGTCGTGGCCCCCGAGGAGGGTGCGACCCGCGGCGACCACGGGGTGCCGTGCCGCGAGCTCCTCGTCCTCGTCACCGGCAGTGCCCGCGTCGTCCTCACCACGCGTCGCGGGGACGACCCACCCGAGGTGGCCGAGCACCACCTCGGCCGCCCCGGCGAGGCCTGCCTCATCGAGCCGGGGGCCGACGTGGTCTACCACCTGACCCCGGGCGCGACGGTCGTCGTCCTCGCCGACCAGGCGTATGTCGGATGACGACCACCCCGCGCGCGAGCATCCTCGTCCCGACGCACAACAAGCCGTCGACCCTTCCCGTGGCGGTCGCCAGCGCCCTGGCCCAGACCGTCGCGGACGTCGAGGTCATCATCATCGGTGACGGCGTCACGGATGACGTGCGCGCGGCGGTCCAGCCGCTGCTCGCCGACCCGCGGGTGCGTTTCCTCGACCTCCCCAAGGGTCCGCACCACGGGGAGGTCCACCGGCACACCGCGGTGCTCGAGGCGCGCAGCGACGCGATCCTCTACCTCTGCGACGACGACCTCTTCCTGCGCGACCACGTCGCCGACCTGCTCGCGCTCCTCGAGGACCACGACCTCGTGCAGTGCTGGAACGGCTTCGTCACGACCTCCGGCCGCATCCACCTCTTCGCGTCCGACCTCTCCGACCCCCACGAGATCGCTGCTCACACGGCGCGAAAGCCGTTCTACAACAAGGTCAGCGTCACCGGGACCGGCCACACCCGCGGGGCCTACCTCGCCCTCGACGACCCCTGGGAAACCACCCCAGTCGGCGACCAGCCCGACCACCACCAGTTCGCGAAGTTCATGCGCCGACCCGGGTTCCGGGGGGCGACGTCGTCACGGATGACGGCCCTGCAGCTGCCCACCTCCGAGGACGGTCGCGACACCTGGACCGCGGACGAGCGGCTCGCCGAGCTGCTGCGGTGGTGGGACTTCGTGCGCAGCCCCGACGCGCAGGACGTCCTCGACGAGATGTGCCACACGGCGGCGCGCCGGGCCCTGGTCGAGGAGGGGTACCGGGTCCGGCACTTCCGCGACTCCGTCTGGTGGCGGGGCACGGCGCTGCCCCGACGCCTCGCGCGCACCGCCCGGGCGGCGGTCCGCGGCGCCCCCTGACGCGGGACACCGCCTGTCCGCGAGGTCAGTTCAACGACGCCCCGCTCGGCGGCGGGGAGGACGGGAGCGCCCCGAAGCGCCCGACGATCGCCGCTTCGCGACGCAGCAGCGACAGCGCGGTGCGCAGCCTGGTGGCGGCATCCGCGCCGTCGAGGACGCGCTGCCGGTCGGCGGGGTCGAGGACCATCCGCTCGACGACGCGGTAGGCGACCTGGCCCAGCGGGGCCTCCACCGGGTCGGCCACGGCACCGAGCCGCTCGAGGTAGTCGGCGTGCTCGCGCAGCGCCGTCGCGGCGAGCGCGGCCACAGCGGCGTCTCCCGACGCGGTCGCCTCCTCCAGCCACGTGACGACGCCTGTGGTGAACGGGGTGCCGGCCCCGGTGTCGACGTCGTCGAGCCGGAAGCGCCGCACGCCCGTGGCCACGAGGTGCACCACCGTGCCGATCGGGCTCTCCGCCAACGCCATCGCGTCGACCCGGGCCTCACAGCCGATGCCGTGGAGGTCGCCGGCGGCCTCCGGGCCGACCTCGTGCCCCTTGCGGATGAGGACGACGCCGAAGCGCCGCTCGTCCTCCGCCTGCTCGGCGAGCTGCCGCGCGAGCTCGAGGTAGCGCGGCTCGAACAGCTGCAGGGGCAGCCGCGCGCCGGGCAGGAGCACGGTGCCCAGCGGGAAGAGCGGGAGCAACGCCATGCGCCACTCTAGGCACGTCGCGAGCGCCCCGACGAGGGTCGGCGAGCGCTGTCGAACCCGTCGACCCCCTGCGAACGTGGGTGAGAACCGTCGTCATACCGACGCTCTTCACCCACGTTCGAGGGGTGCGGGACCCGGCGCGATGCGGGGATGTCGGTGCCCACCCCGTAGGATGGACCCCACGGCCCGCCATCTGCCTCGGGTCGTCGAATGTCTGATGTCGATGCCACGCGAACCGGGAGACCACTCCTGGCGCGGCGCCGAGGCCCCAGAGCCCGCCCGGCAGAACATCCCCGTCGTCGCCGACGCGACCGTCGCGACGACCCCACTCGCCTACGGAGATCTCTCTTGTCCACCACCTTCGGCGCGCTCGGCGTGCCCACCTCCCTCGTCGAGGTCCTCGCCACCCGCGAGATCACGACGCCCACCCCCATCCAGGCCGCGACGCTGCCCGACTCCCTCGCGGGTCGGGACGTGCTGGGCCGGGGCCGCACCGGCTCCGGCAAGACCGTCGCCTTCCTCCTGCCCGTCCTGGCCCGGCTCGCGGCCAGCGGTCGCCAGCGCGGCGCCCGCCAGCCCCGTGCGCTGATCCTCGCGCCGACCCGTGAGCTCGTCGCCCAGATCGACGAGGCGATGGCGCCGCTCGCGGCTCGCCTCGGCCTCACCTCGCGCACCGTCTTCGGTGGCGTGGGCCAGGGCCCGCAGGTCTCGGCCATCCGCCGCGGCGTCGACGTCGTCGTCGCGTGCCCCGGCCGCCTCGAGGACCTCATCGGCCAGGGCCACGTCTCGCTCCAGGCCGTCGAGGTCACCGTCATCGACGAGGCCGACCACATGGCCGACCTCGGCTTCCTCCCGCAGGTGCGCCGCCTCCTCGACGCCACCCCCCGCAACGGCCAGCGGATGCTGTTCTCCGCGACGCTCGACGCCGGCATCGGCGTCATCGCCAACCGCTACCTCCAGAACCCCGTCACGCACGAGGCCGACTCGGCGCAGTCGCCGATCTCGACGATGGACCACCACGTCCTGCACGTCACCGCCGACTCGCACGCCGGCGTCCTGCTCGACCTCGTCGCCGCCCCGGGCCGCACCGTCGTGTTCACCCGCACCAAGCACCGCGCCAAGAAGCTCGCGAAGCAGCTCAACGGCTCCGGTGTCCCGGCGGTCGAGCTGCACGGCAACCTCAGCCAGAACGCCCGCACCCGCACGATGGACGCCTTCCACTCCGGCGCGGCGCGCACGCTCGTCGCCACCGACATCGCGGCCCGCGGCATCCACGTCGACGACGTCGCCCTCGTCATCCACGCTGACCCGCCCACCGAGCACAAGGCGTACCTGCACCGCTCCGGGCGCACCGCCCGCGCCGGCGCCTCGGGCACCGTCGTGACCCTGATGACCGACGACCAGGCCCGCGACGTGCGTGACCTCACCCGCCGGGCCGGCATCAAGCCGACGACGACCAAGGTCACCGCGACGCACCCGTTCCTCCAGACGATCGCCCCGGGGGAGCGCACCTTCGACGGCGCGTTCACCTCGCCCGACGCCCCGGCCCAGGGTGGCCGTCGTACCGGTGGCAACGGCGGCGGTGGCGGTGCGCCGCGCGGCCCCCGCACCCCGCGCACCGGCGCGGACGCCGGCTCCGGCCGTCCCCGTCGCCAGGGTGGCGGCAGCGGCAACGGTGGTGGCCGCGGCCGCCAGGGCGGCGCCCCCGCCGGCGGGTCGACCCCCATGTACTCCACGTCCTCGGGCTCGCGCCCGGCGTCCGGCGGTGGTCGCCCCGCGAACGGTGGCGGCCGCGGCACCGGTGGCCAGCGCCCCGCGTCCTCCGGTCGTCCCTCGAACGGTCGGCCCGCCCGTGGCGCGGCGTCGTTCTCCGAGGGCGCGGGCGGCCGACGCTCGCGCTGAGACCCGCCCAGCCCACGCCCAGCGTGAGCGGCTACGGTCCTTCGACCATGGACTTCGACACGGTGTGGGCCCGCGTGCTCCCGGAGGACGCGGTGTCCCTGTCGGGGACGCCCGTCCTCGTCGTCCTCGGTGTCGCGCTCGTCGCGGTCGCGTTCGGCCCGCTCTGGACCGTGCTGCGCCTCGGCGTGACCCTGGTCCACGAGCTCGGCCACGCCCTCGTCGGGGTCCTGTCAGGCCGACGCTTCACCGGCTTCGTCCTGCGCGGTGACATGTCCGGGCACGCCGTCACGGTGGGCCCGGCGCGCGGCCCCGGCCGCGTCCTCACCACCTGGGCCGGCTACCCCGCCCCGGCGCTCGTCGGGGCCCTCCTCGTCGTCCTCGCCGCGCGCGGCTGGTCGGCGCCGGTGCTCACCGGGGTCCTCGTCCTCCTCGTGGCGGCGCTGCTGCGGGTCCGCTCGGTCCTCACCGCCGCGGTCGTCCTCGGCGTCCTCCTCGGGGCGGGGGCACTGTGGTGGGCGGCCGGCGGCGAGCTGCAGGCCCAGGTGGTCGTGGCCGCCGGCGTGGCCCTCCTCGTCGGTGCCTGGCGCCACCTCGGGGCCGTCCTCGGCGCGCCCCGCCGCGGCACGAGCGACCCGGAGGTCCTCGCGCGCCTCACCCGCGTGCCGACGGTCCTGTGGAACGTGACCTTCGTCCTCGCCTGCCTGTTCGCGTCGTGGGTCGTCGGCACCACCGTCCTGCGCGCCGCCGGGCTCCTCGCCTGAGGGTCAGCCCCCTCACGACAGGAGGCGCCCCACCTCGCGGTGGGGCGCCTCCTGCGTCGTGCGGTGGTGCTGCGGTCAGCGACGCAGCGTCAGCGTCGCCGTGTCGGTCTGGCCCGTGGCCGGCACGGTCACGGTGACCGTGTAGGTGCCGGGACCGGGCAGGCCGCCCGTCTTGAGCTCGTACTTCCACTCGCCGTCGGCGAGGGTCGGCGAGCCGGTGACGAGCACCGTGGAGCCCTGGCGGACCGTGACGACGGGCGCGATGCCGGTCGGGACCGTGCCGTCGCAGTCGCGGTACTGGATCTTCACCGGCACGGTCGAGCCGTACTTGGCCGTCGTGCCCTTGCCGAGCGGCGGCAGGATGCCGGTGCTCGTGTACTCGACGGTGACCGCCGCGGTCCTCGTCGTCGACAGGCCGTGGCTGTCGGTGACGGTGACCGTGGCGGTGTAGCGGCCGGCCCTGGCATAGGTGTGCGCCAGGGTCAGCGGGCTCGTGGCCGGGTCGACGACGGTGTCGGGCGTGCCGTCACCCCAGGCCACGGTGGCCCGGTGGGTGTCGGCCTCGTCGCGGTCGGTGAAGGTGACCTTCAGCGAGGCGTTGCCGGTGCCGCACGACACGGAGCCGTCGACGAACGCCGCCTCGACCGTGGGCGCCGAGTTCGGCTTGAGGCCCACGATGATCGGGTCGTGGTCGGAGACCCGGAACTCGTCCGGCGCGTACAGGCTGGCGATCTGGCCGGCCGACTTGAACTCGGTGTTGTAGTCGAGGATCGCGGGCTCGTCGGAGTTGATGTGGTACTCCGTGACCCCGGTGACCTGGCTGACGATCCCGGCGCTGCCGAGGGCGTGGTCGAGGTAGCCCCACTGCCCGTCGAAGACGTACGAGTAGGCGTCGTCGCCGACGAACTCGTTGACGAGGTTGGTGAACCCGGCCGACTCGAGGGTGCGGATCGGGTCCTCCTTCGCGTACGAGTTCAGGTCGCCGAGGATGAGGGCGTCGGCCTCGCCGGTGCCCGTGGGGTCGGAGGCGAGCCAGCTGCCCAGCTCCTGCGCGGACCGGGTGCGGACCGCGTTGCAGTTGCCCTGGCCGTCACCGGCGTCGGGGACGCTGCACGGCGAACCCTTGGACTTGAAGTGGTTCACGTCGGCGACGAAGGTGCCACCGGTCGCGTTCACCCGGAAGGCCTGGGCCAGCGAGGGGCGCGCTCGGGGGGCGGGGTCGCCACCGTTGACGAAGGCCACGGTGTTGAGGACCGCGGTCGTGCCGATCGGGGTGACCTCGGCCGGCTTGTAGAGCATGCCGACCTTGATCGCGTCGCTGCCGAGGCTGTTGACGCCGTTGGCCGGGTCCGGGTTGACGAAGGTGTACCGCTCGGCCTCCGTGCGGCCGACGTTGAGGCGGTTCACGAGCTCCTGGACCATGCTGGTCGAGCCGTAGCCGTCGTTCTCGATCTCGTTGATGCCGAGGACGTCGGCGTCGACCTTGGTGATCGCCGCGACGGTCTTGGCGACCTGGCGCTCGAACTCCACCGAGGTGTTGGCGCCACGGCAGTCGAGGGACGCCCCGCCGTCACCGCCCTGGCAGCCGGTGAAGGTGTTGAACAGGTTGAGCAGGTTCATCGCGCCGACGGCGACGTCGCCGTGCACGTCCTCACGCACGGAGGGGCGCGGGTTGGCGGGCTCGAAGTCCACCGCACCGCCGAGCGCGCGGATCGGGCGGACCCGGTACGCGTTCGGGCTGGAGGCGTTGCCGCCCCAGGTGTAGGTCATGACCCCGGTGAGGCCGGCGACGGTGTCACCGCCGCGCAGCGTGTTGTCGGCCGACAGCGGCTGGCCGCCGCGGGCGAACGGGATGGGGTCGGGATTCTGGGCCTGGGTGGAGTCGTCGAGAACGATCTTGCGCAGGTTGTTCTCGGCCTGGAGTGCCTGGGCCGCGGCGCCGGGCGCCACGACGTTGGTGGGCACGTCGAGGCGGTCGAGACCGGAGAGCGTGACCTGCCCGAAGCGGCCGAGCTGGAAGTGCTCGGTCACGTAGAGGTCCTGCGGGTACGTGACGAGCATGCCCTCGACCTTCTCGAGGTCGGCGAGGCTCGAGACGGGCAGCGCGACCTCGGTCGGGGCGACGGTGCCGGTGCCGCAGACCGAGATGCCGGCCGCGTTGGTCGAGATCTGCGACTGTCCGTTGCTCTCGCCGGCGGTGCCGGTCACCGTGACGACGTCACCGAGGGAGACGAGGTCCTGGTTGCCGCCGTTGAAGACGAAGATGCCATCGGAGGTGGCGGCGTCGCCGTCACCGGAGTCCTGGAGGTAGAAGCCGCGCAGGTTGGGGGACGGGCCCTCGTGGTCGCCGATGACGACGCCGCGCACCGTGCGCTGCTGGCCGGCGACGGGGGTGGCCTCGCCAGAGCCCTGCACCGCCCCGATGGCGGTCGCGGGAAGCGCGCACTGGTCGACCGGCGCCGGGGCGACGGTGAAGGCCGAGGTGTGGTCGGCCGCCATGGTGTCCGGCGGGTCGATGGTGTCGGTGTCGCTGACGGCCGAGCCCGTGACGGTGAGCGTGCACGCGGCGTCCGCGGCGAGGTTCGTCGTCGGGTTCAGGGTGTAGGTGGTCGGGCCGCCGGTCAGGGCGAAGGCCACCGGGGAGCCGGCGCAGCTCAGCGCGAAGGCGGAGGCGGGGGCCGAGACGACCTCGCTGAACGTCACGACGACGTCCGTGTCCGCGGGAGCGGTCGAGCCGGCCACCGGGGTCACGCTGGCGACGGTGGGGGCCGCGTCGGTCGGCGGGGTGCCGCCGCAGTCGGAGGTGTGGCTGCCGAGGCCGTCGAAGGTGTTGTTGGCGAACCCGTTCCACTCGACCGATGGGTCGAAGGCGTTGGTCGGGTCCGTGTCACCGGCGCAGATCGAGGCCTTGCGGCGCAGCGTGTTGTCGGCGGTGCTGGTGAGGCCGCTACCCCACTCGGTCGTGGGGTTCGACGCGATCTGGCCGAGCGAGTCGACCACGGTCGTGCCCTTGCGCAGGACGACGGTGTCGTTGCCGTTGTACCAGCTGGTGCTCGTGTTCTGCTGATCCGCGACCGCGATGACCGCGGCGTCCGCCGAGGCCTGGGCGAGCACGAAGACCTCGCCGGGCGCCACGGTGCCCGTGAGGGCGATCGTCAGTCCCGCGGCGGTGTTCGCGTTGGCGAAGAACTGCACGTTGTACCCCTGGTCGGCGAGGTTCACCCCCGCTGCGGTGCCGTTGTAGATCTCGAGCGCCTTGTTCTGGCTCGAGCCCTCGACGTACTCCGAGATGAACAGCTCGGTGGGGGCGGCAGCCGACGCCGGCGGGGGCGTCAGCACGACGGGAACGGCCACGGCGAGGGCGCCGACGGCGACCCTCGTCACGAACCGACGGAACGGCGAGACGGCCATACATCCTCCAGGGAAAGGGTGGGAGGCCGACGGGTCACGCCGCCTCGACCACAGGTTTGCGGCGTGAACCTAACACCCCCCGGGGGCCCCCGCGACCGCTAGGAACCGGCTCATCGGCGAACGGCTGGTGAACGTCGGACCGGGCTCGGGGACAGGCCGACCCGCCGCCGGGCATGCCGCGGCGCCGCCTCCCGAGCAGGGTGGGAGGCGGCGTCGGGGCGGGCCCGCGGCGCTAGCCGACGAGCCTGGACTCCCGGTCGTAGTTGCGACCGAGGAACTGCGGGACGAGGGCCCAGCGGAACGCGAAGACCATGACGAGCAGGGTCGCCACGTAGGGCAGCATCGACACGAACTGGTGGGGGATCGCCAAACCGGAGACCTGCGCCTTCTGGGCCATGACCTCCATCGCGGCGAAGAACAGCGACCCCAGGGCGATGAGCTGCGGGCGCCAGCCGCCGAAGAACGCCAGGGCGATGGCGAGCCAGCCGCGGCCGGCGACGATGCCGTCGGCGTAGACCCCGGAGAAGACCATCGGCAGGTAGGCGCCGCCAGTCGCCATCAGGGCGGCGCCGACGGTGCCCGCGACCATCCGGGTGCGGACGACGTCGATGCCGAGGCTGTCGGCGGCCTTGGGGTTCTCACCCACCGAGCGCAGCCGCATGCCGGCGTCGGTGCGGTACAGCCACCACCACAGCGCCACCGACATCGCGATCGCGAGGTAGACGAGGAGGTCCTGCCCGAGCAGCACCGCGGGCAACGGCTTGATGCGCGGCGGCTCGTCGTCACCGATGACGACGCGGTAGAGCAGGCTCGCCGTGCCGCCCGCGAGGAAGAACAGGGCCAGGCCGACGACGAACTGGTCCATCCGCAGGTAGGTCGTCGCCCAGGCCAGTACCGCGCCGAACACGGCTCCGGCCAGGCCCGCGACGACGAGGCCGACGGCGTTGGAGCCGACCGCCAGCGACACGAGGTAGCCCACGGCCGCACCGAGGAGCATGAGCCCCTCCTGCGACACGTTGAAGATGCCGGCGCGGCCGCTGAGCATCGTGCCCTGCGCGACGAAGAGGAACGGGACCATCGCGGTGATCGTCAGGGCGATGAACTCGGTCATGACGCCGCCTTCGCTCGGGAGCGTCGCATCCGGGTGACGACGACGTCGGACATGAGGATGAACAGCAGGATCAGGCCCTCGAGGATGAGGACGATCTCGACGGGCGCCCCCGAGACGCGCTGCATCGAGCCGGCGCCGACCTCGAGGACGGCGATCCCGAACGCCACGAACGGCACGGCCGTCAGCGACCCCCGGGCGATGAGCCCGATGATGATGCCGAGCAGCAGGAAGTTGCTCTGGATCCCCTCGAGCATCCGCTGGTGGACGCCCGCGACCTCGATGGCGCCGGCGAGACCACCGATGGCGCCCGCCACGACCATCGACATCACGGCGACGCGACCGGTGCGCACGCCGTGGAGGCGCGCCGCACGCTCGTTGAGGCCGACGGCCGTCAGCTCGAAGCCGGCGACGCTGCGGCGCGCGAGAACCGCTGCGGCAGCGGCCAGCAGGGCCACGAGGATGACACCCACGTGCATCGGGGGGCGGCCCAGCGTCGGCAGCACCGCGCCCTCGCCGATGGGGAGGGTCACCGCTCCGCCCGCGCCCGGGTCGGACCAGACGACCGACGCGAAGAAGTCGAGGATCTCGAACGACACGAAGTTCAGCAGGACCGTGGAGAGGATCTCGTTGACGTGGAAGCGCTGCATCAGCCAGGCCGAGATGCCGGCCCAGACCGCGCCGGCCGCGACGCCCGCGAGGATCGTCAGGGGCAGCAGCACGACGAGCGGCAGGTCCGACAGCGTGATGCCGACGGCCACCGAGCCGGTGGCGCCGAGGATCATCTGCCCCTCGCCACCGATGTTGAACCGGCCGGCGGCCAGGGGGATGGCGAAGGCGAGCGCCAGCAGGGTGAGCGGCACCCACTTCTGCAGGGTCTGGACCATGCCCGTGGGGTTGCGGAACGAGTTGGTGAGCACCGCGCGGAACGCCCGCACCGGGTCGTGGCCGAGCAGCACGATGACGACCGCGACGACCGCGAACGCCGCGAGGACCGCCAGCACGTAGGGCACCGCCGCGACGGCGGCGGTGCGGGCGCGGTCGGCCACGGTGGGCCGGGCGAGGACGGCGGTGCTCATGCACCCACTCCTGTCATGAGGCGGCCGAGCTCGTACGGGTCGGTGGCGCCGCGGGCGACGTCACCGACGAGCCGGCCGGAGTAGACGACCGAGACGCGGTCGGCCAGGGCGATGACCTCGTCGAGGTCCTCGGAGATGACGATGACGACGCAGCCCTCGGAGGCCGCCCGCCGCACGCGGTCGTAGACGAAGGCCGTGGAGGCGATGTCGAGGCCGCGGGTCGGGTTGTGCAGCAACAGGACCTTGGGCTGGTGTGCGAAGGCGCGGGCGAGGATGACGCGCTGGATGTTGCCGCCGGAGAGCTGGCCGCACGGCGTGGAGGCGCTCGGCGTCTTGACGCTGAACTCCTCGATGGCCGTCACGGCCTCGGCACGGGCCTCGCCCCAGTTGATGAGGCCGCCCCGCGCACGGCGCCGGTGCGAGCCCAGGACGAGGTTCTCGGTGATGCCGGCCCCGGGCAGGATGCCGTCGCGCTGGCGGTCCTCGGGGACGTAGACGACGCCGGCGTCGAGCCAGTCGGCGGTCGACCGGCCGGCGAGGTCGGTGCCGTCGAGCACGAACGAGCCTGCGGCGGAACGGCATCCGGTGAGGGCCTCGGCCAGCTCGACCTGTCCGTTGCCGGCCACGCCGGCGATGCCGAGGATCTCGCCGCGGCGCAGGGTGATCGACACGTCGTCGACGAGGGCGGGGCCGGTGGCGCCGCCGGGACCCTGGACCGTCAGGCCGCGGACGACGAGCCCCTCGGCCGCGTCGGCGTCCTCGGCGTCGGTGCCGGTGGCGTGGGGGGTGTCGATGGTGGCCTCGCCGACCTCGACCTCACCGAGGGCGAGCTTGACGGTGTCGTCGTCCGCGTCGGCGGCCGAGCCGACCATCCGGGAGGCGAGGTCGTCGGCGGTGGTCTGCGCGGCGTCGACCGTGGCGACCCACTGGCCGTCGCGCATGATCGTCATCGCGTCGCAGACGGCCATCGTCTCGCGGATCTTGTGGGTGATGAGGACGACCGACATCCCCTCGTCGACGATGGCGCGCATCGAGCCGAAGAGGTCGTCGACCTCCTGCGGCGTGAGGTTGGTCGTCGGCTCGTCGAGGACGAGGACCTTGGCGCCGCGGTAGAGCGCCTTGAGGATCTCGACTCGCTGGCGCACCCCGACGGGGAGGTCGGCGACGCGGGCGGTGGGGTCGACCGACAGGCCGAACCGGTCGGACAGCTCGCGCAGCCGCTCCACGACGTCGATGCCCTTGGTGGAGGTCCCGAGGACGACGTTCTCGGCCACGGTGAACACGTCGACCTGCAGGAAGGTCTGGTGCACCATGCCCACCCCGGCCGCGATGGCGTCGCGGGGCGAGGCGATGTCGACGGGCCGGCCCTCGATCTCGACCGTGCCGGCATCCGGGGCGTACAGCCCGTAGAGGACGTTCATCAGGGTCGTCTTGCCCGCGCCGTTGCCGCCGAGCAGGCCGTGGACCTGGCGCGGCGCGACCGTGAAGTCGACGCCGTCCAGGGCCACGACCGGCCCGAAGGTCTTGCGGATGCCGGACATCCGCAGGAGGGGGGCGGCCGCGGGGGCCGTCGTGTCGCTCATCGCCCGAGGTCAGCCGATCTTGGAGGTGTCGAGCGCGACCTTGATCTCGCCCGAGGTGACCTTCGCGACCGTCTCGTCGACGGCGGCCTTGACGTCGGCGGGGACCCCGTCGGACATCTGGATCTTCACGCCGGTGTCGAAGCCGAGGGGGTAGCGACCGGTCGTCGTGCCGGCCTTGATCTTGGCGAGGACGTCGGCCAGGGGCTGGGTGAAGTCGTACTCGAGCGAGCCGGCGTAGTGGCTGCCCGCGGCCTTGGACTTGTCGGTGTACTTGGCGGTGACCCAGCCGGAGCCCTCGGGCTTGCCCTCGAACGCCTGGAAGGTGCCGGTGGCGCCCTGGTTGAGCGAGCCGACGACGACGTCGGCGCCGCTGCCGATGAGCTGGGTGGCGAACTGCTGGGCCTTGGCCGCGTCGTTGAAGTCGCCGGTCCAGACGGGCTTGATGGTGGTGCCGGCGCCGGTGTCCTTCATCGCCTGCTCCATGGCGTGGACCTCGGCCATGGAGAACGGCAGCGACAGGCCGCCGACGTAGCCGACGGTGCCGGTCTTGCTCAGCTTGGAGGCGAACACCCCCATGCCGTAGAAGCCGATGTGGAACTGGCGGTCGATGGTCCACACGTTGGCCGGCAGGCCCTTGGCCTCACCGTCGTACTCGCCGATGAAGGCGACGTCGGGGTTGGCCTTGGCGATCTTCGCCGTCGCCTCGTAGAACTGCGAACCGTGGGTCCACACGACGTCGGCGCCGTCGCCGACGGCCTCGTTGAGGCGGGCCTCGATGTCGGGGACGGCCACCTTCTCGGTGAAGGAGATCTCGGCGCCGGACGTCTCGGCGGCCTTGAGGGCGGCCAGGCCGACGGCGTTGTAGTCGGCGTCGTTGGTGGGGCCGGAGAAGATCGCGGCGATCTTCACCTTGCCGTCGGTGGCGCCACCACCGCCGGCGGCGCCCTCCTCCTCGGAGCCACAGGCCCCCAGGAGGAAGAGCGGCAGGACGGCGGCTGCGGCGACGAGGCGGGTGGTCGTGCGGGTCATGGGCGCGCTCCTGGGAAGACTCGGGACCGCCGGATGCGGGGGGCCGGCTGGGTGATGTCCGTTGTCGTCGAGTGTGGGAACCGAGCCGCCGCGGATCGTTGTCGGCATCCGCCAGAAAGCCCCGATGACCTCGGCAGACTTTGCCCGGCGTGCTGTGGGAATTCGGTGTAACGGGAAGGGCCTGTGCCGCAACGCTGTTGGCTCCTGCCGACCGCACCGACGGTTGAGCCTTCAAGCACCACGGCCGATCGGTGCCCCAGCGACGTCAGGAGAGAACCATGCAGCAGCGCGCAGTCGGCGACCTTTCGGTCGGTGCCATCGGGCTCGGCGGGATGCCGATGTCCATCGAGGGACGCCCGGAGGAGTCCCGGTCGGTCTCCACCATCCACGCCGCCCTCGACGCCGGCGTCACGCTCGTCGACACCGCCGACGCGTACCACCGCGACGCGGCCGAGGTCGGCCACAACGAGGAGCTCATCGCGGGCGCGCTGCGCTCGTGGTCGGGCGACGCGTCCTCGGTCGTGATCGCCACCAAGGGCGGGCACCTGCGCCCCGGCGACGGCTCGTGGACCCAGAACGGCGACCCCGCGTACCTCAAGGAGGCCGCCCGGGCGTCGGCGAAGCGCCTCGGGGTCGAGGCCATCGGGCTCTACCAGTTCCACCGGCCCGACCCGTCGGTGCCGTACGCCGAGTCCGTCGGTGCGCTCGTCGAGCTGCTCGACGAGGGCGTCATCGAGCGGGCCGGCATCTCCAACGCGTCGGTCGCGCAGATCGACGAGGCGAACGAGGTGCTCGGCGGGCGGCTGGTGTCGGTGCAGAACCAGTTCTCGCCGGCGTTCCTGTCCAGCCGGGCCGAGCTCGAGCACTGCGCCGCCCTGGGGATCGCGTTCCTGCCGTGGAGCCCGCTCGGCGGCATCCGGCGTGCGGCCGACCTCGGGTCGACGCACGGTGCCTTCGCCGAGGTGGCCGCCCGCCACGGGGTCTCCCCGCAGCAGGTGGCCCTGGCGTGGGAGCTGTCCCTGGCGCCGGTCGTCGTGCCGATCCCCGGTGCGTCGCGGCCGGCCTCCATCGAGGACTCGGTGCAGGCGGCGTCGCTCGAGCTCTCCGCCGACGACCTCGCCACCCTCGAGGCCGCCCTGCACACCCCCTGAGCAGAGGTGGTGACGGCGTCGGCGGCGGGTGCCAGAGTGGTCGCGTGAGCGACTTCCGCGGCATCCCCGTCGACGCCCTCGACTTCTACGAGGACCTCGAGGCCGAGAACAGCCGCATGTGGTGGAAGGCCAACGAGGAGCGGTACGCGTCATCGGTCCGGGCGCCGATGGAGGCCCTCGCCGACCTGCTCGAGGACGAGTTCGGCCCCGCGAAGCTGTACCGCCCGCACCGCGACGTGCGGTTCAGCAAGGACACGTCGCCCTACAAGGACCACCAGGGCGCGCTCGCTGCGGCGACCCCCGGCATGGGCTACTACGTGCAGGTCGGCGCCGACGGCCTGCTCACCGGCGGCGGCTTCTACCCGACCGGGCCCGACCAGCTGCCGCGGTTCCGCGCGGCCGTCGACGCCCCGGCGTCCGGGCAGGCGCTGCAGGAGGTCGTCGACCGCCTCGTCGCCGAGGGTTTCGAGATGCGCGGCGACCGCGTGGCCACCCGCCCCCGCGGTGTCCCGGCCGACCACCCCCGCCTGGAGGTCCTGCGGCACAAGACGTTCTTCGCCGGGCGGCAGCACGGCGCCCCCGACTGGCTGGCCACCCCGGGCGCCGCCGACCGGGTGCGCGACGACTGGCGGGCCCTGCGCCCGCTCGTCGACTGGCTCACCGAGCACGTCGGCGCCACGACGGCCGCGCGCACCCGCTGACGCGTCACCCCCACGACCCCGCCACCAGAGGAGGACCCGATGACGACCACCCCCGACCGCAAGACCCACCCCCACGACGGCGACGTCGAGGCCTTCATCGGCCAGGTCGCCGACCCGAAGCGGCGGGCCGACGCCGAGGAGGTCCTCGACCTCATGCGCTCGATCTCCGGCGACGAGCCGCGCATGTGGGGCCCGACGATGGTCGGCTTCGGCACCCAGCCCTACACGACGGCCGACGGCAAGGACCGCGAGTCGTTCGCCATCGGTCTGGCGCCGCGCAAGGCAGCCCTCGTCCTCTATGGGCTCACGCTGTACGGCACCCATGCCGACCTCCTCGCCCGGCTGGGCCCGCACACCACCGGCAAGAGCTGCGTCTACGTCAAGCGGCTCGACGACCTCGACCGCGACGTCCTCACCGAGCTCGTCCGCCTGTCGTGGGAGGAGAACAACGGCCGCCCCTGCTGAGGCCGCCCTGTCGATGGGGGAGGATCGGGGGCGATGACGCTCACCGACCGCCTCACCGGCGCCACCTCCGCCGGCGCGGACGGCGCTCCCCTCGGTGCGGACGGCGCCTTCGACGTCTTCCTCGACTGGGCCGGTGAGAGGGGGTTCTCGCTCTACCCCGCACAGGAGGAAGCGGTCCTCGCCCTCGCCGGTGGCGCGCACGTCGTGCTCGCGACACCCACGGGCTCGGGCAAGTCGCTCGTGGCCGTCGCCGCGCACGCGCAGGCGCTGGCCGAGGGCCGGCGCAGCTGGTACACCGCGCCCATCAAGGCGCTGGTCAGCGAGAAGTTCTTCGCCCTCGTCGAGATCTTCGGCGGGTCGAACGTCGGCATGCTCACCGGTGACGCCGCCGTGAACCCCGGCGCCCCCATCATCTGCGCGACGGCCGAGGTGCTGGCCAACCACGCCCTGCGCGAACGCGAGCTCGCCGACGTCGGGCTCGTCGTCATGGACGAGTTCCACTTCTACACCGAGTCCGACCGCGGCTGGGCCTGGCAGGTGCCGCTGCTGCTCCTGCCCGAGACGCAGTTCCTCCTGATGTCGGCGACCCTCGGCGACACCACCGCCTTCGAGGAGGACCTGACCCGCCGCACCGGGCGCGAGACGGTGTCGGTGACGGGGACCGAGCGGCCGGTGCCGCTGGAGTTCGAGTGGGTGCTCACCCCGCTGCACGACACCCTCGAGCTGCTGCTGCGCGAGGGGCGGGCACCGGTCTACGTCGTGTCGTTCACCCAGGCCGCGGCGGTGGAGAACGCGCAGGCGCTGATGTCGGTCGACGTCGTGCCGAGCGAGCGCAAGGCCGCGATCAAGGACGTGGTGGGTGGCTTCCGCTTCGGCAAGGGGTTCGGGCAGACGCTGCGGCGGCTGGTCCTGCACGGCATCGGTGTGCACCACGCGGGGATGCTGCCCAAGTACCGGCGGCTCGTCGAGACGCTGGCGCAGGCCGGGCTGCTGGCCGTCATCTGCGGCACCGACACCCTGGGCGTCGGCATCAACGTGCCGATCCGCACCGTGCTGCTGACCTCGCTGACGAAGTACGACGGGCGCAAGCAGCGGGTGCTGCGGGCGCGTGAGTTCCACCAGATCTCCGGGCGCGCGGGCCGGGCCGGATTCGACACCGTGGGCTACGTCGTCGTCGAGGCGCCCGAGCACGTCATCGAGAACTCGAAGCTGCTCGCCAAGGCCGGCGACGACCCGAAGAAGCGCCGCAAGATCGTGCGACGCAAGCCACCCGAGGGCGTCCTGACGTACAGCGAGGCGACCTACGAGCGCCTCGTGTCGGCGGACCCCGAGCCCCTGCGCTCCCGGATGGTCGTCAACCACGCGATGGTCCTCAACGTCCTCGACCAGTGGGAGGGGCAGCAGGCCACGCTGCACACGCTGCTGCTCGACAACCACGAGGACGAGGCCCGCCGCGACGCCCTCGTCGAGCGCGCGGTGCAGGTGCTGGGGTCGCTGCTGCGGGCCGAGGTGGTCGAGCCCGACGACGGGTCGGACCGCGCGAGCTGGCTTCCGGCGCAGGAGGATCCGCCGGCCGGGGGTGCCTCTGACGCGGTACCTGATGGTGATGCGGCTCGCGCCGGCTCTCCCGCGTTTGAACGCCAGGGCGGCGATTCGGGCCAGGGGCGCCCGGATGTCGACGCCGCTGAGGCGGATGGACGCCATGGCGGCGAAGGGCTCGGAGCCCTCGGCCAGCTGCTGGCCGAGGCCGGGCTCACCACGATGCCCGAGGACACCGCGCCCTCCTCGGATGACGCCACTTCCGCCGCCTCCGCCGATGACGCCCCGGTCCGTGAGCGCGGGGTGCTCGAGCAGTTCCTGCGCGCCGAGGGCAAGCCCTACCCCGAGGGGCCGTTCCAGGTCGCCCTCGACCTCCACGACGGCTTCGCCCTCAACCAGCCGCTGTCGGCCTTCGCGCTGGCGGCGCTCGAGCTGCTCGACCCGGCGGCGCCGGGCTACACGCTCGACCTCGTCAGCGTCATCGAGGCGACCCTCGACGACCCGCGCCCCGTCCTCATGGCGCAGCGGTTCGAGGCGCGCGGTGAGGCCGTGGGCGCGATGAAGGCCGACGGGATGGAGTACGAGGAGCGGATGGAGGCCCTCGACGACGTCGGATGGCCGCGCCCCCTGGCCGAGGAGCTCGAGGGCGCGCTGCGGGTCTACCGGCAGACACACCCGTGGGTGGACCCGCGCGGGCTGTCGCCGAAGTCGGTGGTGCGCGAGATGTACGAGCGGGCGATGACGTTCGGGGAGTTCACCGCCCACCACAAGCTGGCCCGGGCCGAGGGCGTCGTCCTGCGCTACCTCACCGACGCCTACCGGGCGCTGCGCTCGACCGTCCCGACGTCGGCGCGCACCGAGGAGGTCGACGACCTCGTGGAGTGGCTCGGCGAGGTCGTGCGCCACACCGACTCCAGCCTGCTCGACGAGTGGGAGTCGCTGACCAACCCGAGCGACCTGCCAGCCGGTGAGGTGCGGCCGTCCTCGGAGAGCCGCGCCCTCTCGGCGAACCCGCGCGCCCTGCGGG
The DNA here is from genome assembly GCF_043099285.1 of Oryzobacter telluris. Classification (GTDB taxonomy): domain Bacteria; phylum Actinomycetota; class Actinomycetes; order Actinomycetales; family Dermatophilaceae; genus Oryzobacter; species Oryzobacter telluris. The sequence goes on along the minus strand of NZ_CP170723.1, from coordinate 162,132 downwards.
TCATGGTGCGGCAGAGCATGTTCCGTCGCGTCGACCTGCTGGCCCTGCGGCGCTACGCCGCGCTCGCGGCCCTCGACGGCGGCCTCACCGAGGAGGAGTGGCAGGCGGCGGGGGCGGCCTACCTCGCCGAGTACGGGGAGCTGGGCACCGGGCCCTCGGCGCGCGGTCCCGGGCTGTTCCGGGTCAGCGAGGAGCCGGGCCTGTGGGTGGTCGAGCAGATCCTCGAGGACCCCGACGGCGACCACGACTGGCGGATCACCGCCGAGCTCGACCTCGCGGCCACCGACGAGGCGGGCGAGCTCGTCCTCGTCGTCACCGGCCTCGGCCCGGCGACCGCCTGACCCCCACGCCGCCGAGGGTCAGCGCAGGGACTTGCGCCAGCCGGCGGAGCGGGCGTCGGACTCCGAGCAGAACCAGCGCTCGCCCTTGCTCTCGCTGATCTTCGTGACGTCGTAGTACTGCTGCCCGGGCAGGTGGTAGATCTTCTCGCCGTCGCTCGCGATGTTGCCCTTGATGACGCAGCGCCCGGGTCCGCTCGCGGGCACCGGTGCGGCCTTCACGGGGGCGCGGCACCCGCTGCTCCAGATGCCCTTGCCGGCCCGGCGCGCGGCGGCCTGCGCGGCGCGGTAGTCGGCCTGGCCCGCGTACGCCCGGTCGTAGGTGTACTCCTCACCGAACCCGCCGGCGATGAGGACCTCGGCGACCTGGCGTCCGTCGGCGAGCTGCACGTGGCGCAGCAGCCGGCCGTACCGGTCGCGGTCGTCCTGGGTGCGGTCGCGGACGAGGCGGACCTTCGTGGACTGGACGAGGCTCTGCATCCTGCTGCTGGCCTGCTGGGCGTAGCACTCGCGCTGGGCGAGCTCGGGGGTGTCGATGCCGATGACGCGGACCCGCTCGGTCTCCCCGTTCACGCGCACCTTGATGGTGTCGCCGTCGACGACCCCGACGACCGGCACCAGCCCGGCCTGCGACGGCACGACGGGCTTCGCGGTCGGTCGGGGCTTCGGAGAGGCAGCCGGCGACGGGCTGGGGCTGGCCGAAGGACTGGCGCTCGCCCCGGGCGTGGCCGGTGCCGTGGCACTCGGACCGGGTGCGCCGGCGACCAAGGGCGCCGCGGTGCTCGCGGAGGTCGCCGAGCCGTCGACCGAACCGACCCCCGACCCGAGGGCGAGGACCCCGACCAGGCCGAGGACCCACACCATCGTGACGACGAGCCCGATCCCCGCGGCGACGGTCGCGACCACGAAGGTCAGCCCGCGTCCCGCGCCCCGCGGTCCGGGTGGTGCAGCAGCCACGTCGGTCCCCTCCTCGTCCTCGACGCGCCCGAGCGTAGGTGGCCATCCGGGGCAGCCGTGGCCGATTCGGCGAACCCGGAAGGGTCCCGTTCGCCGACGACGGTGTGCTTCCCCACAGGACGCAACCTCGTTTGCGTCACCAGAGCACGCAAACCTCGTTCGCGTCACCACGGGACGCAAACGAGGCGGCGCTCGGTTTGCGTCGTCAGGGGACGCACACCGTGGTCGCCGAAGGGGTACCTCTCACGGAGCCGGTGGCTGGGGCGTCACCACTAGCGTGGGCGGCATGGCGACGCTGCGGGACGGGACGGTCCACGACCTCCCGGGCGTCTACCGGGTCTGCCGGCTGACCGGCCTGGCCGGCCAGGACGCGAGCGCCGTCACCACCGACCCCGACCTGCTCGGCCACGTGTGGGCCGGCCACTACCTCCTCGCCCCCGGCGCCATCGCCCTCGTCGTGCAGGACGAGCAGGGCGTGGCCGGCTACTGCCTCGCCGCACCCGACACCGCCACCCACGAGGCCTGGGTCGAGGAGCGCTGGCTGCCACCCCTGCGCGCGCGCCACCCCCGCGGGACCGGCACCGGCCTCGACGCCACCCTCGTCGAGCACCTCCACGACCCGCCCCGCACGGATCTCACCCTCCTCGCCGACCACCCGGCCCACCTGCACATCGACCTCCTGCCCCGCCTCCAGGGCCGGGGCTGGGGACGCCGCCTCCTCGAGGACATGACCGCCCGCCTCGCCGCCGCGGGCGCGAGCGGCGTCCACCTCGGTGTCGACCACACCAACACCGGGGCGGTCGCCTTCTACGAGCGCCTCGGGTTCACCGAGCTCCGGCAGGTCCCGGGCACGCACCTGCTCGGCCGGCGCCTGACCTGACACCAGGACCAGAGCACCTCCCACGTTCGACAGCCGCCACCCCGCCGCAAGCCGCGATGCACCCGCGAACCACCGCGTCACCCACACTGTGCCCATGCGGCTCTCCGGTGCACACGTCCTGCTGACCGGAGCCACCGGGACGATCGGCTCCCGGCTCGCCACCGAGCTGGCGGCACGAGGCGCCCGGCTCACGCTCGTCGCCCGCACCGCGCCGGACCTCACCGCCCTCGCCGCGCCGCTCGGCGCCCACGCGCTCCCGGCCGACCTCACCGACACCGACCGCCTTCCCGACCTGCTCGCCGCGGCCGAGGACCACCACGGCCCGGTGGACGTCCTCGTCCACAACGCGGCGGCCGAGTCAGCGGCCCTCCTCACCGACGTCCGCGACGGTGAGGTGGCACGGACCGTCGCCCTCAACCTCGTCGCACCCCTCGAGCTCACCCGGCTCGTCCTGCCCTCGATGCTGCGCCGCGGGCACGGCCACGTCGTCGCGGTCTCCTCCCTCGCCGCGGTCGCCACCTTCCCCGGCCTCACGCTCTACGGCGCGACCAAGGCCGGGCTGTCCGCAGCGATGGCCGGCCTGCGCCTCGAGCTGCGCGGCACCGGCATCGGGACCACGACCGTCGAGCTGGGCCCGGTGGCCTCGCCGATGATGGAGCGGATCGCCACCGAGCCCACGTCCGCCGCCGCCTTCGGCCGGGCCCGCTCCCTCGGCGTCCTGCCGCTCCTCGACCCCGACGACGTCGCGACCGCCGTGGCCGAGGCCGTCGACGCCGACCGGCGCCACCTCACCCTCCCGCGCCGCGCGGCACCCCTGGCCGCCATGAGCCAGGCCCCACGATCCGTCGTGCGCCTCGCCCTGACCGGGCTGCGCCCGGCCCACCACGAGGCGGCCCGCGCATGACCCGCCCCTCGGTCCGCCGCAAGATCGCCGTCGCGAGCTGGACCGCCCCCACGGAGGGTCGCATCCACGCGCGCGCCGAGGTCGACGTCTCCGCCGTCCTCGCCCACGTCGAGGTCCTGCGCGAGGGGCACGACGTGCGCGTCACGCTGACCCACGTCATCGGCGCGGCCCTCGGTCGCGCCATGCGCGAGGTCCCCGAGGCGCGGGCGCGCGTCGTCCTCGGCCGGCTGCGCCCCATCGAGGACGTCTGCGTGTCGTTCGCCGTCGACATCGGCGACGGCCACGACCTCGCCCCGGTGCGCGTCCGCGATGCCGACCGGCTCACCACGGTGGAGGTGGCCAGGGCGGTGGAGGCCGGGGCCGCAGCCGTCCGCGCCGGCCAGGACCGCTCGTTCCGCCGGTCGACCTCGATCATGCGCGCGGTGCCGACGTGGGCGATGCGCCCCGTCGTGGGGGTCGCGAGCGTCGTCACCGGCGGCTTCGGGCGCGGCCTGCTCGGCCAGCCCGGCCGCCCCCTCGGCACGGCGTTCGTCTCGAACGTCGGCAGCCTCGGCCTCGAGGAGGCCTTCCTCGCGCCCGTGCCGTTCGCCCGGGTACCGGTCTACCTCGCCGTCGGCGCGGTCAAGGAGCGCCCGGTGGTCGTCGACCACCAGGTCGTGGTGCGCCCGACCTGCGTCCTCGTGGCCACGGCCGACCACCGCATCGTCGACGGCGCGCACGCCGGACAGCTCCAGCAGGCGCTGCTCGCCCACCTCGCCGACCCGGCCGGGATGGACGCCCCCGCCTGAGCGGACAGGCGCAGCGACCCGGCCGACCGGAGGTCAGGGAGCCGTGGTATCCATCTGCTGCGAGAGGTACTGCGGCAGGCCGACGCGCATGATCGCCTCGATCTGCGACTCGAACCAGTCGGCGTGCTTCTCCTCGTCGCGGGCCATCTCCTCGAAGATGGCGGCGCTCGCGTGGTCGCCGAGGTCGTGGCACTCCTGCGCCGAGGCGTTGAACTGGGCGACGGCCGCGATCTCGCTCTCGAGGGCGATGCGCAGCATCTCCTCGGCGTCCTCACCGATGCGGATGGCGTTGAGGCGCTGCACGTTCGGGTGGCCCTCGAAGAACAGGACCCGGTTGATGAGGGCGTCGGCGTCGCGCATCTCGTCGATCGACAGGTCGTAGAAGACCTTGCCGAGCTTGGGGAACCCCCAGTTGTCGAGCATCCGGGCGTGCAGGAAGTACGTGTTCGTGACGGTGAGCTCGAACGTCAGTGCGTCGTTCAGCAGCTCGACGACACGGGGGTCAACTGGCCTCATCGCGCAACTCCAGGTCCTCGACCGATCGGGGCGCTTCATGCTCGCACACCAGTCGACGGACGGAGAACACGCAGGCCCCGCAGTCGCGACCCGCCCCGGTCATCCGGCAGACCTGGCCCAGGGTGCGCGCGCCGGCGTCGACGGCAGCCGCGATGGCCGTGTCGTTGACGACGTGGCACTGGCAGACGATCACGGCTCCCCCTTCCGGGCGGTCGGGCCCGACGACGGGCGAGTAGGTGAGGCTTACCTAACCACATGTTCCCGGGAGAACACCAGCGGGAACCTGAGAAGGACCGCAGGTCGGAACACCCGGCCGATCCGGGCCGCCGAACGGCCGAGGGAGCCCGGTTTCCACCAGCGTCGCCGCAGGTCGACGGCCTGCGGATCCGGCGAGTACGCCGACACGGGTGTCGCGACGTCCCTATGCTCCGGGCATGACACGCAGGGTGCTCATCGCTGAGGACGACGGCGCCGTCGCCGCCCACCTCGAACAACAGCTGGCCGGCCTCGGGCACGACGTCGTCGTGGCCGCCTCCGGCGGCGAGGTCATCGGCCAGGTCCTGGCCGGAGGGATCGACGTCGTCGTCCTCGACCTCCCGGACAACGACCGGGTCCGCCGCGACCTCTCCGCCGCCGAGTTCGGGGGCGGGGTCGTCGTCATCGACACGGTCTGGGCCCCCGAGCACCTCGGCGGGGTCCGCCTCCCGCCCATCACGGGCGACGAGGGCGGCACGACCTCCGCAGCCGACGAGGGGGTCCCGGCCCTTCACCTCCACGACCTCGACCACGTCGGGGAGGCCGTCGAGCAGGTGCTCGAGCTGGCGCAGGCCGGGTCCGGGGTCGAGCGCGAGGAGCTCGATGTCGCGGCCACCGTCGCGTACGTGCTCTCCCGGTACGCCCCGGGCACCCACATGGCCGGCCCGACCACCGGTGGGGTGCAGGTCATCGTCGCCACGCTCGACCCCGTCGCGTTCGAGGAGTTCCTCGTCGCCGTGTCCGAGGTCGTCGGCGTGGGCAGCAGCGTCCGCCTCGAGCACGACGGCGGCAAGGTCGCCGTCGTCGTCACCGGCGCCCGCCGCGACCCCGCTGCGCTCGAGGCCGTGCGCACGTCCCTCGCCGTCCTCGGGGGCCGGCTCGTCCTCACCGACGAGCACGGCGAGGCCTTCTCCGCGCAGGTCCCGGTGGGGCTCAGCGCCTGGGAGTGACCCCGACTGATTGCGCTCCGTGCACCTCAAGAGGGGGGTGGAGCGTTCACCGAGCGCAATGAGTCGGCATGAAGAGGGGGAGGACGCAGAACGGCCCCCGGAGTGGTCTCCGGGGGCCGTTCATCCTCTGCTGTGCGCAAGGGGGGATTTGAACCCCCACGCCCTTTCGGACACTGGCACCTGAAGCCAGCGCGTCTGCCGTTCCGCCACTTGCGCGTGACGCTCGTCGTGAGCCGTAACAGTGTGCCTGATGCCGGGCCCGATCCACAAAAGCGCCCCCGCGCCGCCCACCCGACCCGCCTCACGACAGGGGCGGCGCCTCCGACCCGGAGAACCCGCCGCGGCGGTCGCGGTTGCCCCGCTGCCGCAGGTGGACCCCCGGGATGACGGGGGCCGGGATCCGCGCGACCTCTCCCTCGTACCCGGTGACCTGCCCGAACCGCGCGTCCGCCGACCCCGACGCCCCGGCCTCCCACGCCTCGCGCGCCGCGACGACCTCCTCGTGGCTGCGCCCGATGAAGTTCCACCACATGACGACCTCCTCGCCGAGCGGTGCCCCGCCGAGCACCAGCACCCGCGCGCCCTCGTCGGAGGACAACAGGACGGTCCCCGCGTGCGACCGGGCCTCCACCACGGCCAGCTCGGCCCGCGCCACGTCGGTGCCGTCGAGCGCCACGGACCCCGTGTCGACGAGCACCGACAGCTCGAACCCCTCCGGCACGGGCACCGACACCGCCGACCCGGGCTCGAGCACCACCTCGGCCCCCACGAGCGGCGACTCCACCCGCACCGGTGACGACGACCCGAACAGCGACCCCACGAACACCTGCGCCCGCACCCCGTCACCCACCGTCACCACGGGCGGAGCGAAGTGCTCGAACCGCGGCTCGACGTCGGCCACGGCCGCGGGCAGCACGAGCCACAGCTGCGCCCCGTGCAGCACGGTGGTCGCCGGCGTCGACACCTCCGAGTGCGAGATGCCGCGCCCGGCCGTCATGAGGTTGACCTCGCCGGGTCGCACCATGGCGTGGGTCCCCAGCGAGTCGCGGTGCTCGACCTCCCCGCTGAACAGCCACGACACCGTGGCGAGGCCGCAGTGCGGGTGCGGCGGCACGTCCATCCCGCCCGTGGCCCCGACGTCGTCGGGTCCGTAGTGGTCGACGAAGCACCAGGCCCCGACGAACGAGCGCTCCTTGGCCGGCAGGGTCCGCCGCACGGTCATCGCCCGCGGACCCCCCAAGGGCACGTCACGGGGCACGATCACCTGCAGGCCGACGTTCATCGGACCACGGTACGGTCCGTGCCGTTCAGGGCGCACCCGGCCGTCACGGATAGGCTGGTGAGGCCGTCCGTCCAGCCGAGCCACGTGAGGGAGGAGCCGCCATGGGTCTGTTCGACCGCCTCGAGGCCGGGCTCGAGCGTGCCGTCCAGGGCACCTTCGCCAAGCACCTGCGCTCCGCCGTGCACCCCGTGGAGATCGCGAGCAACATCCGCCGGGCGATGGACGACCGCGCCGTGACCTCGTCCGGCCGCGCCATCGTGCCCAACGTCTTCACCATCGAGCTCTCGCCCGGCGACTACGACCGCATCCACCCCGACCTCGCCCACGTCGAGATGGACCTCGTCGCCGCCGCCGAGGAGCACTGCGAGGGCCAGCGCTACACCCCCGCCGGGCCGATCGACATCATCTTCGAGGAGCACGACGACCTCGAGACGGGCGTGTTCCGCATCCGCCCCTCCAAGGCCAGCCGCCCCCGCGCCACCGGCCTCACCGGCCAGCAGCGCTCGATCCGCCCCGAGCACCGCCCCGCCGCCGATGACGACGCGCCGCCTCCCGCGCCGCCGTACCCCTCCCCGGGCTCCGCTGCGGCCGGTGCTGCAGCCGCCTCCGCGACCGCCGGACGCGCGGCCAGCCCGCCGCCGGCCCGCGACGACGTGCCCGCCCGCCCGCGCCCGGCCCGCAACAACCCCGCCGACCGCCCCTGGCTCGACGTCGACGGCGAGCGCTACCCGTTGATGGGCGCCATCACCGTCCTCGGGCGCGACGACGCGGCCGACATCATCCTCGACGACCCCGGCATCTCCCGCAGGCACAGCGAGCTGCGGGTCACCACCGACGGCCCGCACACCGTGACGACCATCCGCGACCTCGGCTCCACCAACGGCACCTACCTCAATGGTGAGCGCATCACGAGCGAGCACCTCCACGACGGCGACCGGGTCACGGTGGGGCGCACCTCCATCACCTTCCGGGCCGGGAAGAGGTGATCACGTGCTGAGCGAGCTGACCCTCACCGTGATGCGCCTCGGGCTCCTCGTGCTGCTCTGGGTGTTCGTCTTCGCCGTCGTCGGCGTGCTGCGCGGCGACCTCTACGGCACCCGCGTCAAGCGGCGCACCGCCGGGCCCGGCAACGAGCCCGCCCGGCGCCCCGTCACGCCGAAACCCTCACGCGCAGAGCGCAAGTCGAAGGGACGCGGGCCCACCAAGCTCGTCGTCACCGCCGGCCCGCTGTCCGGCACCACCCTGCCGCTGCGCCCGGCCGGCACCCTCATCGGCCGCAGCCCCGAGTGCGCCCTCGTCCTCGACGACGACTACGCCTCGGGCCGGCACGCGCGCATCTTCCAGGACGACGACGGCACCTGGAAGGTCGAGGACCTGCGCTCCACCAACGGGACCTTCCTCGGCGCGACCCGCCTCACCGAGCCCCGCGACGTCGCGGTCGGCAGCGTGCTGCGGATCGGCCAGACCGTCGTGGAGCTGCAGAGGTAACGGATGCCCTTCGCGTTCCACTACGCCGCACGCTCCGACGTCGGGATGGTCCGGTCCAACAACGAGGACTCGGGCTATGCCGGCCCGCACCTGCTCGCCATGGCCGACGGCATGGGCGGGCACGCCGGCGGTGACGTCGCGTCCTCCACGGTCATCGGTGCCCTCGTCGCCCTCGACGACGAGGCACTGAGCGGACGCGAGGTCAGCCAGGCCCTCCTCGACCGCATCCACGCCGCCAACGGCGAGCTCGGCGACCAGGTCCGCCAGGACCCGCGCCTCGACGGCATGGGCACCACGCTCATCGCCCTGCTCCGCTCGCGCGACAAGGTCGTCCTCGCCCACATCGGCGACTCACGGGCCTTCCTCGTCCGCGACGGCGAGGTCACCCAGATCACCAAGGACCACTCCTTCGTCCAGAACCTCGTCGACGAGGGCCGGATCAGCCAGCAGGACGCCCAGACCCACCCGCAGCGCTCGCTCGTCACGCGCGTCCTCACCGGCGACGACACCGACGAGCCCGACCTCGTCGTGCGCCAGGGCAAGATCGGCGACCGCTACCTCATCTGCTCCGACGGCCTGTCCGACTACGTCGCCCGCGACACCATCGACGAGGTCCTCGTGGGGGTCGCCGACCCCGGCGAGTGCGCCGACCGCCTCGTGGCCCTCGCCCTGCGCGCCGGCGCCCCCGACAACGTCACCGTCGTCGTGGGCGACCTCGTCGACCTCAACCGCAAGGGCGCACCCTCCACGGTCCCCGAGGTCGTGGGCGCCGCCGCCGCCCGACGCGGCGGCGGGGGCACCCGCCCCATCCCCACGACGCCCGCCGCCAAGGCGGCCGCGCTCACCAAGGCGGCCACGGGCGGAGGCGACGACGACCTCGACGACCACGTCACCCTGGCCGAGGAGGGGCCGCGCTCGCGCCGCACCCTCGTGCTGCGCCTGGCCGCGCTGCTCCTCGTCACCGGCGTCGTGCTCGCCGGCGGGTCCTACGCGGCGTACGCGTGGTCGCAGCAGCAGTACTACGTCGCGGCCAGCGACGGCATCGTCTCGGTCTTCCGCGGGGTCGACCAGACCCTCGGCCCCGTGGCGCTCTCCCACGAGGAGTACGCCACCACCATCGCCGTCGACGACCTCCCGCCGTCGTACCAGGAGAGCCTCGAGCGCGGCATCAGCGCCTCGAGCCGCACCGATGCCGACGCCCGCGTCTCCGACCTGCGCCTGCAGGCCGAGGCGTGCCGGTACGCCAAGGCCAACGGCGACACCTGCCAGACGGTGCCCTCCACCTGGACCCCGCCCACGACCACTCCCTCGCCGAGCCCGTCGCCCACCCTCAGCCCCAGCCCGTCCCCGTCACCGAGCGCGTCGAGCTCGCCCGCGGCCATCGCCCCGGGCGGCACCCGCACCCCGGTCACGCCGCTGCCCCCGACGACGCAGGCGCCGGTGACCTCATGACGGTCGTCTCCTCCTTCACCCCGAGCAAGGGCCGCAACGTCGAGCTCGGCCTCCTCGTCGGGGCCGTCGCCATCGTCCTGCTCGCCTACGTCAACATGGGCCTGGCCACCACCGGCACGGTGCCCCCGTCGCTCGTCGCCACCGGCGTCGGCTTCCTCGCGGTCACCATCGCCTTCCACCTCGTCCTGCGGTGGAAGGCCTCGTACGCCGACCCGCTGATGCTGCCGATCGTCACGCTGCTCAACGGTCTCGGGCTCGTGATGATCCACCGCCTCGACATCGCCAAGGGCGACTCCCTCACCGAGGGGGTGGCGCTGCGCCAGCTGATGTGGAGCGCGCTGGCCGTCGCGATCGCCGCCACGGTCCTCGTCCTCCTGCGCGACCACCGCATCCTGCGCCGCTACACCTACCTGTTCGGCGCGATCGGTTTCTTCCTCCTCGTCCTGCCGCTGTTCCCCATCATCGGGACGTCGATCTACGGGTCGCGGATCTGGATCCAGATGGGGCCGTTCTCGTTCCAGCCCGGTGAGGTCGCCAAGCTGGCCCTGGCGGTGTTCTTCGCCGGGTACCTCGTGCAGACCCGCGACGCGCTGTCGGTCGCCGGGCGCAAGATCCTCGGCCTCACCCTGCCGCGCGGTCGCGACCTCGGCCCGATCCTCGGCGCCTGGCTGGCCAGCCTCGCGGTGCTGGTGTTCGAGCGCGACCTCGGCTCCTCGCTGCTGTTCTTCGGCCTGTTCGTCGCGATGCTCTACGTCGCCACCGAGCGGGTGTCGTGGATCGTCATCGGTCTGAGCCTGTTCTGCGCCGGCGCGTACGTCGCGTTCCTCATCTTCGGCCACGTCCAGACGCGCGTGCTGCTCTGGCTCGACACCTTCAGCCCCGAGGCCCTCGCCCAGTCCGACCAGCTCGCCAAGGGCCTGATGGGGATGGCGTCCGGGGGGATGTTCGGCACCGGCCTGGGTCGAGGCCGTCCCGACCTCACCTACTTCGCCGAGTCCGACTTCATCGTCCCGAGCTTCGGCGAGGAGATCGGCCTCATCGGGCTGTTCGCCGTGCTCGTCCTGTACGCCCTGCTCGTCCAGCGCGGGCTGCGGACCTCGCTGGGCACCCGCGACGGCTTCGGCAAGCTCCTCGCCGCCGGCCTGTCGTTCTCGATGGCGCTGCAGTGCTTCGTCGTCGTCGGCGGCGTCACGCGCGTCATCCCCCTCACCGGCCTGACCATGCCGTTCCTGTCGTCGGGCGGCTCCTCCCTCCTCGCGAACTGGACCCTCGTCGCCATCCTGCTGCGCATCTCCGACCACGCCCGCCGACCGCTGCCCGACACCGCCGGCCCCAGCCCGGTCGCCGAGGCGCGCACCGAGGTCGTGAGGCTGCGATGAACGCCCCCGTCCGCCGCCTGTCGATGGTCGTCGCCGCGCTGTTCGCGTCGCTGCTCGTGTCGACCACGCTCATCCAGTACGTCTTCGCCGCCGACCTCAATGCGCGCCCCGACAACCGCCGCACCCTGCTGTCCACCTACGCCCGCGAGCGCGGCGAGATCCTCGTGGGCCAGGAGCCGGTCGCGAAGTCGGTGGCCAGCGACGACGAGTACAAGTTCCAGCGCGTCTACGACCAGGCCGAGCTCTACGCCCACGTCACCGGCTACTACTCGTTCTACGGCTCCAACGGCGGTCTCGAGCAGGCCGAGAACCCGTTCCTGTCGGGGTCGAGCGACAAGCTGTTCTACCGCCGCGTCTCCGACCTGTTCACCGGCCGCCGGGCCCAGGGCGCCACCATCGAGACGACCCTCGACCCCAAGGTCCAGAAGGCCGCCGCCGACGCGATGAAGGGCATCCGCGGCGCCGCCGTGGCCCTCGACCCCAAGACCGGCGCGATCCTGGCGATGGTGAGCCAGCCGACCTTCGACCCCAACCGCCTCGCCGGGCACGACCTCAGCGCGGTGACGAAGAACTACGACGCCCTCAACAAGGACGCCTCGCGCCCGCTGCTCAACCGGGTCATCGCGGGCGACCAGTACCCGCCCGGCTCGGTGTTCAAGGTCGTCACCGCCGCCGCGGCCCTGTCCAGCGGCGACTACACCGAGGACTCCACGCTCCCCGGCCCCGCCGAGCTCGACCTCCCGCAGACCACGAACACCCTGCCCAACGCGTTCGACGGCGCGTGCGGGCCGAACGACAAGGTGTCCTTCACCCGGGCCCTGGCCATCTCGTGCAACACCGCCTTCGCCAGCGTCGGGCTGGAGATCGGCGCCGACGCGCTGCGGGCCCAGGCCGCCAAGTTCGGCTTCGGCGACGCGCTCTCCATCCCGATGCGGGTCACCCCCAGCTCGGTGCCCGCCGAGCTCGACCAGCCGCAGCTCGCCTACGCCTCCATCGGCCAGTACGACGTGCGCGTCACCCCACTGCAGATGGCGATGGTCGCGGCGGGTGTCGGCAACGACGGCGTCGTGATGAAGCCCTACCTCGTCCAGTCGGTCATCGGCTCGGACCTGTCGGTCATCGAGTCCACCGACCCCAGCGAGCTCTCACAGGCGGTCACGCCCGACGTCGCCGCGCAGCTGCAGCGGATGATGGTCGAGGTCGTCGACAACGGCTCCGGCGAGCGGGCCGCCATCCCGGGCGTCAAGGTCGCCGGCAAGACCGGCACCGCGCAGCACGGCGAGGGGCGCAAGGCGCACGCCTGGTTCATCTCCTTCGCCCCGGCCGACGACCCGCAGATCGCCGTCGCGGTCATCGCCGAGGACGGCGGCGTCGCCGGCAGCGAAGCCGGCGGTGGCCGGGTGGCCGCCCCCATCGCCAAGGCGATGATGGAGGCGAGGCTCGACCGATGACCCCTTCCACCACGACGGAGGCGCCGACGGCGCCCGAACCGACGACGGGCCGGACCGGTCCGATGAGGAGTGCACCGCATGTCTGACGTCCCGATGCTGCTCGGCGGCCGCTACGAGGTGGGCGACCTCCTCGGACGCGGCGGTATGGCCGAGGTGCACCTGGGGTTCGACACCCGGCTGGGGCGCCCCGTCGCCCTGAAGATGCTGCGCAGCGAGCTCGCCCGTGACCAGACGTTCATCAGCCGCTTCCGGCGGGAGGCCCAGTCGGCCGCCGGGCTGAACCACGCGTCCATCGTCGCCGTGTACGACCACGGCGAGGACGTCCTTCGCGAGAGCGGGGGCGCCGAGGTCAAGGTCCCGTTCATCGTCATGGAGCACGTCGACGGGCGCACCCTGCGCGAGGTCCTCACCGAGCGCGGGTCGCTGCCCACGGCCGAGGCGTTCCGCATCACCGAGGGCGTCCTCGACGCCCTGGCCTACAGCCACCGCAACGGCATCGTGCACCGCGACATCAAGCCGGCCAACGTCATGATCGCCGGCGACGGCACGGTCAAGGTCATGGACTTCGGCATCGCCCGCGCCATGGCCGACGCCAACGCCACGATGACGCAGACCCAGGCCGTCATCGGCACCGCCCAGTACCTCTCCCCGGAGCAGGCGCAGGGGCAGTCGGTCGACGCGCGCTCCGACCTGTACTCCACCGGCTGCATGCTCTTCGAGCTGCTCACCGGCCGGCCGCCGTTCGTGGGCGACAGCCCGGTCGCCATCGCCTACCAGCACGTGGGCGAGTCGCCGACCCCGCCGTCGCGCGTCATCGACGGGCTGACCGAGGACGTCGACTCGGTCGTCCTGCACGCCCTCGCCAAGCCGCGCGACGCTCGCTACCAGAGCGCCGACGAGTTCCGCCACGACCTGGCGGCGGTGCGCCTCGGCCGCCCGATCTCCGACGCCGCGCGGGGCGCGGCCGCCGCCCTGGCCGGTGCGGCCGCCGGCGGGCTGCTCGCCGGCACGTCCACCGAGGCCCTGCCGCCCATGCGCGACGACTCGACGAGCATCTACAGCGCCACCCCCCGCCCGGTCCCCGCCTACGACGCGCGCCACGGGTCCGACGACACCTACCCCGGTGACGACGACGGGTACGACGAGCGCCGCCGCAACCCCGCCGCGATGGTGCTGCTCGTCCTCGCCGTCCTCGCGGCCCTCGGGGCGCTCGGCTACGGCATGGTCCAGTACCTCGGCGACCCCGACATCGTCCAGGTCACCGTGCCCCGGCTCGTCGGCGACCCCGAGGAGTCGGCCGTCGCCAAGCTGGGCCTGGCCAAGCTCAAGGCCGACGTCGTGCGCGAGACGAGCGACACCGTGGAGGACGGACTCGTCATCCGGCAGAACCCCGGCGACGGCACCGAGGTCGACGAGGGCTCACGGGTGCAGCTGGTGGTCTCCTCCGGGCCGAGTGCCGTCACCGTGCCGGACGTCAGCGGCAAGACGCTCAAGGAGGCCACGGGCATCCTCACCGACCTCGGGCTCAAGGTCGGTGAACCGGACCGGGTCAACGACCCGGACACCGCGAAGGACGAGGTCATCGACTCCAACCCGTCACGAGGGACGTCGGTGGCGCTCAACACGACGATCATCCTGCGCGTGGGCACGGGTGAGGTCGAGGTGCCCAACGTCGTCGGCCGCACCCGCGACCAGGCGCAGCAGGCCATCCAGGGTGCCGGGCTGAAGTACAAGACGCAGACGCGCGAGACCGACTCGGTCCCGGAGGACACCGTCATCGAGCAGAACCCGCAGGACGGGACGCTCGAGATCGGCAAGACCGTGACGATCGTCGTGGCGAAGAAGCCCGCGCCGACCCCGACGCCCACCCCCACACCGACCCCGTCCGAGTCCCCCTCGCCGAGCCCGACCCCGTCGCTCCCGTAGCTCCGGGGGCGGCGGTCAGCCGGAGGCGACCATGCGGGCCACGCCCGCGGCGTCGTGGACGAGCGGGCTGAGACCGACCGAGCGCTCGACCGCGTCCTGCATCCCGCAGGTGCGCAGCCAGTTGGCGAGCATCCGGTGCCCGCCGTGGGTGAGGACCGACTCGGGGTGGAACTGCACCCCGTGCAGCGGGAGGCTCGCGTGGCGCACCGCCATGACGATCCCCGACTCGGTGTGCCCGTTGGGGACGAGGGTGTCAGGCAGCGTCTCGGGCTCGATGGTGAGGGAGTGGTAGCGGGTCGCGGTGAACGGGCTGGCCAGGCCCGCGAGGACGCCGCTGCCGTCGTGGTGGACCTGGCTGGTCTTGCCGTGGAGCAGCTCGGGCGCGCGGCCGACCGTGGCACCCATGACGACGCCGAGGGCCTGGTGGCCCAGGCACACGCCGAGCATCGGCTGGACGCGCTCGGCGCACGCCTCGATCATCGCCATCGAGACGCCGGCCTCCTCCGGGGTGCCGGGCCCGGGCGAGACGAGGACGCCGTCGAAGTCGGCGGCGTCGGCCGGTGACACGGCGTCGTTGCGCACGACCTCGCACTCGGCTCCCAGCTGCTCGAGGTAGCCGACGATGGTGAACACGAAGCTGTCGTAGTTGTCGACGACGAGGACGCGGGTCATGCGCTCCATGGTGCCCTGCCGGTGGGTCCCGCCGCACCGACGGTGTTCTCGGTGAACGGCAGCAGCGGGCTCACCGCCGGGAACACCCACTCGAACAGCACCCACACGACGAGGGCGAACAGCACGAGGCACTGCACCGTCCTGGCCCAACGCGGACCGGGGAGCAGGCGCCAGAGCGCGGCGTACACGGGTCAGCCCTTCGTCGGGGGGGTCAGCCAGCGGGCGGGGTCCCACCGGTCACGGGGCACGGTCTCGACCAGCGTGCCGTGCACGACGTAGCGCTGGGTGGCCGAGTACTTCGGGTGGCACGACGTCATCGTCAGCACGGCCGTGGTGGGCGTGGCGCCCGGCTCGTCTGGGACGGGGGCGATGACGCCGACGTCGCGGGGGCGCACGATGTCGTGGCCGCTGACCTCGTAGACGTAGACCTCGGCGGCGGTCTCGACAACCACCCGGTCGCCGTCGCGCAGGAGGTCGACGTCGTGGAACGGGCGACCGTAGGTGGTGCGGTGACCGGCGATCGCGAAGTTGCCGACCTGCCCCGGCCCGGCCGTGCCCACGTAGTGCCCGACTCCGAGCGCGAGGACGTCGCGCCCGGTGCCCTCGATGACGGGGCGGGCGTAGTCGGCCCCGAACCGGGGGATGCGCACGAGGGCGAAGGCGCCGTCCTCACCGATGGCGGCGGGGATCCCGTTCGCGCCCACGGGTCCCGGGGTGCGGTCGCGGGAGAAGTCGTCCTCGAGGGTGCGCACGATGCCGGCCTGGTCTCGGTTGGCGACGACGTCGGTCCACCACAGCTGCCAGGCGGCGAAGAGGAGGAGCAGGACGCCGAGGGTGAGCAGGACCTCGCCGGTCCAGCCGACGAGGCGGCGCACCATCAGCGGGTCACTGGACGGGGACGACGGCGTGGGCGGGGACGATCGAGCCGCTGTACGCCGGGAACGTCGTGTCGCCGAGGGTCTTCACGTCGTAGCCGAGGCCGATGGCGAGCGACCACTGCCGCAGGTTCTCGACCTCGCCGTCGGTGAGCAGCGACTCGCGCAGCCGCTCGGGGTTGCCCAGGGCGGTGATGACGTAGGGCGGGGAGTAGACCCGGCCCTGGAGGATCAGGGTGTTGCCGACGCAGCGCACCGCGCTGGTGGAGATGACCCGCTGGTCCTGCAGCATCATCGCCTCGGCGCCGCCGGACCACAGGGCGTTGACCACGGCCTGCACGTCCTGCTGGTGGATGACGTAGTCGTCGGGGTCGGCACCGGTGGGCACCTCCCCGCCCGGCAGGCTCGCGTCGTCGAGCTCGACGCGCACGGCCGGTCCCTCGACCTCGGTGCGGCCGGCGAGCGGGGCGAGCTCGTTGGCCTGGCGCTCGAGCTTCTGGGTGTCGACGTCGCCCGGGGCCAGGGCCGCGGTCTGCTCGTCGACGGCGGCCTGGAGGCGGTCGATCTCGGTGGAGCGCTCCTGGTTGGTGCGGTTCTGGCTGCGGATGAGGTCGGGGAGCATCGCCTGGTCGGGCCGGATGTCCTGGCCCTGGGCGGCCCGGACGCTGGAGGCGAACAGGGCCCCGGCGACGAGCGCCACGACGGGCACCAGCCACGGCCACGGCGAGGGTCGGTCGACCCGTCCCGCGTGCGTTCCGCCCACCGTGCTCACCTCCCTCTCCGCCTGACCCTCTACGCTAGGCCACACCACCAACGCCACGAGGAGACAGTCCGTGCCCGAGTCCAAGGGTCGCTCCAAGCCCAGCTACACCCCGCCGCGCACGGCGGCCAAGGCCCAGGGGCCCAACCCCCGCTGGTTCCTCCCGCTGATGCTCGGCCTGATGATCGTCGGCCTGCTCTGGGTCGTCACCTTCTACATCTCGGGCCAGCACCAGTTCCCCGTGCCGCAGCTCGGCCGCTGGAACCTCGGCGTCGGCTTCGGCTTCATGATGGCCGGCTTCCTCATGACGACGCGCTGGCGCTGACGCCCAGCCCGCACCCTTCGCCCGAGGGCCGCACCGGACACGTTCCGGTGCGGCCCTCGTCGTTGTCCACAGGGGTTGTCCACACTGGGGATGAATGACACGCGTGTAGTCCACATGGGGACAACCCCTGTGCACACCGCTGACCTGCGACGACGTCCTCCGGTCGTGCTCGTGGCGAGTTGTCCACAGGCTGGGGAGCGCACCGTCCTCAGGTCGTCCCCCACGGTGGACAACTCACTGACCCCTGCACGACGACAGGCCCCGGCGTGAGTGCCGGGGCCCGTCGAGACGTGGAGGGAGTGGGACTAGGCCGTGGCGTACTTCGCCACCGCGAGGAGCACGAGGACGACGAGGATCGCGGCGAGCCCGACCCAGTGCAGCGCCTTGTTGCCCCGGTTCATCAGGCTCTTGGCGCGACCGAGGTACGCGATGGCCGCGGCGCACGCCGCACCGGTGAGCATCCCGCCGAGGTGGGCCTGCCACGCGATGCCCGGGATGACGAACCCGAGGACCGCGTTGATGCCGATGACGACGTACATCCCCGCCGCCGACCGGCCGAGCCGCTTCTGCAGGACGAGGAACGCACCGAAGAGCCCGAACACCGCGCCGGACGCACCCACGGCGCCGGACCACCACATGCCGGGGCCGGTGGTGACGGCCTCCTCGTAGCTCTGCGGTGCCGCCATGAGGAGGTACACGACCGAGCCGCCCAGGGCGCTGAGCAGGTACGTGGCCGCGAAGCGCGCCCGGCCGACGAGCGGCTCGAGGTACCCGCCCATGACCCACAGCGCGTACATGTTGAACGCGATGTGGACGATGAGGCTCTGGCTGTGCGCGAACGCCGAGGTGAGGAAGCGCCACGGCTCGGCCTCACCGAGGGCCGGCACGAACGCGATCCGGTTCGTGAGGTCGGGGGAGGCGTACTGCGCGAGGAAGACCGCGACGCAGATGCCGATGATCGTCATCGTGACCAGTGGGCGGCCGTCGGTGGCCGCCCCACCGAAGACGGTGCGCGCCTGGCGCACCGTCTTGTTGCCCTCGCGCACGCAGTCGACGCACTGGACGCCGACCGCGGCGGGCCGCTGGCACTCGGGGCACGTGGGCCGGCGGCAGCGCTGGCAGCGCACGTACGACTCACGGTCGGGGTGGCGCGGGCAGACGGGGATCTGCTCGACGGCCTCCGGGGTCACCGGTTGCTCGGACAACTCATCTCCCTCGTTCTGCCCGCGCCCCGTGGAGCTGGTGCTCAGTCCTCGATCTCGACGCGCTCGATGACGACGTCGTCGAGCGGCTTGTCCTGCGCGCCGGTGCGGACGGCGGCGAGCTTGTCGACGACCTCGCGGCTGGCGGCGTCGGCGACCTCACCGAAGATCGTGTGCTTGCCGTTGAGCCACGTGGTGGCGCCGACGGTGATGAAGAACTGCGAGCCGTTGGTGCCCTTGCCGCCGCGCTTGCCGGCGTTGGCCATGGCGAGCAGGTACGGGCGGTCGAACTGCTTCTCGGGGTGGATCTCGTCGTCGAAGTCGTAGCCCGGGCCGCCCATGCCGCGGCCGAGCGGGCAGCCGCCCTGGATCATGAAGCCGGGGATGATGCGGTGGAAGATCAGGCCGTCGTAGTACTTGGTCGGGTTGGTGCGGCCCGCGTCGTCCTTGAACTGCTTCTCGCCCTTGGCGAGGCCGACGAAGTTGTCGACCGTCTTGGGCGCCTCGTTGGGGAAGAGGTCGACGACGATGGGACCGAGGGTGGTGTGCAGAGTTGCCTTCATGCGGTCGATCCTCTCACGGTGGCCTGACCGTTCCCTGAGCACTCGTGGGAGACAGCCGCGTTGGCGTGGCGTGACGACACGCCCGGATGCCGCGGGCGTGCATGCGCCTCATCCGTGAGACCCCGGATCGCGCTGAGCAGCATGAACAGGGCAGGATGAGGGTAAGGAAGAAGTCCAACTTCGAGGAGGACCCGTGTTCCGCACCAAGAGCCGGACCGAGCAGGCCCGGGACGCCGTCGCTGACGCCGCCGACCGCGCGAGCTCGTCCGCCAAGGACGCCGCCGACAAGGCCAGCTCGTCCGCCAAGCGCGCCGCAGACAAGGCGGCCGACCGCGCCGCCGACGCCAAGGGCAAGGCGTCCGACCTGTCCAGCAGCGCCGCCGACCAGTACGGCACCGCCAAGGACCGCGCCCACGACTACGCCGATGTCGCGCGCGACGCCGCCGACACCGCGCGGGTCAAGGCGCACGACTACGCCGAGGTCGCCCGCGACTACGCCGACACCGCCATCGACAAGGCCCACGACGCAGCCGAGACCCTGGCCCCCAAGGTCGAGGCCGCGCGCGAGACCTTCATCGAGGACATCGTCCCCAAGGTGGCCAGCGCCCTCGCGGCGATCGCCGCCGGTGCCGCGGCGGCGAAGGAGCAGGCCTCCGAGGCCGCCGACCGCGCCCCCGACGCGCTGGCCGTCCTCAAGGGCGACGCCACCGCCAAGCACTCCGGTGGCAAGGGCAAGTGGATCCTCACCCTCGGCGCCATCGCCGCCGGTGCCGCGGTCTACGCGTGGCGCAAGAGCAACGAGCGCCCCGACCCGTGGGCCACGGCCGGGCCGTACACCCCGCCCACCACGACGCAGCAGAAGGTCACCGACCTCAAGGACGCCGCCGTGGCCAAGGCCGCCGACGTCAAGGAGGCCGCCACCGAGAAGGCCGGTGAGCTGAAGGAGAAGGCCACCGAGGCCAAGGACGCCGCGGTCGCCAAGGCCACCGACGCCAAGGACGCGGCCGCCGAAAAGGCGTCCGAGGCCAAGGCCACCGCCTCGGCGAAGGCGTCGTCCGCCAAGGGTGCGGCTGCCGCGAAGGTCGACGACGTCACCGACGGCTCCGCCGCCGACGACGCCACCGCCACGTGGGAGTCCGCCGAGGTCTCCGAGGACGGCGCGGCCTCCACCTCGGGCACCTCCGAGGGCGCCGACCTCTCCACCCCGAACCTCGACCAGGGCTCGAACGACAAGTCCTGACCGCAGCGCACGGCACGACGGCCGGTCATCCTCCAATGGGATGGCCGGCCGTCGGCGTTTCGGGGCGGTTCCGGACCCCGAGCCTCAGGCGACCGCGCGCGTGACGAGGTCGGCGAGCTGGGTGACGTCGGGGTCGTCCTCGAGGACGGCCTGGAGCCGTCGCGTCTCGGCGCGCAGGTGCTCGGCGCTGGCCCACTGCGACCACGGCCCCTGGGTGAGCCGGTCGGTGAGCATCGCCACGACGTAGTCCTGGTGCAGGCGGGGCGAGGCCTCGGCGAGGTCCGGCGCGCAGCCCTCGTCGTCGAGCCAGCTGCGCCGCTCCACCGTCTCGCCGCCCTGGTCGCGATAGCGCACGGTCGCCACGACGAACGGCCCGTCCGGGGCGCCGCGGCGCATCTCGACCTCGTACAGCGCGGTCGACGCGTGGCCGGCGAACACCTCGCCGCCGTCGACCGCGTCGTCGCGGAACTGCTCGTCGGCCACCGCGCGGTTCTCGTACCCGATCAGCCGGTAGCCGGCGACGAGCGCGGGGTCGAACTGCACCTGCGCCTTGGCGTCGCGGCCGGTCACGACGAGCGAGCCGGTGAGCCCGGTGGCGAAGACGCGGGCCGCCTCGTCGGCGCCGTCGACGTAGACGTGCCACCCGTCACCCCGGTCGGCGAGCTGCTCGAGGAGCCGGTCGTCGTAGTTCTCGATGCCGACGCCCACCGACACGAGGTTGATGCCGGAGCGCGCCTGCTCGCCGATCCGCTCGAGGATGCCCTCGGGCGAGGTGCTGCCGACGTTGGCGACGCCGTCGCTGACGAGGACGACGCGCGTCATCCGGCCCTCGGTGCGCATCGAGGCCGCGAGGTCGTACCCGAGCGCCAGCCCGGCCTCGGCGTTGGTCGAGCTCTGCGGGGTCAGCTCGTCGATGGCGCCGAGGAGGGCACCGCGGTCGCGGACGAGGGTCGGCCGCAGCGCCACCCGCGCCTGGGTGGAGTAGCAGACCATCGCGACCCGGTCGGTGGGCCGCAGCGAGGTGGCGAGGGTGCGCAGCGCAGCCTTGGTCGTCTCCATCTTCCCGGCCTCGCGCATCGAGCCCGAGCAGTCGACGACGAGGACGAGGTCGGCGTCGCGCCGGGTCTCCTCGTCGACGTCGGCGCTGCGGATGCCGACCCGGACCAGCCGGTGGTCGGGCCGGAACGGCAGCACGGCGGCGTCGATGCTCACGCCGAGCCCGGTGCGGGGGGCCTCGTAGTCCTGCTCGAAGTAGTTGACGAACTCCTCGGTGCGGACCTCCTCCGGGTTCACCCGGTGGCCCTGCGACACCGCGTCGCGGAAGCGCGTGTACGAGCCGGTGTCGATGTCGAGGGCGAAGGTCGAGAGCGGGTCGGTGGAGGGGTCGGTCATCCCGGACCACCGCCGGGGGACGTCGTCGGGGGCGACGGGCTCGGAGTACTCGGGGGACGCGCCGGTGTTCGGGCCGGGCTGGATGGGGGCGGTGCCGCCGGCGCTGTCGCGGGGTGAGCCGTTCCCGCCCGTGGCGCCGTTGCTCGTCCCGCCGTTGCTGGTGGTCCCGCGGCCCTGCTGGGGGTCGCTGCCCCCGTCGCTGCTGGCGCTGCAGCCGGCCGTGGCGAGGGCGACGACGAGGGCGGCGGCGGCCAGGCCGGTCGAGCGGCGGTGTGCTGTGGTGGTCATCTCGTCCCCCTCGTGGTGGCGTCGTCGGCTCCCGTTCGACGGAACCTATGGCGCGCAGTTCCCCTCCGGCGCAGGAGTTATCGGGACGTGACCGGACCGATGACGGTTCGTGTCCGGAACGCCTCCGTCGTGTCCGGGCCGTGACCGCGGCGGGATGATCCCGTGACCAAGCGCCCCGGCGGACGGGACGTCAGGCCGGGGCGCCGACGAGGTGCTTGCGCCCGGTGAGCAGCGCCAGGCCGTAGCAGAGAGCCACGACGACGAGCAGGGCGTTGAACCCGAGGACGAGCGCCAGGTACTCCAGCGCCCCACCGAGCATCGCGCCGAGCAGGTTGGCCCCGAACGCCGTCGTCGACGAGCCCACGGTCTTGAACCGCACCGCGAAGAGCAGGTTCGCCAGGAAGATCGGCAGGAACGCGATCGTCACGCCAACGGCGAACCGCGGGACGGGCGAGAGGTCGAGGAGCAGGTCGCCCGGGACGACCCACGCCAGAGCGAGCGCCGCCAGCAGCCCGGCGTAGAGCCACACCGGCCGCCGGATCGTCACCCGGCGCGCGACCTCGATGGCCGCGAGGACGCTGAGCAGGACCCCGGTGAACACGGCGGCGTTGATCGCCCAGGTGGTGCCGAAGAGCAGCGCGAACTGCACGACGTTCTTCGTCTCGAGCAGGAGGAACGCGACGCCCATGAAGAACAGGTCGGCGTACGGCCGCATCTGCCTCAGGGGACCGCCCACCCGGCGCACCAGGACGAGGGAGGTGAGCAGGACCAGGCCGAGCATCACGAGGTAGAACGGCGGGATGGTGCGGGTCCCCAGGTACGGGAACGGCCGGTCATCCACCGAGGGCTCGAGCTCGCCCACCCGCGGGGTCCACGTCGTGGTGCACCCGCCGGTGGAGGCGTCGTCGCGCAGCGTCATCACCGCCTGCTGGCGCTGGCCCTGGGTGGGGCCGAGCTGCACGCACGGGGCGGTGCCGTAGACCGTGCGTATGGTGTTGGCGTAGCGGTCGAGCAGCCACGGCTCGTAGTAGTTGTACATCGCGAAGGTGCCGCCGGGCGCGAGCAGGGAGCGGGCCCGCTCGAGCGCCTGCGTGGTGAACAGGTAGTTCTCCAGGCGCAGCGCCGACTGCCCGGTGACGATGGTCGCGGAGTCGGGGAGCGCGAACAGGACGAGGTCGTAGCGCCGGGTCGAGCGCTCCATGAAGGCGCGGCCGTCGTCGACGTGGAGGGTGACGCGCGGGTCGTCGTACGGCCGGTCAGGGTGGCGGTCGCGGCCGATCTGCACCAGCGCCGGGTCGATCTCCACGGCGTCGACGTGCTCGGCACCCTGGCTGAGCGCGACGGCGACGTCGTTGCCGGTGCCCGCCCCGATGACGAGCACCTCGTCGTGCGCGCCGGCGTAGGTGTAGGGGAAGAAGTAGAAGGGCGAGTTGGTCCTCGCCTGCTCCACCGACATCGACGTCTGCAACGGGGTGTTGTTCACCTCGACCCGCACGTTGCCGCCGGCCGCCGCCCCGGTGCGGATCTTGTAGTACGGCGACCACTGGAACGGGCCGATGACCGACTCCAGGCCGAGCGCGAGGACCACCGTGGCGATGCCGACCGCCGGCAGCCAGCGCCGCGTCCTCACCCGCGGCCCGAGGAGGACGACGAACACCGCCGCCGACACCAGCGCCCAGGCGAGCGGCGGCATCCGCAGGAACGACAGGCCCGCGAAGGTGACGATGCCGAGCAGCGAGCCGCCGATGTCGAGGCGGTAGGCCTCCAGCGGCGGGAACGTCGAGAAGGTGCGGGCGACCTCCTGGGCCACGAGCCCGAGGGTCGCCGCGGTGAGCAGGAAGATCACGGCCAGCGACACGGGGCGGGGCAGGGGCCCCATCCCGAGGACGCCGGCCAGCTCCCAACGGCCCTGCGAGGTCGTCCCGGTGCGCACGGGGAACACCAGGACGAAGGCGACGAGCGCGGCGAGGAGGACGGGGGCGAGCGGGAAGAGGTCTCGGCCCCGGTCGCCGCGCAGGAAGCCGAGCCCGATCCCGAGGAAGCTGGCGAGCAGGACGAAGTTCGTCAGGTGGGTCAGGTACAGGTTGTTCGACGCCGTCCAGCGGATCAGCGCGAGCTCGACGAACAGCATCAGCGCGCTGGCCAGCACCAGCCTGACCCGCGGCGAGAGCGTCACCCGCGTCAACCTAGCGGCGCGCGCGTTCCCGCAGGCCCGATGGCCCGATCGAGTCATTGTCCGTGCCGGGGCGCGGTGCCACGCTGGATCAGGGCAACCGACGGGGCGAGTGACTTCGTGCCCGTCTCGCGGTGGACCTGCTCTCCGCCGCCGGTGACGTGGGCGTCGACGTCGACCGGCCGACGACGGAGGGGGTCCTGCCCGCGCGTCGCTGAAGGAGGCGAGTCTGTGGGCACCATCGTCATCCCCGGAGCCGAGGTCCTGGTCCCGCGCGGCCGGTCGAACTCGATGGACGGCATCGGCGGTCCGCGGGCGACCTGCCACGCGACGGTGTCGAAGCCGGGGTCCTTCGACGCCATGCACGAGGTGCTGACCGACAAGAAGGGCGAGAGCCACGTCCTCTACGACATGGACGGCGACCGGCTGGGGCAGTACTTCCCTCTCGACCGCGGCGCCCGCGCCCTCCTGGGGTCCGACGACACCCCCAGCGGGATCAGCCACAACCGCCGCGGCGTGGTCAACATCCAGGTCGAGATCTGCTGGGACCCCGAGGACGGCGACCTGACCGCGCACGAGCTGTGGAAGCGGCCTCGTCCGATGTGGGACGCCTTCCTCGACGCCGTGCGGTCCTGGGGGATCGAGGACCGCTTCATCTTCCGGGGGGCCCGCAACCCGGATGACCGCGCCAACGTGGTCCGCTCCCTGTCGACGTTCAAGACCGCCGCCGGCGGCGGGGTGTGGTGGCACCACGGCCACTACCCGGACGGCGAGAGCCACTGGGACGCCGGTCCCATCACCGAGTCCCGCTTCTTCTCATCGGAGGACCACATGGAACCGCGCGACGTCTGGACGTTCGACGGGATCATCCCGCCCAACCCCACGCCGGAGAACCCGACCTTCACGGCGGCCTCCGCCCTGCAGTTCGCCCTGAAGCGCTCGTCCGAGGCCGCGAAGTCCTCGGCCGCCGCCGTCGCGCAGCTCGAGGCGATCACGCAACAGCTGGCCGAGCTCAACCTCAAGCTCGACGCGCTGGCTCTCCCCGGGCGGGGGAGAGGGCGTGGCGGCGACGGCGGGGGCGACATCTGACCGGTGCAGCCGCGCGCCGGCCGCGGCGCTCGACCCTGCCCCGCGACGCCCATCCCTGTCACAATCGCCCCATGCGGTACACGTTCGGGGACCTCGTCCTCGACACCGACCGGTACCTCCTGGAGCGCGGCGGGGAGCCCCAGCACGTGCAGCCCCAGGTCTTCGACGTGCTCAGCCACCTGCTGGCCCACCGGGCGCGCGTCGTGCCGAAGACCGAGCTGCTCGACACCGTGTGGGGCGACCGCTTCGTCAGCGAGTCGACGCTGACCAGCCGGATCAAGGCCGCCCGCCGGGTGGTAGGCGACGACGGGATCGGGCAGCACGTCATCAAGACCGTGCACGGCCGCGGGTACCGCTGGGTGGCGGAGGTCGACGAGGACGCGCCGCCCGCGCCATCCGGGGACGGGGTCGCGTCGGTCGGGGGGCCGGCTGCGGCATCGGGGAAGCTGCAGCAGCGGATCAGGTTCTGCCGCACCGCGGACGGCGAGCGCCTCGCCTACGCGACGGTCGGCGACGGACCGCCCCTGGTCCGCGCCGCCCACTGGATCACCCACCTCGACTACGAGTGGACGAGCCCGGTCTGGCAGCACTGGATGGAGGGCCTGTCGCGCGGGCGAACCCTGGTGCGGTACGACGAGCGGGGCTGCGGCCTGTCGGACCACGACCCGTACGACGTGTCGCTGGAGTCCTTCGTCCGCGACCTCGAGGCGGTGGTCGACGACCTCGGGCTCGAGCGCTTCCCTCTCATGGGGCTCTCCCAGGGCGGGCCGGTCGCCATCGAGTACGCGCACCGGCACCCCGAGCGGGTCAGCCGGCTCGTGCTGGTGGGCGCATTCGTCAAGGGGAGGCGGGCGCGGTCGTACACCGCGGAGCATGCGCGGGAGTTCGAGATGCAGCGCGAGCTGATCCGGCTCGGGTGGGGGCGTGACGAGCACTCGTTCCGGCTGTACTTCTCGTCGGTGTTCATGCCCGACGCCGACCCCGCGCTGTGGACCGACTTCGCGCAGCTGATGCGCCGCACCGCGTCGGCCGAGAACGCGTTGCGCCTGTTCGACGCGTGCCTCGACATGGACGTCACGGAGGCCGCCCGGGCCCTCGACGTCCCCACGCTGATCCTCCACGCGCGCGACGACATGCGGATCCCGTTCGAGCAGGGGGTCGCGCTCGCCTCGCTCATCACCGGGAGCCGGCTCGTTCCGCTGGACTCGCGCAACCACCTGCTGCGCCCCGACGAGCCGGCGTGGACCCACCTGCTCGCCGAGGTCGACGCGTTCCTCGCCGAGGACGGGGGCGCGGACGCCGAAGAGTCCATGGTCAGTCCACGTGCGGTGCACCCCGTCTCCAAGGACTCCGGCCCGTAGCGGACGACCGTTCTCCTCATCGCCATCGACGAGGAGAGCACCGTGGACCACACCACCCCGGCACCGTCCAGACCCGCCCGCACCCGGCACGCCGACGTCGTCGTCGTGGGGGCGCGCTGCGCGGGCGCCACCACCGCACTGCTACTGGCGCGACTGGGCCACGACGTGCTCGTCCTCGACCGGGCGCAGTTCCCCAGCGACACGGTCTCGACGCACGTCATCGCCCGGACGGGGATGGTCCAGCTGCACCGGTGGGGACTGCTCGACGCGCTGCACGCGACAGGGGCCCCACCGGTGCGCACGGTCGAGATCGATACCGGCGCCGAGGTCATCGTGCGCGGCATCAAGGACCGCCACGGCGTCGACCACCTGCTCGCGCCCCGTCGGATCGTCCTCGACGCGGTGCTGCAGGAGGCGGCCCTCGACGCCGGGGCGCGCCTCTTCACCGGCGCATCGGTCGAGGGCGTCGTCCGGGATGACGGCGGCCGCGTCGTGGGGGTGCACGGGCAGGACGCGGAGGGGCCGGTCCGGGTGATGGCGCGGCACGTCATCGGCGCCGACGGGCTGGGGTCGCGCGTGGCCCGTTCGGTGGGAGCGCCGTTCACCGACGTGCGGCCGACGTCGGGGGCGTCGCTCTACGCGTACGTCACCGGGGAGTGGTCGGCGATCGAGTACGTGGTCGGGGACGGCTCGCTGGCCGGGGTCTTCCCCACGCACGGCGGCCAGGCCTGTGTCTGGGTCTGCACGTCGGAGGAGGTCGCGCGACGGCACCAGCGGCGTGGCTCCCGGGACGGCCTGCTCGGGCGGCTCCTCGCCGAGCTGGCGCCGCGCCTCGGGGAGCGGGTGCGCGCCGGAGAGCAGACGACGCCCGTGCGCGGGATGCTCCGGATGCCGAACCACGTGCGCCAGGCGTCCGGCCCGGGGTGGGCGCTCGTCGGCGACGCCGGCTACCACCGCGACGCGATCACCGGGTTCGGGATCAGCGACGCCTTCCGCGATGCCGAGCTGCTCGCCACCGCGCTGGACGAGGCGCTGTGCCGGCCGGGGTCGGAGGGCGCGGCGCTCGCGGCGTACGGGGCGACCCGCGACCGCATGGCGCGGCCCGTCCTCGACCTCACCTGCGAGCTCGCGACGTTCCCCGAGCCGGCGCGGTTCGTCGAGCTGCAGCGCGAGCTGGCGGTCGCCATCGACGACCAGGCCGGCGAGCTCGCCGCCCGGCCCTCACCCGTCGGCGCCGCCGTCGCGTGACCACCGACCTCGCCGGCGAGACGCCGGCGACGCACCACCACCCATCACCACCACCGCAGCACCCACCGAGAGGAACCACCATGTCCACGGACACCGCCCACCGGAACGGCGTCGACACCGCGACGCTCTTCGCCACCCTCGACGCCGTCAAGCAGATGCCGGCCGCCGCCCAGTTCCAGTTCCGCGCCCACAACGAGTGGCAGTCGGGGACGCACAGCCGCTCGACGATCTCCGACTTCTTCGGGGTCGGCGAGGAGCGCGCCCACGAGCGGGAGTTCGTCTTCGACGGCGACCACCCCGCGGTCCTCGTCGGCAGGGACAACGGCCCGACCCCGGTCGAGGTGATGCTGCACTCCCTGGCCGCCTGCCTCACGGCCGGGCTCGCCAACATCGCCGCCGCGCGGGGCGTGACGCTCACGGAGGTGCGCTCCACGGTGACCGGCGACATCGACCTCAACGGGATCCTCGGCCTGCAGCCGGTCCGCAACGGCTACCAGCAGGGAGCGTGCGGTTCGTCGTCAAGGGGGACGCCCCGGAGGAGGTCCTGCGGGCGATCGTCGAGCAGTCCCGGGCGCGCTCGGCGGTCTTCGACGTCATGACCAACGGCGTCCCGGTCGACATCGAGGTGGAGGTCGCCTGACCCCCTCCACCACCCGCGGCGTGTGCTCAGGTGGCTGCTCCGGCGACCGCCTGGGCACGCGCCGTCGGTGTTTGCGCAGGTGCGGGGGGTGACACGCGCCGATCCGCGGGGGATGATGCCCGGATGGGCGGCAGGGGTCCACGACGTAGAGGTGCCACCGCGGCGATGGTCGCGCTGGTGGCACTGGGCTTCTCGGGAGCCCTGCCCGGGGTGGTGGGCACAGCATCCGCAGTGACTCCGGCGTCGTCGAGCGTGCCGGTGAACGACCCGGGTTGGAGGCTGCCGAGCGCCTCCGACGTCGCCGACGCGAAGGATGCCGCGGCCGCCGCCGCCAAGGAGGTCGCCGCCATCACGGCGAAGGTCGAGCGCGCCAAGGCCCGACTCGAGGCGCTGCAGCGCGGGATCGCCGAGGCGGTGTCGGCACAGCAGGTGGCCGAGCAGCGCCTGGCCGACGCCAGGACCGCGGTGCAGCAGGCGACCGTCGACCTCGCCGCCGCCCGGGCGGCCCGCGAGGACGCCGACCGCGACCTCTCCGGCACCGCTGCCCTGATGTACATGTCGGGCGGGGAGCTGCAGAACATGGGCACGCTCGTGCTGTCGCCGCCGAACGTCATGTCCGACCTCGTGGTCGTGCTCGACCAGAACGCGTACGACGCCAGCCAGGACCTCGACGTGGCCAAAGCCGCGGCAGCAGACGCCGCCAACCAGGAGCGCTTCCTCCTCTTCACCCGCGACACCCAGGCGAGCGCCCTCGAGGACCTCGGCCGCAAGCGCGCCGCCACCGAGAAGGCGGCCGCGCAGGCCGGAGCGGAGGCGGCGAAGCTCGGCAAGCAGCAGGAGGAGCTGACCGCCCGCCTGGCCGGGCTCGACGCGACCGCAGCCATCCTCGCCGGCACTCGAGAGGCCGCGGCCCGCTTCGGTCTCACGTCGATGATCGGGTTGCAGGCGTCCGGGCCGGAACCGAGGAAGGCCCAGGAGATCGCGCGCTCGATGATGCCTGAACGTGGCTGGGACGCAGCCGAGTTCACCTGCCTCGTCGCACTCTGGAACGCCGAGTCCGGTTGGAGCTGGAGCGCGACCAACTCCTCGTCTGGCGCCTACGGCATCCCCCAGGCCCTGCCCGGCTGGAAGATGGCGAGCGCCGGCAACGACTGGCTCACCAACCCCGCCACCCAGATCACCTGGGGACTGGGCTACATCGACGACGTCTACGGCTCACCCTGCAACGCGTACGAGAAGTTCCTGTCGAGATCTCCCCACTGGTACTGACCCCCTGCTTGCAAAATCCCCGAAGTGGCTCCGCGAGAATGTGATTGAGCACGAGCTGGGGCGTTGTGGGGTACCGGATCACGCCGGTTTCGCGAGCAACTGCAGTACTTCTCTGGGGTACGGCGGCGGTGCTTTCGGCGAGTCGCCCAAGAAGGACCAGAGGGCCTTCCACCTGAGTCCTACCGGCCATCGATCGCGCGTCGCGCCGCCTCGAAGATGAACATGTAGTCCAAGGCTCGATGCGGTCGGCGTCCAAGGACTTGGAGCGAGCCAAGAGCGTCCAGCCAAGCCTCAGCCATCACAGCAGGGTCGACTTTGAGTCGATCCGCTTCGGCCCTGATTGCTTGGTGAAACTCGGGACTAGCGGCGAACTCTGCGAGCGGAAGCGGAAGCTCAGCCACCTCGTGCCCAGCCGGCTCCAAACCAAGCAACGAGTCGATGGAGACGTTCAACGTCGCCGCGAGGGACCGCAACTTGTCCAGCGCTGGGTTGCTCAGGACATCTCGCTCCAGGTCCGACAGGTAGTTGAGGCTAAGGCCACTCGGTTCAGCCACCTCCCTGAGCGTCCGACCTGCGGCTAGGCGGGCCGCCCGGAGCCGCGCGCCGAAGGTTGGGACGCCAGGAGGTTGATGGGTCGCGGTTGGACGTGATTTCGGTGGCAACGGAATCCTCCTCTCGGAATCAGTTGACAACGGACTTCGTCCATGGCTTACTTGCGATTATGAGTTCCGGCCACACCGTAACACGCCGTCCGCACCGCCGCGTGCCCCGGTCACCACTTCGTGCAGCAAAGGCACGCGTACTCCATAGGGATGTCCTTGGCGCCTTCGTTGACTCCGCTCTCGAACAGAGACTTGCCTCCGTGCTACTCGTCAGTCCTTGGATCTCGGACGAGCTCGGGGGGTGCGCCGCCTTCGGCCGGTTGATGCGATGGTCGACCGCCAGCGGTGCACGCATAAGAGTGATCACGAGGCGACCGATGACTCCGCCACACGGTCGCGCACTCGATGCGGTGGTTGATGCCGGTGGGCGCGTCTCCCTGCTGGACGACCTCCACGCGAAGGTCTTCATCGCCGAGTTCAGGAACGGGTCCAAGGTCGCCTGCGTGGGATCAGCAAACTTCACGACTGGGTCAGCCGGCCTGCTAGAGGTAGCGGTCGAGTTCCGGTCTCCTCGCGGAGGTTCGGGGCCAGGTGTGATCAATGACCTGGTCTCTGGTCCGATCCGAACCATGCTCGCCCGTCCTGAGCTCCGGCCATACTCAGGGAAGGAAACGGGGAGCCAGCTAGTCCACAGTCCGTCCGATCACCGAGGGGTACCTGATGATGTCAATTCGTGACTACTACAAACTAACGCGAGAGAACTTTTCCCTTAATCCGAAGCAGGATGCAAGCGTCTACTTCGGTGGCGCAAACATCAACGGCCGTATCAAGGACCGTCTTGAGACAGATTTCTTAGAGGAGCGGTCGGTGCCGAAGTTCATGATCTTCGGCCAATACGGCGCCGGAAAGACCCACACGCTCGGCCACATCCGGTACGTCCTCGGGGCGGACCCCTACTTCAGCGTCGGCTATCCGACCGAAGTGCGTCTTACGGAACTTCCGCCGCTCCGGTCGAGGGATACGTGGGCCAAGATCCATGGTCTCCTGGTCGACGAATTGGGTCGGGACCTGATCCGTTCGGCCGCGAAGTCGCTTGCTCGCCAGGCCCCCGAGTCCGTTGACCCAGAGCAGCACTTCTTCGAGAATGCCGTGCCCTTCGGTGACACCGCACTACGCAGTAGCCAAGCCAAGATCTACCAGGCACTGTTGTTCACCGGCCGACAGGAAACGGTCGCCTGGGAGTGGCTCAAGGGTCGATCTCTGTCTGCGGACGAGAAAGCAACCCTAGGAGTCGAGACTGACTTGTCGGGCCCGATGAGCTACCTCAACGCGCTGCTTAATCTTGCTTCGCTGGTGCATCGCGGACTTGGCAGGAAGGTCGTCCTCCTCGTAGATGAAGCCGAGTCTCTTCGCAGCGTGAGTGACTCGAACAGTGTCGACGAGTTCACGTCCATGTTCCGCAAGCTCATGGACAACGACAACAACGTCCTGGGAATGGTGCTGGCGTTCCAGTCCGAGGGTGGAATGGAAGACGCGCCCGAAATGCTCACAGACGAAGCGGTCCGTCGCCGCGTCGGTCATGACTCCGGCTATATCGATCTGACTCCTTTGGTGAGCGAGGGAAGCGATGTGAAGGACTTCATCACCGAGGTTCTCTGCTACCTCGTCGATCAGGAGGCCGCCAAGGCAGTCCTCGAAAAGGAAGGCAGCGACGTCGACCCGGGCATGTTCCCCTTCACTGTCGACGCCATTGAGGCGCTCGCGGAGTACGTCATGGAAGAACCCGGCCGCCAGGTGCCCAGCCAGATCATCAGCAAGATGAGCACCTGCGTCGCGACGGCATACCGCGACGGCATGCGCACAGGACACGCCTGTCGGCTCGTAGACGAGGGCATCGTGAACCAGGTTCTCTACCCGGACCAGGAGAGCTGACTGTGGCGCAAAAGTATCGCGCGGAACCACCCCTCAGTCCGCGCAAGCGGAACGTCACCGTGGGAGAGGGCGAGTCGGAGTGGGCCCTGATCGGTCGTCTCGCGGAGTCCGGCCCGATGCGGAACGTCCACCTCGGTCTCGATCGAGAGCATGTGCTCGCGATCGTCGGTAAGCGTGGTTCCGGCAAGAGCTTCACCCTGGGTGTCCTACTGGAGGGCCTGTGCGCCAGCCGGCGGGAGTCGTCCATCAGTGCCTCGACAAAAGAGCGCGCGACCCTCCTGTTCGACACACTGAACATCTTTCAGTGGATGACAGCACCCGTTACAGCGGATAGTCCGAGCGCCCACGTGGCTCAACAGCGAGTCGACTTGAGCCGCTGGAACCTCGAGGCTGAAGAGCTCGACGTCGACCTCTGGGTGCCGGCTGGGTTCGAGGACCAAGTAACCGGCCGTGCGTTGCCGTTTCGCATCCGCACGTGGGAAATGCAGGCGAGCGACTGGGCAGCACTCCTCAAGGTCGACGCTACCCAGGACGTAATGGGGCAGCTCATTACGGCCACCGTTGAGCGTGTCCGCTCCAAAGGTTGGACGCGCGCTGATGGATCAGCCGTCGCTCCTCAGGCGGAGTACACGATTGGAGCACTCCTGGACTGCCTGTCGGAAGACTCGATGATCAGCACCGACTTCGCGCCATCCACGATCCGGGCCGTGCGCCAGCGGCTATCGGCCTACGACGCCAGCCCCCTATTTGGATCCGATGGGACCAGTCTGGCCGAGTTGCTTCGACCTGGCCGCCTGTCCGTTCTGCTGCTCTCCGGCGTCCCGGACGACGTAAGGGCTGTCGTCGTGTACCTGACGCTGAGGAAGCTCATGCAGGCACGCGCGCGTGCCAGCGAGGCGTCCAAGTCGCTCGAACTTGGTTTCGCAACCGACCGGGACGAGCGCATCAGATGCGAGACGATCCTCGCCGAGGCACCGCCCAAGACATGGGTTGTCATCGACGAGGCACAGAACGTGTTCCCTGCCGAGCGCGCGACAGCGGCATCTGAGACGTTGTTGAAGTTCGTGCGGGAGGGGCGCAACTTTGGGCTCAGCCTCGCGTTCACTACTCAGCAACCAACGGCTCTCGACGCACGCGTCATGGCACAGGTCGACACCTTCATCGTCCATACCCTCACAGTCGACCGTGACATCAAGTCGGTCACCCAGAACCTCAAGTCACGCGAGCCCAACCGACTCGCATTGAGTGGCCGACCTATCACTCTCAGTGAGGGCGTCCGTGATCTCGCAATCGGTCAGGCGATGCTGAGCAGCACTGACGCGACGCGGAGCATGTTCCTGGACATCCGTCCCCGGGTGTCCGTGCATGGCGGTTACGAGAGCTGACATGGCCATACGGTGGATACAGGGTGCCAGAGTTAGCCTTCAACGCACGGGTGTCCTCCTTGCGGTCACTGCGGCCGCTAGCCCAACCCGCAGAACGACTCTGGAGGCTCTGCGTCGCAATTTCGCAGCCACACTCACCGCGGATATGCACGTCACTGAGGACACCTCCGCACGAGTAACGGACTACCTGCAGCGAATGCACTTGTGGCACCGGTACGGCCAGGAGCGGGGGCTATCGGTCGAGCAACTCGTCGGTTCCAAAGTTCAGGCGCAGGACTTCTGGTTGTCTGACCCCGCCCTACCGAGTTCCTCCGGTGCCATCACCGACAGGGTCGAAGAAGAACCAATCCAGTGGGCCATTGCCCTCCGACTCGTCCGCGCAGCAAATCACACGCTCACCGACAGGGGGCACGCCCTGCTGGCAGCCGCTGCACCCCAGCAACAGTCACTTCAACAAACGCGTGGCGCGCCCAATCCCATGCTTCTGTCCCAAGGCGCTGCACTGATCGTTCTTTACGCATTGCTTGAGGCCGACTATGACTTCGTACGCTGTGTGCACCGAGTCACGACGCCCAAGTCCGGTGAAGTCTTTTCTCGTGCCACGGCGTCGGCATCCATGGGGGCCGCGTGCCGGCTGCTGCGCGAGGAGAACCTCCGTCGAGTGCGAACGGGAGAAGACCGTCAGCGCCTGACGCGCCTGAAGGAGCTGGCAGAGAGCATCGAATCGGCTGGCGATGCTCCCACGCGGGGAGGGGCTAGGCCGCCAGACCAGACGTCTACCGTTCGGCTCGAGCCGTACGTTGACCTTGGCTTGATCGGAAGACAGTCGCGATATGAGTACCGGTATTTGCTGAGTCCCTCCCAGTTCAAGTTCTGGTCGTCGATTGTCGAACAACCAGACGGTCAACACTGGCTCGGCGAGATGGTCGTCGGTAGTTACGTTAGGGGCAGAGGTCTTCCTCTTGCGGAAGTTGAGCCCGAACAGGTGTGGGACGTGATCCGCGACTCCTGGGCTGCCCTACGGTCAACAATGGGATACGCCTCGATCACCGAGATGCTGCTGTTGGCAAACGCAAACTTGCTCGATCAGGGGATTGGGTACTTTGAGTTATCCGCGGGGATGACCGCGCTGCGCGAGCTCGATCGGGCGCATCCCAGATCTCTTCGATTCACGATGGCACGGGGCGGCAAGATCAGCTACGTCCGATTCAACGACGCCGGAGGACCCAAGTGAGTCAGCCAACCACCGCCCCCGAGTACGCGGATCTTGGACTCAACACCTGGCCATTTCACGTCGTGGCAAGCACCGCCACTGCCCACACTTGGGTGGGGAGGCCTGAACTTAAGAGGCGGATCGGGCGACTCAACCGCAGCCTCGCGCGGATCCCCAACAGCAGCATCGTCGTTATGTGGGCGAGCTTTGGAGCTGGCAAGACACACGCGCTCATGAATCTGCGTCGGTTAGCGCAAGAGACCAGCAGTCTGGTGCCGCTATATGTCGTAACACCTCGCGGGATCAAGACTTTTGTCGACCTGTATCGCGCGGTCAGCCAGGCCGCGCTTGAGTCAGGGGTCGCCGCCTCCACGGGACGCAAGATCCTTCTGCAAGAGGGGGCGCCCGCCGGCGACGTAGAGCGTGCGCTACGCGTCCTTGCGAGCGGCGATAACGAACAGGCCCAGGCGGCCACTTCCTGGCTTCGCGCGGAAAGGTTGAGCGCGCGAGAGCGGCAATCGCTGGGTCTGAGCGGAAATATCGACTCGACAAACGCTGCGATCGAGTCACTGCAACACCTCATTCACGCGATTCAGCAGGACGATAGGCAGGTGCTCCTCCTGGTCGATGAAGTTCAGGAATTGGCTGAACTTGGAAAGAAGCTGGACGAGTGCATTGGCGGCTTGCATAAGTTGTTCGACAAGTCACCGACTGGGCTCACGCTGGTGCTCTCCTTCACAACGGCCACCCAGGGCACTGTTCGCTCCATACTTGGCGAAACGCTCTGGGACCGCGTCGGCCAGACGATCGAGCTGCCTGCCTTCACTCGCGAAGAGGGTGCCGACTTCCTAACTGGCCTCATCACCGCCAACGCCTCGGATGCGGAGACTGCGCTGCGGATCTTCAGCAGACAGGCCATGCAGGAAATCGTCGATAGTCGAATGGCGTCCGATGGGACCTTGACCCCCCGGTCCCTCATCCGAGCAGCTGACCAAGTACTGAGGGAGGCACTGACGGACCTCGAGGATGGACTCATCGCGGTGATCGACGCAGCCTTCGTTCGAGAGGTCCTGGGTGGCGCGCCGGAATAGCGGGTTCCGTCCAACCGCCTCCTTGGTCGTTGGACGGGAGATCGAGCGCCTCCTTGGGCCGCGTTCCCGGTACACCGCCGAAGAGGCGGCGCTGGCAGGTTTGGTTTGCAGAGTGAAGGTCGAAGGAATCTGGCTCTACACACCATTAGGCGTGGTGTTCGAGGATGTCCAAGACCGGGTACGAGACGAATGCTTGGCCCTCTGTCGGGCCTGGGTACTCGCTCCGATGCCTCCACTCGCAGGCAAGGCAGCAAAAGAGCTTGATGGCAGCCACTCTGCGACGATGAACGCGATCCGACCGCTGTTACGTCTGTCTATTCGTCGGGGAGAACTTGCGGCGATGCCCGCCCTCACGGCGGAACATGAGCCGTACTTGTTGGTGCACGACCCATCCGACGCGGACCACATGGCGGCGCTTGTCGCTGCGGCGCTAGCCCTGCTTGAGGAGAATGGAGAGTTGTCCGCACACGACATCGGAGCACCGCCGCGGTCAACCACGGCTCTGGCATGGCGCAGCAACCTCCTAGCGCATCTCGAATGGCGCTTGGTGGGAAGTCGGACGGAAGGAGGCCTCCTCAGGTGGGATCGAATCTAGCCGCCCGCTTCGTTGCGGCTTCCGACTTGGTCGTGACCAGAAATGGTCTGCAGCGTGCCGCGGAAGTGGTCCCGGGCGATGCGCTGTTGACGTTACGGGGCGACGGCCGA
Organism: Oryzobacter telluris; assembly: GCF_043099285.1. Lineage (GTDB taxonomy): Bacteria > Actinomycetota > Actinomycetes > Actinomycetales > Dermatophilaceae > Oryzobacter > Oryzobacter telluris. The sequence goes on along the minus strand of NZ_CP170723.1, from coordinate 125,541 downwards.
ATGCGAATGACCGAAGTATCGGCTGCGAAGTCGTCAGGCAGGAGGCGGTGCCTCCAGGTCTTGACTGAGGTGGGCAGCGCGTTCCTACCTGAGTGCGAGCCACTCGTGACGACGAATGGGCCGGTTATGGCACCGGAACTGCGACAGGCTTGGGGCCTCGGTCGGTCAATCCGCGTTGAATCCCTGCGGGCCCAAGAGGTCCGTGCCGAACTTCGCACACTGGGCCGCGGACGTGTGAAGCTCGCCGATCGGGCTCGCGGCGCCCTCTATTGGCTCGGGCGTGACCACGTCGCCATTCCGTCGGGTTCCTCGAACGCCGTTGTGGAGCGAATAGCGGCCATTTTCAAGGCAGCGGGCGTAGCCCATGAAGTGCGGGAGGATGAGCGTTGGCTGTCTTGGACGTTTGACCATTCTTCGTTGTTACCCCCGGGGCCAAGGTGCGTTCCTCACCCGCAGGATCTACTCGCGCTCGCCTCATGGGAGCCGGCAGCGGAGGCACGCACCCAACTCTCTGAAGCCTCCCTACGATCGGCCATCGTCTTGGCTCACGCATGGCATGGTTCCCCGGTGAAGATGGCATGGGTTCCCGGCTATCACCCAGTTGAAGCACGCTTCGCCACCGCCGCCCCTGGACCCTTTGTGCGGGTTGCCGGACTCCTCCCAGCACATCAGGAGTGCATGCAAGTGACGCTCATGCTGCCGGGAGCTGTCATCGCGGGTGGCCTTGCCTTGGGGAGACTCGCCTAGCTTCCACTTGGCTCCGACTCCGAGCGCGCGCGTTCGCTCAGCGAGGATGTGAGACAGGAGGCGTAGCCGCGGACAGTGCGGCCGACCCTTGCTCCCGCGCTCAGGTCGCCACGATGATGAACGGAGCGACGAGGCGACGTGCCAATAGGCTCCTTGGGGTGTCGCAGAAGTGGGTCAGTACCCAGCTCGGAGCTCACCTCGCCGGGCGCCGAAAGGTTGACACCGCGCCCGAGGTACTGCTCCGGAAAGCAGTTCATGCTGCCGGCGGGAGGTTTCGGCTCCAGCGACAGATCGCGAAGGGCTGTACTCCCGACTTCGTTCTCCCCGGGCGCCACGTCGCCGTGTTTGTCGACGGCTGCTTCTGGCACGGATGCCCAGAGCACGGACGCAAGACGCCGTGGACCGGACCAAACGCCGCTCTCTGGGCGGAGAAGATGCAGCGCAACTCTGAACGAGACGAGCGCTCCACGCGGCTCGCCCGCGAACACGGATGGTTCGTGGTGAGGGTCTGGGAGTGCCAGGTACGCCGCAACCCGGAAGGGGTGGCTCGCGGCCTGCTATCGGCGGAGTTCAAGTCGACTGGCGAACTACCGGCCCGCAAGCAGACGGGACACGGCCCTGTTTAGGACCTCGAGGCCCTCTCGCGTCACCGTGGAACCCCCGCCACTCACCGTCCCACGGCTATCGCAGGCGGACGTCCAACTCAGACCGGCCTTCTCGACAATGGCCTGACCGATCTCGGGCATGGAACCTAATCGCACACCGCAAGCCCTGGCGGCCGCGTCAAATACCTCAGAAGGAAGACTGCTTCCTACCCCGACCGGGCGGGCGGGGATGCCCAGCTGCCGACAGAGTTGGTTCAACTGGTCCTGCTTGCCGTCGCCGCCATGCAGACCGCTGCTGCCCGGGCGGGAAGTAGCGCCATCGTCTTCACCTCGACAGGCCGCGCACCAGTCTGGGTTCATGCCATGTCGACACTCTTCGCTCACTTTCGAAAGGTACCCGACCTTTGACAAGGCGATTGGATCCGTCCGACACATCTGGGTTTCCGCCAGACACGCCGTCCACAGTCGAGGACCGGGTCTAGCTATCCGACCCACGAGCTGCTAAGCTTTCGGACGTGAGTTCGAGCTCGTACAGCACCAGCGGGAGGCCCGCCTTCCGCTACGCCGACCTGTTCGCGGGCATCGGTGGGTTCCACGCGATGCTCGATCACGCCGGCGGCCGGTGCGTGTACGTGTCGGAGATCGACGCTGCGGCCCGGCGGACCTACGAGCGCAACTGGGTTGACCCTCTGAACCCCCGTCAACGACCCCAGGTCAACACCGACATCACGACCGCCACCCCAGCTGACGCGCCTGTCGACGTCCCATCGCACGACGTGCTTGCGGCCGGATTCCCCTGCCAGCCGTTCTCCAAGTCCGGCCTTCAGCGCGGCATGGACGAAGCGCGAGGCACGCTCTTCTGGAACATTGCCCGAATTCTCGAGGAGCGCACGCCTTCCGTGGTGCTGCTCGAGAACGTTCGCAACCTCACCGGCCCCCGGCACCGCCATGAATGGGAGGTGATCATCCAGACCCTGCGCGAGATTGGGTACCGCGTCTCCTCGACCCCTTCCGTGTTCTCGCCTCACTTCCTGCCACCGACGATGGGCGGGACTCCCCAGGTCCGCGACCGGGTGTTCATCCTTGGTACCTACGTTGGACCCAAGCGGGCACTCGAAGAGGTCAATGTGCCCCCGACTGTCGCACGTGGCCCTGTCGACGGATGGAACGTTCACGATTGGGACGTCGACTGGATCCTCGACGACGACTCCTCAATCGAGGACCTAGACAGGTACCGGCTTAGCCGCGACGAGATGGAGTGGATCCACGTTTGGGAAGACCTCGTGCAGCGCGTGTGGTCTGACCGCGGAGTGCGCTTGCCCGGATTCCCGCTGTGGGCCGACGCATGGATCCCCGAGCGGGCCCTCGAGCCACTCGAACTCGAGCTCCTCCCTCGTTGGAAAGCCGACTTCATGATCAAGAACGCCCGCTTCTACGACGACCACCGAGACATCATCAAGGCATGGAGGAAGGCCAACCCGTCGATCGCCCGATTCCCGGACTCGAGGCGCAAGTTCGAGTGGCAAGCCCAGGACACGTCATCGTTGTGGGAGACCGTCATGCACTTCCGCCCGTCAGGTATCCGAGCCAAGGCGCCCACTTACCTGCCTGCACTGGTTGCCATCACGCAGACCTCCATTGTGGGGAGCCGTCGCAGACGCTTGACGCCGCACGAGGCAGCCCGGTTGCAGGGGTTCGGACGGGACTTCTCGTTCGGAGACCAGCGCGACCCGGCTTCGTACAAGCAGGTTGGGAACGGTGTCGCAATTGGCGCTGCGTGGCATGTCTTCCGGACACATGTTGAGCGCGACGCCAGTTATCTTCCCAAGCGTCTCGTTCAGTCAGTCCTCGGGGCAACGGCGAACCCCACTCGTGACGCCATGTCGCTTGCTGCCTTTGAGTTCGAGGCCCAGCGACACAGTCTGCGGCGCTCCGCGGCTGGCTGAGTACTTCGTACGTCGCCATCACCGCACACATGGCGGCCGGCGTTGTCGAGGAGACTTGCCACTAGTCAATGACTAGGGTGCGGGCGTGCCCAACGACCCCCTGCTGCCAATCGACATCAACTTGCCCTCCGAGCACCTTGAACTCGAACCGTCGCACGTGAAGGTTGCTCAGCCAGTGGACAGCAGTGACTCCTCCTCTGACTTTCAGCAACTGCGTCGTGCGTTCACAAGCGACCCCCAGCTCGCCCAAGAGCTCCAGTGGTACCTGCATGTGGCCGTCGAGAACTTCAACCCGTCCGCCCGTGCGAACCGTTTCATCATTGGTGCCCTTGTGGAGTGGGGGATTGCACTCGCCGCCTTCTCAGCGGGAATCCTGACACTGCCTCAGGGGCACGATGCCGATGGCGACGACGTCGCGGGACTGCGAGATGCTGCAAAGTACCGATGGTCCGTCAAGTCTTCCTTCTCAACTCAGCGGAGCTACCAGTTCATCGTTCAGAACGTTCGCGGCAGGAAGGAAGAACAGCCCGCTGACCCGAAGATGGAGGGCACCCTCTTCTTGCATCCGCTGTTGCCCGGCATCGTTCATGTGGACCCTTCGAAACACCTGGATGTCTTCCATGCCCTCCGTTTCGAAGGCGACGCATGGGTGCTGCCCCTCAACGTTCTGGTCGCGCATGCTGAGGCCAATCCCGAGCAGGTCGTTCCCCTCGTGGTCCCGCCGAACCCGCAGGCTCGACAGGTAGACCCAGCACTCGACATCGTGCGGGCCTTTGTTATGCAGCCCCACTTCCACAGGCTTGGAGCAGCGTTCCGCCTTCAGGCGGCTCGGTCGACTTCGGGTGTTGTTGAGCAACTGCAAGACCTTCGCAGGATGGCTGCCGAGGGTCAGCTGACGCCGCAGCAGTCTGAGGCTGCCATCAATCAACTCTTGGGGTTGGCCAAGTAACCTTGCCGGATGCTGGGTGGTCAGGTGGGGCCACACACGCACTCATCTCCCCCTGGCCGCTGGCGAGTGTTGTGCTGAGAAGGTGCTGTCCCTGCCCAGGCGCCACTCCTGCTGCGATCGCCGAGCGTTGTGCGCGAGTTCGGTTGCGGCACTCTCCATGATGGCCGGCGCCAACTCTTGGATGCGGGTGCTCAGGCGCTCGATGTAGTTGCCCACTTCGAGTTCTCTAGACATTCTGTCTGGGGCTCTCGGCAACCAACTCAGCGGGCCGCCGCCAACCGACATCGAGCCGGCGCGGGCCACGTTCTTGGCAAGAGAGCCGGCGGGGTCCTCCAACACCGAAAGAATCGCTTTGTCCTGCCACCAGGTCGCCTGATTGAGGATCTCGCCGGGTGATTCGCCGTCGACCTAGTGGAGCGCGATCTGGCCGCGGAGCCCTGCGTAGCCCGGCTGGTTGGTCAGACCGGGCATCCAACGCTCGAGCGCCGAGTCGAAAGCGCGGATCTTCAAGTCACCGAGAAGGTGCTCGGCGAGCAGGGCAGTGCATCCTCGTACTGCTGGATGGCCCGCCCCAGCTCGCGGGCAGGTCAGCTGCCATCGCACGTTTGGCGGATTCAGCGCGGTCGTCTCGTTCGAGTATCCGGGTGAGCACCTCGCGGGGGGCCGTGGTCGGCCGGCAGCTCGAGGGCGAACCCATCGGGGGCTGGCTCGTCGTCCGACAGGTAGATGTGGTTTTCATGCCGTCCCCTGGAGAGCGCAACATAGAGCCCTTGTCGACTCTCGGCACCCGTGACCACGGTGTGTGTCGTGTCGACGGTGGCGCCCTGGGCGCCGTGGATGGTGCTGGCGTACCCGAGCTGCACGTGGTGCCCGACATATTCGGCCGACAGCCTGAGCACCTCGCCGAGCCGGCGAGCTTGATGACCCGCCCGTGCAACGTGGAGGTCGCCGTTGCGGTCGACGCTTCGAACAACCCAGCGATCCCCGTTCTTCACCCGCGACACGTCGCGGCCGCGAATGGAGCGGTCATTGTGCCGCGAGATGACGTGTGGGGCGATTGCGGCTTGGTCTTCACGACCCGGCTTGGCGATCCGGTCGACCCGCGCAACTTCCACCGCGACTTCAAGGTGAGAGCGGCGAAAGCCGGCGTGCCTGTCGTCCCGATTCACTCAACGCGGCGGACTTGCGCCAGCCTGCTCGTGGCTCTCGACGTTCACCCTCGCGTGGCGATGGCCGTCCTCCGGCACAGCCGGATCGCACTCACCATGGAGATCTACTCGCAGGTCTCCTCGACAGCAACGCGTGATGCCCTCAGGCGGCTCGGTGGCGAGCTCTCCGGGTCCTAGCCGACGTTTAGAAGTCCCGCAGAAGCCAAGCAGTGACCCGTCCTCCACCAGTGGGCTGGGGTGTGTTCCGGTAGCAGCAACTGCTGATGTCATCGGTTGCCCGCACCCCGAGCACCGTGGGATTCCAATCGTGCGAGCCTCAACCCCCTTCGGCGTGCGCGGCTTGCCCGTTGTGTTCGTGAAGAGCTATAGAGCCTTGCGTACGCCGACGTTGTCCCAATGAACACCCCGTGTCGGAATAGCGGACCTGCGACTGACTGCGTAGGGTCCCCGTACCGAGCGAAGATCGAATAACGGGGTGGGCATGAGCTGGGCGAACAGTGAAGACGCGACGATCTTGATCACAGTAAAGACGTACCCAACGCCTTCACAGCACCATGTCGAGACGGTCTGCGTGGCTGGGGTTCGCCTCGATAGGGACGAACCCGAGTGGGTTCGTCTCTATCCAATCCCTTTTCGAGCACTTGGGGAGAACGAACAGTTCAAGAAGTATCAGCTGGTCAGGGCTAGGATCACGCCGCGCGGAGGTTCCGATGTGCGGCCCGAGTCCTTCCGACCTGACCTGCAGCACTTGGAACTATTGGAGACGATTGACACCAAGAGAAATTGGGGGGCCCGTCGAGAGCTTATTGAGCCGCTGATAGGCGCGACGACGACTTGCGAACTTGTGGAGATCAATCGAGCAACCTCATACGACCGACCTGCCCCGTCCCTGGGCCTCATTAAGCCTCGTGTTAGCCGCATCGAGCCGCTGGACTTTAGGCCCTGGAACACGAAGCAACTACAGAAGGTGAAGCGCGCCGCCGAGCCGGACCTCTTCAACGCCCCGCTCCAAGAGCTGCAACCCGTGCCCTACCGACTCCGCGTGCACTACCGCTGCATGGAAGAAGGATGCACGGGCCACAAGCAGGAAATCTTGGATTGGGAACTGGGAGTCGCAGGGATGATGTGGCAGCGGCGGTACAGGGAGCGGACCGCGGAGACGATCCTGACGCACTGGGAGTCCATGCTTATGGATCCTTCAAAGGACACGCACTTGTACATCGGCAACCAGCATCAATACCGACACAGCTTCTCGGTGCTGGGTGCCTGGTACCCAAAGGCTTGATGTCAGACCTGCAAGAGTTGAACCTCCGGTAGCTCACGCTGGATGGCCTCGGCCACCAATCCACGGTGACACTCGGAGTGCTCACGCTCGAAGCAGAGCAGCGCAACGACCTCTCCATCGAGCGATTCAGCGACGTGAGATAGCGCCTCGGTGCCGGCCTGCGCCCGAAGGATTGCCGAGAATCGATCTCTTGCATCTTGTGATCCAGCTCTGAACGCCTCCCGGTTCTCCTTGGGGTTCCCGAGCTCGCGATAGTGGCAATACGAGATGCCGACGGCGCGCAGTGCTTCAGAAAGGCGTCGTTTTGAGAGCCCTGGTTTCCTGGAAATAGGGTTAAGGCGCACGTCAACAAGAACGCCAACGTGGTTCGCCAGCAACTGCTCAAGGAGTTCGTTCAAGTCCTTGCCCTCATACCCGATGCTGACAAGGGCTGGAGTCTGAGGCGTGCTGGGCATGCTGCAGTGTCTCATCCGCCCGGCCCGCAGGCCTTCATCATCCACATGTCAGGGGCGCCTGCGATGCGTCAGCGCCACTGACATTGGTGGCGCAGCCCAAGCGACCACTGCAGTACTTTGCTGGGGTATGAACGCGTCAGAGGCCCCTTCCGACGAGCGGAAACGGCCTCTGACCTGCGGTGGAGCCAAGGGGACTCGAACCCCTAACCCCCTGCTTGCAAAGCAGGTGCGCTACCAATTGCGCCATGGCCCCTTGACGACGATGCCCGCGCGCACGAGGCGAGCGGGCGTCATCGACGTCGGTCTCAGCTCTTGGGGGTGTCCGTGGCTTCCGCCCAGAGCCGGTTCTCGGCCTGCTTGGAGGCGATCTTCTTCTGGACCGCGACCGCACCGACGGCCGTCGCGAGGAGGATGAGGATCTTCTTCACCGGTGCACCACCTGGGGAGTGAGGGATCGGGTGGTGGGCCTAACAGGACTTGAACCTGTGGCCTCTTCCTTATCAGGGAAGCGCTCTAACCGTCTGAGCTATAGGCCCGTCCGCCGATCGGCGTGCGCCCCCCACGGAGGGTGGCGCGGTGCACGAGGTTACCGGATGCACCGGCCCTCTCCCAAAACGGCGACGGGGACCCCCGGGCCCCCGTCCCCACTTGCGTGGATCAGTCGTCGGTGAGGGTGAGCTGCACCCCGCCGACGAGGGCGCTGGAGACGTTGTAGAGGAAGGCCGCGAGGGTCGAGATCGCGGTGATGAGGACGACGTCGATAACCGCGACGACGACCGACAGGGACAGCACCCGGGGCAGCCCGATGAAGTCCATGATGTCGAAGCGGTTCTGCCCGTCCTGGACGACCTGGCCGATGACCCCGTTGATCTGGTCGAAGACCCCCATGCCCGCGAGGATCGTCCACAGCACGAAGACCATGACGACCATCGCGATGCCCAGGGCGACCGACAGCAGGAACGAGATCTTCATCGCCGACCAGGGGTCGACGCGCGAGACCGTGAGGCGCACCCGGCGGTTGGCCGAGGGGCGCGGAGCCGGCTTCTTCGCAGCCGCTGCGGGAGCGCCCTCGGAGGACGTGGCCCGGTCAGGAGCGCTGCGCACCGGCACCGGCGCGGTGGGAGCGGACGTCGAGGCCGTGGTGGCGTCGCCGCCGGCCATCCGGCGCAGCGCGCCGCCGTCACCGGAACCCGAGGCCGGGGACCCCGACGGGGAGGTCCCGCGGCGGGGGGTGCTTCCCGTGGAGGAGGCCGAGGAACCCAGGGGGCGCCCTGCGTGGTCTGCCGTGCTCACTCACGACCTCCTGTGTCGTCGTCGTCCACCGACGGTACGGCATCCGTCACCTCGTCAGCGACCTCCGAACCGGGCGCGCCATCGACCGAGATGGCATCGTCACCAGCCGCCACGACGGGCGCGGACCCGTCGACGACCGGCACGCCGGCGGCGTCCTCTGCCTCCTCGACGGCCTCCTCCACCTCGCGCTCGGGGTTGCGGGCCACGGCCACGATGGCGTCGCCCTTGCCGGCCTTGGCGAACTGCACGCCCATGGTGTTCCGGCCGGTCAGGCGCACGCCGTCGACGCGGGAGCGCACGACGTTGCCCTTGGCGAAGATCACGAGGACCTCGTCGTCCTCGGCCACGGTGAGGGCGCCGACGAGGTCGCCGCCCTTCTCGCTGAGCTTCGCGACGGCGACACCGAGGATGGCGCGGCCCTTGACGTTCCACTCCGACGCCTTCGAGCGCTTGGCCAGGCCGGTCTCGAACATGGCGAACACGTCGGGGTCGGTGCCCTCCTCGATGACCGACATCGACAGTAGCGAGTCGTCACCGCGGAACTTCATGCCCGTGACACCGGAGGTGGCGCGCCCCATCGGACGCAGCGTGGCGTCATCGGCGTGGAAGCGCACCGACTGGCCCTTGCGGGAGACGAGCAGCAGGTCGTCGCGCTCACCGACCAGCCCGACGCCGACGAGCTCGTCGTCACCGCGCAGGTTGATGGCGATGAGGCCGCCGCTGCGGGGGCTGTCGTACTCGCCGAGGCGGGTCTTCTTCACCAGGCCGCCCTTGGTGGCGAGCAGCAGGTAGTCGGCGGTGGCGTAGTCACGGATCGCCAGGACCTGCGCGATCTTCTCGCCCGGCTGGAACGCGAGCACGTTGGCGACGTGCTGGCCCTTGCTGTCGCGGCCGGCGTCGGGCAGCTCGTAGGCCTTGGCGCGGTAGACCCGGCCCAGGTTGGTGAAGAACAGCAGCCAGTGGTGCGAGGTGGTCGTGAAGAAGTGGTCGACCATGTCCTCGCCGCGCAGGGACGCGCCGCGCACGCCCTTGCCGCCGCGCTTCTGCGAGCGGTACGCGTCGACCCGGGTCCGCTTGGCGTAGCCGCCGCGCGTGATGGAGACGACGACGTCCTCCTCGGGGATGAGGTCCTCCATCGACATGTCGCCGTCGAACGGGAGGATCTGGGTGCGGCGCTCGTCGCCGAAGCGGCGGACGATCTCGGCGAGCTCCTCGCTGATGATCGAGCGCTGGCGCAGCGGCGTGGCGAGGATGTCCTCGAAGTCCTTGATCTGCGAGTCGAGCTCGTCGTGCTCGTCGATGATCTTCTGGCGCTCCAGGGCCGCGAGCCGGCGCAGCTGCATGTCGAGGATGGCCTGGGCCTGCAGCTCGTCGATCTCGAGCAGCTCCATCAGGCCGGTGCGCGCGGCGTCGACGGTGGGCGAGCGGCGGATGAGCGCGATGACCTCGTCGAGCGCGTCGAGCGCCTTGAGCAGGCCGCGCAGGATGTGGATGCGCTCCTCGGCCTTGCGCAGCCGGTACGCGGTGCGCCGCTGGATGACGTCGACCTGGTGGTCGACCCAGTAGCGGATGAACGCGTCGATCGGCAGGGTGCGGGGCACACCGTCGACCAGCGCCAGCATGTTCGCGCCGAAGGTGGTCTGCAGCTGCGTGTGCTTGAACAGGTTGTTGAGGACGACCTTGGCCACCGCGTCGCGCTTGAGCACGATGACGAGGCGCTGGCCGGTGCGGCCCGAGGTCTCGTCGCGGATGTCGGCGATGCCGTTGAGGCGGCCGTCCTTGACGTGCTCGGCGATCTTCTGCGCGAGGGAGTCGGGGTTGACCTGGTAGGGCAGCTCGGTGACGACGAGGCACTGTCGGTTCTGGATCTCCTCGACCTCGACGACCGCGCGCATGATGATCGAGCCGCGGCCCGTGCGGTAGGCGTCGTCGATGCCGCGGCCGCCCATGATGAGCGCGCCGGTGGGGAAGTCCGGGCCCTTGACCTCGGCCATGACCGCGGCGAGGGTCTCCTCGCGGGTGGCATCCGGGTGCTGGAGGACCCACTCGGCCGCGCGCGAGACCTCACCGAGGTTGTGCGGCGGGATCTGGGTGGCCATGCCGACCGCGATGCCCGCGCTGCCGTTGACGAGCAGGTTGGGGAAGCGGCTGGGCAGGACCTCGGGCTCGAGGGTCTTGCCGTCGTAGTTCGGGCGGAAGTCGACGGTCTCCTCGTCGATGTCGCGCACCATCTCCATCGCGAGCGGCGCCATGCGGCACTCGGTGTACCGCGGGGCCGCCGCCGGGTCGTCGCCCGGGGAGCCGAAGTTGCCCTGGCCCTGGACGAGCGGGTAGCGCAGCGACCAGTCCTGGACGAGGCGCACGAGGGCGTCGTAGATCGAGGTGTCACCGTGCGGGTGGTACTGGCCCATGACGTCGCCGACGACGCGGCTGCACTTGTTGAAGCCGCGGTCGGGGCGGTAGCCGCCGTCGTACATCGCGTAGACCACGCGACGGTGCACCGGCTTGAGGCCGTCGCGCACGTCGGGGAGGGCGCGGCTGACGATGACGCTCATCGCGTACTCGATGTACGACCGCTGCATCTCGGTGTTGAGGTCGATCGGCTCCGTGCGGTCGAACTCGACCGGGGGCTGCTCAGTCATCAGATTCCTTGGCTATCGGGACGTCAGGGTGCGGGCGCGGGGCGCGGTCAGATGTCGAGGAAGCGGACGTCGCGCGCGTTGCGCTGGATGAAGGAGCGGCGCGACTCGACGTCCTCGCCCATGAGGATCGAGAAGATCTCGTCGGCGGCGGCGGCGTCATCGAGGGTGACCTGCAGCAGGACCCGGTGGTCGGGGTCCATCGTGGTCTCCCAGAGCTCCTGGTAGTCCATCTCGCCCAGACCCTTGTAGCGCTGGATCGGGTTGTCCTTGGGGACGCGCCGGCCCTTGCTCTGGCCCTCGGCGAGCAGGGCGTCGCGCTCGCGGTCGGTGAAGGCGAACTCGTGCGGGGCGTTGCTCCACTTGATGCGGAACAGCGGCGGCTGCGCGAGGTAGACGTAGCCGGCCTCGATGAGCGGCTTCATGAACCGGAAGAGCAGGGTGAGCAGCAGCGTGCGGATGTGCATGCCGTCGACGTCGGCGTCGGCCATCAGCACGATCTTGTGGTACCTGGCCTTCTCGATGTCGAAGTCCTCACCGATGCCGGTGCCGAACGCCGAGATCAGGGCCTGGACCTCCTGGTTGGCCAGGGCCTTGTCGAGGCGGGCCCGCTCGACGTTGAGGATCTTGCCGCGGATCGGGAGGATCGCCTGCGAGTAGGGGTTGCGGCCACGCACGGCCGAACCGCCGGCCGAGTCGCCCTCGACGATGAAGACCTCGGAGACCGCGGGGTCCTTGGCCTGGCAGTCGCGCAGCTTGCCGGGCAGGCCGCCGGACTCGAGGACCCGCTTGCGCGTGGCCTCGCGGGCCTTGCGCGCCGCCATCCGGGCTGCGGAGGCCTGGATGCACTTGCGGACGATCTCGCGGCCCTCGTTGGGGTGGCTGTCGAGCCAGGCGCCGAACTCGTCGGTCATGGCGCGCTGGACGAAGCCCTTGACCTCGGAGTTGCCGAGCTTGGTCTTGGTCTGCCCCTCGAACTGCGGCTCGCCGAGCTTGACGCTGATGACGGCCGTGAGGCCCTCGCGGACGTCGTCGCCGGTGAGGTTCTCGTCCTTGTCCTTGAGCTGGTTCTGCTTGCGCGCGAAGTCGTTGACGAGCTTGGTCAGCGCCGCGCGGAAGCCCTCCTCGTGGGTGCCGCCCTCGTGGGTGTTGATCGTGTTCGCGTAGGTGTGGACCGACTCGGAGTACGAGGTGGTCCACTGCATCGCGAGCTCGAGGGACAGGCTGCGCGCGACGTCCTCGACCTCGATGGAGATGACGTCGGGGTGCACGGGGTCGGTGCGCTTGGACGACACGAGGTGGTTGACGTAGTCGACCAGGCCGTTCTCGTACCGGTACGACACCGAGCGCGCGGTGGTGGTCTTGACCCCACCGCCGGCGGCCTCGTCCTCGTGGTCCTCGACGACCGTGATGTCGGTGTCGACGCCGTCGAGGTCGGGGGAACCGTCGCGGGGGACGGCCACGCGCTCGTCGACGAGGTTGATCGTCAGACCCTTGTTGAGGAAGGCCATCTGCTGGAAGCGGGCGCGGATCGTCTCGTAGTCGTAGTCGACCGTCTCGAAGATCTCCGGGTTGGCCCAGTAGGTGATGGTGGTGCCGGTGCGGTCGGTCTCCTCCATCTTGGTCAGCGGGCCGACGGGCACGCCCTGCTCGAACGACATCCGGAAGGCGTGGCCCTTCTGGCGCACGCAGACGTCGAGGCGGGTGGAGAGCGCGTTGACGACCGAGGAACCGACGCCGTGCAGGCCACCGGACACCTTGTAGCCGCCGCCGCCGAACTTGCCTCCGGCGTGGAGCTGGGTGAGCACGAGCTCGACGGCGCTGACGCCCTCGGTGGGGTGCATGTCGGTGGGGATGCCGCGGCCGTTGTCCTTGACGCGGACGGCGCCGTTCTCCATCAGGGTGACGTCGATGGTGTCGGCGTACCCCGCGAGCGCCTCGTCGACAGCGTTGTCGACGATCTCCCACACCAGGTGGTGCAGACCGCGCTCGCCGGTGCTGCCGATGTACATGCCGGGGCGCTTGCGGACCGCCTCGAGGCCCTCGAGGACGGTGATCGCCGAGGCGTCATAGGCCACACCCTCAGCCTCGGGGACCGGTACCGCCACCGGGTCGGCCGGCTCGGGGGCCGCCACCGGGGTCTGCTCGGGGGTCTCGTCGGGCTGCTGCTCCGCCACGGGTCTCCTTCGGTATGGCGCCCCGGTGCGGACGGACCGACGGGGCTCATGGAGCGCGCCCACGGCGTCAGACACCGAGGGCGCGGAATCACCTCCTATTCTATAGGTCAGAACCGTCAGGACTTGCCTCCGGGAGCCCCTTGTGGACGGTTTTCCGGCACGAACAGGCACCCGTCCGACCCCCGACACGCCCCCCCGGCCCCCAGAGGCCGTGATCGCCGTTTCCCGGTCACGACGACATCGGGTGATCTACGGTGTCGGCCATGGTGGGGACAACGGGGTGGAAGCGGTGCCTGGGCGCCGTCGTGTGTGCGGTCGTGCTGGCCGTCTCGGGGTGCGGGGCGGTGAACCCGTTCGCGCCCGTGGGGACCCCGTCACCGAGCCTGGCGCCGACCTACGACCCCGACCGGCCGACCCCGGCGGCACCCAAGGGGCACCGGTGGGCCGAGGCCGACGAGAACGGCGTCCTCGTCGCGGTGCCGTCGTCGTGGAAGGTCGTCGACAAGAAGCTGGTCGACGGCATCGGCGACACGGCGGCCATGAAGGACCTGGCGCAGGAGTTCAGTCTCGACCCCGCCCAGCTCGAAGCCACCATCGCGTCCAGCGACGTCATGGTGTTCGGCCCGCGGGTGAAGGGCTACACGCCGAACGTCGGCGTCACGAGCACGACCGAACCCATGCCGTCGGCCTCCGAGCTCATGGCAGCGATGCAGCAGATGGGCGGGTCGGCGGGGAAGGTCGGCAAGACCCGGACGGTCTCGACGCAGATGGGCAAGGCGCTGGTCCAGCCCTACTCGGCGAAGGTCCTGAGCTTCACCGTGCACGGGCGCATGATCCTCGTCAGCAAGGGGCCCAAACTCGTGGCCGTGACGGTGTCCCACGTGTCGCCGAAGCAGGTCGACGCCATCACGAACGTCATCCTCGAGCACCTCCAGTCGTACTGAACAGCACCGATCCGGTCAACGGTCGGGGCGGTAGACCTGCACCGAGCCGACGGGCTCGAACCCGGCCGTGAGCAGGGCGCGCAGGCTGGGGACGTTGCCGGGCGACACGCAGGCGACCACCGGATGGCCGGCCGGCACCAGGCCGCGCGCGGCCGCGGCGAGGGCGGTGCCCAGGCCGGCACCCCGGTGGGTCGGACCGACCTCGAAGCTCATCTCGGTGAGCCCGCCCAGGCCGGTGGCGAGCGTGAGGACGGTGGTGTCGTCGCCCTCGAGGCCGAAGACCCGGACGTCGCCGCGGATGGGGAGGGCGTGGTGCACCCGCGGGTGGTCGCGCAGGTCGGGGCGGAGGACGAGGCGTGGGTCCGGTGCCCCGGTGCCCTCGGCCAACAGCACGGCGTCGAGGACGTCGACCCAGCCGTCGCGACCGGCCAGACGGGTCATGACGCGCGGGTCGTGGGCGTGGCCCCAGCCGTCGACCCCGAGGTCGGCCAGCTCGGTGTCGGTGACGTCGTCGGGGGCGGTGACCACGGCCCGGCCGGTCACGGACACCACCGCGTGGACGCCGTCGCGCCAGGAGGGCGTGCGACTCCACGAGCCGTCGACAGGCTGGCGGGGGCCACGCCAGGCACGGAGCAGCAGGTCGGCGACCGGGTGGACCGGCGCCGGCCCGCCGGGGGCGGCGTTCGTCACGAGGTGGCGTCCCGCGGGGCGCGGGTGGCGAGGCAGCGGTCGAACACGGCGAGCGCGGCCGCCGGGATGGGCGTCGGACGCCGGCTCTCGCGGCCGATGTAGACCTGCACCCACTCGCAGTGCGCCACCACGTCCTCCGACCCGGGGAGGAACAGGGCCGCCTCCAGGACGACGCTGGTGCGGCCCGTGCGGGCGACCCGCACCGCGACGTCGACCGTGCCGGGGAAGGAGACCTCGCTGAAGTAGCGGACCGTCGACTGGGCCACCACCCCCTGCTCCGGGGCGACGCGCTCGTCGATGCCGGTCTCCCGCACCATCCACGCGTTGATCGCGGTGTCGAACAGCTCGAGGTACACGGCGTTGTTGAGGTGCCCGAGCATGTCGTTGTCGGACCAGCGGGTGGTCGCGGTGGACAGGTCGTCGAAGTCCTCGCGGCGCAGCTCGCGTGGGTCGGTCATGGCCCGATCGTAGGTGGGGTGGGGCTCAGTGCTCGCCGGGGGCCAGGGTGCGCTCGAGCAGGCTGCGGACGTCGTCGCTCAGCTGCGGCTCGGGGAGCTCGACGTCGAGTGGTGGCGTCTCGCAGCGCACGCCGTAGCAGAACGCGTCGGGCATCCGGCGGGTCGCCGCGGCCTCGCGGGCCAGGGCGGTGAGGCGGTCGTCGGCGAGCAGGCTCTGCCACGCGCGGGTGTCGTGGGTGGGGAGCTCCTCGAGGGTGACGGTGCGCTCGAGGGTGCGACCGGCGAACCCCCCGGTGCGCCGGACGCTGACCGAGGTGCCCGGCGCTAGGGCCGACGATGACGAACCGTCGTCACCCGAGCCGGAGTTCCCGGTGCCCGACGGGTCGGTCTCGTCCGGCGCCGTCGCAGCCGAGGTGACGCCCACGGCATCCCAGGCGGCGCGCACGGCGGTGACGACCTCGGACTCCTCACCGTGGCGCTTCGTGGCGGCCGCCACGGTGAGGGCGGCGAACGTGGCGAAGTCGCAGTCGGCGGAGATGTCGCCGGTGATGGTGTCGACCCAGACCTGGCCCGCGACCTCCCACGCGTTGCCCCCGAGGGTGGTGGCCAGGACGTGGAACGCCTTGTTGGGGATGCCCGAGTTGATGTGGACGCCGCCGTTGTCGTCGGTGGTGTCGACGTAGTGGTCCAGGTGCGCGGGCTGCGGGTCCTTGCCCAGGCGCGGGTCGTCGTAGGCGGTGCCCGGTGCGGCCATCGAGCGCAGCGCGACGCCCTTGACGTCGGGGGCGAGCAGCTCGGCCCCGATGAGCCAGTCGGCCTGGTCGGCGGACTGCCCGAGCGCGCGCTGCTTGACGAGCACGCCGAACACGTCGGACACCGACTCGTTGAGTGCGCCCGACTGGTCCTGGTAGTTCAGCCCCGAGGTGTACTGCGTGACGCCGTGGGCGAGCTCGTGGCCGATGACGTCGAGGCTGCGGGTGAACGGCTGGAAGATGACGCCGTCGCCATCACCGAAGACCATCTGGGTGCCGTCCCAGAAGGCGTTGTCGTACTGGGTGCCGTAGTGGACGGTGGCGACGAGCGGCAGGCCCTTGCCGTCGAGGGAGTTGCGTCCGTAGACCTGCTGCCACAGCTCCCAGGTGGAGCCGAGCCCGTCGTACGCCTCGGTGACCTCGCGGTCGCCGGTGTCGGGCTGGCCCTCCCCCCGGACGAGGTCGCCGGGGAGGGTGGTGGCGGACTTCGCGTCGTGCACCGCGCGCTGCGGACCCTCGGTGGTGCTGCGGCGCGGCTTGGGCACCGTGCTAGCACGGGGTGCCGCACCGGATCGCAGCTCGGCGCTGCGTCGGGTGCGCCGCAGGTCCTCGTCGGCCGTGAGGGTGGCCCGGGCCCAGGCCGCGACCGCGGGGTCGTCGGAGGACGCGAGCGCCTCGAGCAGGTACGGCGGGACGATCGTGCACCGGTGCGGGGCGGGCTGCTTCCTCATGGGACCACCCTGCACGCGGCCACCGACACCCGCGACCCGAGGCGGGGTGCGGGTCAGGCAGGTCAGCGGCGCAGGGCCGCGGCCATCCGCTCCTGGGCGACGTGGCTGTGGAAGAGCAGGCCGGACAGCCGGGCCATCTCCTCGCCGTCGGTGTCGAACGCGGCGACCAGGTCCCGGTTGAGGATGCGCTTGGCCTCCACCAGTCCCTGCCGGGCCCCGGCGCGCAGGTCGTCGAGCACTCCGGTGACCGCGGCATCCATCCCGGCCTCGTCGACGACCCCGGTGACGAGGCCGTGGTCGAGGGCCTCGCGGGCGCCGAACTGGTGCCCGGTGAGGGACCAGGCGGAGGCCGCGCGCGAGGTGAGCCGGGCCCTCAGCGGGATGGAGATGACGGCGGCCGCGAGGCCGAGCCGCACCTCGGTGAGGGCGAACGACACGTCGTCGCGGCAGATGACGATGTCCGACGACGCGACCAGCCCGAGCCCGCCGGCGCGCACGGCGCCGTCGAGCCGGGTCACCACGGGGACCGGGAGGGAGGCGATGGACCGCTGGAGCGCGATGATGCCGCGCGCCGCCTCGACCATGTCGACCGTGGCCGCCTCCTTGAGGTCGGCGCCGGCGCAGAAGACCGGGTGGGCCGAGCGCAGGAGCACGCCGTGGAGGGACTCGTCGGCCCCGGCCTCGGCGAGGACCTCGCCCAGCTCGGCGACGAGCCGCCGGGACAGGGCGTTGCGGTTGGCGGGGGAGTCGAGGGTGACGACGGCGATCCGGTCGTCGTCGTGCCGGTGCACCAGTGCGTCGCTCACGCCAGCGACCCTAGCCGCCCCGGCTCAGGCGGGGGTGACGCGCAGGACGGGGAAGCCGGGGGCCGCGGCCTCGAGCTCGGCGTCGGTGGAGTCGCGGGTGAGCCCTTCGACGAAGCGCCCGACCTCCCAACCCCAGCGGTCGAGGTAGACCCGCAGCACGGGGGCGCGCTGCTCGGCCGGGAGCTCGGTGAGGACGACGTGCTCGGTCCTCCGGCCCAGGGCCAGCTCGCCGCCGCCGGCCGCGCGGGCGTTGCGCACCCACTGGGTGTTGCCGCGCGGGGCGACGAGGTACCGCTCGCCGTCGAGGGTGAGGAGGTTGACCACCACCCGGCGCGGGGTGCCGCTGCGGCGACCCACCACGGTGATCACCCTCGAGCCCATGAGGCTGATGCCGCGCTCGGTCAGCCAGCGGGTGGCGACCTGCGACCAGCGGTCCATCCGGCCACCGGGCGGGACGTAGCGGGTGGGGTCCTGGGCGGCGGGGCGGGGGTTCCTGGCGTTCATCGTCGTCTCCTTCAAAGTGTGAGCGGTGCTCTCGTTTCGAGTGTGGACCTGCGGTTGCGCGGTTGTCAAGAGCACTGCTCTCACTTCTGTGCGAGGATGGCCTCGTGCCCCCCACCCGCGCCGACCGCCGCCAGGACGTCACCGACCGCATCCTCGAGATCGGGCGCCGCCACCTCGCGGAGGAGGGAGCGGCCGGGCTGTCGCTGCGCGCCGTCACCCGCGAGCTGGGGATGGTGTCCTCGGCGGTGTACCGCTACGTCGCCAACCGCGACGAGCTGCTCACGCTCCTCGTCGTCGACGCGTACACCGACCTCGCCGACGCCGTCGACGCGGCCGTCGCCGACGCGGCCCGCCGGTCGTGGCGCGAACGCCTCGTCGTGGGGGCCCTGGCCTTCCGGGCGTGGGCGGTCGCCGACCCGGCGCGCTACGCCCTCCTCTACGGCAGCCCGGTGCCCGGCTACGTCGCGCCCGCCGAGCGGACGACCGAGCCGGGGACCCGCGTGGTCCTGATGATGGCAGCCCTCGTCGCCGAGGGGGCCGCGCTCGGTGAGGTGACGAATCGCAGCGCCGGGGTGCCGCTGCCTCGTTCCCTCGCAACCGAGCTCACGCCGCTCGCCGCCGAGGTCGGCCTGCCCGGAAGCCCTGCGGTGGCGGCGCGCGCGGCCCACCTCTGGGCGACGCTCGTCGGCGCGGTGAGCCTGGAGGTCTTCGGCCAGTACGGCCCCGACGGACCCCCCGCCGGCGCCGACCTGCTCGAGCACCAGGTCCGCCTCGTCCTCCACACCCTGACGACCTGACGCCCCTCCATCCGGCGCTACCGCCTGGTACGTGGGGTGATCACCCCGCGTACAAGGCGGTAGGGCGCGATGGAGCGGGGGACGAAGGGGTCAGCCGTAGGTGTCGCGGGGGCCGCGGCCGTCCTGCACCCGCCGCGAGCCACGCTTCCAGGACGGACCGGCCGGACCGACGACCTTCATCTCGGTCACGGTCCCCTCACCGACGTCCTCCGCTAGCCGCCCGAGCAGGCTCGACGACAGCAGCCGCAGCTGGGTGGCCCACGCGGTGGAGTCGGCGCGCACGGTGAGGACGCCCTCGGCGTAGTCGATCGGCTCGCAGTGCTGCGACACCTCGGGCCCGACGATCTGCGGCCAGCGCCCGATGACGGCCCCCACCGCGACGTCGGCGCCCCACCCGCGCTCGGCGACGAACTGGTCGAGCTGGTCGCCGAGGAGCTGGGGGTCGCGCCCGGCCGAGCGCCGGTCGACCGGCACGTCCTTGGTCCGGCGGCGCGGCTTCAGCCCCGGCCGCAGGCCCTTGGCCCGCGCCGCGGCCCGCGCCCGCGACAACGCCGACCGCGCGGCCTCGACCGAGTCGCCGATCGACTCCTCCGATTCGGCTGTGCCAGAACCGTTCTCGTCGCCTGCAGCAGGAAGTTGTTCGTCAGGCATCCTCGGCCACCTCACCCAGGGTCACCGCGTAGGTCCGTCCGGCCAGCCCCTCGGGCACGTCGGCCGGCACCGCCGCGGTGATGAGGACCTGCTCGCAGTCGGCCACCATCGCCGCCAGGCGCTCACGGCGCCCGGAGTCGAGCTCGGCGAAGACGTCGTCGAGGACGAGCACCGGGTCGTCCCCGAGGTCGGTGCGCAGCAGCTGGAACGCCGCGAGCTTCAGCCCCAGCGCGAACGACCACGACTCCCCGTGGCTCGCGTACCCCTTGGCGGGGAGCTCGCCCAGGCTGAGGACGACGTCGTCCCGGTGCGGACCGACGAGACAGACCCCGCGCTCGACCTCCTGGCTGCGGACCTCGGCCAGAGACGCGAGGATCTCCTCGTGCAGCTCGGCCACCTCCGGCACCTCGCCGGCGGCCAGCCGCACGGCGGTCTCCTCGCGCAGCGACGCCTTGTAGGCCACGCGCGCGTCCGACTGGCCGGCGCTCACCTCGTCGTACGCCTTCGACAGGTACGGCCCGAGGTCGCGCAGCAGCCGCAGCCGCGCGTAGAGCAGCTGTGACCCGACCTGCGCGAGGTGCGAGTCCCACACCCCGAGCGTGTGCAGCGCCGAATCGCGTTCTGCCGCAACGTCAACGCCCTCGGTGTACGACGGGCGACGGCGCCGCGCGGCTCGCCCCAGCACCGGACCGGCCGTCTTCAGCAGGGCCCCCCGCTGCTTGAGGATCTTGTCGTAGTCCGACCGCACCCCGGCCCACCGCGGCTGACGGGCCACGAGGAGGTCGTCGAGGAAGCGGCGCCGCTCGCCGGGTTCACCCTTGACCAGCGCCAGGTCCTCCGGCGCGAAGAGCACCGTGCGCAACGTGCCGAGCACGTCGCGCGGCCGGGTCAGCGGCGACCTGTTGAGCCGCGCCCGGTTCGCCCGCCCGGGGTTGATCTCCAGCTCGACCACGGTCTCACGGCCGTCGCGCACGACGGCACCGCGGACCACGGCCTGCTGCGCACCGAACCGGACCAGCGGCGCATCCGTGGCCACCCGGTGGCTCGACAGGGTCGCCAGGTAGCCGATCGCCTCGACGAGGTTGGTCTTGCCCTGCCCGTTGAGCCCGACGATCGTGCTGACACCGGGACCGAGCGGCAGCTCGGCGGTGGTGTAGCTCCGGAAGTCGGCGACGGAGAGGTGCCGGACGTGCACGCCCGGCGCTCAGCTCGTCGAGCCGGCGCGCTTCCGCGTCGAGCCGGCGCCCGAGGACGGGCCCGCCGCAGCGGCCTCGCGACCCTTCGCGGCCGCGGCCTTGGCCGTGCGCGGAGGCTTCTCCTTGGACTGGGCCTTCGTGGTGGCGGCCTTCGCCGACGCGGGACCGGCCTTGTCACCCGAGCGCAGCGCCTCGCCCTCGGCGGTCGTCATCACCTGGTGCCCGCCGAACTGACCGCGTAGCGCGGCGACGGCCTGCATCGTGGGCGAGTGGTCCTGGCGCGAGGCGAACCGGGCGAACAGCGACGCCGAGATGACCGGCATCGGCACCGAGAGGTTGATGGCCTCCTCCACGGTCCAGCGGCCCTCGCCGGAGTCGGAGGTGTAGTCGGAGACGTTCTCGAGCGAGGGGTTGTCCTCCAGCGCCTTGACCATGAGGTCGAGCAGCCAGGAGCGCACGACCGTGCCGCGGCTCCACGCCTTGAACGCGCCCGGCACGTTCTCGACGATGTCCTTCTTCTCGAGCAGCTCGTAGCCCTCGGCGTACGCATGCATCAGGCCGTACTCGATGCCGTTGTGCACCATCTTCGTGTAGTGCCCGGCGCCGACCTTGCCGGCGTGGACGAAGCCCTCGTCGCGCGGGCCCTCGGGGCGCAGCGAGTCGAATATCGGCATCGCGCGCTTGACGTTCGCAGCGGTGCCGCCGACCATCAGGCCGTAGCCGTTCTCCAGGCCCCAGATGCCGCCGGAGACACCGCAGTCGAGGTAGCCGATGCCCTTGGCCTTGAGCAGCTTCTCGTGCTCGAAGTCGTCGGTGAACTTGCTGTTGCCGCCGTCGATGACGAGGTCGCCCTTGTCGAGGAGGTCGGCGAGCTTGGTGACGGTCTCGGAGGTGGGCGCCCCGTGGGGGACCATGACCCACACGACGCGGGGGGCGTCGAGCTTCTTGACCATGGCCGCGAGCGTGGCGGCGTCGCTGACCTTCTTGTCGCGGTCGTACCCGACGACCTCGTGGCCCGCGCGGCGCAGCCGCTCGCGCATGTTGCCACCCATCTTGCCCAGACCGACCAGACCCAGCTGCATCTCGTGACTCCCTCGTGGTGTTCGGGCGACGTGGACCGTGTGGGCGAAGGCTACGCCCGGCGCGGCAGGGGCCGCTGCGTCAGGACGCGAAGCGGACGGGCATGAGGACGTAGCGGTACGAGGTGTCGGCCTCGCCGTCCTCCTCGGCCTGGCCCGACAGGACCGCCGGGCGCGAGGACTGGGTGAAGGAGATGCGCGAGAACGGCGTCCCCACCGCACCCAGGCCGTCGAGGAGGTAGGTCGGGTTGAAGGCGATCTCGATCTCCGGGCCCGTGAGCCGCGACTCGACCGCCTCGGACGCCTGGGCGTCGTCACCGGCGCCGGCCTCGATGGCGACCTGGCCGTCGGAGAAGCGCAGTCGGATCGGGGTGTTGCGCTCGGCGACGAGCGCGACGCGCTTGACGGCCTCGACGAGCTCGGTGGTGGACACCACGGCCTCGGTCTCGGAGGTCGTGGGGAAGATCGAGGACACCTTGGGGTACTCGCCGTCGAGGAGGCGCGTGGTGGAGCGGCGCTGGCCGGCCTCGAACCCGACGAGCCCGTCGCCACCGGCCGCGGTGCCGAGCGCGACGTCGATCGAGCCGCTCGCCCCGAGGGAGCGCGCGGTGTCGGACAGGGTGCGCGCCGGGATGAGCACGACGTGGCTGGCGTCGGTGGACGTGGGGTTCCAGTGCAGCTCGCGCATGGCCAGGCGGTACCGGTCGGTGGCGAGGAGCGTCATCGTGTCGCCCTCGATCTCGACCCGGACGCCGGTGAGGATCGGCAGGGTGTCGCCGCGGTCGGCGGCGACGGACACCTGGGCCACGGCCTGGGTGAACAGGTGGCCGTCGACCGACCCGCTCGCCTCGGGGGAGGTCGGCAGGGTCGGGTAGTCGTCGGCGGGCATCATCAGCAGGCTGAAGCGCGAGGAGCCGCACGTGACCTGGACCTTGGAGCCCTCGGTGACGACGTCGATGGGGCGGGCCGGCAGGTTGCGCGAGATGTCGGCGAGCAGGCGGCCCAGGACGAGGACCGTGCCGGCCTCGGCGACGTCGGCCGCGACGGTGATCCGCGCGGAGACCTCGTAGTCGAACGCCGACAGGGTGAGCGTGCCGTCATCGTCAGCCTGCAGGAGGATGCCGGCGAGCACCGGGACCGGCGGTCGGGCCGGCAGCCCACGGGCCACCCACGTGACCGCCTCGGCCAGGACGTCGCGCTCGACGCGGAACTTCACGGTTGAACCACCTTCGTGCGGCGCGAGTCCATCGCGCCCTGCTCGTGCCCACAAGAATCTCCCCGTCCGCGAGGTCGGGTGGGGCACGTGAGGGCGCGCCCGACGCAGGCGGGGTCCTGACACTAGTGCACGACTTCGGGGTTCGGTACCTCGTCCGGGGACTCCGGTCGGAGCCCTTCCGGGCAGGTTCGTCAGCAGGTCGTTGTCGGGGGGCGAGATGTCATTTCCAGGTCTCGTCGTGGGAGTAGGAGCTGTGGACTCTGTGGACGACCGGGTGTCGTCGCAGGTCGTGGACGGGGGTGCGGGGTGTGGACGAACCGTGGACCGAGCGGTGGACCGCGGGGGCGGGGTGTTGACGGTCGGTCGTCGTTCACACGTCGTCCACGTCATCGACCGTCGTCGTCCACCTCCAAACCGGGGTTGTCCACACTTGTCCACAGGCTCTGTGGACAAGTGGTGGTCGAGAACCGTGTGGCCAGAGCGACGGGAGGAGTTGTCCACAGAGTTGTTCACACACCGTGGACGCGCGCTGTCGAACCCTCGACATCGGGGCTGAGCGTGTCGGGGCCGCACCCCGGGGCTCTCAGGGTTCGACAACGTCTCTACACAGGGTGGGGACAACCTGTGGACAACTGGGGCGCGAGGTCCCCGGGCGTCAGTGCGACTGCTGCTTGATCCGGTTGGTCAGCTCGGTGACCTGGTTGTAGATCGCGCGTCGCTCGGCCATGAGCTGGCGGATCTTCTTGTCGGCGTGCATGACCGTGGTGTGGTCGCGGCCGCCGAACTGCTGGCCGATCTTCGGCAGCGACAGGTCGGTCAGCTCGCGGCACAGGTACATGGCGATCTGGCGGGCCGTGACGAGTACCCGGGAGCGGGACTGGCCCTGGAGGTCGTCGAGCGTCAGGCCGAAGTACGCGGCCGTCTGGGCCATGATCGTCGCCGGCGTCACCTGGCTGGAGGCGTCGTCGGGGATGAGGTCGCGCAGGACGATCTCGGCCAGGCTCATGTCGACCGGCTGGCGGTTGAGGCTGGCGAAGGCCGTCACCCGGATGAGGGCGCCCTCGAGCTCGCGGATGTTGGTGGAGATCCGCGAGGCGATGAACTCCAGGACGTCGTCGGGGACCGAGAGCCGCTCCTGGATGGCCTTCTTGCGCAGGATGGCGATCCGCGTCTCGAGGTCGGGGGGCTGGACGTCGGTGAGCAGGCCCATCTCGAACCGGCTGCGCATCCGCGCCTCGAAGCCGCTGAGCAGCTTCGGCGGGACGTCGCTGGTGATGACGACCTGCTTGTTGGCGTTGTGGAGGGTGTTGAACGTGTGGAAGAACTCCTCCTGCGTCTGCACCTTGCCCTGGAGGAACTGGATGTCGTCGATGAGCAGGACGTCGACGTCGCGGTACCGGCGCTGGAAGTTGCTCGCCTTGTCGTCGCGGATGCTGTTGATGAAGTCGTTGGTGAACTCCTCGGAGTTCACGTACCGCACCTTGACGTGGGGGAAGAGGTTGCGGGCGTAGTGCCCGATGGCGTGCAGGAGGTGGGTCTTGCCCAGCCCGGAGTCGCCGTAGATGAAGAGGGGGTTGTACGCCTTGGCCGGCGCCTCGGCGACCGCGACCGCCGCGGCGTGGGCGAAGCGGTTGCTCGCGCCGATGACGAAGGTGTCGAAGGTGTACTTGGGGTTCAGGCGGGTCAGCTCGACCTGCTCGGGAACCTGCTGGCCGGGGCGGGGACGCCGGGCGCCGGGGACCTCGACGAGCACGGGTGCTCCGTGGCCTCCGCCGGGGAGCGCGTCGGCGGCGCCGTGGTCGGAGCCGTAGGGGTCGACCTCGTCCTCGCCGATGTCGAGGTCGTCGATCTCCTGGCGGCGGTCGGCGGCGCGCTGGTCGTGGCCGTCGTCCTCACCGTTCAGCTCCGCCTCGCGGGCGGCGGCCTCGGCAAGGGACGGGTCGACGGTGACGGCGAGCCGGACGTCGCGGCCGAGCTGGGCCCCCAGGGTCGCGGTGACCCGGTCGCGAAGGCGGGTCTCGACGATGTCCTTGGTGAAGTCGTTCGGGACGGCGATGAGCGCCGTGTCGTCGAGGAGGCCGACGAGGCGGGCCAGCGAGAGGAAGGCCCTCTGCTGCACCGGGATCCCGTCGGAGTCCAGGACCTCGAGAGTGGTCCGCCACAGCTGGGCCATCGTCGCGTCCGCCACAGTCAGGTCCCCGTCCTTTCGCCCCTCGGGCCGTCGTCCGCGCCCTGACCTCGGTGGCCGGTGCAATCCACATCGTTGTCCACAGACTGTGGGGATCGCCGAGTGGGTCCGGGTGGGTGTGTCGTTCCGGGGGGCAGGCGGTGCTCCGTGGGATCCTAGAGGGTTTTCCCCAGCCCTGTGCACCCGTGCCGGCCGGTTTGACCCTGCTGGCCCCGGTCGCGTACCGTGAACAGGCCTGTTGGTCGGCTGTTTTCGCATGCCCGTGACCCGCACCGAAGATGGTGCGGGAACCCCCGCTGGGTCATGGGCTTCCGATGGCAGCCGATCCACCAGGCTCCCCCGACCACCGGGCCGATCCGGCCCGCCTCCAGATGAGAGAACTGACGTGAGCAAGCGGACCTTCCAGCCGAACAACCGTCGTCGCGCCAAGACGCACGGCTTCCGCCTTCGCATGCGGACCCGTGCCGGCCGCGCCATCCTGGCCGCCCGCCGCCGCAAGGGTCGCTCCGAGCTCTCCGCCTGAGGGCCACCCGGTGCTGCCGGCGCCGAACCGACTGCGCGAACGCGCGGAGTTCACGTCGGCGGTCCGGGCCTCCGGAGGTTCTCGGGCCGGCTCCCGGCTCCTCGTGGTCCACGCCCACCAGACCGACGCGCGTGCGGGTCTCCCGCCGCGGGTCGGTTTCGTCGTGTCGAAGGCCGTCGGGGGTGCCGTGGTGCGCAACCGCACCAAGCGGCGGCTCCGGGCCCTCGTCGCGGCGCGCCTCGACCGGCTCCCGGCCGGCACCGATGTCGTGGTGCGGGCGAACCCGGCGGCAGCCGCGGCCTCCTCGCGGGAACTCGGCGAGGCGCTGGATCCGTTGGTCCACAAGGTGATTCGACGACTCGGAGGGGTGAGATGAGCATCGGACGCGTGCTGGCGACGCCCCTGATCTGGACGATCCGCCTCTACCAGCGCCTCATCTCGCCGATGCGACCCCCCGCCTGTCGGTACTACCCCTCCTGCTCGGCCTACGCCGTGACCGCGCTCGAGACCTACGGCCCGCTGCGCGGCTCGTGGATGGCGGTGCGCCGGCTCGGGCGCTGCCACCCCTGGGCTCCCGGCGGCGTCGACCACGTCCCGCTGCGCGACCCGGCCACCGGCCGACCGGTACCCGGGACGACCGGCCCCCGCGACATCCCCGCCGACCCCGACCAGGAGCCCCACCCGGGCGCACCCCTGGCCGCGGGTCACCCCCACTGACCACCGTCACGACCGTGACACCTCACCGCCGGCGCCCGCCGGCACAGCCGTAAGGACACCATGGGCGACTTCTTCAACACGATCATGGCCCCGATCGAGTGGCTCGTGGCCTGGATCATGTACGGCTTCCACCAGGGCCTGACCTCCATCGGCATGCCGGAGGCGTCGGGCTGGACCTGGGCGCTGTCGATCGTCGGCCTCGTGCTCGTCATGCGCGCGGTGATGATCCCGCTGTTCTTCAAGCAGATCATGGCCTCGCGCAAGATGCAGATGATCCAGCCCGAGCTGCAGAAGATCCAGAAGAAGTACAAGGGCAAGAACGACCCCGAGTCCCGCCAGGCGATGACCTCCGAGACGATGGAGCTGTACAAGAAGGAGGGGACCAACCCCTTCTCCTCGTGCCTGCCGATCCTCGCCCAGTCCCCGTTCTTCTTCGGCCTGTTCCAGGTCCTCAACGGCCTTGACGACATCGCCGCCGGGACCAAGACCCCGGTCGGGCCGATCGACCAGGTCGTGGCGTCGCAGGCGGAGCGCGCCTCGATCTTCGGCGCGCAGCTGTCCGACACCTTCCTCGGGTCGAGTGCGATGAGCACGAAGATCGTCACGATCGTCCTCATCGTCCTGATGTCGGCCACGACCTTCACCACGCAGCGCCAGCTGATGACGAAGAACATGCCGGCCTCCGCGCTGGACAACCCCTTCGCCAAGCAGCAGAAGCTCCTGCTCTACGTGCTTCCCGTCGTGTTCGCCGTGTCCGGTGTGAACTTCCCGCTCGGTGTCCTCGTCTACTGGTTCACGACGAACATCTGGTCGATGTGCCAGCAGTTCTACGTCATCCGGCGCCTCCCCGCGCCCGGGTCCCCGGCCGAGAAGGCGTACCACGCCCGTCTGGCGAAGAAGGGCAAGCCCATCCCCGGGGCCCCGACGGCCGCCGAGCTCGAGGCCGAGGAAGAGGCCAAGCAGGTGGGCCAGCGCGTCCAGCCGGCCTCGAAGAAGCGCAAGAAGAAGCAGGGAACGGGCCAGAAGGCGGTCTCGAAGCAGCAGTCGAGCCCCGCGGCCAAGCCCCCCACGACCTGATCCCCCTCACGCAGGAGACCGCCCATGAGCGAGAACACCACCACCACCACCGCGGAGCTCGAGGAGACGACGGACACCGTCGTCGACACCGACTCCGAGGAGACCACCCCTGCGGCCGGCACCGAGACCTCCGGTCGCACCCGTCGCCAGATCCTCGAGCGCGAGGGTGAGGTCGCCGCCGACTTCCTCGAGACGCTCCTCGACATCTGCGACCTCGACGGAGACATCGACGTCGACATCGACGGCGACCGCGCCGCCGTGTCGGTCGTCGACTCCGAGGACGGTCGCGTCCCGCGCCGTCTCGTCGGCGCCAACGGCCAGGTCCTCGACGCCCTCCAGGAGCTGACCCGTCTCGCGGTGCAGTCCGCCACCGGTGAGCGCAGCCGCCTCATGCTCGATGTCGCGGGCCACCGCGCCGAGCGCCGCGCCACGCTCGTCGAGCTGGCCAAGGAGGCCATTGCCGAGGTCAAGGAGTCCGGTGAGCGCAAGCCGCTGTCGCCGATGACCGCCTTCGAGCGCAAGGTCGTCCACGACGAGGTCCTCGCCGCCGGCCTGGCGTCGGAGTCCGAGGGCGCCGAGCCGCGCCGCTTCGTCGTCATCCTCCCCGCCTGAGGTTGCGTTTCACGTGAAACATGACGGCCAGGACGAGCTTCCCGCCGCACCGCCAGCCGCACCCCCGGGTGCGGCTGGTGTGTTTGGTGAGCGGTTCGGTCTCGCGGAGCGCTTCACCGCGATCCTCGCGGACACCGGGGTCAGCCACGGGCTGATCGGGCCGCGCGAGGTGCCGCGGCTGTGGGAGCGGCACGTGCTCAACTGCGCGGTGGTCGCGGAGGCGTTCCCTCTGGGGTCGCGGGTCGTGGACGTCGGTTCGGGGGCCGGGCTGCCCGGGGTCGTGCTCGCCATCGTGCGCCCGGACCTCGACGTGCACCTCGTCGAGCCGATGCTGCGGCGCACGACGTGGCTCGAGGGCGTGGTGGCCGAGCTCGGGCTGGAGAACGTCACGGTGCACCGCGGGCGAGCGGAGGAGTTCGCCGGCGTGCTGTCGGCTCCCTTCGTGACGGCTCGGGCGGTGGCCCGGCTCGACAAGCTGGCTCGGTGGTGCGCTCCGCTGCTCTCCACCGACGGGACCCTGGTCGCGATGAAGGGGCGATCTGCGGCCGATGAGCTGGAGGAGGACAGGGCGGCCCTCGTCCGGTTGGGACTGCGCACCGCGGTGGTGACGGCGCACGGCGGCGAGCTGCTCGAGGAGCCGGTACTGACGGTCGACCTCCAGTTCGCGCCGAAGCCGGTGCGTGGCGCCGTCGGCGGTGGCCGGAAGAAGAAGTCCCCCAGCCCGCGGGAGGCGCGGGCGAAGAAGGCTTCGAAGGACTGACCCCGTCCCGGGACGTCCGGGTGGATCACCGGACGGGGTGCGTGCGCGACGCTACAGGTGACAGTGCGAAGGGGGTCGCGCCGGCGG
Organism: Oryzobacter telluris; assembly: GCF_043099285.1. Classification (GTDB taxonomy): domain Bacteria; phylum Actinomycetota; class Actinomycetes; order Actinomycetales; family Dermatophilaceae; genus Oryzobacter; species Oryzobacter telluris. Next base: position 96,488 of record NZ_CP170723.1, on the reverse strand, counting down.
GGGCGATGAGCCATCCGGACAGATGGATCCCGGGCCGGGCCACTCGCGAGACGACACATGGTGACCCGTGGCGCGTGTCGGTGTTTCACGTGAAACGGTCCGAACGTGACGCCCTGGGTGACATGGACGCGACGCTCTGTCCACAGGGCGAAAGGCGCGGCATCGTGCGGGTCGGCACGGTTGTCCACACCCTCGACCCACCGGTCATCCCCAGCCGGTCGCGTGAAGGAGGGAGGGACACCGGTGTCGTCAGCGCCCTCGCTGGGCCCGTCCAACGGGTCGACGACAGGTGGATGGAGCTGCCGGTCGTCGACGGCTACGGCCCCCTCGGGATGGTGGTTGGGGCGCTGCGATGCTGCCGGTCCGACGGACTCGTCGACACCGCATCGGTCGGTGTCAGGTCACGGGTCCGACTCCTCGCCCCCGTTGGACGAGGAGTCGTGGGGGGAGGACCGACAAGCCCTCGTCGCCTCTCCGCCGTGTTTCACGTGAAACATCGTCCCGAGAGCGGCCCCGGGACGACCAGGTCTGCGGGAGCCGAAGGCCAATCTGACAGCCACACGGCCGAACAAGGGGTCGTTAGGGCAGCCCCTCGTGGATGCCCATCGCCCTCTTTCGTCAGTCCACTCCGACAGGCGCCGGGAGACCGTGCCCACCCCGGCGGACGGGAGGCGGTTGCTCAGGGCGGTCCGGCGGACGAGTCGCCGCCGCGGGGCGGGTCACCGAGGACCGGGACGGGTCACCGAGGACGGGTGGCGGGTGGAGGCCCGCCGAGGGCCAACTCACCGAAGCGGAGCGGCCGGGGGACTGACCACGGGGGGCGGGTCGCCGAGGACAGGTAGCGGGCGAAGAGGCCTTCCACGGCTGGCGCACTGAGGATGGGCGGTCGGGGACTGACCCCGGGGGGCGAGTCCGCGAGGAGAGTTGGCCGACGGACTGCCCGCCCGGGGTCGGGTTGCCGTGGGCGGACCGCCGACGCACGGGTTGCCCGAGGACGGCAGCCGGGTACGGACCGTCGGGGACAGACCGCCGGGGGGCGCGCTATCGGGACGGCTGCCCCCGGGCGGGACCACCGGCGATCCGGTGCCGGGAGCGGGTCGCCCAGTGGCCCTCGCATGGGAGGTCGTGCGAATGAGTCCGCCTCGTGATCGGGAGTCGCAGCGCGGAGCGCAGGGATCCCCGGGGCTTCCGAGTGGACGACGCCCCGTGGACCCCAACGGGAGGGTGAAGGACGCGGGCAGGCGAGACCTTGGGATCGGCCGCGCATCACCGGCTCGCCCCTCGAGCAGCCTTGTGCGACAGCCGATTCCGGTCGGTGTCGCTGGGTTGGTCGCCGGCCCGGCGTGCCGCTCGATGGACGACAACGCGAACTGCCCAGCGCTCGGCCGCCTGGACCCACGGCATCCGGCCCACGCAGGGGAGGCTCCCATCGCCGCGTGACGTGGAGGCCTCGGTCGTCGGTCACCGCGTGGGTGGCTGATCGTCGGACTGTCTCCCGCGGGGTGGATCGGAACGGGCGGCGCCCCGAGCTGGTGAGCCGTGGTGCGGCCCGGTGCCGTGGGGGGTGTGCCAGTGACGGAAGGACGGCGCTGTCACCCTGCCGTGGGAGGGGCACCCTGGTCAGGTACCGAGAGCACACCTCGTCCACACCGAGAGGCGAGGCGAGGTCTGGTCCTGCCCCGGACAGGTGGTTGCGACGCCGACCGTTGCACCCGCACCAGGGGAGTTGCTCCGAAGGCACTGCGCGCGCAGCCGGCGAGCCGGTCCGCAGGGCCTCGGCATCGCGCGAGACACATGGGTGGTCACTGGCTGACCGCCGGATGGGTGTGGGACCGCCGCGCGGAGGCCAAGGAGGCCTCGCTGCCTCTCGGTCGGGAGTTGGTGGTGCCACTGGTCGGCGAACGTTCTGGCAGCGTTTCACGTGAAACATCGGTGGGGTAAGGCCCTCCATGGAGGCCCAGAGGCCAGCTGCCGAAGGGTTGTGGAGCCACCCCCTCAACGGGCGGTCGTCGAGGACGCCCGGGACCGCAGCCGTTCCGACCGGTGGACAGTTCATGACCGGATGGCGGGACTGGTCGTCACACCAGCACCATGGCGGCGTGTCGCGCCGAGGACGACATACGAAGGGGTGGGTGTGGACGACGCTTTGGCGTGTCCCACGGTCGTGGGGTTGGATGAGCGGGCCAATGTCCCCCGACGAGAAGGTGGTCCGCGTGAGCACCACGAGTGACGTCACCGAGGCGCGCTCCGCGGCCCCGGGACTCGGCTTTCCCCGGCTGTCCGGGTCCCCGACGAGCCCGCTGGGCTGGCCGGGACCCGACACCGTTTCACGTGAAACATCGCCTGAGCAGGACGTCGTGGTTTCACGTGAAACGCCGCCGGAGCAGCCCGTCACCGCCTCCGTCACCGAGGTCGAGGCACCCATCCCCACCGAGCCGGCTGCGCCCACCCCGCGCAGCGGTGAGACACCTCAGGAGCACCCCCGCCCCGTGGACGACGACTTCGCCGAGCGTGCCCAGATCGCCGCAGCCATTCCCGGCGCCGACCACCAGAGCCCCCTCGCCCGCGCGGTGGCGGAGGACGCCCGCAAGCGCATCACGCTGAGTGGTCGCAACGTGCCGCGCCCTCCGCGGACGCGGGTCCTCACGGTGGCGAACCAGAAGGGTGGGGTGGGGAAGACCACGACGACCGTCAACGTCGCCGCCGCCCTGGCCCAGGCAGGCAGCACGGTCCTCGTCATCGACCTCGACCCGCAGGGCAACGCGAGCACGGCGCTGGGCATCGACCACCACGCCGAGGTCCCGAGCGTCTACGACGTGCTCGTCGAGGGCACACCCATCGAGGACGTCGTCCAGACCTGCCCGGACATCCGCAACCTCACCTGCATCCCGGCGACCATCGACCTCGCCGGCGCCGAGATCGAGCTCGTCTCGCTCGTCGCGCGCGAGACCCGGCTCGAGAAGGCCGTCACGGCCTACGTCGACGCCCGAGCCGCCAGCGGGGACCGACTCGACTACGTCCTCATCGACTGCCCGCCCAGCCTGGGACTGCTCACGGTCAACGCGTTCGTCGCGGCGACCGAGGTCTTCATCCCCATCCAGTGCGAGTACTACGCGCTCGAAGGGCTCTCCCAGCTGCTGAAGAACATCGAGCTGATCCGCAACCACCTCAACCCGCGGCTGCACGTCTCGACGATCCTGCTGACGATGTACGACGGGCGCACCCGGCTCTCGGCGCAGGTTGCCGACGAGGTCCGCGAGCACTTCCCCGACCAGACCCTGCGCGCGACCGTCCCGCGGTCGGTGCGCATCTCCGAGGCCCCCAGCCACGGCGAGACCGTCATGACCTACGACCCCAACAGCAGCGGGGCGCTCTCCTACCTCGAGGCGGCCGTCGAGCTCGCCGAGCGCGGTGTCGCCGTCCGTGAGAACACCGAGGAGACCGCATGAGCGAGAAGCGACGCGCACTGGGCCGTGGCCTGGGCGCACTCATCCCCACTGCCGGGACGGCGACCGCCGACCGGCCGGTCGACGTCTTCTTCCGCGACCGCGACGAGGCGCCCGCCGGTGACGGCAACGGCACCCGTGACCGCGCTGACACGGCCGCCCCGAAGCCCGCCGCTCCCGGCGTTCCCGCAGGTCAGGAGCCTGTCGCCGCCCAGCCGGTCACCGCCCAGACGATCGACGGCGAGGCCCTGCAGCCCGTCCCCGGAGCCGAGTTCGCCGAGATCCCGCTCGACGCGATCCGCCCCAACTCCCGCCAGCCGCGCACCGTCTTCGACGAGGACGACATGGCCGAGCTGGTGCACTCCATCCGCGAGATCGGCGTCCTGCAGCCCATCGTCGTCCGCCCGCTCAGCACCCCCGAGGACGGGGTGCGCTTCGAGCTCATCATGGGCGAGCGGCGCTGGCGCGCCTCCCGCGAGGCCGGCAAGGACACCGTCCCGGCGATCATCCGGTCCACGGACGACGACGACCTCCTGCGCGACGCCCTCCTGGAGAACCTCCACCGCAGCCAGCTCAACGCCCTCGAGGAGGCCGCCGCCTACCAGCAGCTCCTCGACGACTTCGGGTGCACCCAGGAGGTCCTCGCCCAGCGGATCGGCCGCTCGCGCCCGCAGATCTCCAACACGCTGCGCCTGCTGAAGCTCCCGCCGGTCGTCGCCCGCCGCGTCGCCGCCGGGGTGCTCTCGGCCGGTCACGCCCGCGCCCTGCTCGGCCTCCCCGACGGCGCCGCGATGGAGCGCCTCGCCCAGCGCATCGTCGCCGAGGGGCTGTCGGTGCGCACGGTCGAGGAGATCGTCGCCCTCGGCGACGGCGAGACCCCCGCCGCCCGCAAGGCCCCCCGGGCCGGGGCACGCCGACCGCAACTCGACGACCTCGCCGCCGACCTCTCCGACCGCCTGGAGACCCGCGTGCGCATCGCGCTGGGCGCCAAGAAGGGCCGGCTCACCGTGGAGTTCGCCTCCGTGGAGGACCTCAACCGGATCCTCGACGCGATGCAGCTGCGCGGCGCCAAGGACTGAGCCCGACCCTCACGCCGACGAACGACAAGAGGCGCGGATCCCGTTGAACGACAACGGGATCCGCGCCTCTGTCGCGGGGTCTACGAGAATCAGCCGAGGAAGGGCTCGAGCTCGCGGAGCAGCTTCGGCTTCGGCATGGCGCCGATGATCGTCTTGACGATCTCGCCGTTCTGGTAGACGTGCATCGTGGGGATGCTCGTGATGCCGAGCTTGCCGGTGATGGCCGGGTTCTCGTCGGTGTTGAGCTTGACGATGGTGACCTCGTCGTGGTCGCGCGCGATCTCGTCGAGGATCGGGGCGACGGCGCGGCACGGGCCACACCACTCGGCCCAGAAGTCGACGAGCACGGGCTTGTCGCTGTTGATGACGTCGGCCTCGAACGTGGCGTCGGTGGTCTTGGAGACGGCTCCCATGGGGGGTCCTTTCGCGAGGGTGGGCGGTGGCGTTGGTCCCGATGCTGCCGGAGGGGTCCGACACGCCGGGGGGTCAGTGGGTGAGGGCGGGGGTGTGGGCGTGGGCGAGGAAGCGCTCGGCGTCCAGGGCGGCGGCGCAGCCGGAGCCGGCGGCGGTGATGGCCTGGCGGTAGGTGTGGTCGACGAGGTCACCGCAGGCGAAGACGCCGGGCAGGTTGGTGGCCGTGGTGCGGCCCTGGACCAGGACGTAGCCCTCGTCGTCGAGGTCGACGACGCCCTGGACGAGCTCGTTGCGGGGGTCGTGGCCGATGGCGATGAACAGCCCGGTCAGCGGCAGCAGTCGGGTCTCGCCGGTGAGGGTGTCTCGCAGGGTGACCCCGGTGAGCTTGTCGTCGCCGTGGATGGCGGCGACCTCGCTGTTCCAGGCGAAGCGGATCTTGTCGTTGCCGTGGGCGCGAGCGGCCATGATGGCCGAGGCGCGCAGCTCGTCACGGCGGTGCACGATGGTCACGGTGCGAGCGAACTTGGTCAGGAAGGTGGCCTCCTCGACCGCGGAGTCACCGCCGCCGACCACGGCGATGTCCTGGTCGCGGAAGAAGAACCCGTCGCAGGTGGCGCACCAGGACACCCCGTGCCCGGACAGCCGCTTCTCGTCGGGCAGGCCGAGCTCGCGGTAGGCGGACCCCATCGCCAGGATCACGGTGCGCGCCCGGTACTCGGTGCCCTCGGCGTCGACGACGACCTTGACGTCGCCGTCGAGCGCGACGGACTCGACGTCGTCGGTGATGATCTGCGCCCCGAACCGCTCGGCCTGGCCGCGCATGTTCTCCATGAGGTCGGGGCCCATGATCCCGTCGCGGAACCCGGGGAAGTTCTCGACCTCGGTGGTGTTCATCAGCGCCCCACCGGCGGTGACCGAACCCTCGAACACCAGCGGCTCGAGGTTGGCGCGCGCGGCGTAGACGGCGGCGGTCCAGCCCGCGGGGCCGGAGCCGATGATGATGACGTTGCGGACGTCGGAGGTCACGTGGACACAGCCCCTTGTGGTGACGACGGGTGGCGACCGCAACATGCGGTGCTCTTGATGAACCGATCCTAGGCCCGCGGTGTTCCCGCGGCCCGCCCGCCCCGCCGGTGCCTCCCCGATGGGGCACCCGCCCCGCTCTCAGCCGAGCGGCACGGGTCCACGGATGAGGCCGGTGGTACCCGTGGTGCACGAGCGCTGCACGGCCCACGCCGACCGCCCGGTCTCCTCCGTGGCGATGATGACGGCCGCCGGCGCGCCGTCGACCTGCGCGAGGTCGACGAGGAGCCCTGCCGTGGGCGCGATGCCGAGCGCGTCGGCGCACGACCGCGCCCCGATGGACGTGGCGATCGGGCCCAGGCTCGGCGCCTCCGCCGCGAGGTCGCGCAGCGCCTGGGGCGGGGAGACCGCGGTCAGCCGGGCCACGCTGCCGAGGTCGGCCGAGGAGTACGCCGTGTCGGTGAGGACGACGACCACCTCGCCGGACCCCGCCGCGGGTGCGGCCTGGGGCGCCGACCCGCCCTGGTCCTTGGAGCCCTCCGCCATCGAGGCGCCGCTGTCGGCGCCGCCCCCGCTCGTGGCGTCGAACGACGCGACGAGGCCGCCGTTGGTCGCCTGCAGGGCCACCCCGCCCAGGCCCACGGCCCCGACGACGGCAGCGGCCACCGCGAGGTGGCGCCCCCACGACCGGCGCCGCAGCGGCACGACCGTCGCGCCGGACGACACACCATCGGCATCCGGGGTGCCGGCCCACGCCGGGACCGGTGCGTCGTCATCGAAGCGCGGTGCGGCGTCGGGGACGTCGGGGACCGCGTGCAGGCCGGGGGAGGAGCCCTCGGCCGACAGGGCGGCGGTGATGCGGGCGACGAGGTCGTCGGGCATGGGGCCGGGGTCCGGAAGGCTCGCCAGCAGCGCGCGCATGCCCGTCGGGTCGTGCTCGACGGGTGCGTCGTCGTCGTGGGTGCGGCTCACGTGGTCCTCCGGGACGTGCCCTCGGGCTCGGGGAAACGGTGGGTGGTGGCCCGCCCCACACGGGGGGCGGGCCGAAGGTGGGACGTCATGGCGCCCCCCGGGGTTCCGTCGACTCGGCGAGCGGCTCCTCGCGCACGCGCAGGATGGCGGCCAGCGCCTCGCGCCCGCGGAAGCACCGCGACTTCACGGTGCCCTCGGCGACCCCGAGCACGGCCGCGGCCTGCGCCACCGACATCCCGTGCATGTCGACGAGCACGAGCGCCATCCGCTGGCCCTCGGGGATCTGCGCCAGCGCCGCGTGGACGTCGAGGCGCGCCTCCACCGACGCGTGGTGGTCGTGGCGGTCGGGGAGGTCGAGCTCGGCGACGTCACCGGCCCGGCGCACGGTGACGCGCTCGCGGCGGATCCGGTCGAGGCAGGCGTTGACGACGATGCGGTGCAGCCAGGTCGTCACCGCGGCCTCCCCGCGGTAGGCGTCCGCGCGGCGGAAGGCCGAGATGAACGCCTCCTGCACGGCGTCGGCGGCGAGCTCGCGGTTCGACGTCGTGCGCAGGGCCACCGCGTACATCCGGTCGCGGTGGCGGCGGAACAGCTCACCGAACGCGACACCGCCGTCCCCGGCCACGTGGCGCGCCACGAGGTCGCGGTCGCTGAGCGCCTGGAGGTCGTCGGACATCGGGTGGCCCGGCGTCAGCCGGTGACGACGACCTCGTTGAGGGACGCGCGGCGCTTGCCGCGGTCGTCGGCGGTGAGCTTGGTGTACCAGACGACGATGTACTGCCCGCTGACGTCGGCGGGGACCTGGAAGGTGACCGTGCCCTTCGCGTCGGCCTTCTCGCCGACCTTCGTGGCGCCCTCGAGGCGGTTGTCGGGGCCGACGTAGACCTCGATGTCGGCGGCGACGGGGATGGTCAGCTCGATCCCCTGCGGCTTCTTGTTGGGGCCGAGGTCGACGATGACGCCCAGGCCCTTCTTCAGGCCGCCGAACTGGTCGCTGCGGTAGTTCTCCGAGGACCAGCCGGTGCTCGGGTTGCCGTCGTAGGTCTTGGGGGTGCTGCTGTTGTTCTCGGCACCGTCACCCCCCGGGTCGTACGCCTCGACCTTGAGGATGGCCAGCGGCTCCGCGGCACCGGAGGGCGCCTCGGACGAGCCCTGGCTCGGGGTGCCGGAGGACGGGGGCACGGTGGTGGTGCGGGTGGCCGGGCCGTTGCCGCTGCCGATCTGCAGGTCGGTGTTCGCGCCGATCCGGGTGACGCCCCAGATGCCGATGACGAGCGCCGCCACGAGGAACACCACGACGATGGCCAGCGCCAGCTTCGACTCGTCCTTGGTCAGGGGCTCGGAGGGGACCAGGGGGGCCGGGGCCTCGAGGTCACCGGCGCCGGGGCCGGCGGTGGTGTCCGGGCTGAGCTCGGAGACCTTGTCGACGGCGCGGCGGGCCAGGCTGCCCACGCGCTCACCGACGCTGCCCAGGGCCCCCGCGACGGCGGCGCCGGCCGCTGCCGCACCGGCGGCCGCGGCGGCGCCACGACCCTCACCGGTGCTGTCGTCATCGTCGTCGGAGTCGTCCCAGCGCTCGTCGTCGGTGTCCCGGGGGTCGTCGAGGTCCTCGTCGCGCCCGGCACGCGCCAGCGGTGGCGGTGGCGGTGGCGGTGTGGGCAGGGCGATGACGCGGGTCGCCTCGAAGCCCTCGTCGTCGGCGTCGTCCGGGTCGTCCGTGTCGTCGAAGGCGGCGGCGGCCGCGTCGCGACCGCCATGGCCGTCGCCATCGGCGCCGAAGACGTCGTCGACACCACCGTCGTCGTCAGGGGTGAGCGGGCGGTCGCTGGCGGGGGTCAGGCGCGGGAGCTCGTGCGTGGTGTCGGGCGCACCGGACCCGGCGGCACCGATGGCGCCGCCGACGGCCCCACCCAGGGCGGCACCGCCGAGGGCGGCCGCAGCGGCCCCACCGACGCGCGGCCTGGGCCGGGTGTCCTCGAGGTCGTCGGCCGGCAGGGCCTCGGTGGCGGGGGCCTCGTCCTCGACCGGCGCGGCGTCGTCATCGGAGGACGGGGCGTCGAGCCCTTCGGGACGCGGCGGGGTGACGGCGGGCACGACCGGGCGGCCCACGACCTGGCGCGAGGGCCACGGCGCCACCTGGCGCGCGTAGTCACCGGGGCTGGTGGGGCCCTGGTCGTCGTTGATGGTGAGGCGGCAGATGGCGTCGAGGTCGCGCGGGACGCCCGCGGCGATCTCGGAGGGAGCGGCGACCCCGCCGGGCACGCGCGGCGCGGCCCCGAGGCCGGACCCGCCCGACCCGAGCGGCCACAGCCCGGTGAGCCCGGCGTAGGCGAGGGCCACGACCCCCACGGCGTCGCGGCGGGCGGCCTCGTCGGCCTCGGCGCCCTCGTGACCGGCGCGCACGGCGGCGGTCTCCAGGCCACGCAGGCGCACGTCGCCCTCGTGGGTGCGCAGGACGTCGTCGGGCTCGAGCTCGAGGTGGTGCATGCCGCGCTGGCGGGCGGCCTCGAGGGCCGCGGCGACCTCGCCGGTGATGCGGCGGACCTCGTCGCCGGGCACGCCACCGTCGGTGACGAGGTCGGTGAGCGTGCGGGCGGAGGAGAGGTCCTCCTCGACGACGTACGCGACCTCCTCGTCGGTGCCGACGTCGAGGATGCGGGCGAACACGGCGTGCGAGACCGACGCGGCGCGGCGCGCGGCGTCGAGCAGGGCCGCCGTGCGGTGGTCGTCGGAGCCGATGACGAGGACGGAGACGGTGCGACCGAGGGTCGTGTCGTCGGCCGACCAGCGCTCGACGTCGCGGCGCTGCTCGAGCCTGCGGTGGACGGCGTAGCGCCCGCCGAGGACGGTCCCGGGACCCACACCCCTCACCGTTGCTCCTTCGTGTCGACGTCGTCGGCGCGCACGGGTGCGCGGCACCCACGGTGGGCGGGTGCTCGACCCATCGTAGACAGGGACGGGTCAGCGGCGACGAAGCCGACGCGTGAGCGGCTCGAGCGCCGCCGCGACCTCGGTGACGCCGAGTGCCCGGGCGACGGTCCAGGTGACCGCCAGCTGCACCGCGGCCGCCGCGCCGAGGACGAGGCCGCCCTCGAGCAGGCCGGCCACCCCGCGCCGCTCGCCGAGGTCGGGGACCACGGTCCCGATGACCCACAGCAGGACGAACGCCGTGACGAGCGCGGGCACGAGCAGTCGCAGGTACATCCCGGCCGCCCGGCTCAGCCCGATGTGGCCGTGCATCCGCCTGAGCACCCAGAACCCCACCCCCGCGGAGACGAACACGGCGCACGACTGCCCGACCGAGAGCGCGAACGCCGTGAGGCCCGGGTCGAGGCGCGAGGCGATGAGCGCCCCCAGCGAGGACAGCCCGGTGGTGACGCACTGGATGCGGAACGACATCCACGTCATCTGGTGGGCGTAGAAGACGCGGTCGTTGAGGTAGGTCCACGCCATCGGCAGGACCATCCAGACCAGGCCCTGCAGCACGATGGCGATGGCCTTGGTCTGCTCGAGGCTGTTGGTGAAGAAGAAGGTGGAGGCCACGTAGGGGGCCAGCACGCCGATGAGGACGACCCCCGGCACGAGGATCACCGACGGCATCCGCAGGCCCTGCGCGTGGTAGCGCAGCACCTCGGCGTGGTCGTCGCGGCTCGCGGCCTCGGAGAGGCGCGTGTAGAGCGCGGTGACGAGGGAGACGGTGACCAGGCCGTGGGGGAGCATGACGAGGAGGAGGGCGGGGTTGAAGGCCGCGAGGCCGGCCGTGGCGTCGCCCGCGCGCTCGCCGAGGTCGGTGGCCCGGGTGAGGACGTTGGAGGTGACGAGGAAGCCGAGCTGGCTGACGACGATCGACCCGAAGGTCCACTTCGCGACGTTGCTGACCTCGCCCAGCCCCACCCCGCGCACGCCCCACACCGGCCGGTACCGGAAGCCCATCCGGCGCAGGGGGATGACCAGGCACACCGCCTGGGCGACGATCGACAGGGTCGCCGAGCCCGCGAGGACGGCGATCATCGCGGGCGTCCAGTCGGCCGGCGCGGCGTTCTGGGGGAACCCCATCCGGACGAACACGACGAGGCCGACGACCGCGACGACGTTGGCCAGCGCCGGGGCCCACATGTACCCGGCGAAGCGCCCGTTGGCGTTGAGCACCTGCCCGAGCAGCGTGTAGAGCCCGTAGAAGAAGATCTGCGGCAGGCAGACGTACGCGAAGACGATGGCCAGGCCGATGGCCTCCTCCGAGCGCGTCCGGTAGTACAGCGGGACGAGCAGCGGGGCGAGGAGGGTGGCGAGGACCGTGGCCCCGAAAAGGGCTGCGACCGAGAGCGTGATGATCCGGTTGACGAACTCGTCACCGTCGGGGCGCAGCTTCGCGCGGACGATCTGCGGGACGAGGATCGCGTTGAGCGCGCCGCCGGCGATGAGGATGTAGAAGGAGTTGGGCAGCGTGTTGGCGGCGGTGAAGCCGTCGGCCGCGTAGCCGGTGGTGCCGATGACGCCGGTGAGCATCGCGGCCCGGACCAGCCCGACGACCCTGCTGACGAAGGTGCCGCCGGCCATGATCGCGCCGGCCCGGCCCACGCTCTGCCGGTGCGCCTCGGGCTCGGGGACCTCCTCGTCGGTGGTCGCCGCGTCGGGGTCGACGCCCTCGACGGGGGCGACCGGCTCCTCACGCGCGGGCGGACCGGCGGTCGGGCTCGACGGGGGCTCGGAGGTCATCGGGGTCCTGACGGGGAGGGAGCGGGGCTCAGGCGTCGCCGGCCAGGCGGGTCCAGGCCAGGCGGGCGATCCGGCGCTCGTTCGGGAACGTCAGGTGGCGGTGGGCCTCGCGCAAGGGTAGCCACGCGACGTCGATCGCCTCGTGGTCCGGGTCGTTCTCGATGGTGAGGTGCCCGCCCACGGCCTCGAGGAGGTAGTGGTGCACGTACTTGTGGATGCGCCGCTCACCGGCCGCGAACCAGTAGTCGATGGTGCCGAGCTCGATGAGGACGACGCCCTCGATGCCGGTCTCCTCGGCCACCTCGCGCGCGGCGGTCTGCGGCAGGGTCTCCTCGCCCTCGATGTGCCCCTTGGGCAGGCACCACTCGACCCGACCCGCGCGGTTGCGCCGCGCGATGACCGCGATGCGGGCCTCGCCCTCGTGCACGTCGACGACGACGCCACCCGCGCTGCGCTCCTCCACGGCCGGGAGCCGCCGCGGCGGCACTCCGGTCGGGTCGGTCGCAGGGTGGCTCATCCGGTCACTCTAACGAGTGGACCCCGTGGGGGTCCGGGACCGCGGGGTCCGGCGCGCGCCCCGGTGCGGCCTACGCTTGGTCCTCGTGCCCACCCCTCAACCGCCCTCGTCCTGGCTGCGCCAGGCGGTCGCGGAGCTCGCTCCCGTCCTGCCCGTCCTCACCGACCTCGGTGAGCGGTTCGCGGCGGCCGGGCACACCCTCGCCCTCGTCGGCGGTCCGGTGCGCGACGCCTTCCTCGGCCGCCCGGCCACCGACCTCGACTTCACGACCTCGGCCCGGCCCGACGAGACCGAGGCCGTGCTCACCGCGTGGGGCACCGCGACGTGGGACATGGGCCGCGCCTTCGGCACCATCGGCGCCCGCCGCGGCGGCACCGTCGTCGAGGTCACCACCTACCGCGCCGACGCCTACGACGGCCAGACCCGCAAGCCCGTGGTGGCCTTCGGGGACTCCCTCGAGGACGACCTCGTGCGCCGCGACTTCACCGTCAACGCCATGGCGCTGCGCCTGCCCGACCTCACCTTCGTGGACCCGTACGGGGGCCTCGTCGACCTCGAGGCGCAGCGGCTGCGCACGCCGACCACCCCCGAGGTCTCCTTCGGCGACGACCCCCTGCGGATGATGCGGGCCGCCCGCTTCGTCGCCCAGCTCGGCCTCGTGCCCGCCCCCGGCGTCGTCGACGCGATGAAGGAGATGGCGGCCTCCATCGAGATCGTCTCGGCCGAGCGGGTCCGCGACGAGCTGACCAAGCTGCTGCTCGGCCGCCACCCCCGCGCCGGGCTCGAGCTGCTCTGCGCGAGCGGCCTGGCCGCCCGGGTGCTGCCCGAGCTGCCGGCGCTGCAGCTGGAGGTCGACGAGCACCACCGCCACAAGGACGTCTACGAGCACTCGATGACGGTCCTCGAGCAGGCGATCGACCTCGAGGGCCCGGCCGACGGCCCGCCCGAGTCGGTGCCCGGCCCGGACCTCGTGCTGCGCCTGGCCGCCCTGCTCCACGACATCGGCAAGCCGGGCACCCGCCGGTTCGAGGACGGGGGCGGGGTCTCCTTCCACCACCACGAGGTCGTCGGGGCCAAGCTGGTGCGCAAGCGGCTCAAGGCGCTGCGCTTCGACAAGGTGACCATCACCGCGGTGTCCCGGCTGGTCGAGCTGCACCTGCGCTTCCACGGCTACGGCGAGGGCCAGTGGACCGACTCGGCGGTGCGCCGCTACGTCGTCGACGCCGACGACCTGCTCCCTCGGCTGCACCGGCTGACCCGCGCCGACTGCACCACCCGCAACGTGCGCAAGGCCCGCCGCCTCGCGGCCACCTACGACGACCTCGAGCGACGCATCGAGGTCCTCAAGGAGCAGGAGGAGTTCAAGGCGCTGCGCCCCGAGCTCGACGGCAACGAGATCGCGGCCGAGCTGGGCATCCGTCCGGGCCCGGTGCTCGGGCGCGCGTACAAGCACCTGCTCCAGGTCCGGACCTCCGAGGGCCCGATCGGCAAGGAGGCCGCCACGCAGCGGCTGCGCGCCTGGTGGGCCGAGCAGCCCGAGTCGGGGGCCTGAGGCCGCTGGGGGCTATGCGTCCTCGGTGCGCTTGATCGCCGAGATCTCGAACTCGAGGGTGATCTTCTCCGAGACGAGGACGCCGCCGGAGTCGAGCGGCATGTTCCACTCCAGCCCGAAGTCGCGGCGGTTGACGCGGCGCGAGCCCTCGAAGCCGGCCCGCAGCACGCCGAAGGCGTCGGTCTCGACGCCGAGGAGCGAGATCGGGATGGCGATCTCCTTGGTGACGTCGCGGATGGTCAGCTCGCCCGCGACGACGAACGCGCCCTCCTCGACCTCCTCGACGCGGGTGCTGACGAAGGTGATCTCCGGGAACCTCTCGACGTCGAAGAAGTCGGCGCTGCGCAGGTGGGTGTCGCGGTCGGCGCTGCGGGTGTCGACGCTCGCGGACTTCAGGGTCACCGAGACCGAGGACCGGTCCATGTCGTCGAGGTCGGCGTGGACGTGGCCCACGACCTCGTTGAACGACCCGCGCACGGTGGTGACCATCGCGTGCCGGGCCGAGAACCCGATGCGGGTGTGCGCCGGGTCGAAGTCCCAGTCCCCGCTCAGCGTCGGTCGGGTTTCGCTCATCGTTGAAGCCACCTGTCGTGAAGGCCTGGTACACGGTCGGTGCAGTCTGGCACGCGGCGCAGCCGGTGCGCCCGAAGTTCTCCGGTGGGCGGGCCCACGGGCGGGACACTGGGGAGTTCTCCCCATGTGGAGGTGCGGGGTCCCCGGTTACGCTCGGTCCTCACGTCTCTCGTCCCCCGAGGAGCCCGACCCATGCCCGTCCTCGCCTACCCCGGGCCCGCCGCCCCACCGCTTCCCGCGGTGACCCTCGAGGTCCCCGAGGGCTGGGAGGCGCTCCCCGCGGGCTCCGGGCTGCTGCGGGCGCGTGGCACCGGCAGCGCGGGTGACCCGATCGAGGTCGGGGTGGCGGCGCACGGCGTCGCGGAGGGAACGGCGGCGCAGGGCCTGGTCGAGGAGGTCACCGACGCCGGGGCCCCCGAGGGCAGCGAGGTCGAGCCGGCCTTCGTCGTCGAGATCGGCGGGCGCGAGTGGGCGGCGCGCAACCTCACGTGGGACGAGCCGAGCGGTCCCGTCGTCGAGGTCGTCCTGGCCACCTCCTCGGGTGACGACGCCTCGGCCCGCTTCGTCGTCGCGACCGGCCGGGTGCGCGGCCAGGGCCTCGAGGACGACTACGACACCCTCCAGTCGGTGCTGGAGACCCTGACCGTCGGGACCGACGCGTGAGCGCCGCCGACCACCGCCCCCTGGCCGGGACCGCGCTGCGGGTGCGCTCGGGCGTCGCCACGCACGTCGGCCGGGTCCGCGACCACAACGAGGACAGCGTCCTCGCCGAGGGCATGGTCTTCGCCGTCGCCGACGGGATGGGCGGGCACGCGGCCGGTGAGGTGGCCAGCCGCCTCGCGGTCGAGGCGCTGCGCCACCTGCACGAACGCCCGGCCGAGCGCCCCGACGACGTCGCGGACGTCCTGCGCGAGGCGAACCGGCGCATCCTCGAGTCGCAGGCCCGCGACCCCGAGCAGCGGGGCATGGGCACCACCGTCGCGGGCATCACCGTCGTCGTCGCCGGCGGCCACGAGCACTGGGTCGTGTTCAACATCGGCGACTCCCGGGTCTACCGCCTCGCCGACAACCGGATGAGCCTGGTGACCCGTGACCACTCCGAGGTCCGCGAGCTGATGGACGCGGGCGTCATCGACGCCGCCGAGGCCGCGGTGCACCCGCTGCGCAACGTCATCACCCGCTCCCTCGGGTCCGACCCGGGGCCGGCCGCCGACACGTGGGTGCTGCCGCCGGTGCGGGGCGAGCGCTTCGTCATCTGCAGCGACGGCCTGTCCGGTGAGCTCGACGACCGCGAGATCATGCTCATCGCCCGCAAGTACGCCGACCCGCAGATCGCCGCCGACCAGCTCGTCGCGGCCGCCGTGCGGGCCGGGGGCCGCGACAACGTCTCGGTCGTGGTCGTGGCCGTCGACGCGTGGGACGACGACGGCGGGGACGACGACGCCGACACCGCGCCGCGCGCGGGCCTGCTGCGGACCTGAGGCCTCAGCCCTGGTCGCGCGTCGTCGACACCGTGTCGACGACCTCCCAGATCTCGGTCTCGGCGTCGTCGTCGAAGCGGCGGCGGACCAGCGCCACGCTGTCGACCGACCAGATGGGCGTCGCGTGCTCGGCCAGCGCGCCGACGAGGCGCTCGAGGAAGGGCAGCGACGTCGTCGGGGTGACCGACCCGAGGGTGAGGCGGGGGACGAACTTGCGCCGGTCGACGAAGAAGCCGTGGTCGGCGACGAGCACCTGAAGGTTGCGGGCGAGGGCCCGGACGCGGTCGACCTCGCCCACGAGCGGGAGCGCGACCGTGGGGTCGCCCTCCTCCTCCAGGGCCCACGCCCCGGCGAAGCGCACGCGCGGCGCCGGCTCGGGGTCGACGAGCTCGTCCGAGAGGTAGGTCGCGATGGCGCTCACCTCGACGCGCGTGATGTTGCCCAGGCCGAAGACGGGGATCATCAGCGCGCTGCGGCCCACCCAGGAGAACTCTCCGGGGGGCGCCGGGGTGCGCGCGAGCATCGCCTCGACGTCGTCGAGGACGTGGTCCGGTGGCATCAGGGCCACGGAGAGCAGCATCCGACCTCCTGCAGGGCGACCTCCATTGTGGTCTTTCCGGGCCGTCCGGATGGGGAGGTGCGTCCGCGCGCCCGTCCCGACGCGCAGGTCATCGGGGCGCAAGTAGGCTGCGGTCGGACCCCGGCCGCGCCGGGACGGGGGCCGTGCCGCCTGCCCCGACACGTGAGGAGCCGCCCGTGACCGCCGTGCGCTGTGTCGTGCACCCCGGGTGGATCGAGGTGTCCGGTCCGGGCGTCCACGCCGTCGTCGCCGCGGCCGAGCGGCACGCCGAACCGCTGGCGCAGGCCGCACAGGGTGGGTTCGCCGGGCTGCTCGAGGCACTGACCGCCCACGGCCTCGCCGGTGCACCCGACCTCGCCGCCGTCAGCGTCGGGGACGACGCCGTGCGCGTCCTCGTGCGCGGTGGCGCCGTGGTGGTGCTCGCCGACGGCACCCGGGTGGGCGCCGAGGGCCGCGCGCCGTGGCGCGACGTCGACATCGCCCTCGACGCCGCGGGCGACGAGGTGTCGGTCGAGGCCCCGGCCCCCGAGAACCCGCGTGGATGGCGCCGCCCCGCCCGCCTCGGCCGTCCGGTGGCCGTCGCACCGGTTCAGGCCCAGCCGGTGACCGAGGAGCAGCCCGAGCCCGAGCCGGCCCCCGACCCGACCCCTCCCGCCGACGAGGCGGTCGAGCAGGACCAGGTCGAGCTGGACGATGTCCGCGAGGCGGCCGAGCCCGAGGAGCAGGCCGACCCGGTCGACGAGCACGACGTCGCCGATGCGGCCGGGGACCAGACCCCCGAGGACGGCGCGCTCGAGAACGGGGCGCCCGAGGACGAGGACCACACCGCCGACGAGGTGCGGGTCCAGCCGGACCTCACCCTCCCGCCGCCGGACGAGGCGTCCGCCGGCCTGCCCCCGGCGTCGCGCGTGCCCGTGACCGCCCCGCCGAAGGGCGGCCTCATCGACTCCGTGCCGTGGCGCCGCGGTGCGGGCGGCCAGGGCGGCCCCGCGCCCACCAACCCGCCCACGGCCGAGCTCCCCGTCCTCGTCCCGCCGCCGCCCGCCGAGGACGCGCCCCCGCCGCCCCCCGTGGACCCGGAGCCGGCCGAGCAGCCGGTGCAGGAGCCCGCGCAGGCCGAGGCCGGGCACACCGTCCACGACCTTCCGGAGACCGAACGGCACGACGTCGTCGACGAGCACGCCGCCCCCGACGTCACCACCGACCGCGGCGCGCTGCACCGCTCCGACGACGACCTCGACCGCCCCGTCGTCCTCGCCGTCCTCTGCCCGGCGGGCCACCCGTCGCCCCCTCACGCCGGTACCTGCCGCTCGTGCGGTCGCGAGATCCCGCCGCAGCAGCCCTTCCAGACCCCGCGCCCCGCGCTCGGCGTCCTGCGGATCTCCACCGGCGGTGTCGTCCCGCTCGACCGCGGCGTCCTCCTCGGCCGGGCGCCCCGCGTCAACGAGGAGCTCCCCGCCAACCAGCGCCCGCACCTGCTGCGGGTCGGCGGCGTCGACCGCGACATCAGCCGCAACCACGCGGAGGTCGTCCTCGAGGGCTGGCACGTCCTCGTCCGCGACCTCGGCTCCACCAACGGCACCACGGTGACCCTCCCCGGCCAGGAGCCCGTGCGGCTGCGGCCCACCGAGGACCAGGGCATCGAGCCCGGCGCCGTCATCACCCTCGCCGACGAGGTCTCGCTCACCTACGAGGTCGACGGGTGAGTGCCGCCGACGCGCCCCGCATCCCGGGGCTCGAGCTCGTGCGTCCCCTCGGGTCGGGCGGGTACGCCGACGTCTTCCTCTACGAGCAGCAGCAGCCGCGGATGAACGTCGCGGTCAAGGTCCTCAAGCGCGAGGGGCTGACCGCCGCCATCCGCCGCCAGTTCGTCGACGAGGCGAACACGATGGCGCAGCTCGGCGACCACCCGTACATCGTCCAGGTCTTCCGTTCCGAGCAGACCGCCGACGGCGGCGCCTACCTCGTCATGAAGTACTACCCGCCGCCGAACCTCGCCGTGCGCTCGCGCGCCGAGCGGATGACGGTGGAGGAGGTCCTGCGCACCGGGATCCAGCTCGCGAGCGCAGTCGAGACCGCGCACCGGGCCGGCATCATCCACCGCGACATCAAGCCGGCCAACGTCCTGGTCAGTCAGTACGGCCAGCCGGGACTCACCGACTTCGGCATCGCCGGGCGGGGCGGCCACGCCGAGGACGTCGACGAGGACGTCGGCGTCTCGGTGCCGTGGTCGCCGCCCGAGGTGCTCTACGGCCAGTCCAACGGCGACAGCCGCTCGGACGTCTACTCGCTCGCCGCCACCCTGTGGCACCTGCTCGTGGGGCGCTCGCCGTTCGAGCAGCCCGGCGGCGACAACTCCGCCTACGCCCTGATGCCGCGCATCCGGGCCGTGCCCGTGCCGCCCACCGGTCGCGCCGACGTCCCCGTCTCGCTCGAGCGCCTGCTGTCGCACGCGATGTCGAAGCGGCCCGACACCCGGCCGCAGACCGCCCTCGAGCTGGCCCGCGGGCTGCAGGCCGTGGAGCAGGAGCAGCGGCTGCCGCGTACGCCGGTCGTCATCCTCGACGAGGAGGGCAACAGCACCGTCGCCGAGCTGCCCCGGGCCGGCCGGCCCGAGGCCGACCACGACCGCACGATGGTCCGCACGCCCACGTCCATCGCCGTGCCCGAGACACCGCGGCCGGCTCGGGCCGTGGAGGCCGACGACGACGAGGACGAGCCGACGACGATCAGCGGGGGCGTCATCCTCGCGGTGATCGGGGTGCTCGTCGTGGGCCTGGTGGGTGCGCTCGTCTGGGCGTTCGGGCGCGACGACGAGGGCGCGACGCCGGGGCCGAGCGCGAACATCCGCACCCAGACCGGGGCCCCGACCCGCGCGGTCGACTACCCCGAGCAGCCGGCCATCGACGCCCGCTCCGCCGCGGGCTCGGTGACCTTCACGTGGAACTACGTGGGGGTGGAGGACGGCGACTTCTTCCAGCTGCGCGTCGCCGACAGCGAGGCCGCGGTCGCCGACGCCGAGGTCGTCACCGTCAAGGGCGCCGCCCGGCACACCGTCAAGGCCGCGGGCGGCACGCTCGTCTGCGCCCAGGTCACCGTGTCGCGCAAGAGCGGCCTGACCTCGCCGCGCTCACCGATCCGCTGCCAGACCGCCGACTGACCGACCACCGAGCACAGGGAGGGAGACCGATGGGCGCCATCGTCGAGTTCTGCGGGGAGGAGTTCCCCGCGCAGGAGAGCGCACCGCTGACGATCGGCCGCGTCGCCGACGTGGAGATCGACGACAACCCGTACCTGCACCGCGTCTTCCTCCAGCTGCACCGCGAGCACGACCTGTGGTGGCTGTCGAACGTCGGCTCGACCCTCACGGCGACCGTCGCCGACAAGAAGGGGCTGTTCCAGGCGTGGCTGTCGCCGGGGGCGCGGATCCCGCTCGCGCTCGAGGCGTTCACCGTGTGGTTCACCGCCGGCCCCACGACCTACGACTTCGACGTCCTGCTCACCGACACCCCGTTCGTCTCCGTCGAGACCGCGGCCGAGCTCGAGCCCGAGGAGTCGAGCGCCGAGACCACCGTCGGCCGCGTGTCGATGACGCCCGACCAGAAGCTGCTCGTCGTCGTGCTGTGCGAGGGCTTCCTCACCAGCTCGTACGCCGGCCACGGCCAGATCCCGTCGTCGGCGGATGCCGCGGCCCGGCTGGGCTGGACGGTCACCAAGTTCAACCGCAAGCTCGACAACGTGTGCCAGAAGCTCGCCGACGCGGGGACCCGTGGGCTGCACGGCGGCCCGGGCAAGCTCGCGAGCAACCGCAAGGCCCGCCTCGTCGAGCACGCCCTGTCGACGAAGATGGTGACCGAGGCCGACCTGGCGCTCCTGGGGTAGGGCGGCCCCACGGAGCAGGGTGCGACGGGGAGTGCTCCCCGGACGGATCGCCTGAGGGAGTCCACAGGCGCGGTTAGGCTGGGACTCACCCGGCCGGGGTGAAGGTCGGGGCACACACCGTCGCGTCCCGTGGGGGACGTCCGCGCGCGCAGGGAGAGGACACGATGGCTGCTCGGGGGCCCGGACGCCGGGCGGTGGGCCGCGCCCGCCGCCGGACGGCCAGCACCCTCGCCGTCGTCCTCGTCGCCTCGGGCCTGGGCTATGTCGCCGTGGCGAGCCAGGGCACCACCTTGCACGAGGCCCGGCTCAACGACTCGGGCGTGTGGGTCAGCTCCGACGTCCAGGCCAAGTTCGCCCGCGCGAACGTGCCCATCGGCCAGCTCGACACCGGCGTGGCCACGAGCGTCTCGGCGGGCAGCGGCCTCGACGTCCTCCAGGACGGCGCGGCCGTCATCGGCGTCGGCACCGGTGCGGGCCAGCTGTTCCCCATCGACCCGCGCACCTCCACCGCCGGCGACACCGTGGCCTCGCTCGTCACCACCCCGCCGCGCGCCGGCTCCTTCACGCCCTCGCCGGTCGACCTGCGCGGCGGCACCATCGCCCTCCTCGACCGCGACAGCGGGAAGGTCTGGGCGCAGCGGGTCGACACCCGCCAGGGGGTCACCTCGCTGCCGGGCCTCGCGCCCACCGAGAAGCCCGTGATGACGCTCGGCAAGCAGGGCGCCATCACCGTCGACCTCTCGGGCGCGATCCACGGGATCTCCGGCGCCACGGGCAAGGTCACCACCGTCCCCGTCGTCGGCGACCGCTTCGGCAGGGCGATTGTGGTCGACACCGCCCTGCGCTCGCCGTCCCCGGACATCACGGCGGTCGGCTCGCGGTGGGTCGCGTACGACGCGGGCAAGGACACCGTGCACACCGCGGCCGAGCCCGACGGCACCGACGCCCAGGTCACCACTCCCGCCGGCAGCCGGTACGCCGCACTCCAGCAGCCCGGCCCGGATGCCGACACGGTCGCCATCGCCGGGCCCACCCGCACCGTGCTCGTCCCCCTCGACGGTGGCGAGTCCCCCGGGGGCGTCGCGATCCAGGAGCAGGTCGACCGCGTCCCGGGCTCGACCGTGGTCACCCGGCCCGTCGTCCTCGGCGGCTGCCTGCACGCCGCGTGGGCCGAGGCCGGTCAGGTCTTCTACGGCGCCAACTGCGGCCGTCGCGGCGACCAGCCCACGGCGACCCTGCCCGCGCAGGGCGAGGAGGACACCCGCGACGGCGTGGCCTTCCGGGTCAACCGCGGGCTCGTCGTCCTCAACGACCTCGACAACGGCGGCGTCTGGGACCTCGAGGACAAGCCGACCAAGATCGACAACTGGGACGCCCTCGTCCCGCCCACCCGCCAGGACGACGACAACGACAAGAAGGACGAGAACCTCGTCGACGAGGCCGCCCTCAACACTCCGCCGAAGGCCGAGCCCGACCCCCTCAAGGTCCGCCCGGGGCGCACGAGCAAGCTCCACGTCCTCGACAACGACACCGACGTGGCCGGCTCGGTGCTCTCGATCGACCCCGCCGACGTCTCGCGCCCCACGCTCGAGGGCGTCACGGCCACCGTGTCGGCCGACGGCCAGGCCATCGACGTCACGGTCCCCGCCAAGACGGAGGGCCAGTCGTTCGCCTTCGACTACGCGGTGAACAACGGCAAGGTCAAGGGCAAGGGCACCGCGAGGGTCACCGTGCAGATCGTCCCCGACTCGGTCAACGGCCCGCCGAAGCTGCGCCAGGGCGGTGCCGAGCTGACCCGCGCCACGTACCCGGTGATCGCCGGGAAGCGGCTGTCGGTCCCGGTGCTCGCCGACTGGCGCGACCCCGAGAGCGACATCCTCTCCGCGCGCGCCGACGTGGAGGGCGGCGTCGTCGACGGCCAGGGCCACATCACCCTCACCGCCCCCACCAAGGTCGGCAAGCAGCCGATCGCCTACCGGGTCACCGACGGCCGCGGCGGCACGACGAAGGGCTCGGTCACCGCCCAGGTCGTCGGGACCACGGACAGCAAGTTCCTCCCGCCCACCACCCAGCCGGACGCCGTGCGCGGCGTCGTCGGCAAGCCGCTCCAGATCGAGCCGCTCGGCAACGACATCGCGGGCGCCGACCCGGGCGACCCCGACGCCGTCCTGCGGCTGCGCGCCGAGGTGCGCCCGGTCGGCCCGCTCGACGTCGACACCGACCTCGCCACGGGCCAGGTCACGGTCACCGGCTCCGCGCCCGGCACCTTCGAGCTCACCTACTCGGCCCAGACCGGGGCCGGCGCGGCCCCCGGCCGGGTGCGCGTCGACCTCACGCCCCCACCCCAGGGCGCGCCGCCGGTCGCCGTGCCCGACACCGCCACGGTCCACGACCGGTCCCCGGTGATGGTCGACGTGCTCGCCAACGACTACAGCCCGAGCGGGGACGTCCTCGTCGCCGCGGCGGTCGAGGCCACCGGCGAGGACGACTGGCTCCAGCCGTCGATCTACCAGGGCCGCTGGATCCGCATCGAGGCCCGCGAGCCGGCCCCCCTCGAGGTGGGCGAGCAGGGCCGTCGCGGCGTGGTCCGCTACACGGTCAGCGACGGCACGCAGCGCACCACGGGCGAGGTGGCCGTCCTCCAGCAGGGTCCCCTCGAGGACTCCGTCCCGCTCGTCCAGGACGACACCGCCACCGTCCGCGAGGGCGACACCGTCGCCGTCCCGGTGCTCGACAACGACACGATGGCCGACGGCATCCCGCTCCAGGTCGACCCGGCCAGCGTCAAGGTCATCAGCAAGGGCGACGCCCAGCGGGCCTTCGCCTCGGGCAACGTCATCCGGTACGTCCCGGAGGCGCGAGGGCTGAAGACCGAGAAGTTCGTGACGATCGAGTACTCGGCCTTCGCCGACGGCATGAAGCCGCAGGCCCAGTCCGCGCGCGTCCGCGTCGCCGTCACGCCCCTGCCCACCGAGCAGCGTCCCAACCAGGCGCCGGTGGCTCGCAGCTTCTCGGCCACCGTCACCGCCGGTGACCCCATCACGATGACGGTGCCCACCAACGGGGTCGACCCCGACGGCGACAGCGTCTCGGTCACGGGGATCGTCGGTGCGGACGGCGGCGCGGTCGACCTCACGCTGGGCCGGGTCGTCGGCATCGGCCCGTCGACCATCCGGTACGAGGCGTACCCGCTCGCGGCCGGCACCGAGGTCGTCAGCTACGAGGTCCGCGACCGGTTCGGCGCCACGAGCCGGGCGTTCGTGCGGGTCGGCGTCGTCCAGCCGGGCGACCCGCAGCCCCCGGTCGCGGTCGACGACGAGGTCCTCGCGGCGCCCGGCAAGACCGTCACGGTCAAGCCGCTGCAGAACGACCTCATCGCCCGCGGCGACGTCGTCGAGCTCGACGCCGAGTCCACCAACGACGACGCGACGAAGAAGCTGTGGCGGGTCGAGGACGACAACACGGTGACCACGAAGGTCCCCACCGACACCAGCCGGCTCCACGAGCTCGTCTACGGCATCAGCGACGGGCTGTTCGACCCGTCGCGCGCGTCGGTCCTCGTGCGCCCGGTGGCCGACTACGTCAACGCCCCCGTGGCCCGCGACGACGTCGCCGCCCCCAAGCCGGGGGAGACCTCCACCCTCGTCGACGCCCTCGCCAACGACACCGACATCGACTCCGACCCCGAGACCCTCACGCTCGTCGACGTCCTCAGCCCGGACGCCGTGGCCGAGCAGGGGCAGGTCCGCGTCAAGATCCTCGACCACCCCTACGCCGTGCCCTACGTCATCGAGGACGAGGACGGCGCCCGCGCGATGGCCCTGATCCAGGTGCCGACCGGCGCCAACGGCCAGCCCTTCGTCGTGGCCGGGACGCTCATCACGATGGACAAGGACTCGACACAGACCGTCGCCCTCAACGACCACGTGAGGTCGCCGCGCGGCCGGGTCGTCTCGGTGACCACCGCCGGCACGGTCAGCGCGTCGCCCGCGCAGAACCTCGCGGTGACGCTCGAGGACAACCGGACCCTCACCCTCCAGTCCTCCGGTGGGTACGTCGGACCGGCGGCGGTGATGCTCGAGGTCACCGACCAGGACGCGGTCGACCAGAAGGACTTCGGCACCGCGTACGTCTCGGTCCCGGTGCAGATCGGCCCCAAGGTCCCGCTCTTCCGCTGCCCCGACACCGAGCTGCGCGTCGTCGCCGGCGGCCTGCCCCGCGTGCTGGACATCCCGCAGTACTGCCACGCCTGGCTGCCCGTGGGGATGAGCTTCGACGACGTCGAGTTCGACACCCGCTGGCAGACCGAGCCCGACGCGTCGCTCGCCACCGACGGTGCCGGAGGCCGCCGCCTCACCCTCACGGCCGACCTCGACGCCCAGTCGTCCAAGGGCGTCCTCGAGGTGCGGACCGCCGGGCTCGAGCAGCCCGTCCTCATCCGGGTCGACGTCGTGGGGCTCGACTCCGCCGACCTCGGCCCGCCGCGGCTGCGTCCCATCTCGGTCACCGGGCTGGAGGAGGGGCAGTCGCGCACGGTCGACCTCGCGGCGTACCTCGACTCACCGCTCGTGCAGCCGCAGTGCTCGATCCTCTCGGCACGCGTCGAGAGCGGCTCGGGACTCACGGCCACGACCTCGGGCTGCCGGGTCACCCTGACCGCCGGCGAGCGGCCCTCGCCCGAGGCGACCGTGGCGGTCGTCGTCTCCGACGGCCCGAAGCGTCGCGCCGACGGCCGCATCGAGGTGACGATGCTCGGCACCCCGAGCGAGCCGCGCCAGGTCCGCGCCGTCGCCGACCGCGACGCCGGCGGCCAGGCGCGCGTCGCGTGGCTGCCGCCCACGTACGACGGTGGTTCCACCGTGACGGGCTACACCGTGCGGCACAGCGGCGGCTCGGCGGGCACCACCGAGTGCACCGCGTCGCCCTGCACCGTGACCGGGCTGACCAACGGCAAGGACTACACGTTCGTCGTCGTCGCCCGCAACGGCCTCGGCGACGGCACCCCCAGCGCGCCGAGCAACACCGTGCGCCCCGACACCCTGCCGCGCCAGGTCACCGGCGTGCGGATGGTCGACCGCGGCGACGGCACCCTCACCATCGGCTGGGTTCCGCCGGAGAACGAGGGCAGCGCGCTGACGAAGTACGTCGTGCGCGTCGTCTCCTCCACCGGCGACACCAAGACGCAGGACGTCCCCCCGTCCTCGACCCAGACCGTCGTCGGCGGGCTCGACAACGAGTCCGAGCAGTCGGTGCAGGTGCAGGCGTGGAACGAGCTCGGCGCCGGCCCGTTCGGTCCGGCCGTGACGATGCAGTCGGCCGGCACCCCGCCCGCCCTGCCCGCCCCCGCCATCGCCGCGAGCGGCCCCGGCCCCGCCGCCGACTCGGCGACCCTGACGATCTCGTGGGAGCAGGGCCGGCCCAACGGCCCGCCCACCAGCGGCTACACGCTCTACCGGTCGGTCGACGGCGGCGGCTGGACCGAGGTCGCGCGGACCTCGCCCGACGTGCGCACGGCGCGCGACGTCATCCCCTACGACGGGCGCACCTACCGCTACACGGCCACGCTCACCAACGGCGCCGGCATCGAGGGCCCGCAGGCGAACTCGTCGTCGTTCACCTCCGTCGGCCAGCCGTCCACGCCGACGCTGGCCACCTCGACCCCGAACAACGACGGGCGCATCCAGCTCACCGTCGGTGTCGGCCAGCCGCGCGCGGGCGCCTTCACCGCCATCCGCTGGTCGGGCGGCGGCAAGAGCGGCACGCACGCGTGCGGGTGCACCCCCGGCTCGCAGGTCGTCTTCCCGACCGACGCCTTCGACACCAGCCCCACCCAGGGCCGCACCATCACCGTGTGGACCGTGAACTCCGGCGGCAACGAGTCCGACCGGGTCACCGGCAGCGCCACCCCGTACCGCGACACCCTCACCCCCACCGGGCTGAGCGGCTCGGCGTCGGGCAACGACGCCGTGTGGTCGTGGAACCTGCCGGAGAACGGCCGCACCATCGACCAGGTGCAGGTCGACGGCGACGGCGGCGGCACCTTCGGCGGCAACAAGACGACGCACCGGGTCAACGGCTCGCCCGGCGGCGGCTACCGCATCCGCGTCCGCGCGCACTCGGCCGCCGGCTGGTCGGGCTGGACGGCCTACGACACGGTCAACATCCCCAACCCGGCTCCGCAGGTCTACAACGTCCACAAGGGCCCGGGCTACATCCCGCCGAACGGCGTGGGCACCTGTGCCTCGAGCCCCTGCCCCCGCGTCAACTTCGACGTCCGGTACTTCCCGCCGGGCGGGGGCGGCTGGACCGTCGGGGTCTACCGGTCCAACGGCGCCGAGATCTACACCTCCAGCGTCCAGTTCTTCGTCAGCGGCGACGGCACCGGCACCACCGGCGAGTACGGCAACACGAGCAACTGGCGCAGCACCGGCATCGTCGTCGCCAACGGCAACGGGCCCCTCTACGTCCGGCTCTGCCGCGCCGGCGTCTGCCACCGCTCCCCGGACGTCGCGTGGTGACCCGCGCCCCGTACCCGGCGTCGGGCCCACCCCCGACCCGCCTGACCCCCTCGACCAGCCCACGGAAGGAACACCCCGCATGACCGTCACCGCAGACCAGGCCGCCTGGTTCTCCCAGACGTTCTCCGCCATGGTCGCCAACTGCGACAAGGCCGTGCTCGGCAAGGAGCACGTCATCCGCCTGGCCCTGACCTGCATGCTCTCCGAGGGGCACCTGCTCCTCGAGGACTTCCCGGGCACCGGCAAGACGCAGCTGGCACGCGCCATCTCGGGCACCGTCCAGGGCACGAACTCGCGCATCCAGTTCACCCCCGACCTGCTGCCCAGCGACGTCACCGGCGTGACGATCTACGACCCCGGCACCAAGGTCTTCGAGTTCCACAAGGGCCCGATCTTCGCGACCATCGTCCTCGCCGACGAGATCAACCGCGCCTCGCCGAAGACCCAGTCGGCGCTGCTCGAGGTGATGGAGGAGGCCAAGGTCACCGTCGACGGCGTCCGCCACGAGGTGGGCGCCCCGTTCATGGTCATCGCCACCCAGAACCCCATCGAGCAGGCCGGCACCTACCGGCTGCCCGAGGCCCAGCTCGACCGCTTCCTCATGAAGACCTCGCTCGGCTACCCCGACCACGACGCCACCGTGCGGGTGCTGCGCGACGCCAAGACCCGTGACCGCACCAAGGCGCTGGAGCCGGTCGTCACCTCGAGCGTCGTCATCGACATGGCCGAGCTCGCCGACGAGGTGCACGTCGACGACGCGATCCTCGACTACGTCTCGCGCATCGCCGAGGAGACCCGGCGCCACGTGTCGGTCCGCCTCGGCCTGTCGGTGCGTGGCTGCCTCGCCTTCGTGCGCTGCGCGAAGACGTGGGCGATCAGCCAGGGCCGCGACCACGTCGTGCCCGACGACATCAAGCTGCTCGCCTCGCCGGTGCTCAACCACCGCCTCCTCGTCACGGCCGAGGCCGCGTTCGCCGGCATCACCGTCGAGCAGGTCATCGCGCAGATCCTCGCCGAGGTCGCGCCACCCACGGAGCGCCTCGCGTCATGACCCCGCACACCGACGACGTCGGGTCCACGACCCGGCGCTCCGACCTCGCCAGGGGCGCACCGCCGCCCGCGGGTGAGGACGGCGCCACCGTCACCCGGTCCTCGCTGCGTGCGGGGTCCGGGTCGTCGGCGACCCCGTCGTCGGGCGGTGCGGCCGACCCCAACACGCGGGCCGGGCGCAAGCAGAAGGCCACCAAGGCGAAGAAGCCGAGGAAGGCGCGGCGCGGCATCACCCTGCCGAAGGTCCGCGGACCGCGGATCCGGGTGCGTCGGGCGTCGGACCCGGCCGAGGTCCCGGTCGGGCGGCGCTCGCGGGTGGCGGGTGAGACCCGCACCCGCACCATCACCCTGCCTCGGGTCACGGTGCCGAGCGCGCTCACCGGCACCGGGGCGCGCATCGTCGTCCTCACCGGTGAGCGGATCAAGCCGCTCGCCGAGTCCACCCGCCGCGTGTGGCACCCGGTGATGGAGGTCCTGCGCTGGGTGTCCGCGCTCGGCTGGACCGTGCTGGCCGTCGGGCTCGTCGCGTGGTGGCTGACCGTGCGCTACCAGTGGGTCGAGCTGTCGATGGTGGCCGTCACCTGCCTCGTGCTCGTCCTCGCCTGCCTCGTGCTCGCCATCGGCCGGGCCAAGGTGCGCATCCGGGTCGACGTCGAGCCCACCCGGGTGACCGTCGGCGACCCGGCGACCGGGCGGATCGAGGTCTCCAACGCCTCCAAGCGGGGGATGCTCCCGCTGCTCGTCGAGCTGCCGGTCGGGGAGACCGCGGCCCGGTTCACGCTGCCGGCGCTCGCCTCGGGCCGCACCCACGAGGAGCTCTTCGTCGTGCCGACCCGCCACCGCGGCGTGGTCCCGGTGGGGCCGGCGACGACCGTGCACGGCGACCCGCTCGGGCTGGTCCGCCGCACCGTGGCGTGGACCCAGCGCACCGAGCTGTTCGTGCACCCGCTGACCATCTCGCTCGAGAGCCTGGGCGCGGGCCTGCTGCGCGACCTCGAGGGCGAGGTCACCCCGGACCTGTCGATGTCGGACCTCGCCTTCCACGCACTGCGCGAGTACCAGCCCGGCGACGACCGCCGCTACGTGCACTGGCGCTCGTCGGCCAAGCACGGCCGGCTCCTCGTGCGCCAGTTCCTCGACACCCGCCGCTCGCACCTCGCGATCGTCGTCGACACCACCCCGGACGTGTACGTCGGCGGTGAGGACGACGTCGAGCTCGCCATCTCGTGCGCCGCGTCCCTCGCGCTGCGCTCCATCCTCGACGAGCAGGACACCACGGTCGTCTGCGGCGACCAGTCGGTCTCTCGGACCACGGCCCCGCTGACCCTCGACAGCCTCTCCCGGGCGCAGGTCGGCCCCGCCGACGTGTTCTCCGCCGCGGGCGAGGCCTCGGCCCTCGCTCCCGACGCCAGCGTGGCGGTCCTCGTCACCGGGGGGTCGCGCCCCTTCATCCAGGTGCAGCGCACCCTGGGCCAGTTCGAGCCGGAGGTCATCAAGGTGGCGATCGTCGTCGACGACCACGAGCAGGTGGGGGTGCACCGCCTCGGTGACCTGGTGCTGCTCCACGTGCGTGAGCTCACCGACCTGCGTCGCGTCCTGTTCGCCGGAGCCCTGACGTGAGCGGCCAGGAGGCGCCCGGTTTCGCCACCGCGCTGCGCGGCGGCGCTCCGCGCCGGGCCCGCGGCCGCCGCGACCCCGATGCGCCCTCGCTGCTGCGGCGCGCGCTGCCGACCCGTGACGCGTTGGTCGACGCCGGGTTCGCGACGGCGCTGGTCGTCATCGCCCTCGTCGGCCTGCGCACCGGGTTCCTCGGGGCGCAGTGGATCGTCGCAGCGGGGGTGGGGCTCGTCCTCGGCCTCGTCATCGGGCACCTCGCCACCGCGTGGCGCTGGATGGCGGTGACGACGCTCCTCGTCCTCGCGCTCGTGTACTTCGTGCTCGGTGGGCCGGTCGCGGTGCGGGACAACCTCATCGGTGGGGTGCTGCCCACGGTGCAGACCTTCCGCGACCTCGCCGAGTGGTCGGTGCTGGGCTGGAAGCGCTGGCTCACGCTGCTGCCTCCGGTCGACGCCCGCGGTCCGGTGCTCGCCCTGCCGTGGCTGGCCGGGCTGCTCGGTGGCTCGCTGACCCTGGCCGTCGCGCGCCGCTGGGCGAGCGTTCCGCTGACCGCGGTCGTGCCGGTCGCCCTCCTGGCCGGGTCGATCGCGCTCGGCACGAGCGAGCCGGCGGCCGTGCTCGTCCAGGGGGTGGGGTTCGCCCTCGTCCTCGTCGGCTGGCTCGTCGTGCGGGCGCACCGCAGCCGTCCGCCGGTGCAGAACGGGGCGGGTCGCAACGCCCGGCTCGCCACGGGCGGTGGGCTGCTGGCCCTCGCCCTCGTCGCGGGGCTGCTCGCGGCGCCGCTCCTGCCGGGTTCGGAGGCCGATGCCCGCCGCGAGGTCGTGCGCACCGCGCTGGTGCCGCCGCTCGACGTCTCGCAGTTCCCCAGCCCGCTGCCCGGGTTCCGCCGCTACACCGAGCCCAACCCGGCCGAGCTCTACGACAAGCCGGTGCTGCAGGTGACCGGTCTGCCCGCCGGCGCGGCCGTGCGCTTCGCCACCCTCGACGCCTACGACGGCCTCGTCTGGGGTGCCGCCGACCGCAGCACCGACGGCGTCCCCTTCCAGCAGGTGGGGTCGCGCATCGGGGCCCGCGGCGACGGCCGGCAGGTCGACGTCGAGGTCGAGGTGGTCGACGGCGGCTACGGCGGGCCGTGGCTGCCCACCGTCGGTGCGCCCACGAGCATCGAGTTCGAGGGGCCACGCGCGGACGAGCTCTCCTCCGAGGTGTGGCTCAACACCGACACCGAGACCGCGGTCGTGCCTGGTCAGCTGGTGGGCGGCGAGCGCTACCGGATGACCGCCATCCTCCCGCCCTCGCCGGCGAAGGAGCTGCCCAAGGACCTGCAGGTGGCCGGTGACGCCTCCACCCCGAGGGACACCGACGTCCTCGACGCGCGGATCGACGCGTGGACCAGCCGGGCGGAGGGCGCGTGGGGCAAGTTCCGCGCCGTGGCGACCCAGATGCACAACGACGGCACGTACACCGACGGCGGGACGCCGAACAGCTTCGAGAAGGTCTACCTCCCCGGCCACGCCGTGGCGCGCCTGGGACGCTTCGTCAACTCCACCAAGCTCGCCGGCAACGACGAGCAGTACGCCGCGACCCTCGCCCTCGTCGGCCAGCGCCTCGGCATCCCGACGCGCGTGGTCATGGGCGCCGAGGTCCCGGCAGACGGCACGGTGCGCGGCCGCGACGTCCACGCGTGGGTCGAGGTGCAGGAGTCCAACGGCTCCTGGTTCCCCATCTCGGCCAGCACCTTCGTGCCCAGCCGCGACAAGACGCCGAGCGAGCAGCAGCTGCTCTCCGAGGAGCAGAAGGTCGGCGCGCAGGTGCCGCCGCCCGCCGGGGTCAACCCGCCCTCGCTGCTCCAGGGCCCGGACCAGGCGCAGAACGCCACCGACCTCGCCAAGCGCAAGAAGAGCCCGTTCGACATCGCCGCCTGGCCGCTCTGGCTGAAGATCCTCGTCTTCGCCGTGCTGCTGCCGCTGCTGCTCGCGGCCGCGTACGTCGCGCTGGTGCGGTGGCTCAAGGCACGCCGTCGTCGCACGCACACGAGCACCGGGCCGCTGCCCGCTCGCGCGGCATGGCTGTGGCGCGACCTCGTGGCCGAGGCGCGCTCGCTCGGGGTCGCCGTGCCGCGCCGGGTCACCCGGCGCGAGCAGGCGCTGGCCCTCGACGCCGCGCTCCTCGCCCCGGTCGACGACGCGCCGGGCCCGGCCGAGGCGCCGGCAAGTGACGAGGTCGCGGTCGAGTCCCCGCGCTCGCCCTTCCCGACGTGGGACGTGCCGGGACGGTCCTCCACCACGGCCCCCTCCGGCGTGGTGCACGCGTCGGCCTACCGTCCGGCAGAGGGCGACTCACCCTCGGCGGCCCGGGTGGCGACGTCGGCCGACGGGCTCGTGTTCGGTCCCGGCGAGGGGTCGGAGGACGCCTGCGCCGCTGCGGTCAGCGGGGCGGCCGAGGTCCGCGCCGCGCTGCGGGAGCGCACCGGCCGGTGGGTGCGGCTGCGCTCCGACGCCGACCCGCGCCCCCTCCTCGCACGGCGCGAGCGGTCGCGCACCGAGCAGGCCACGGGCCGCCGCCGCCTGCGGCTGCCCTCCCTCCGCCGCCGCGGCGGAGCCGACCCCACCCCGGCCTAGCCACCCACCCCGCGGCGAGGCCGGAAACGGTCGCCGGGACAACCACTTCCGCCCTCACCGCGCACTGCCACGGCCGTGAGTGCGGAAACGGTCGCCGGGACAACCACTTCCGCACTCAAGGCGACTCAGACGCCGACGGGCGGCACCCTCTCGGGTACCGCCCGTCGTCGCGGAGCGTGTGGTGCGCTGGGGTCAGCGCTCCTCCTCGCCGCGGATGAACGCCTCGAGCTTGGCGCGACCGAGGTCGTCGGGACGCTGCTCCGGCGGGGACTTCATCAGGTACGACGAGGCCGACAGGAGGGCGCCGCCCACCCCGCGGTCCTTGGCGATCTTCGCCGCGCGGATGGCGTCGATGATGATGCCGGCCGAGTTGGGGGAGTCCCACACCTCGAGCTTGTACTCGAGGTTCAGGGGGACGTCGCCGAACGCGCGGCCCTCGAGGCGGACGTAGGCCCACTTGCGGTCGTCGAGCCAGGCGACGTAGTCCGACGGGCCGATGTGGACGTTGCGGTCGTCGATCTTGCCCGCGAGCGACCCGGTGAGGTTCGAGGTCACGGCCTGGGTCTTGGAGATCTTCTTGGACTCCAGGCGCTCGCGCTCGAGCATGTTCTTGAAGTCCATGTTGCCGCCGACGTTGAGCTGGTAGGTGCGGTCGAGCTGCACGCCGCGGTCCTCGAACAGCTTGGCCATGACGCGGTGCGTGATGGTCGCGCCGACCTGGCTCTTGATGTCGTCACCGATGACCGGCACGCCCGCCGCCTCGAACTTCGCGGCCCACTCGGGGTCGGAGGCGATGAAGACCGGCAGGGCGTTGACGAACGCGACGCCGGCGTCGATGGCGCACTGGGCGTAGAACTTGTCGGCCTGCTCCGAGCCCACCGGGAGGTAGGACACGAGGACGTCGACCTTGGCGTCACGCAGGGCGGCGACGACGTCGACCGTCTCGGCGCCGGACTCGTCGATCGTCTGGCGGTAGTACTTGCCCAGGCCGTCGAGGGTGGTGCCGCGCTGGACGGTGACGCCGGTGGTGGGGACGTCGGCGATCTTGATGGTGTTGTTCTCGGAGGCGTTGATCGCCTCGGCGAGGTCCTTGCCGACCTTCTTGTCGTCGACGTCGAACGCCGCGACGAACTCGACGTCCCGGACGTGGTACTCGCCGAAGTTCACGTGCATGAGGCCGGGCACGGTGGCCGTGGCGTCGGCGTCACGGTAGTAGTGCACGCCCTGCACGAGCGAGGACGCGCAGTTGCCGACGCCGACGATGGCGACGCGAATGGAACCCATGGGCTTCTCCTGGGGGATGTCGGGTGGATGGTGGACGGGGTGTGCCGGTGCGCCCTGATGACGCGGTCGGCACCTACGGCTGGGGGCCGGGGTCGGTGGGGTGGCGACGCTCGGCGTCGATGAGCTCGGAGAGCCAGCGCACCTCGCGGGCGGCCTGCTCCTCGCCGTGCTGCTGCAGAGCAGAGGTCCAGGCGTCGAGCCGCTCGCGCGAGCGGGTGGAGGCGTCGCGGACGCGGTCGAGGTCCTCCTCGAGGCGCGAGCGGCGACCCTCGAGGATGCGCAGCCGCACGTCGTGCTCGGTGCGGGCGAAGAAGGCGAAGCGGACGTCGAAGCCGTCGTCCTCCCAGGAGGAGGCGTCGGCACGCGCGACGAGGTCGGCGAAGTGCTCCTTGCCGGCGGCGGTCAGCTCGTAGACGACGCGGGGCCGCTTGCTCGTGGGGCCGGGGACGTCGGCGGTCTCGGCGATGAGGCCGCGGCCGAGCAGGCCCTTGAGCGCGGGGTAGAGGGTGCCGTAGGACAGCGCGCGAAACGGGCCGAGCGCGGTGTTGAGGCGGCGGCGCAGGTCGTACCCGTGGGTCGGGCCCTCGTGGAGCAGGCCGAGGACGGCGAACTCCAGCAAGTGGGCTCGGCGGCTGACCACGGCACTCCTCCGGTCGCGGCAGGCCCCGGGGGAACCCACCAGACATAGTCGACGTTTGTCTGCTTGACGCTAACACAGATATATCGCAGCGATACATCTGTGATCGGGCGACCCGGCCCCGGCCCCGGCGTCGCGATTTCGGGTTTCCCCCAGGAACCCGGTCATACTGGCCGTTGGACCCGACGTCCTCTCGAACCCAGCCCGGGTCCGTCCCCGAACCCCTTCCCCGGAGTCGCATGAGCACCCGCAAGCCCCGAACCCGCGCCGAGGCCAAGGCCGCGCAGGCGTCCCGAGCCCCCCGCGGTACCGCTCCGGCGGGTGCCGCCGCCGCTCGCCCCGGACGTCCCCCGGCCGGTGGCCCCCGAGGCCGCGGCCCGGGCGGGAAGCCCCCGCGTTCGCGCCGTCGCACCTGGACCATCCGGGCCCTGTGGACCGCGGGGGTGCTCTTCCTCCTCGGTGTCATCGGGGTGGGCATCGCCTACGCGATGACCGACATCCCCAAGCCGAACGAGATCGCCACGGCGCAGGCGTCGATCGTCTACTACTCCGACGGCAAGAACGAGCTCGCCCGCCTCTCCGACGCCGACGGCAACCGCGAGTCGGTGAAGCTGTCGCAGGTCCCCGACCACATGCAGAAGGCGATGCTCGCGGCGGAGGACCAGGACTTCTACCAGAACAACGGCATCTCGCCCACGGGCATCGCGCGCGCCGTGTGGGTCGCGGTCAAGGGCGGCCAGGTCACCCAGGGTGGCTCCACGATCACCCAGCAGTACGTGAAGAACTACTTCCTCACCGCCGACCGCACCGCGTCGCGCAAGGCGCGCGAGATCCTCATCTCGATCAAGATCGACAAGCAGCAGACCAAGGACCAGATCCTCGAGAACTACCTCAACACCATCTACTACGGCCGCGGCGCCTACGGCATCCAGACGGCGTCGAAGGCGTACTTCCGCAAGGACGTCTCGAAGCTGACGCCGGCCGAGAGCGCGTTCCTCGCCTCCGTCATCCGTGGCCCGTCGCTGTACGACCCGGCCCTGGGCGACAAGCAGACGGCGAACGCCAAGGAGCGCTCGGGCTTCATCCTCGACGCGATGGTCGAGAAGGGCTGGCTCAGCCAGGCCGAGCGCGACAAGGCGGCGTTCCCCGAGGTCAAGCCGTTCGTCAAGCGCACGCAGAGCGGCCCGACCGGCTACCTCACCCAGATGATCAAGAACGAGCTGGTCACCACGTACAAGATCCCCGAGTCCGACATCGACCGCGGTGGCCTGCGGATCGTGTCGACCATCGAGAAGACCAAGCAGGCCGCGATGGTCAAGGCGGTCCAGGACGAGCGGCCCGAGGCCAAGGACGTCCACGTCGGCATGGCCTCGATCAAGCCGGGTGACGGCGGCATCGTCGCGCTCTACGGCGGCGAGGACTACATGAAGCGGCAGCAGAACGCCGCGACGCAGGACAAGATGCAGGCCGGCTCGACCTTCAAGATCTTCAGCCTCATCGCCGCCCTGCAGTCCGAGAAGGTCAGCCTGAAGACCCGCTTCGACGGCCGCAGCCCGCAGTACTTCGAGGAGTTCGCCGACCCCGGCGCCAAGACGAGCAACGGCCGTCGCGGTCGCGTGAAGAACTTCGGCGACGAGTCCTTCGGCCAGATCGACCTGCTCAAGGCGACGAAGAACTCGGTCAACACCGTCTACGCGGCGCTGAACATCGAGGCCGGCCCCGACAAGTCGATGAAGGCGGCGCAGGACGCCGGCGTCCGCAGCACGCTCGAGCCCAACATGAGCAACGTGCTCGGCACCGACTACGTCACGGTGATGGACATGGCCAACGCCTACGCCACCATCGCGGCGCAGGGCCTGCGCGCCGACCCGTACATCGTGCGCGAGATCCGCTTCGTGGACGAGGGCGTCCCGACCATCAAGGTGAAGAAGAAGACCCAGCAGGTCTTCGACAAGGACCTCATGGCCGACGTCATCACCGCG
Organism: Oryzobacter telluris; assembly: GCF_043099285.1. Classification (GTDB taxonomy): domain Bacteria; phylum Actinomycetota; class Actinomycetes; order Actinomycetales; family Dermatophilaceae; genus Oryzobacter; species Oryzobacter telluris. Next base: position 60,544 of record NZ_CP170723.1, on the reverse strand, counting down.
ATGCGCGAGCCGGTCGACGGCGGCACCGCCCGCTACGTCGGCCAGAACCTCGGCCGCCCCGCCGCGGGCAAGACCGGCACCTCGGAGAGCTTCCGCTCGGCGTGGTTCAACGGCTACGTCCCGCAGCTCCAGGCCGCCGTCGGGCTGTACCGCAGCGGCAAGAACGGCGAGGAGCTGGAGATGCAGGACCTCCCCGGCGAGGGCAACATCACCGGTGGCACCTTCCCGGCCCGCATCTGGACCGCGTACATGAAGAAGGCCCTCGACGGCAGCAAGATCGCGCCGTTCCCGAAGCCGGCCAACATCAACCCGGATGCCGACCCGCCGCCCCCGCCGCCGCCGCCGACCACGACCGCCCCGCCCTCGACCACGGCGCCGCCCTCGACGACGGCCCCGCCGACGCCCACCCCGTCGGAGTCGAAGACGAACGGCAACCCGAGCCCCGGACCGCCGCAGCCGTCGGAGACGGTCTCACCGATCCTCCCCTGACGCGTCAGGCGGACGGTGTCCGGCGAGCAGCCACCTCGTGAGCCGGCGCTCCCGCTGGTCCCCCTCCTCGGGGGGCCGGCGGGGCGCCGGCTCCGTCGGCGTGCGGCGGGTCCGATCGCCGCGCTCGCTCCGGTCGTGCTGCTCCTCGCGCTGCCGCTGTCGGCGGCCCTGCTGCGCCAGGCCGCGTGCCTGTCGTCCGGATGGGGCGGCCGGGCACCGCTGTGGCGCCAGTGCGCCTCGCCGCTCGTCGCCGAGGTCGCGGGCCACGACCTCGGGCGCGGGCTGCTGGCCTTCCTCACCGGGTCGGTCCACACGGAGGAGCCGGTGGTCACGGGAGCGGTGCACGCCCTGCTGGCCGGCCTCGCGCCGGGGGGAGGCGTCGGACAGCAGCGGTGGTTCCTCGCGCTGTGGGTGGTGCTGACCGCCGCGGTGCTCTCCGGCCTCGTCGTCGCGGTCGCCACGGTCCGCCGCCACCCGGCCGCCGACCCCGTGGCCCTGGCGCTGTCGCCCGTGCTCGCGCTCACCGTGCTGGTCTCGCCGGTGCTCGTGCCGGTGGCGCTCGCCGTCGTGGCGCTGTGGGCCTGGAGCCGCGGGCGCCCCACCCTGGCGGGGGTGCTCGTCGGACTGGCCCTGATGGGCGGGGCGCCGGCCGCGGTCGTCCTGCTCGCCCTCGTCGTCGTGCCGGGTCCGGGAGGGCGCGCTGCGGTGCGGCCGCTGGTCGTGGCCGCGGGATCCACGGTGGCCGCGGTGGTGGTCGTCGTCGGGCTGCTCGACGCGCGCACCCTCACCGGGCCGGTCACCGCCTGGCTCGAGGGAGGGGCCCGGCCGGGATCGCTTCTCTACCTGGGCACGCTGGCCCTGCACCCGGTCAAGGCCGGGCAGGTGGCCCTCGTCGCGGGGCTCGGGGTGGTGCTCGCGGCGGCGCTGGTGCTCCTGGCGGCGCGGCGCCCGGGGGCGAGCGCGGCGTCGGTCGTCGTGGTCGGCCTGGTGGCACTGCTCGCCACCGGACCCTCGCTCCCCGTCGGTGCGGCCCTGTGGGTGCTGCCGTTCGCCGCCCTCGCGGGGCTGCGCTGGCGCGACCACCTCCTGTGGGCCGCGGCCGAGGCGGTGCACGGTGCCGCCCTGCTCGCGCACCTCGCGGCGGCCACGGACCCCTCCAGGGGGCTACCCGCCGGGTGGTACGCCCTGGCCCTGTCGCTGCGCCTCGCCGCGCTGGTCTGGGTGGCCCGGCAGGCGTGGATGGCGACGAGTTGGGGCGATCCGTCCCGGGCCGGTACCCTTGCCAGGTTGCCCTCTGGGCACCCTGTGGAAAACCACGAGGGTGCTGTCGGCAGCGCTGCATACCCTCCTGTCACGGAAAGACCGTGACCGCCACAGACCGAAGGAGGCGGGTTAACGCATGCGTCAGTACGAACTCATGGTCATCCTCGACCCGGAGCTCGATGACCGAACCGTCCAGCCCTCGCTGGACCGGTTCCTCAAGGTCGTGACCACCGATGGTGGCTCCGTCGACAACGTCGACATCTGGGGCCGTCGTCGCCTGGCATACGAGATCAAGAAGAAGTCCGAGGGCATCTACGCCGTCGTCAACTTCACCTCCGAGCCGGCGACGGCCAAGGAGCTGGACCGCCAGCTCGGCCTCAACGAGTCGGTCATGCGGACCAAGCTCATGCGCCCCGGCGCCTGAGCGGTCCCTGAAACCGCATCGTCGAGAACGATTCGAGAAGGAGCCCCCTGACCCATGGCAGGCGAGACCACCATCACCATCGTCGGCAACCTCACCGCCGACCCCGAGCTCCGCTTCACCCCCTCGGGTGCCGCCGTCGCGAACTTCACCGTGGCCTCCACGCCGCGCACGTTCGACCGGCAGTCCAACGAGTGGAAGGACGGGGAGACCCTCTTCATGCGCTGCTCCATCTGGCGTGACGCGGCGGAGAACATCGCCGAGTCGCTCCACCGGGGCACGCGCGTCATCGTCACGGGCCGGCTGAAGTCGCGCTCGTACGAGACGAAGGAGGGCGAGAAGCGCACCGTCACCGAGCTCGACGTCGACGAGGTCGGCCCTTCGCTGCGCTACGCGTCCGCGAAGGTGACCAAGGCCGAGCGCGGCGGCGGTTCCGGTGGTGGCTTCGGCGGCCAGGGTGGCGGCTACGGCGGCCAGCAGAACGACCCCTGGGCGACCGGCGGCTCCGCGCCGCAGGCCGGCCAGCCCGGTGGTTTCGGTGGCCAGCAGGGCGGCACCCCCGCCCCGCAGCAGCCGCAGGCGCCCCAGGGTGGCCAGCAGGGTGGTTGGGGCCAGGCCCCCAGCTACGACGAGCCCCCCTTCTGATCGATCCCGACACCGGGGCACCCACGCCACACGCGTGACGTGGCGCCCCACCCCAGAACGACACCATCCCTGGGAGACCAGGGCTCATCCGCCGGAGACCAACCCGGCAGAAGGAGAGCACCACGATGGCCAAGCCCGCCATTCGCAAGCCCAAGAAGAAGGCCAACCCGCTCAAGGCGGCGAAGGTCGAGAACATCGACTACAAGGACGCCGCCCTGCTGCGGAAGTTCATCTCCGACCGCGGCAAGATCCGCGCCCGTCGGGTCACCGGTGTGACGGTGCAGGAGCAGCGCCTCATCGCCAACGCCGTCAAGAACGCGCGCGAGATGGCACTCCTGCCGTACTCGAGCTCGGCCCGCTGACCCGAGAAGGAGATCCCAGTCATGAAGGTCATCCTCACCCACGAGGTCACCGGCCTCGGTACCGCCGGTGACGTCGTCGACGTCAAGGACGGCTACGCCCGCAACTTCCTCTTCCGTCGCGGTCTCGCCACGGCGTGGACCAAGGGCGGCCAGAAGCAGGTCGACGCCATCGCCAAGGGTCGCGAGACCCGCGCGGTGAAGTCGCTCGAGGAGGCGCAGTCCATCAAGGGCAACCTCGAGTCCAAGCCGGTCACCGTCCCGGCGCACGCCGGCACGGGCGGTCGCCTCTTCGGCGCCGTCAAGACCTCCGACATCGCCGACGCCGTCAAGGCGGCCGGTGGCCCGGAGCTCGACAAGCGCACGATCGAGGTCCCGACCCCGATCAAGACCACGGGCACCCACGAGGCGCTCGTGCGCCTGCACCCCGAGGTGCAGGCCAAGGTCGCGCTCGACGTCGTCGCCGGCTGACACCGACACCTCGTCACCACGAGGGCCCCGGACCGTTCGCGGTCCGGGGCCCTCGTGCGTCTGGGGCCTTTCGCCACGAGTGCGGACGTGGTCGCCGGGGCAACCGTTTCCGCACTCGCCGCGGGGCGCTGAGGCACTGTCGGTGTCGCGACATACGGTGAGCAGCATGGCCGCCTCCACCGCTCGACGCACCTCCCGCTCCGCGGCGACCTTCCGCTGCTCCGAGTGCGGGTGGCAGGCCGTGAAGTGGGTGGGCCGCTGCGGCGAGTGCCAGGCCTGGGGGTCGGTCGCCGAGGTCGGCGCCGTCACCGCCCGCACCGCCGCGGCCACCTCGGTCCAGAGCCCGGCCGTGCCCATCGGCGAGGTCGACGTCACCCGCGCGGTCGCCCGCAGCACCGGCGTCGCCGAGTTCGACCGCGTGCTCGGGGGCGGGCTGGTTCCCGGCGCCGTGGTGCTCGTGGCCGGCGAACCCGGCATCGGCAAGTCCACCCTCCTCCTCGACGTCGCCGCCCGCGCGGCGCGCTCCGGCGAGCACGGCGAGCGCAAGGTCCTCTACGTCAGCGGCGAGGAGTCGGCCGCCCAGGTCCGCTCCCGCGCCGAGCGGATCGAGGCCATGGCCCGCACCCTCTACCTCGCCAGCGAGACCGACCTCGCCACCGTCCTCGCCCAGGTCGAGCAGGTCGGCCCCGAGCTGCTCGTCGTCGACTCCGTGCAGACCATCAGCAGCGCCGAGGTCGAGGGGTCGGCCGGCAACGTCACCCAGGTCCGTGAGGTCGCTGCCTCCCTCATCCAGGTGGCCAAGGCCAAGGGCATCGCCGTCCTCCTCGTCGGGCACGTCACCAAGGACGGCTCGATCGCCGGGCCGCGGGTGCTCGAGCACCTCGTCGACGTCGTCGTGCAGTTCGAGGGCGACCGCCACTCCCGCCTGCGCCTCGTGCGCGCGGTGAAGAACCGGTACGGGCCCACCGACGAGGTCGGCTGCTTCGACCTCTCCGACATCGGCATCGTCGGCCTCGCCGACCCCAGCGGGCTGTTCCTGTCCGGTCGCACGGCCGCCGTCGCCGGCACCTGCGTCACCGTCACCCTCGAGGGGCGGCGGCCCATGGTCACCGAGGTCCAGGCCCTGGTCACCCGGTCCAGCCTGGCCACCCCGCGCCGGGCCACGAGCGGCCTGGACTCCGCTCGCGTCAACATGATCCTCGCGGTCCTCGACAAGCGGGCCCAGGCCCCCATCGGCGGCAGCGACGCCTACCTGTCCACCGTCGGCGGGGTGCGCCTCACCGAGCCGGCCGCCGACCTCGCGGTCACCCTCGCCCTCGCCGGCGCCATCACCGACCTCCCGCTGCCGCACGGCACGATCGCGTTCGGCGAGGTCGGCCTCGCGGGGGAGGTGCGCCCGGTCACCGGCGCCCACCGCCGCCTCGCCGAGGCCGCGCGGCTCGGGTTCACCCGGGCCGTCGTCCCGCCCGGGGTGCTGGGGGCCGGCCCGGTCCCCGACGGGCTCTCGGTCCTCGAGGTCGCCACCGTGGCCGAAGCCGTGGGCCGGGCGCTCCACGAGGGCGTGCGCCGCTGAGCCGTCCAGCCCCCACGGTCCGGCCGTTCGGCCGGGCGCCGCGGGACGCGCGCCGGATAGGATGCGCTGACCGGTCGTGGGCCAGCCGCGGCACCCGGGCGACCAGAGCACCGAAGGAGTGAAAGTGGCGGCACAGCCGAGCGACGACGAGCTCCTGCGCGCCACCCTCGCCGCCGTCGCCCCCGGTACCGAGCTGCGCGACGGCCTCGAGCGCATCCTGCGCGGCCGCACCGGCGCCCTCATCGTCCTGGGCAACGACAAGGTCGTCGAGACCGTCTCCACCGGTGGCTTCCCGCTCGACATCGAGTTCTCCGCCACCCGCCTGCGCGAGCTCGCGAAGATGGACGGCGGCATCGTCTGCGACCGCGACGTCACCCGCATCCTGCGCGCGGCCACCCAGCTCGTCCCCGACCCGCGCATCGAGACCAGCGAGTCCGGCACCCGGCACCGCACCGCCGAGCGCGTCGCCAAGCAGACCGGCTTCCCCGTGGTCTCGGTGAGCCAGTCGATGCGGATCATCGCGCTCTACGTCGCCGGCCGCCGCGTCGTCCTCGAGGACTCCAGCGCGATCCTGTCGCGCGCCAACCAGGCCCTGCAGACCCTCGAGCGCTACAAGTCGCGCCTCGACGAAGTCACCGGCACCCTGTCGGCCCTGGAGATCGAGGACCTCGTCACCGTCCGCGACGTCGCCAACGTCCTGCAGCGCCTGGAGATGGTGCGGCGGATCAAGGACGAGATCGCCGACTACGTCGTCCAGCTCGGCACCGACGGGCGCCTGCTGAGCCTCCAGCTCGAGGAGCTCACCGGCGGCCTGTCCGACGACCTCGGCCTCGTCATCCGCGACTACCTGCCCGAGGCCAAGGCCGGCTACGACCTCGAGGAGGCCATCGCGAACCTCACCGCGATCGACTCCACCGAGCTCCTCGACCCCTCCGCCGGGGCGCGCGCCATGGGCTTCACCATCGTCGGCGACTCCCTCGACTCCTCGGTCAGCCCACTCGGGCACCGCCTGCTGTCGAAGGTGCCGCGCCTGCCCGGCGCCATCGTCGACCGCCTCGTCGGGCACTTCGGCAGCCTGCAGAAGCTGCTCGCCGCCAACATCGACGACCTCATGGACGTCGACGGCGTCGGTGAGGGCCGCGCCCGCCTCGTCCGCGAGGGCCTGTCGCGCCTGGCCGAGTCGAGCATCCTCGAGCGGTACGTCTGACCTCCTCCGCCGTGCCCGAGGTGCTCCACGACCGCGTCCTGCGCTGGTACGCCGACAACGCCCGCGACCTGCCGTGGCGCACCCCCGACTGCTCGCCGTGGGGGGTGCTCGTCTCCGAGATCATGGCCCAGCAGACGCCCGTCGCCCGGGTCGCCCCGGTGTGGACCGCCTGGATGGAGCGCTGGCCGACCCCCGCCGACCTCGCGGCCGAGACGCCGGGCGAGGTCGTGCGCGCCTGGGGGCGGCTGGGCTACCCGAGGCGGGCGCTGCGGCTGCGCGAGGCGGCGGTCGCCATCACCGAGCAGCACGGCGGCACCGTCCCCGATGACGAGGCGACCCTGCTCTCCCTCCCCGGCATCGGCGCGTACACCGCCGCAGCCGTGAGCGCCTTCGCGTTCGGCCGGCGCACGACGGTGGTCGACACCAACGTCCGGCGCGTCCTCGCCCGCGTCGTCGAGGGGCGCGAGCACGCTGCGCCCGCCCTCACCGTGGCCGAGACCCGGCTGGCGGCCTCGCTCGTCCCCGAGGACGACGCGGAGGCCGCCACGTGGAACGTCGCCGTGATGGAGCTGGGCGCCGTCGTCTGTCGGGCCCGCGCCCCGCAGTGCGACGCGTGCCCCCTGCTCGACCGGTGCGCGTGGGTCTCCGCCGGCCGCCCGGCGCACGACGGGCCGGCGCGACGCGGCCAGGCCTGGCACGGCACCGATCGCCAGGTCCGCGGCGCCGTCCTCCAGCTGCTGCGCGACGCCCCCGGCGCCGTGCCGAGGTCGGCCCTGGCCGACGCGGGTGACGACGCCGACCAGGTGCAGCGGTGCATCGCCTCGCTCGTCGAGGACGGCCTCCTCGAGCCCGTCCCCGGCGAGCGGTTCCGCCTACCGGCCTGATGGTGCGGGCGGTCCCCGTGCCGCGCCACACTTCCTCCATGGACACGACCGCGACCGCGACCGCCACGACGGACGAAGGGACCGGCACGTCCGTGCACCGCACTCCAGAGGAGCTGCACGCCTTCCTCCCGACGCTCCTGGCGGCACCCAAGGACGTCGGCACCGTCGAGCTCGTGGTGCGCCGCCCGGCCGCGGGGGAGCGCGAGGTCCTCGCCGAGGGTGAGCTCGACCTCGCCCTCGGCCTCGTCGGCGACACGTGGGTCGAGCGCGGCAGCAGCCGCACACCCGACGGTGGTCCGCACCCCGACATGCAGCTCAACGTCATGAGCGCGCCGCTCGTCGCGTTCCTCGCGGGCGATCCCGACCGCCGCCCGCTCGCGGGTGACCAGCTCTACCTCGACCTCGACCTGTCGCACGAGAACCTGCCCGCCGGGACCCGGCTCGCGCTGGGCGTCGAGCAGGGCGGCGGCGCCGTCATCGAGGTCACCGAGCCGCCGCACACCGGGTGCGCCAAGTTCGTCGAGCGCTTCGGCGCCGAGGCGATGCGCTTCGTCAACGGCGAGGTCGGCCGGCCGCTGCGGCTGCGCGGCCTCAACGCCCGGGTCGTCGTGCCCGGTCGCGTCCGCCCCGGCGACACCGTCACCGTCACCCGTCCCTGACGAACGGCAGCGACGCAGGACGCGGAACGGCCCGCCCCCAGGAGGGGCGGGCCGTTCGCGGTGTGGGGCGGAGCTGGCTCAGCGGGTCGGGTAGACCGGCTGCGACTGCGGGTTGAGCTGGTCGAGACGCACGGTCTCGGCCTTCTTCAGCGACGGGTCCTTGAGCTTGAGGACGTCGAAGCCCTTGACCAGGTCGTTGGAGTAGACGTAGCCGTTGTAGTAGTAGCTCGACCACGTGCCACCCCCGACGAGGCGCTCCTTGTTCAGCGGGCCGCGCTCGAAGTACCCGATCTCACGCGGGTTCTCGGAGTCGGTGAAGTCCCAGACCGAGGTGCCGCCCTGGTACCAGGACTGGACCATGACGTCGCGACCCGGCAGCGGGACGATCGACCCGTTGTGCGCGACGCAGTTCTCGGTGTCGAACTGGTGGCGGGGGATCTTGTAGTACGACGCGAAGGTGAGCTCGTTGTCCTTGGACAGCTCGTAGATCGCGTTCGCCCCACGGGTCGGGCCGATCTTCTCGTTGCAGGTGGCCGCGCCACCGCCACCGAGCTCGTCGGTGAAGACGACCTTGGTGCCCTTGTTGTTGAACGTCGCCGAGTGCCAGAACGCGAAGTTCTCGGTGTCGCGCACCCGCTCGATGACCTTGGGGGCCTTCGGGTCGGAGATGTCCATGATGATGCCGTCACCCATGCAGGCGCCCGCCGCGATCTTGCGGCTCGGGTACGCGGTGATGTCGTGGCAGCCGGCGGTGGCCGAGTAGCCGACACCCGTGGGGCCGGTGCCGCCCGGGTTGCCGCCGTCGGGGAAGAGGTTCGGCGTCGCGACGACCGAGGCGGCCGTCGGGTTCGCCTTGGGGACCTCGACGATGGAGATGAGGTCGTGCGGCGGCTTGCAGTCGGCGTAGTCGGCACGCGGCCCGTACGACGAGACGTAGATGTAGTCCGTGTCACCGGCCGGCACGAGGGAGTTCGTGTGCGAGCCACAGGCGGTCTCGACGGACTTGACGTAGCGCGGGTTCGCCTTGTCGGTGACGTCGAAGATCTTGATGCCCTCCCACGACTCCTTGGACTGCAGCGGCCCGGTCGTGCTCTGGCAGCTGTCGTCCGAGCGCGAGGAGTCGGTGGAGAGGTACAGGAGGTTGCCCGAGACCGTGATGTCGTTCTGCGAGCCGGGGCAGCTGACCTGGCTCACGGACGTCGGCGCCTTGGGGTCGGTGATGTCGTAGATGACGAAGCCGTTGTAGTTGCCCGCGAAGGCGTACTTGCCCTGGAACGCGATGTCCGAGCCCGTGGAGCCGACGAAGGTGCCGACCGGAGGGGTGTTGCTCAGGTGCTCGACCGTCTTGCTGTAGCCGATCTCGTCGACGGCGAGGTCGGTCCCGGACTTGCCGAGGCCGTCCCCGGCCGACGCGGCGCCGATGCCACCGAGCGCCGTCGCCATGGTTCCCGCGGCTGCAACCGCGAGAAGTCGCTTGAGTCTCATGTCCACCTCTACTCGTCAGCCGGGCGGCAGGTGTGGGTCTCAGGGACCGCCCGGACAGGGGTTGGGTCCAGCCACCCTGCCTCACACAGCAACTTCATAGAGTAAGAAGAGCGTAAAGAATCTGTTGTCGCGGAACGCAGTTAGAGTGACGCGGTGACCCGCTCCACCCTGCCCACGCTCCGCGCCCGCCGCACGGCCGCCCTCGCGCTGGCCGCGGGCCTGGCCCTCGGCACCGCCGCGTGCACCGGCGGCGACGGTGCCGCGCCCGCCGTCACGGCGGCCACGCCGACCATCCCGGTGCTCCAGCCGGGCCGCCCCGGCGAGCCCAACGCCACCCTCACGGGCAGTGCGGCCGCGCCCGTCACCACGCCGAGCATCCGGCCGGCCGACGCCACGTTCCTCAGCGACATGATCGTCCACCACGCCCAGGCGATCGTCATGGTCGACGCCGTCTACTCCGACCTCACCGACCCGAAGGTCAGGGCCCTCGCCTCGCGCATCCGCGACGAGCAGAAGCCCGAGATCGACTACATGGCCGGCTTCCTCGAGCAGCGCGGGGCGACCGCACCGCCGGAGGCCACCAACCCCCGCCTCACCGACCACGGGTCGCACTCGATGCCCGGCATGGCGAACGCCGACGAGATGCGCCGCCTGGCCACCATCACCGGTGTCGATGCCGACCGGCTCTTCCTGCGCCTCATGGTCCGCCACCACCAGGGCGCGCTGTCGATGGTCGACGAGCACGGCAAGCAGGCCACCGACGAGCTCGTCGAGGAGCTGGCCGCCGACATCAACGTCACCCAGTCCAAGCAGATCGCCCAGATGAACGAGATGGCCGCCCGCCTGCGCTGAGCCCGGCCCGGTCCCCGAGAGTCCCTGCCCCCGCGAGCCCTCCCGGCTTACCCTTGTCCCAGCACGCCGCGGCCGGCGCGCGGCGGACGAGCTGGAGGAACGGACATCGTGGGGGACACGACGAGGCGACGCGCGCCCTGGGTCACCGCGCTCGCGGTCACCGTGGTGCTGCTCGCCCAGCCGGCGCTGGCCGACGAGGGCCTCGCCACCGGCGCCACCAGCCGCTACGTCCTCGACGCCAAGCGCACCACGGTCGAGGCGACCGTCCGCATCGAGCTGCGCAACGTCACCCCCGACCAGGGGAACACCTACTACTTCTACAACGCCTTCACCGTGCCGGTCCCCGCCGGTGCCGAGAAGGTCCGGGCGCGCAGCAACGGCTCCTCCCTCCCGGTCTCGGTCAAGAGCACGGAGGACGCGTCGACCCGGCTGGCCCGCATCTCCTTCCCGAACCTGCTGTACAACCGCTCGCGCACCATCGAGCTGACCTTCGAGGTGCCGGGCGAGAAGCCGCGCTCGAAGGACACCACCCGTGTCGGGCCCGGGTACGCCTCGTTCGCCGTGTACGGCGTGGGCGACGACGGCCGCAACACCGTGGAGGTCGTCGCCCCCACCTCGATGTCGTTCGACGCCACGAGCGAGGCGTTCACCTCCACGGAGAAGGGCGGCACGACCACGCACCGGTCGACGTCCAGCGACGGGGACGGCGGCTTCTTCGCGGTGGTCTCGCTGCGCGACCCGAAGCAGGCCGACGAGCGCACCGTGGAGGTCGCGGGCACCGCCCTCGTGCTGCGCGGCTTCCGCGACGACACGAAATGGGCCGACTTCGTCGCCGACCGCGTCACCACGGGGATCCCGGCGCTGGAGAAGCTCGTCGGCACGCCGTGGCCCGGCGGGCTCGAGCGCATCCGCGAGGACACCGCCCCCTCGGTCTACGGGTACGACGGCTGGTTCGACCCCAGCGACGACGAGATCGTCGTGGGCGAGGCGCTCGACGCCGACCTGATCTACCACGAGCTGTCGCACGCCTGGCTCCAGGGCGACCGCTTCTCCGAGCGCTGGGTCTCCGAGGGGCTGGCCCAGGTGGTCGCCGAGCGCGCCGTCGAGGCCACCGGCGGCACGCCCCAGGACCACCCCCGCGTCACGCCCGGCTCGAAGAACGCGCTGCCGCTCAACGAGTGGGGCGGCTCGGCCTCCGACCGGTCCGGCGACATCGAGTCCTTCGCGTACCCGGCCTCGTACCTGGCGACCCGCGACGTGACCCGCGGCCTCGATGACGACGCGTTCGCCGCCGTCGTCGCCGCTGCCATCCGTGGGGAGCGGGCCTACGACCCGAAGGGCACCCGCGACACCGACGGCGGCCGCACCACCTGGGCCCGCTGGCTGGACCTGCTCGAGACGCGCGCCGGCGTGGAGGACGCGTCCACGGTGTTCGCCCGCTGGGCGCTCACCGACGACGAGCGCGAGAGCCTGCCCGTGCGGGCCAAGGAGCGCACCGCGTACGCCGCCCTCGACGAGGCCGACGGCGTCTGGTCGCCCCCGGAGGGCCTGCGCGACGCCATGACGGCCTGGGACTTCGAGCGCGCTGCCTCCGTGCGGGCGAAGGTGGCGGCGCTGGGCGCCAAGGCGGTGGCCGTGCAGCAGGCGGCGAAGGGGTCGGGCGTCGAGGTGCCCGACGTCATCCGCGCGTCGTACGAGAAGGCCGACCAGGAGGGGCAGTACGCCGCCCTGTCGGCCTCGCTGCCCAAGGCCGCCACCGCGGTCTCCGAGGTGGGCCGGGCCGAGCAGGCCGCGTCCACGGACCGCGACCCGCTGAGCGAGCTCGGGGCCGCCATCCTCGGCGTCGACGGCCGCGCGGTCGAGGCCGTGGGCCTGCTCGGCGCCGGCAAGCTCGACGAGGCCACGGCGGCCGCGAAGGACGCCACGGCCCGCGCGGACAAGTCCCTGCTCGTCGGCCTCGCGCTGCCGGTCGTGCTCTTCGTGCTCCTGGCCGGCGGCCTGCTGCTGGCGCGCCTCGTGGTCACCTCCCGCCGGGCGCGGGCCGCCCGCCGGGCACAGGAGCGGCAGCGGCTGCTCGACGCCTCCGGTGGTGGGGTCGTCGTGGCACCGGACTGGACGCCCGAGCGCACGATCTGAGCGCTCAGAGGACGCGCAGCATCCTCGTGTTGCCCAGGGTGTTCGGCTTGACCCGCTCGAGGTCGAGGAACTCGGCCACGCCCTCGTCGTACGAGCGCAGCAGCTCGAGGTAGACCTCGGGCTCCACCGCCTGGCCCTCGATGACCTCGAAGCCGTGGCGGGCGAAGAAGGACGTCTCGAAGGTGAGGCAGAACAGCCGGGACAGCCCGAGGGCGCGGGCCCGCTCCACGAGGCGCTCGAGCAGGGCCGAGCCGACGCCGTGGCCCAGGGCGGTGTCGGCGACGGCGAGGGTGCGCACCTCGCCGAGGTCCTCCCACAGCACGTGCACGGCGCCGCAGCCGACGACGACGCCGTCGAGCTCGGCGACGACGAAGTCCCCGACCGACTCGTAGTACGCCACGGCCTCCTTGTTCAGCAGCACCCGGCGCTCGGCCAGGGGCGCGACGAGGCCCCGGATGGCGCGGACGTCGGCGGTCGTGGCCGCCCGGATGACGGGCGCGGGGTGGTCGGTCGCGGGCACGGGGCGAGCGTAGTCGGCAGGCGGGGAGCGGCGCGGTCGTGGCCCGCGATGCGATGCGATGCGAGGCAGTGCGGGCGCGGTGCCCGGTGTCGGGGCGGTGGGTGGCGGACCGCCGGCTGGCACACCCGAGCCGGCCCCGCGCTGTTGAGCACAGCGGTGCGGGGCTGGCCGGTGGCCCGCCACCCTCTCCCGTCCCGGAAAGGTGGAGATGGTGGCGGCCCGCCACCGCAGGGGTGGTGGCGGGCCGCTCGCGCAAGATGCCCCGGAGGCTCTTGCACGCTCAAGTCTGCGCCACCCCCAGCCGCGGTTGGGTAAAGGGATGTCAAAGGTTTGGTCAGACTTACCTGAGAGCCGCGAGCCCTCCACCTGCAGGTTCGTCGTCGTGGGGGACCTGCGGGACGGTCGTGACGGACGGTTCTGGAGGGACGCCGAAGGGCCCCGACCGTGGTGGTCGGGGCCCTTCGTGAGCGGAGTCGGAAACCCTGCCGCGGGATCAGCCCTCGGCGACGACGACCGGCACCTCGATGGCCCGCGAGTGCGGCGTGCCCTCGAAGGTGAAGGTGGCGTCCTTCTCCTCGCCGGTGGCGTCGATCGCGACGATCTCGCCGGACTTCAGCTCGCCGAAGAGGATCTTCTCCGAGAGCACGTCCTCGATCTCGCGCTGGATGGTGCGGCGCAGCGGTCGCGCTCCCAGCACGGGGTCGTAGCCCTTGATCGCCAGGAGGTCCTTGGCCGCGGGCGTGAGCTCGAGGCCCATGTCCTTGTCCTTGAGCCGCTTGTCGAGCTTGGCGATCTCGAGGTCGACGATCTGCACGATCTCCGGCCGGCTCAGCTGCGGGAAGACGATGGTGTCGTCGACGCGGTTGAGGAACTCCGGGCGGAAGTGCTGCTTGAGCTCGTCGATGACCTTGGCCTTCATCCGGTCGTAGTCCGAGCGGGTGTCGGGGCCGGCGGAGAAGCCGAGCGAGCCCTTGGAGATGTCCCGGGTGCCCAGGTTGGTCGTCATGATGATGACGGTGTTCTTGAAGTCGACCATCCGACCCTGCGAGTCGGTGAGGCGGCCGTCCTCGAGCACCTGGAGCAGGCTGTTGAAGATCTCCGGGTGGGCCTTCTCGACCTCGTCGAAGAGCACGACGGAGAAGGGCTTGCGGCGCACCTTCTCGGTGAGCTGGCCGCCCTCCTCGTAGCCGACGTAGCCGGGAGGCGAGCCGAAGAGCCGCGAGACGGTGTGCTTCTCGCTGTACTCGGACATGTCGAGCTGGATGAGGCTGTCCTCGTCGCCGAAGAGGAACTCCGCCAGCGTCTTGGCCAGCTCGGTCTTCCCGACGCCCGTGGGGCCGGCGAAGATGAACGAGCCACCGGGACGGCGGGGGTCCTTCAGGCCGGCGCGGGTGCGGCGGATGGCCTGGGAGAGCGACTTGATGGCCTCGTCCATGCCGACGACCCGCTTGTGCAGCTCGTCCTCCATGTGGAGCAGGCGGCTGGACTCCTCCTCGGTCAGCTTGAAGACCGGGATGCCCGTGGAGGCCGCGAGGACCTCGGCGATGAGCTCCTCGTCGACCTCGGCGATGACGTCCATGTCGCCGGACTTCCACTCGGCCTCGCGGCGCGACTTCTCGGCGCGCAGGTTCTTCTCGTCGTCGCGCAGGCGCGCGGCCTTCTCGAAGTCCTGCCCGTCGATCGCCGACTCCTTCTCGCGCACGACGGACGCGATGCGCTCGTCGAACTCGCGCAGGTCCGGCGGCGCCGTCATCCGGCGGATGCGCAGTCGCGCGCCCGCCTCGTCGATGAGGTCGATCGCCTTGTCCGGGAGGAAGCGGTCGTTGACGTACCGGTCGGCCATGTTCGCCGCGGCGACGAGCGCCCCGTCGGTGATGGACACGCGGTGGTGCGCCTCGTAGCGGTCGCGCAGGCCCTTGAGGATCTCGATCGCGTGGGCCAGCGTGGGCTCGGCGACCTGGATCGGCTGGAAGCGGCGCTCGAGCGCGGCGTCCTTCTCGATGTGCTTGCGGTACTCGTCGAGGGTGGTGGCCCCGATGACCTGGAGCTCACCGCGGGCGAGCATCGGCTTGAGGATGCTCGCGGCGTCGATGGCGCCCTCGGCGGCACCCGCACCCACGAGGGTGTGGATCTCGTCGATGAACAGGACGATGTCGCCGCGGGTGCGGATCTCCTTGAGGACCTTCTTCAGCCGCTCCTCGAAGTCACCGCGGTAGCGGCTGCCGGCGACGAGCGCGCCGAGGTCGAGGGTGTAGAGCTGCTTGTCCTTGAGGGTCTCGGGCACCTCGCCGCGCACGATGTCCTGGGCCAGGCCCTCGACGACGGCGGTCTTGCCGACGCCGGGCTCGCCGATGAGGACCGGGTTGTTCTTCGTGCGGCGCGAGAGCACCTGCATGACCCGCTCGATCTCCTTCTCGCGCCCGATGACGGGGTCGAGCTTGCCCTCGCGGGCGGCGGAGGTGAGGTTGCGGCCGAACTGGTCGAGGACCAGCGAGCCGGCCGGGGTGCCCTCGGCGGGACCGCCGGAGGTGGCGCCGGAGCCCCCGGAGGAGCCCTCCTTGCCGCCCTGGTAGCCCGAGATCAGCTGGATGACCTGCTGGCGCACGCGCGAGAGGTCGGCGCCGAGCTTGACGAGCACCTGGGCCGCGACGCCCTCACCCTCGCGGATGAGGCCGAGCAGGATGTGCTCGGTGCCGATGTAGTTGTGGCCCAGCTGCAGCGCCTCGCGCAGGCTGAGCTCGAGGACCTTCTTGGCCCGCGGCGTGAACGGGATGTGACCGGTGGGGGCCTGCTGGCCCTGGCCGATGATCTCCTGCACCTGCTCGCGGACGGCCTCCAGCGAGATGCCGAGGCTCTCGAGGGCCTTGCTGGCCACTCCCTCGCCCTCGTGGATGAGGCCGAGGAGGATGTGCTCGGTGCCGATGTAGTTGTGGTTGAGCCCTCGTGCCTCCTCCTGGGCGAGCACGACGACGCGCCTTGCGCGGTCGGTGAACCGTTCGAACATGGTGCTTCTCCTGACGTCGAGTCTCCTCGATGCTAGTCGCGCCGGCTGGGAGCGGCCCCCCGCTTTCGCGAGTGGACCGGTCGCCGGACGGCGCGCTTCTCGAGGGGGTCAACGCGGGCGCGTGGTGCGGGTGTTCCGTGTTCGCTGTCGGCAGAGCGCGAAGGCCCTGTTCAGGGGTCGTCGGGGCGCTCCCGACGGGGTGTGGCGAAGGCGGCGCCCCGCCACCATCCGGTGGGGGGCGCCGCCGTGCCGTCAGTCGCCGGCCGCGTCCGGACCGTCCGCGCCGAGGCGTAGGACGAGGGTCGAGCCGTGCGGCGCCGCCTGGACCAGCCGCAGCCGCGCCAGCGCCGGGTGGGCGTCGAGCAGGCGCGCGCCGTTGGCGAGCGAGCGCAGGGCTGCGGTCTCGGCCCGGGCGGCCTCCAGCTGGGCCGCGCCGCGCGAGCGGGCCGCGACGACCTCCATCGCCGCGTGCCGGAGCTCGGCGGGGACGATGACGTCGCGGACGACGACCTCGGCGACACCGATGCCGACCGCGTCACCGGCCGCGGCGACCGCGTCGGTGAGGGCCTGCGCCGGCAGGACCGTGCGCCGGGTCACGACGTCCTCGACCGCGAGGCCGGAGAGCGCGTCGCGCAGCGCGACCTGGGTCGCGAGGTAGACGGTCGCCAGCGGGTCGCCCGAGCGCTCGAGGAACGCGACCGGGTCGGAGACCGCCCAGCGGACGGTCGCCGACACCTTGACCGCGATGCCCTCGGAGGTCGGGACCTCCTGCGGGGCGACGGTGAGCAGCGACTCGCGCAGGTCGAGGACGACGACGCGCTGTCCGAGGCGCCGCGGGTGCCGGCCGGCCTCGAGCACGCCGACGAACCGGCCGTGGCGGTACTCGACCCCGACGTGGCGGGCGGGGACGGTGAGGGTGAAGAGGGACATGACGGCACCTCCTCGGGCGCGGTCGGGGACAGGACGTGGTCGGTGGACATCGGGCGACGCCATCGGCCGGCGAGCGCCGCGGGCGGGGCCCGGAGCACCCCGTGTCGGCGGCGTTCCGGACCGCAGGGCCCGTGGCTCCCGTGACCCGGCCGATGGCGCCAGGGGACTCGAACCCCGACATGCCTGAACGGCTGCGTGACCAGCGCAATGGATCCAGGACGGAAGGGGCGACGCGCAGCCGCGGTGCCGGCACGCCGGTGCGACTGCTTCCCCTCCCGCTGTCCGTGGTCAAGGGTGAGGGTCGAGGGGTGGTGCGCGCCACTGGTTTTCGGCGCGGGCGCCGCCGGGGTCAGGTGCGGAGGACCTCGTCGGCGACGACCGTCATCACCACGACGGTACTGCCGGACCGCGCGCTCTGCACGCGCACCGGCATCCCGGGGCGGGCGAGGTCGAACCAGAAGGTGTCGACGTCCTCGCCGTCGGTGGCGGTGTAGCGCAGGCAGTGCAGGGCGCCGAGCTCGTGGTCGAGGTCGACCTCGTCGCGGGTCGTCGTGGCGACGGGGAAGGAGGCGTGCCCCTGGAGGGCGGCCCAGGTGACGACCGTGCTCGTCGCCTCCCCCTCGCGGCCGTCCTCCTCGAGCGGGGTGCGGACCTGCACGGCACCGGCGGCGTCGCCCTCCGTGTACCGGATGCGGACGGTGCTCGGGGGTGCGCCGGCAGGGGCGGTCGTGACGGTGAGGGTGCGCCCGTCCGGGCTGGCGTCGCGGATCTCGTCGGCGGTGAAGGGCGTGGGGTGGTGACCGTCGTGGAGGACGTGGGGGTCGGTGGCGCTGCTCACCGGCCCTGCCTACCAGTGGCGCGGGCCGGCTGTCACGGGTCGGGTCGGTCGCGGCGTCAGCGGCGGCGCTGGCAGCGGCCGCACCAGAACAGGTTGCGGCCGGCGACCACCTGGGTGCGGACCCTCGAGCCGCAGGCGGGGCACGGCATCCCGGCCTGCTTGTAGACCGACGACGAGCGTTCGGTGAGGCGGGGGACCTCACCACGGCCCAGGGCCGCCTCGACGTCGAGCACCTGGTCCTCGACCGTGACGATGCGCCCGGTGGTGACGCCGAGGGGGAGCAGGCGCACGAGGTCGTCCCAGACGAGGCGCCACGAGGCGCGCTTGAGGTCCTTGCCCTCGGTGAACGGGGAGAGGCGGTGCCGGAAGAGCACCTCGGAGCGGTAGACGTTGCCGACCCCGGCGAGCACCGACTGGTCCATGAGGAGCTCGGCGATGCTGCGCGAGGAGCGGTGGATGCGGGTCCACGCGACGTCGGGGTCGGCACCCGGGCGGAGCGGGTCGGGACCCAGCCGCGCGAGGACGGCGTCGACCTCCTCCGGGGTGATGACCGTGCACAGGTTGGGGCCACGCAGGTCGGCGACGTGCTCCGGGGTGCGCAGCCGCAGCCGCACCTGCCCGACGACGGGGACCTCGGCGGTCCACTCGTGCTCGTCGACGGTGAAGGTGCCGATGAGGCCGAGGTGCACGTGCAGCCAGCGCTCGCCGGAGAACTCGACGAGGAGGTGCTTGCCGCGGGACGTGGCGCTGACGAGCTCGCGGCCGGTGAGCTCGGCGGCCCCGTCGGCGAACTTGCCCTGCGGGCTGGTGACCTCGGGGTGCGAGCCGGCGAAGGCCTCGTGGAGGTCGCGGGCGAGCGCGAACAGCGTGTGTCCCTCGGGCATGGGCGCCAGCGTAGGCGGCGCCCACGACGGCCGCTCCTACACTTCCGGTCATGGCGGCCACCGAGACCCGACTGCTGCTCCTGGGCAGCGTCATGATCTTCGAGCCGGTCAACGGGTACCAGCTGCGTCGCGAGCTGCTCTCGTGGCAGGTCGAGGACTGGGCCCACGTCAACCCCGGGTCGATCTACTCGGGGCTGGCGACGCTGGCGCGGCAGGGCAACCTCGAGCGGCACGACCTCGTCGACGGGACGCGTGAGGTGGCCGTGTACACGAGCACCGAGGCGGGCCGGGCCGAGCTGCAGCGGCTGTGGCGTGACGCCGTGGTGTCGCTGGACCTGTTGTCCCCGTTGCCGTTCCACACCGCCGTTGCTCTGATGCCGTTGGTGACGCGGGTGGATGTCGCGTCGGCGCTGCGCGAGCGGCTCGCCGCCCTCGACGTCAAGGTGCGCGAGCAGGTCGACGGCCGGCACGACGCCGCCGGGATGCCGCCGCACGTCCGCGCCATGGCCGACCTGTGGATGGGGCTGGCCGTCACCGAACGCGAGTGGCTCGTGGACCTCGTCGGGCGGGTCGACGCCGGCGACCTCGAGCTCGCCGGGGAGGACGCGACCTGGGCGCCGCCGGCCGACGACCCCGGCTGGACGATGGCGCACGAACGGGCCCGCTACCTCGAGCTCATCGCGAGGTCCTGACGCGTCCGTTCTCGCGGTCTGGTGGCCTGTCGGTGGGGCGCGGGACAGTGGTCGGGTCGAGGTCGACCACCGGGGTTGACGGGGCGATGTTCAATGTTGAACACTCTCGGTGTTCGAGGGTGACCGAGGGAGAGCCATGATCGAAGCCAGGGGACTGGTCCAGACGTTCACGACGAAGAAGGGCCGCACGAAGACCGAGGTGCGGGCGGTCGACGGGGTCGACCTCGACGTCGCCGAGGGCGAGGTCGTGGGGTTCCTCGGACCCAACGGGGCCGGCAAGACGACGACGCTGCGGATGCTCACGACGCTGCTCAAGCCGACGGCCGGCACGGCCACGGTGGCCGGGTTCGACGTCGTGCGCGAGTCGCTGCAGGTGCGGCGCGCCATCGGGTACGTGTCGCAGACGGGTGGGGCGTTCAGCGGGGCGCGTGCCGGCGACGAGGTGAGCGACCACGGGATGCTCTACGGCATGTCGCAGGCCGAGGCGCGGCGACGCGGCAAGGAGCTGTTCACCCAGCTCGACCTCGAGGGCCTCTGGGACCGCATGCCCAAGGCGATGTCCGGTGGCCAGAGGCGCCGGCTCGACATCGTCATGGGCCTGGTCCACGACCCCACGCTCGTCTTCCTCGACGAGCCGACGACCGGCCTGGACCCGCAGGCCCGCGCCAACCTCTGGGAGCACATCCGGGCGCTGCGCGACGCGCGCGGCGCCACCGTGCTGCTCACGACCCACTACCTCGACGAGGCCGACGCGCTCGCCGACCGGATCGTCATCATCGACCACGGGAAGATCGTGGCCGCCGACACCGCCGACAACCTCAAGGCGCAGGTGTCCGGCGACCTCGTCGACCTCGGGCTCGAGGACGCCGCGCTGGTGTCGGAGGCCGCGCGGCGGCTGGGGTCGATCGCCGACCTGGCCCGTGGCGACGGCACGGCGGTCGAGGTCGACGGCTCGCACGTGCGGGCGCGGGTACCGCGGGCGGGCACCGCGGTGCCCGGGCTGCTGCGCGACCTCCACGACGCCGGGGTCGCGCTCGCCTCCATCGAGGTCGTCCGGCCCACGCTCGACGACGTCTTCCTCACGCTCACCGGTCGCTCGCTGCGCGACGCCGAGGCGACCCCCGAGACCACCCCCGAGGAGAAGTGATGCAGTTCCTCCGCGACTCGTACATCGTCTTCCGCCGCCAGCTGCGGATGAACCTGCGCAACCCGGCGTGGGTCATCATCGGCATGCTCCAGCCGGTGCTCTACCTGCTCCTCTTCGGTCCGCTGCTCAAGCCGATCGCCGGCCAGTTCGGCTATGACAACTACCTGACCTTCTTCGTGCCGGGCATGCTCGTGCAGCTCGGGATCTTCGGGGCGTTCTTCGCGGGGTTCAGCCTCATCGGCGAGTGGCGCGAGGGCGTCATCGAGGCCGAGCGGGTCACCCCGGCCAGCCGCACGGCGCTGCTGTTCGGACGGCTGGTGCGCGACCTCGTGCAGCTGTTCGTCCAGGCACTGATCCTCGTCGGCCTCGGCCTGTGGATGGGGATGCGCGGGTCGGCCGCCGGGATCGCGGTCGGGGTGCTCATCACGCTGCTCGTCGGCGGGGCGTGTGCCGCGGCCTCGAACGCGCTGGCGCTGACGACGAAGTCCGAGGACGTCATGGCCCCGGTCATCAACATGGTGATGATGCCGGTGCTGCTGCTCAGCGGCATCCTGCTGCCGATGACGCTGGGCCCGAAGTGGCTGCAGACCGTGAGCGACTGGATGCCGTTCAAGTGGGTCACCGACGCCGTGCGCACGACCTTCTCGGGCGACTTCGCCACCTCGCCCCTGCTGTGGGGGTCGGTCTGGGCGTCGGTGCTGTTCGTCCTCGCGATGTGGTGGGGCACGTCGACGTTCCGGAAGGAGAACGCCTGAGCGCCCGACCGGTCAGCGGAGGAACTCCTCGGGGTCGAAGTCGGCGAGGGAGATGACGCGCACACGCGGCAGCTGACCGTTGAAGGCGTTGATGTCGTACTCGAGGTCGACGTGCTCGATGCCCTCGACGAGCAGCGTCTGGGCCGTGAACTCGCGGAATCCGACGACCGCGACCCGGCGGCCGTCCTCGACGAGCGCGTGCAAGTGCGGGGCGAAGTCGGCGTCGTGGCTGGCGAGGACGACGTCGGCATCCGGGTGGGTGCGCAGCGCGTCGAGGGTGCGCTGGATGCCGAGGTCGACGACCTTCTCGCCCTCGGCGCCGGAGCCGGTGAGCGGCACCGGGCGGTAGCCGTTGGCGAGGAGGGCCTGGACGAACGGCAGGGGCAGGGTGCCGTTGGAGACGTTGAGGAAGAACAGGCCGGTGACCTGCTGGTCCCACTGCTCCTCGAAGTGGTCGGTCACCCGCTGCCAGCGGGGCCGCTCCTCGGGCTGGGGCCGGCGGCCGAGGACCGACGAGCCGAGGGTGGCATCGAGGTTCTCACCGTCGACGAGGACGAACGTGCGACGGCCGTCGGATGCGATGGTCAGCTCGCCTTCTTCTCGCTCTTCTTGGCCGCGGACTTCGACGCGGTGGTCTTGGTGGCGCTGGTCTTCTTCGCCGGGGTCTTCGAGGCGGTCTTCGTGGCGGGGGCCTTGGCCGCGGTCTTCTTGGCCGCGGGCTTGGCCGGCTCCGGAGCCTCGCCGCGGGAGGCCTTGGCCTTCTCCACGGAGCGGGCCAGCGCCGCGAGGAGGTCGACGACCTCACCGGACTCCTCCGGCTCGACCGCGGCCACGCGGACCTCGCCGCCCTCGACCTTGGCGCGGACCAGCTCCTTGACCGCCAGGGCGTAGTCGTCCTCGTACTCGGACGGGTCGTAGTCGCCGGCGAGCTGGTCGATGAGCATCTTGGCCATGTCCATCTCCTGCTTGGACGCGTGGCTCTCCTCCTCGACGTGGGCGAAGTCGGCGGCGCGGACCTCGTCGGGCCAGAGCATCGTCTGCATGACGATGACGCCGTCGCGCACGCGCAGGACCGCCATCGTCATCCGGGTGCGGATGGAGACGGTGACGATCGCCATCCGCTTCTCCTTCTCCAGGGCGTCGCGGAGGAGGACGTAGGGCTTGGTGGCGGCCTTGTCGGGCTCGAGGTAGTAGCTCTTGTCGAGCCACATGGGGTCGATCTGGTCGGCGGGGACGAACTTCGTCACGCCGATCTCCTTGGAGGTCTTGCTCGGCAGGTCGGCGAAGTCGTCGTCGGTGAGGACGACCATGTCGCCGTCCTCGGTCTCGTAGCCCTTGGCGATGTCGTCGTAGGAGACCTCCTCGCCGTCGATCGAGCAGGTGCGCTTGTACTTGATGCGCCCGCCGTCCTCCCGGTGCACCTGACGGAACTGCACGTCGTGGTTCTCGGTCGCCGAGTACAGCCGCACCGGCACGTTGACCAGGCCGAAGGAGACCGCGCCCTTCCAGATCGCCCGCATCGCCGTCCACACCCTTCGAGTGAGCCTCGCGACCCCGCCGTCGGGACCGCAGACACCCAGCGTAGGCCCGTTCGTCGTCAGGGGAACCCGCCCCCGACCAGCCCGCTTGTTGTGCTCGGGTGCGGGAGTGGTGGTCGGGGCAACCGGATCCGCGCCCGTGGCTCGGTTGTGGTGGCGGTTCGGAAGTGCGGGTAGGTCAGGGCGTGCCGTCGGCTCTGTTGGGCGGGGGACGCGCGGCAGGAGCGGCGACGGTATCCGGGGGCCAGGGGTCAGAACGGCGGGGTGTCGGGGTTCCGGTCCGCGGTCCGCGCCCGCCGTTGGAAGCGCGGTCGGGTGTGGCACTGTCGCTCCGGG
Source organism: Oryzobacter telluris (assembly GCF_043099285.1). GTDB lineage: Bacteria > Actinomycetota > Actinomycetes > Actinomycetales > Dermatophilaceae > Oryzobacter > Oryzobacter telluris. The sequence continues at coordinate 37,456 of NZ_CP170723.1, read as the reverse complement.
TTGTCGACGGTGATGCCGTGGAGGCGGAGGGTCTGGACGGTTCGGTGGGCGGGTCGCCGGCCGCGGCGACCGGGTGCCGAGCTGCCCAGGAGGTGTTCGAGCGCGAACTCGAGGGAGCTGTGGGCGTCAATGGCGACCGCGGGGCCGGGGGCGGTCATCGGGGTGGTCTCGGACTCAGCCGCGTTGGCACGTGGAAGCGTGATGGTGCGGAGGGCGTCGATGGGTGCGGTGGTGCGTTGCCTGCCGGTGGGGTCGGTCCAAGTGACGGTGGCGTCGGGGTGCAGGGTGAGGTGCCAGCCGGGTCGTTGTTTGATGCGGTGGTGTCGGCGGCACAGGCAGATGAGGTTGTGGTCGGCGGTGGGGCCGGTGGGCCAGGCGCGGACGTGGTCGATGTCGCAGAATCGGGCGTTGACGTGGCAGCCGGGGAATCTGCATCTGCCGTCGCGTCTCCGGATGCGGTCGGCGAGCTCTTTGGGTGGCCGGTAGGTGTCGGTGGTGATGTTGGTGCGGAGGGCGCCGGTGGCCGGGTCGCAGGTGACGGGTCGGATGGTGGTGGTGGGTGAGGCGATGAGGGCGTCGAGCCAGGCGCGGGCGACGAGCATGGGTTCCCCACCCAGGGGGTTGGGTACTTCGACGAGGTCTTCGGGTTCGGGTCTGGTTCGTCGTCGTTGGGCCCGGTTGGGTGGGCCGTGGTGCGGGGTCGGGTCGAGGAGTTCGGGTGCGGTGAGGGCTGGAGCGCCCGGCCCTTGGTTGCTGCTCGTCGATCGTGGCGCCGTCATCGCCTCGACGGCGACCCCAGCTGTGGCTTCGTCGATGGTCGTGGCATCCACGCGGGCGAGTTGTCGGTGTTGCCGCCCCGTCGCAGGTGCCGAGGTGCGCTCAGTCGACACTGAGGTCCGCCCCTGCCGGTGGTGGGTGTCGTGGCCCGTGGTCGGGTGCGTCCCTGCTTGTCCCTCGTCGGTGGCGGGGGTGGTGAGTATGACGATGGTGGTGATGGTGGCGTTTCCGGTGACGAGGTCGACCAGCGCTTGCGCTCTGGCCCGCTCGATGCGGTCGCAGGTGCCGGTGGTGACGAGCTGTTGGGCTCGGGCGTCGATCGCGGCCCACGCGGTGGCGGCGTCCTCGGAGGGGAAGGTGCCCTCCCACCGGTCGACACCGGGCTGGTCGACCCACCGCCGCAGCCCGCACTCCTCCCTGGCGCGCTTGGCGCGCTGGTGCAGCAGGTCGGGGCTGATCCGGGCGATCAGTCTCCGGGTGCGGCGGCGCAGCTGCGGGCCGGTCTCGCGGGTGAGGTGCTTCCCGAGGGTCGCGACGACGGTCTCCGCGACCTCCGGTGGTGCCTCCTCCAGCTCCTCAGCGACCACCGATGCGCGGTAGGGGTCGAGGGCTCCGGCACGCATCGCGTCGTGCAACCCACCCAGCCCGGTGCACGCGTTCGTGCCGGCTTCGCCGTCGGCAGCGAGCCGGACCGCACCACGCACGCGGCGTTCGGCGTGCACGGCGGTGACGTCCAGGGCGGAGGACACCAGCGCGGGCCCGTCCAACGAGACGTGACCGGGCGCGTGGTGCCGCTCAAGAATGGTGCCGTCGTCCAGGACGTCGGGTTCGATCGCGCACAACCGCACGATCGCCGCGTCCTGCACCCCCGTGGCCGCGTTCACGATGTGCTGGCAGGTCCGCACCACCTCACTCCACGCGTCCCGGCCACCGACCGTCACCGCAGGAAGGGTCAACGACGACAGCACCGCCGCGACGTCGTCGAGCACCGCGAGGAGCTCGTCCGGACCTGCCGCGTTCCCCCGAACCGGTGCCTGTGTGACGGTCATTGTTTCCCCCTTCCCTGTCCACGATTTTACTCGCTTCGGTCGCATAGCACAAGTGTTCGATTCAACGAATGTGGATGAATCCCAGGCGAATTGGATGGCTTGGCCACCCGCCCGGCGGCGCGGTCGCCGGGACAACGTCCACCGCGTTGGATGGCTCTTCGCCGGAGAGGGGGTGGCCCCGACGAAGGCTGGACGAGGAAGTCGCGGTACTTGGGAGGGCTCGTCGTGCCGTCGTTGCATTGGACGGGTGCGCACGGTGGCGTGATCTCGTGACGAGGGGGCGGCCATCCACGCTTCGCGGTGGGCTGGGCCGACGCGGGCTGGACAACGAGAGCCCGCCGATCCCGGCCGGGTTGGGCTGGACCACGGCGGGCGGTGACTCGGTCTGGCTGGTGGGCGCCCCCCTCGGCGGCGTTGGACTGGACCACGGCGAAGGGCGACGAGTGCAGCTCGGTGGGCCACTCCTTCCCGGCGGGGTGGACTCGGCCAAAGGAGAGGGTGACGGGGCGTGATGAGGGGAGGCACGTCATCCGGGCGGGGTGGAGGGGATCACGTCGCGCGGTGACCCCCGCCACAAGGACCGCGGCATCCAACAGCGATGCACCGAACCCGCCATGAACTCACCTGACACAGCGGCGAACCGGAACGACGGCGCGGCAGGATGGGGGTGTGCCCTCCATCCGCCCGATGCTCGCGACCGTCGCCGAGCGCGTCCCGACCGGTGACGCCTGGGCGCACGAGGTGAAGTGGGACGGGATGCGGGTGCTCGTGGACGTCCGCGACGGGCGGGTGACCGTGTGGTCGCGCAGCGAACGTGACGTGACCGCAGCGTTTCCCGAGCTCGACGCCCTCGCCGACGCCTACGACGACATGCTCCTCGACGGCGAGGTCGTCGCGATGGACGCCGGCCGACCCAGCTTCCACGCCCTCACCGAGCGCATGCACGTCAGCCAGCGGAGAGCGGCCGAGAAGCTGATGTCGACGCGCCCCGTGACGCTCATGGTCTTCGACCTCCTGCGCCTCTTCGGCTCCGACCTGCGCACCCAGCCGTGGTCCGCCCGGCGCGACCTGCTCGAGAAGCTCGACCTCGAGGGCCCGAGCTGGAAGGTCCCCCCGGTCTACGACGACGGCGCCGAGCTCCTCGCGGCCACCAAGGCCCAGGGCCTCGAGGGCATCGTCAGCAAGCGCCGGGCCGCCCCCTACGCCACCGGCCGCCGCTCGCCCGACTGGCGCAAGACCGCGCACCGGGCCACCCACTCGGTCGTCGTGGGTGGCTGGCGCCAGGAGGTCGGGGCATCGTCCGACCGCCTCGGCGCCGTCCTCGTCGGGCTCCCGGACGGAGCGGGGGGATGGCGCTACGCGGGCCGCGTCGGGTCCGGGCTCGCGGGGTCGGCCGGTCAGGCCCTGGCGATGAGGCTGCGCCGCCTCCACCGCGACGACTCCCCGTTCTCCGACGAGGTCCCCGCCATCGACGCGAACGGGACGAGGTGGGTGGAGCCGCGCCTCGTCATCGAGGTGAAGGCCCTCGAGCTGACCGGCCAGCACCGGCTGCGCCAGCCGGCCTACCTCGGCGTCCGCTCCGACCTGACGCCCGCCGACCTGACCGAGGTCGAGGATGCCTGAGCGCTACGTGCCGGAGGTGACCCGCGTCGAGGTCGCCGGCCGAAAGCTGCGCCTCACCAGCCTCGACAAGGTGATGTACCCGGCGACGGAGACCACCAAGGGTGAGGTCCTCAGCTACTACGCCCAGGTCGCGCCGTTCCTCCTGCCGCACCTCGCCGACCGTCCGGTGACGCGGGTCCGCTGGCCGCACGGGGTCGAGGACCAGATGTTCTTCGAGAAGAACCTGCCGTCGGGGGCGCCCAGCTGGCTGCCCCGCATCCGGATCGACGACGTCACCTACCCCTACGTCACGGACATCGCGGACCTGACCTACCTCGTCAACCTCAACTCGCTCGAGCTCCACGTGCCGCAGTGGACCGTCGTCGATGACGCGCCGCAGCACCCGAACCGGCTCGTCATCGACCTCGACCCGGGAAAGCCGGCCGGGCTCACCGAGTGCGCGCAGGTGGCGCTCCTCGTGCGGGAGCGGCTCGACGCACTCGGCCTCGAGCTCTACCCGGTCACCTCGGGCAGCAAGGGGATGCAGCTCTACGCGGCCCTCGGCGGCGACCTCACCTCCGACCAGGTTCGCGACCTCGCCATGCAGCTCGCCCAGGAGATGACGAAGAAGCACCCCGACCTCGTGCTGTGGAAGATGACGAAGTCGCTGCGCCCGGGAAAGGTGTTCCTCGACTGGAGCCAGAACGTGGGCGCGAAGACGACCATCAGCCCCTACTCGATGCGCGGCCGCGAGCTCCCCTGCGTCGCCGCACCGCGCACGTGGGACGAGGTGGAACGCGGTGCAGCAGAGCCGGACTCGCTCCGCCAGCTGATGTTCGACGAGGTGCTCGACCGCCTCGATGCCGACGGCGACCTCATCGCCGACCTCCCCTGAGGCCTGGGCGGGCAGGAGGCCTCAGCGCGACCGGGGACACCCCGCGCACTCCACGCAGCCCGGCAGCGCGTAGATGAGGCAGCACGACGCCCGCGGCGGCACACCCGGACGCAACAGGCCGCTCGCCGACTCCGCCTCGCGCCGCGCGGCCGCCCACATGTCGTCGACCATCGCGGTCCGGGTGTGGGGGCCGAACCGGACGATGGAGGGGTAGGCGTCGGCCAAGGGCCCGGCCACCGCCCGGTAGTCGGCCTCCGCGCGGTCGAGACGACCCGCCAGCTCTCCCGGGTCGGCGACCAGCGCCGTCACCCGGACCCGCTCGGGCACGAGGGCCGGCCCGAGGTCGAAGGTCAGCTCGGCCAGACCAGCGGCGCGCCACGGCCCACAGGACGCGGCGTGCGCGGCGGTGTGCGCCGGCACCTGGAGCAGCCACTGCAGGACGAACGCCGCGGCCACCTGGGGCGGGGCGACGACGTCGTACCAGCGGCCCTGCAACACGGCCAGGCCGCGCTGCCACGCCTCGGCATCGGGGCCGGCGCCGGTACCCAGGCCGTGCGCCAACGGCTCACCCCCGGCGACGAACGCCAACCACGAGTGGCGCCGCGACATCAGCGACACGGCGCCCTCCGGATCGGGGGGCGCCGTGTCGGGGTGCTGGGGTCGGCTCAGCCGTGGGCCTTGTCGTACGCGGCCTGGACGTCGGCGGAGATGCGGCCACGGTCGCTGACCTGGTGGCCGTTGGACCGGGCCCACTCGCGCACGGCGGAGAGGTCGGTCTTGGCGCCGCCACGGGCGGAGCCTCGGGGGGCACGGCCGGCGCTCTTGCGGCCGCCGGTGCGCTCGGCGTGACCGATCCACACGGCCAGCTCGTCGCGCAGCTTCGCGGCGTTGCCGGAGGTGAGGTCGATCTCGTAGGACACACCGTCGAGCGAGAACGAGACCGTCTCGTCGGCGGGGGAGCTCTTGTCGAGGTCGTCGACGAGAAGCACTTGGACCTTCTTTGCCATGGTTTTCCCTTCAGCTGCTATTCACACGGGGCGCACCGGGAAATGGTGCCCAACCGAAAAGGTAGCAGCGACCTCCGGGAAATGTGAATCACTAAAGAATGTCAGGAAGGCGTGGAGGAATTCTCCTGTGCCGTTCCTGTGCCATTGGCGTCGTCCTCCGTGCTCACCGCAGCGTCCGTACGGGACGAACGCCGCGCGTCCTCGGCGGCCTCGAACTGCCTCTGCGCCAACCGCTCGCGGCGGTCCCCCTCGATCATCGACCTGATCAGGAAATAGAACAGGATCGAGACGAGAATCGTCGGGAGAATGGCGGTGAGATAGGGCCACACGGCAGCCATCTCAGACCTCCGGCTTCAGGTGCGGGAAGAGAATGGTCTCGCGGATGTTTGCGCTGGTGAAGAGCATGACGAGGCGGTCGACACCCAGGCCGAGACCACCCATCGGCGGGGCCCCGTACTCGAGCGCGCGCAGGAAGTCCTCGTCGAGCTGCATCGCCTCGGGGTCACCGCCGGCGGCCCGCAGCGACTGCGCCGTGAGGACCTCGCGCTGGACCACCGGGTCGACGAGCTCGGAGAACCCGGTGCCCCGCTCGACGCCGCCGATGATGAGGTCCCACGCCTCGATGTGCCCGGGCTTGCTGCGGTGCGGGCGGGCCAGCGGCTGGGCGATGGCGGGGTAGTCGCACAGGAAGGTCGGCTGGAGCAGGCCGGGCTCGACGAGCTCGCCGAGCAGCTCGAGGAAGACCTTGTCCTTCTCCAGGCCCGGGGCCAGCTCGACCCCGTGCTTCTGCGCGTACCCGAGCAGGGTCTCCAGCGGGGTGTCGATGGTGACGGTCTCGCCGACCGCCTCCGACACGCCCTCGTAGACCGGCAGCCAGCGCCAGTCGGCCCCCAGGTCGACGGTGCCGGCCGGGGTCTCCACGACCCGCGACCCGAGCGCGTCCGCGACGCCGAGGTACAGGTCGCGCATGACCCCGGCGATGGACGTCTGATCGCCCCACGCCTGGTACACCTCGAGCATCGTGAACTCGGGGGAGTGGGTGGCGTCGACGCCCTCGTTGCGGAAGATCCGCCCCATCTCGTACACCCGGTCGACCCCGCCGACCACGGCCTTCTTGAGGTTCAGCTCGAGGGCGATGCGCAGGACCATCTCGTGGTCGAACGCGTTCATGTGGGTGCGGAACGGGCGTGCGGCGGCCCCACCGTGGACGAGCTGGATGATCGGGGTCTCGACCTCGACGTAGCCCTGGCCCTCGAGGACCCCGCGGATGGCGCGCAGGGCGGTCGCCTTGGTCCGCACCATGTCGCGGGCCTCCTGGCGCACGACGAGGTCGGCGTACCGCTGCCGGACCCGCGACTCCTCGGACAGCTCCTTGTGGAGGACGGGGAGCGGGCGCAACGCCTTGCTCGCCATCTCCCAGCGCGTCGCCATCACCGACAGCTCACCGCGGCGCGAGGAGATGACACGGCCCTCGACGAACACGTGGTCGCCGAGGTCGACGTCGGACTTCCAGGCGGCCAGGGCCTCCTCGCCCACCTCGGCGAGGCTCAGCATCACCTGGAGGCGGGTGCCGACGCCCTCCTGGAGCGTGGCGAACGCGAGCTTGCCGGTGTTCCGGACGAAGACGACGCGCCCCGCGACGCCGACGACGTCCTGCGTCTCCTCACCGGTCTCGAGGTGGCCCCACTGGTCGCGGATGTCCTCGAGGGAGTGGGTGCGGGCCACGGCCACGGGGTACGCCTGGCCACCGCCGGCGATCAGCCGGTCGCGCTTCTCGCGACGGATCCGCAGCTGCTCGGGCAGGTCGGTCTCGGTCGCGGGCGCGGTGGCGTTCTCGGTCACGAGGGTCAAGCGTACGGCGGCCTCAGGCCGTGCCCTCGCCCTCCCCGCCCACCGGACCGCTGATGCCCCACCGGTGGCCGAAGGGGTCCACGAACCACGCGTTGAGGGTGCCGTACCCCTCGTAGACCCCGCGGTCGTCGGGGGTGGCGCCCTCACCGGAGGCCGTGGCGAGTGTGGCGGCCACGTCGGCGACGGGCAGCATGAGGCTCACGGCCGCCCCGGGCCCCGTCGGCGCGACCGCCCCGTAGGAGGGCGCCTCGTCGGCGAGGTAGATGACGCCGTCGCCGATGCGCAGGGCGACGTGCCCGATGGAGCCGTCGTCGCCGACGTAGGGCTCGCCCTCGACGACCGCGCCGAGGACGCGGCCGTACCAGTCGACGGCCTCGCGGGCGCCGCGCACGGCGAGGTAGGGGACGGCGGCGGGGCGGGGGAAGCGGGTGTCCTCGGTCAGCATCCACCCACGGTAGGACGGTCGGCGTCGGAGGGCGGGGCTAGCGTGCGCGCCATGTCCCGTGCCGCCTCCCCCTGGACCGACGGCCTGCCCGCGCGCCGGGTGGAGCGGTCTGTGCACGCCGAGCTCCCGGCTCCCGGTGTCTGGCCGCTCACCGTCCCGGCCGTGGCCCACCTCCTCGAGCACGGGCTCGACCTCACCCGCTGCACGGTGCTCGTCGGGGAGAACGGCTCGGGGAAGTCGACCCTCGTCGAGGCGCTCGCGATGGCCGCGGGGATGAACGCCGAGGGCGGCTCCACCGGCGCCACCCACCGCACCCACGCGAGCGAGTCGCCGCTGCACGAGTGGCTCACCGTGGTGCGCGACCCCGGGGCGCCGCGCTGGGGGTACTTCGTGCGGGCCGAGACCATGCACGGGCTGTTCACCTACCTCGACACCTCGCGCTCGGAGTCGCCGTGGAGCCGCGACCCGCTGTTCCACACGCTCTCGCACGGGGAGTCCTTCGTCGCCCTGCTGTCGACGAAGCGCTTCCGGGGCGAGGGCCTGTTCGTCCTCGACGAGCCGGAGGCCGGGCTGTCCTTCGCCGCCCAGCTCCACCTCGTCGCCGAGCTCGCCGAGATGGCGCGGCGGCCGCGCACCCAGGTCGTCCTCGCCACCCACTCCCCGGTGCTCGCCTCCATCCCGGGGGCGCGGCTGCTCGAGCTGGGTCCGCACGGGGTGCGGGAGTCGACGTGGGACGACCTCGAGGTCGTCGACCACCACCGCCGCTTCCTCGAGGCGCCGCGGCGCTACCTCCGCCACGTCCTCGACGACGTCGACCCCGGCTGGTGAGCGGGGGGTGACCCGGAGCCACCCGACAGGGTATTGTGCGGTTGTCAGCACATTTTGGATCTCTGGAGGCACCCATGTCCGTCGCGCACGGCCCGCTGTCCGGCCGCATCGCCGGCGCTCCCATCTCGTGGGGGGTGTGCGAGGTCCCCGGCTGGGGCGAGATGCTCCCGCCCTCCCGCGTGCTCCCCGAGCTGCGCTCGCTGGGCCTGTCGGCGACCGAGCTGGGTGCCCCGGGCTTCCTGCCCGAGGAGCCCGAGGCCCTGCGCGAGACGCTGCGTGAGCACGGCGTCTCGCTCGTGGGCGGGTTCGTCCCGCTCGTGCTCCACGACCGCGACCAGCGCGAGGACGCGCTGCGCCGGGCCCGTGAGGTGGCCGGGCTGTTCGCCGGCCAGGGCGCCACGATGTTCGTCACCGCCGTCGTGCAGGACTACGGCTGGTCGCGCCCCGTCCCGCTCGACGCCGAGGGCATGGCCGTGCTCGGCGAGGGCCTGCGCGAGGTCGACGCCGTCTGCGCCGAGTTCGGGCTGACCCAGGTGCTGCACCCCCACGTCGACACCGTGGTGGAGACCGCCGCCGACGTCGCGCTGGCGCTCGAGCACACCGACGTCCTGTGGTGCCTCGACACCGGTCACCTGCAGATCGGCGGGGTCGACCCCGTCGCCTTCGCCCGCGAGAACGCCGCCCGCGTGGGCCACGTGCACCTCAAGGACGTCGACAACGCCGTGGCCGCCCGCGTCCTCTCCCGCGAGGTGAGCCTGCTCCACGGGGTGCAGTCGGGCCTGTTCAAGCCGCTCGGCACCGGTGACGTCGCCATCGACGACGCCGTGGTCGCCCTCGAGGAGGCCGGCTACCGCGGCTGGTACGTCCTCGAGCAGGACACCGCCCTCACCGACGGCATCCCCGCCGAGGGCACCGGCCCGGTCGAGGACGTCCGCCGCAGCCTGGACTTCCTCGAGGCCTCGGTCGGGCCCCGCCTCGCGGCGACGACCGCCGGCTGACCACTCCACGTCGAAACCCCCAGGCGCCGAGTCCACCTCGGCCCCTGGGGGTTTCGCGTCGTGCGCCGTACCTCTGGGCTCAGAGGTACGGCCGCTGGTCCTTCTTGCTCTCGACGTGCTCGGCGTAGGCCTGCTGCGTCGACGCCAGCGCGGACACCTCGGACACGGGCACGTCCCACCAGGCCGAGCCGGGCGGGTTCGGGCCGACGAGGTCGGTCTCGATGTAGAGCACCGTCGCGCGGTCGGAGGCCGCGGCCTTGCCGTAGTTCTCGCGGAACTCGGCCACCGACCCGCAGCGCAGCACCTCGGCACCCCACGACGCGGCGTTGGCGGCGAGGTCGAAGGGGACCTCCTCGCCGTCGAGCCGGCCCGTGGCGCCGTTGCGCATCCGGTACTTCGTCCCGAACCGCTGCGACCCGCGCGACTCCGAGAGGGCGCCGATCGAGGCGAACCCGTGGTTCTGGAGCAGCACGATGATGACCTTGACGCCCTCGGAGACGATGGTCGCGATCTCCATCGGGAGCATCTGGTACGAGCCGTCCCCGACCACCGCGACGACGTCGTGGTCGTCGCCGAGCGCGAGCTTGATGCCGAGGGCCGCCGGGATCTCGTAGCCCATGCAGGAGAAGGCGTACTCCACGTGGTACTGCACGGGAGTCGTGGCGCGCCAGAGGCACTGGAGGTCACCGGGCATCGACCCGGCGGCGTTGACGATGACGTCCTCGGGCCGCATCAGCTCGTTGAGCGCGCCGAACACCTCGGTCTGCGCGGGCAGCGGTCCGTGGTCGCGGTGGTAGCACTCGTCGACCACGCGCTGCCAGTCGGCGTCGAGGTCGACCGCCTCCTGGCGGTAGGCGTCGTCGACCGACCAGCCCTCGAGCGCGGCGGTCAGCGCGACCAGGGCCTCGCGGGCGTCGGCGACGAGCATCGTGGCGCCGTGCTTGGCGGCGTCGAAACCGAGGACGTTGACGTTGACGAAGCGCACGCCCTCCGCCCCGAAGGCGGTGTGGCTGGCGGTGGTGAAGTCGGAGTACCGGGTGCCGATGCCGATGACGACGTCGGCCTCACGGGCCAGCGCGTTGGCCGCCGCCGACCCGGTGGAGCCGACACCCCCGACGGCGCTCGGGTGGTCCCAGTTGATGGCGCCCTTGCCGGCGTGGGTGTCGGACACCGGGATCCCCGTCGCGGAGGCGAACGCACGCAGCTCCTCCGAGGCCTCGGCGTAGACCACGCCGCCCCCGGCGACGACGAGCGGGCGCTTCGCCGAACGGATGACGTCGACCGCCCGGGCCAGGGCGGCGGGCTCCGGGACCGGGCGGCCGACGTGCCAGACCCGCGGGGCGAAGAACGCCAGGGGCCAGTCGTGCGCCTCCGCCTGGACGTCCTGGGGGAGGCAGATCGTGACCGCGCCGGTGTCGGCGGGGTCGGTGAGGACGCGCATCGCGTTCATCAGCGACGGGACGAGCTGCTCGGGGCGGGTGATGCGGTCGAAGAACCGCGACACCGGGCGGAAGACGTCGTTGACCGTGACGTCGAGCGTGCCCGGGTCCTCGAGCTGCTGGAGGACGGGGTCGGGGACGCGCGAGGCGAACTGGTCGGACGGGAAGAGCAGGACCGGGATCCGGTTCGTCGTGGCGAGGGCCGCTCCGGTGACCATGTTCGTGGCGCCCGGACCGATCGAGGTCGTCACGGCCATCACCTGGAGGCGGTTGCGCGCGCGGGCGAAGCCGGTGGCGGTGTGGACCGCACCCTGCTCGTTGCGGGCGAGGAAGTAGGGGAGGTCGCCGAGGACGTCGTCACCCTGCGCCCCGTCCTCCGACTGCACCTGCGCCTGGAGCAGCGCCTGCCCCACGCCGGCGACGTTGCCGTGGCCGAAGATGCCGAACATGCCGGTCACGAGGCGCTGCTGCACCCCGTCGCGCTCGGAGTACTGGTTGGCGAGGAACTTCACGAGCGCCTGCGCCGTGGTGAGGCGCACCGTCTGGGTCATCGTCGTCGACTCCTTCGTCGTCGTCGGGGGGAGCCGGGTCAGGGGGCCGGGACGATGACGTCGCGGACGATGCGGTCGAGGTCGGCGTCGGCCTCGAGGAACTGGCGCAGGGTCGTGCGGGTGGCGCCGAACGCGTCGAACTCGGCCGGCGTCATCCCGTCGGCAGCGTAGGCCCGCACGAAGTCGGGGATCGAGAGCAGCGTGGCGAGGACGTCGGCGTCGACCGGCAGGTCCAGGCGCGGCTGCGGGTCGTGACCGCTGGCCTCGAACTTCTCCTGCCAGGAGAACGGGGGTGACAGGACGATGTCGCCGCCCACGAGCTCGGTCCACTGGAGGCTGTTGCGGTACGCGGCGGCGAGCAGCCGGGCCCGCAGGCCGCGCTCGCCGAAGATCCGGTAGGCCTCCTTGAACGCCGCGACGCCACCCCACTCGAGGTGGTCGGCGTCGACGTCGAGGCCGTCGCGCTCGACGACGACCTTGAGCCAGTCGTCGAGCCGCCCGACCATGATCGTCACGACCGGGCCCATCGTCGCGGTGTCCAGTCCTTCGGCGTCGCGCCGGGCGAGGCCGCGCTCGATGGCCTCACCGGCGGCGACGGCCTGCGGCACGGTGAACGAGACCGTGACGTTGATGCTCACCCCGCGGTAGGTGGCCTCCTCGATGGCCTCGATGCCGACCTCGGTGGCCGGGATCTTGACGATGACGTTCGGGGCCAGCGAGGCGAAGTACTCGGCCTGGGCGGCGAGGGCCGCGGCGTCGCGGTGCAGGCGCGGGTCGGTCTGCATCGACAGGCGCCCGTTGCGGCCCCGGTGGGCCTCGAAGGTGGGCTCGAGGAGCTTGGCGGCCTCGACCGACACCTCCTCCACGACCTGCCAGCCGATCTCGGACTCGGTGGCCGTCGGGTGCTCGGCGGCGATCTCGGCGATCCGGGCCTGCCAGCGCGGCAGGTCGGAGCGGATCGCGGCGAGCGCGATGACCGGGTTGCAGGTGGCTCCCACGGCGCCCCAGCCGATGGCGGTCGTCAGCTCGCTCAGCGTCGAGCTGTCGTTCCACAGGGCGGTCGGCGTCGTCTCGGTCATGGTGCGAAGCGGCGAGGTGGTCACGGGGTCCTCCGGGGAGCTCGGCGCCGTCGCCCCGACAGGTCGGCGCAGCGCTCGGCGATCATGATGCAATGTTAGAACATTAACACCATAGCCCGAGAGAGACGGTCCTGGGAAGGTCCCGGGGTCAGTGCTCGTGGACGGTGACGTCGAAGGCGTACTGATCGAACCGGTAGCAGTGGTCGCCGTACTCCACGGCCGACCCGTCGGCGGCGTACGCGCGCCGCGTCATCGTCAGGAGCGGGTCGCCGTTGCCCAGCCCGAGGAGGCGGCGCTCGCGGCTGACCGGCCGGCGGGCCCCGATCGTCTGGTGGGCGATGACCGGGCGCACGCCGCGCGCGCGAAGGATGCCGTAGAGGCTGCCGTCGTGGAGGTCGGCGGCGGTGATGTCGGAGAACTGCGGCGGCAGCCAGTTGTGCATGAGGGCCGTGGGGGTGTCGCCCACCGACCGGAGCCGCTCGACGTGGACGAGCGGGGTGTCGGGGGTCAGGCCCAGGGCCTCGGCCGCGGTGGCGTCGACGACGCCCTGCTCGAAGGACAGCACCTCGGTGGTCGGCTTCTGGCCCTTGCGGACCATGTCGTCGTAGAGGCTGGTCAGCTCGTCACGGCGGTGGATGACCTGGCTCGCGACCGTGGTGCCGACCCCCCGGCGGCGCACGAGGAGGCCTCGGGCCACGAGCTCGGCGATGGCGCGGCGCACGGTGGGGCGTGACAGGTCGAGGCGCTCGGCGATGGCGAGCTCGTTCTCGAACGGGTCGCCCGGTCCGAGCGTGCCGTTCTCGATGGCAGCGGTCAGCTGCTCGGCCAGCTGGTGGTAGAGCGGGACGGGGCTGCCACGGTCGATGACGACGGGGATCTGGAGCACAAAGGGCAGTGTATGTCAGTGCGGGGCTGACATCAGGAGGATCAAATGTTCTAACAAATGTTGACACGCGCGGCGATGATGGGAGAGGCTTGGTGGCACCACCCCGGTGCACCCGCCCACGACCCGAAGGAGCCGACGTGCCGCTGACGCGTTCGTTCGACGTCCTGGCGATCGGTCGGGTCGGGGTCGACCTCTACCCGATGCAGACCGGCCTGGCCCTCGAGGACGTCGAGACCTTCGGCAAGTTCCTCGGCGGCAGCGCCGGCAACGTCGCCGTGGCGGCCGCCCGCCTGGGCCACACCTCCGCCCTCGTCAGCCGCACCGGCAACGACCCCTTCGGCCGGTTCGTCACCCGCACCCTCGCCGAGCTCGGCGTCGACCCCGTCTACGTCACCACCGACCCGTCGCTGCCGACGCCGGTCACCTTCTGCGAGATCTTCCCGCCCGACCACTTCCCGCTGTACTTCTACCGCTACCCCCAGGCCCCCGACCTGCGGGTCAGCCCGGAGGAGGTCCCGCCGGTGGCGGTGCAGCGCAGCCGCCTGTTCTGGGCCACCCTCACGGGCCTGTCGGCCGAGCCGAGCCGCACGGCCCACGCCACCGCCTGGGAGATCCGCGGCCGCGCCGAGCACACCGTCATCGACCTCGACTACCGCCCGATGTTCTGGCGGGCCGAGGAGGAGGCCGGCCGCGCCGCCGCCGAGGCCCTCGCCGCGAGCACCGTGGCCATCGGCAACCTCGAGGAGTGCCGCGTCGCCGTGGGCACCGACGACCCCGCGTCGGCCGCCGCCGCCCTGCTCGACCGCGGGGTGGAGATCGCCATCGTCAAGCAGGGCCCCAAGGGCGTGCTCGCCGTGACCGCCTCCGGCGACCGGGTGGAGGTGCCGCCGGTCCCCGTTGAGGTCGCCAACGGCCTCGGCGCCGGCGACGCGTTCGGTGGCGCCGTCTGCCACGGTCTGCTGTCCGGCTGGGACCTCGAGCGCACCGTCCGCTTCGCCAATGCCGCCGGCGCCATCGTCGCCTCGCGCCTCGAGTGCTCCACGGCCATGCCGACCGAGGACGAGGTCCTCGACCTCCTCGCCGGGCGGGCCGTGTCGTGAGCGGCGTCGACACCACCAGCACCACCGCGCTGCGGATCGCCGACCCCGGCGCCGTCGCCCGCGCCTGGGCCGACCGGAGGCCCCGCGGCACCCTCGCCCCCGACGGCCGCCTCCTCCTCGTCGCCGCCGACCACCCGGCCCGCGGCGCGCTCGCCGTGCGCGACGACCCCCGCGCGATGGCGTCGCGCACCGACCTCGTCCGCCGGCTCGCGACGGCGCTCGAGCGCCCCGGCGTCGACGGCGTCCTCGGCACCGCCGACGTCCTCGAGGACCTCCTCCTCCTGGGCCTGCTCGACGACAAGGTCGTCATCGGCTCGATGAACCGCGGCGGCCTGCAGGGCGCGACCTTCGAGCTCGACGACCGCTTCACCGGCTACGACGCCGACACCCTCGCCGCCCACGGCCTCGACGGCGGCAAGATGCTCACCCGCATCTGCCTCGACGACGCCGGCACCGCCGCCACCCTCGAGGCCAGCGGCGCGGCCGTCACGGCCCTGGCGCGGCGCGGCCTCCTCGCCATGGTCGAGCCGTTCGTCACCGTGCGGCAGGGCCCGCAGCGGGTGTCCAACCTGCTCGACCCCGACTCGGTCATCTCCTCGAT
Source organism: Oryzobacter telluris (assembly GCF_043099285.1). Taxonomy (GTDB): domain Bacteria; phylum Actinomycetota; class Actinomycetes; order Actinomycetales; family Dermatophilaceae; genus Oryzobacter; species Oryzobacter telluris. The sequence goes on along the minus strand of NZ_CP170723.1, from coordinate 22,348 downwards.
CCACATCGCGGCGGGGCTCGGCGCCACGAGCGCCCACACCTGGCTCAAGCTCCCCGTCGTCGAGGAGATGGACCGCGTCCTCGACGCCACCACCCTCCCGTGCCTCCTCCTCGGCGGCGACCCCACCGGTGACCCGGCCGACACCTACGCCGAGTGGGGCCGAGCCCTGCGCTGCCCGTCGGCCGCCGGCCTCGTCGTGGGCCGCGCCCTGCTCTACCCGCCCGACGGCGACGTCGCCTCGGCCGTCGACACCGCCGCCGACCTCGTGCACGGAGCGGGCCGATGAGCCTGGGACGCGACAACGCCCGCTGGTGCCACCCCGACGGCACCCGGGCCGACGGCCCCTGGGACTGCGTCGTCGACGGCTCGCTCGAGGGCTGGGTCCACACCGGCCTGCGCACCGCCACCCTCGAGCCGGACGCCTCGGTCGAGCTCGACCTCACCGGCGTCGAGGCCGTCGTCGTGCCGCTGTCCGGTGGTGGCGTGCGCGTCGTCGTCGACGGTGGCGAGCCGCTGGCGCTCGCCGGCCGCGCGCACGTCTTCGCCGGACCGACCGACGTCGCCTACGTTCCGCCGGGCGCCACCCTCCGGCTCGAGGGTGCGGGTGAGGGAGAGGTGCGGGTCGCCGTCTGCCTCGCCACCGTCCCCGACGGCGCCGCGCCCCCAGCCGTCCCGCACCGACTGCCCGCCGCCGACGTCCCGGTCGAGCTGCGCGGCGCCGGCATCGCCTCCCGCCAGGTCCGCAACTTCGGCGTCCCGGGCGTGCTCGACGCCGCCCGCGTCATCGCCTGCGAGGTCGTCACGCCTGCCGGCAACTGGAGCTCCTGGCCGCCCCACAAGCACGACGAGGACCGGCCCGGCACGGAGTCCGAGCTCGAGGAGATCTACTTCTTCGAGACCCGCTCCACCGACGCCCGCGGCACCGACCCGGTCGGCTACCAACGCGTCTACGGCACCGACGGCCGCCCGATCGACGTCCTCGCCGAGGTCCGCACCGGCGACGTCGTCCTCGTCCCCCACGGCTGGCACGGGCCCGCGGTCGCCGCCCCGGACGCCGACCTGTACTACCTCAACGTCATGGCCGGCCCCGGCGCCGAGCGGGCCTGGCTGATCTGCGACGACCCCGCCCACGCGTGGGTGCGCGACACCTGGCCGGACCAGCCCACCGACCCGCGCCTCACCATCCCCACCGCCGACCCCGCCTGACCCGCGGACCCCAAGGAGCAGCCCCACCATGCGCATCGGACTCGCCGGCACCGGCCGGATCGGCGCCTTCCACGCCCGCACCCTCGCGGCGCTCGACGGCGTCGACGACCTCGTCCTCGCCGACCTCGACGCCGGGGTCGCCCAGCGGGTCGCCGACGAGGTCGGCGTCTCCGCCGCCCCCACCATCGAGGCCCTGCTCGACGGCGGGCTCGACGCCTTCGTCATCACCGCCGGGACGGCGGCCCACGCCGACCTCATCGAGGCCGCGGTGTCCCGCGACATCCCGACGTTCTGCGAGAAGCCGGTCGCCCTCGACCTCGAGCGGACCATCGCCCTCGCCGAGCTCGAGGCGCGCAGCCAGGTACCGGTCCACATCGGCTTCCAGCGCCGCTTCGACCGCGGCTACACGCGGGTTCGCGACGCGGTCGCCGACGGCGAGATCGGCTTCGTCCACACCGTGCGCGCGGCGACGATGGACCAGGCGCCCCCGCACGCCGCGTACCTCCCCACCTCCGGTGGCCTGTTCCGCGACTGCAGCGTCCACGACTTCGACATCATCCGGTTCGTCACCGGCCGCGAGGTGCGCCGCGTCTTCGCCGTCGGGGCCAACAAGGGCGACCCGTTCTTCACCGAGGCCGGGGACGTCGACACCGCCGCGGCGACCCTCGTCCTCGACGACGACACCCTCGTCTCGGTCACGGCCACCCGCTACAACGGTGCCGGCCACGACGTCCGGATGGAGGTGCACGGTTCGGCGGGGACGCTCGGCGTCGGGCACGACGCCAGCCTGGCCGTCACCAGCGCCGAGGAGGGCGTCACCTGGCCGACCGGGCCGCGGCACTGGTCGTTCATGGAGCGGTTCCTCCCGGCCTACGTCGCCGAGCTCACCGCCTTCGTCGACGTCGCCCGCGGCACCACCCCGAGCCCGTGCACCGTCGCCGACGCCCTGCAGGCCTTCCGCACCGCCGAGGCCTGCGCCCGCTCGATGGCGAGCGGGGCCCCGGTCGACCTCGCCGACATCCCCACCGCCTCCGCCGACCTTCGGGTTCAGTAGCCCGTTCGCCTGTCAACGCCTGAGGTCGGAACCCTCCGATCGACTGGCACACTGAATCCACCACTTCGCACGACAAGGACCGATAGCCGTGAGCACGACCCCGACCCGCATCACCCACCTCATCGACGGCGCACCGTGGGACGGCACCGCCGACCGCACCAGCCCCGTGTTCAACCCCGCCACCGGTGAGCAGACCGGTGTCCTCGACCTCGCCTCGGCGCAGCTCGTCGGCGAGGTCGTCGGGAAGGCGAAGCAGGCCTGGGTGGAGGAGTGGGGCAACGTCTCGCTCACCAAGCGCACCCAGGTCCTGTTCAAGTTCCGCGAGCTGCTCAACGAGCGCAAGGAGGAGATCGGCGCGCTCATCACCGCCGAGCACGGCAAGGTCCTCTCCGACGCCATCGGCGAGGTGACCCGCGGCCTCGAGGTCGCCGAGTTCGCCTGCGGCATCCCGCACCTGATGAAGGGCGGCTTCACCGAGAACGCCTCGACCAAGGTCGACGTCTACTCGATCCGCCAGAGCCTGGGCGTCGTCGCCGTCATCAGCCCGTTCAACTTCCCGGCCATGGTGCCGCTGTGGTTCGTGCCGGTGGCCATCGCCTGCGGCAACGCGGTCGTCATCAAGCCGTCCGAGAAGGACCCGTCGGCCGTCAACGCCGTCGCCGCGCTGTGGAAGGAGGCCGGCCTGCCCGACGGCGTGCTGTCCGTCGTCCACGGCGACAAGGAGGCCGTCGACGCGCTCCTCACCCACCCCGACGTCAAGGCCGTGTCCTTCGTCGGTTCCACCCCGATCGCCAAGTACGTCTACGAGACCGGCACCGCGCACGGCAAGCGCGTGCAGGCCCTCGGCGGGGCGAAGAACCACATGCTCGTCCTGCCCGACGCCGACCTCGACCTCGCCGCCGACGCCGCCGTCAACGCCGGCTTCGGTTCGGCCGGTGAGCGCTGCATGGCCATCTCGGCCCTGCTCGCCGTCGACACCATCGCCGACGACCTCGTGGCCAAGATCCAGGACCGGGTCGGCAAGCTCGTCACCGGCGACGGCACCCGCGGCTGCGACATGGGGCCCCTCGTCACCGCCGCGCACCGCGACAAGGTCACCTCGTACCTCGACGCCGGTACCGAGGCGGGCGCCACGCTCGTCATCGACGGCCGCGAGGGCGATGTCGATGCCGACGGCGAGGGCTACTTCCTCAAGCCCACCCTGTTCGACAACGTCACCCCCGAGATGTCGGTCTACACCGACGAGATCTTCGGCCCGGTGCTCTCCGTCGTGCGGGTGAAGACCTACGACGAGGGCCTGAAGCTCATCAACGACAACCCCTACGGCAACGGCACCGCGATCTTCACCAACGACGGTGGGGCGGCCCGCCGCTTCCAGAACGAGGTGGAGGTCGGGATGGTCGGCATCAACGTGCCGATCCCGGTCCCGATGGCGTACTACTCCTTCGGCGGCTGGAAGAACTCGCTCTTCGGCGACACCCACGCCCACGGCATGGAGGGCGTGCACTTCTTCACCCGCGGCAAGGTCGTCACCTCGCGCTGGCTCGACCCCAGCCACGGAGGCATCGAGCTCGGGTTCCCGCAGAACGCCTGAGCCGCACCACGATCCGGAGAGGATCCCGATGATGACGCCTGCCCGCGGCGCGTGCGGCCCCTTCACCCTCGCGGTGTGCGCCGAGATGGTCTTCCGTGACCTCCCGGTGGCGGAACGGATCCGTCGCCTCACCGCGCTCGACGTGCAGGTGGAGATCTGGGACTGGACCAAGCACGACGTCGACGAGCTCGTCGCGCTGCGCGACGAGGGCGCCGTCTTCTCGTCGATGACGGGGTACGTGCGCGGTGGGCTCGTGGAGCCGGAGGCCGTGGCCGAGCTGCTCGCCACGGCCGAGGAGTCGGTCGCGGTGGCGGCCCGGCTCGGCATCCCGCGGCTGAACCTCCACGGCACGGGCCTCGACGGGGACGGCCTGCCGGTCGTCCCCGTCGAGACCGTGACGCCGGCGATGTGGGACGCGGCGAGGGCCACGCTCGCGCGGGTGGCCGCGCTGGGGGAGGCGCACGGGGTGGTGTTCGTGCTGGAGAACCTCAACCTCGAGGTCGACCACCCGGGCGTCCCCTTCGCGTCGGCGGCCGACTGCCTCGCCCTCGTCTCGGCGGTCGACAGCCCGCACCTGCGCCTGATGCTCGACCTCTACCACGCGCAGATCGGCGAGGGGAACCTCGTCGAGCTGTGCCGGCGGGCGCTGCCGTGGATCGGCGAGATCCAGGTCGCCGACGTCCCGGGGCGGCGCGAGCCGGGCACCGGCGAGATCGCCTACCCCTTCGTCGCGCGGGCGCTGGCCGAGATGGGGTACACCGGCACCATCGGGCTGGAGGCGTTCGCCAGCCGCGACCCCACGGAGGCGGTCGGGGCGTTCCGCGCCGCCTTCACCGTGGCCTGAGCGGGGTCCCGCCGCGTCGGCGGGGCGCACCGGAACCCCCTGCTCAGGGGGCTGCCGGTGTTACATGGAGGGATGACGGATCACGTGGCCCGCGCCAGTGTCGACGTCGCCGCCCAGCCCCAGGTCGTCTGGGACGCGCTGACCGACCCCGACCAGATCGCGCGGTGGATGATGGGCTCGAGGGTCACGACCGACTGGGCGGTGGGCAGCCCCATCACCTGGCAGGGAGAGATGGACGGCAAGGCCTATCAGGACAAGGGCGAGGTGCTCGCCGTCGACGAGCCCACCCGGCTGTCGATGACGCACTACAGCCCGCTCATGGGCGAGGCCGACGAGCCGGAGAACTACCACACGCTCACCTACGAGCTCGAGCCCTCCGGCGAGGGGACGACCGTGTCGCTGAGCCAGGACGGCAACGACTCCGCCGAGCAGGCCGAGCAGTTCGGCACGAACTGGCAGGCGATGCTCGACTCCCTCAAGTCCACGGTCGAGCAGGGCTGACGGCGCCGCCATGACGCCTCCCGCGCCCGACGGCGTGACCTTCGAGACGACCCTGCTCGCCAGCGGCAACAACACCGGCATCCCGGTGCCCGAGCAGGTCATCGAGGAGCTCGGTGCGGGGAAGCGGCCGTCGGTGCACGTCGTCGTCAACGGCTACGCGTACCGCAGCACGGTCGCCGTGATGGGCGGGCAGCACCTCATCGGGGTCAGTGCGGCGATCCGTGCCGAGACGGGGCTGGCGGGTGGCGACCCGATCACCGTCACCCTGACCGTGGCGGACACGCCGCGCGAGGTGGACGTGCCCGAGGACTTCGCGACCGCGATGGCCGCGAGCACCGCTGCCCGACCGTTCTTCGACGGCCTGTCCAACAGCCTGCAGCGCTACCACGTCGACTCCGTCACCTCGGCGAAGGCGCCGGAGACCCGGCAGCGACGCATCGAGAAGGCGGTCGCCCTCTTCGAGGCGGGCCGGCAGCGCTGACCGCGCTGCGTCCTCAGGCCTCCCGGCCGGACGCCTGGAGGCGGAGGCCGGCGAGGAGCAGGTCGAGCCCGGCGCGGAACTGGTCGGCGTCGTCGTGGACGGCGAACTCGTCGACGATGTGGTGCAGGAACGGGTACTGCTCGGGGTCGAGGGCCTGCCACTGGGCGACGGCCGCCGCCTGGTACTCCTCGCGCGCGACCTCGCCGGACAGCACGGCGGCCGGCGGCTCCTGCCCCCTGTCGGCGGCGATCCCGACGACGAACCCGACGACCGCCGACGCGGCGTGGAAGCACTGGCGCGGGGTGAGCCCCAGGCGGAGCACCTGCTGCCCGAGCTTCTCGTAGAGGAGCAGGGCGTTGGGCTGCACGCCCGTGTCGCGCATGACGTAGGCGCCCAGCCACGGCCGCTCGACGATCGCGTCGAACAGGGTGACCGCGATGGTGCGGACGTCGTCGAGCGGGTCGCCGGACCCCACGCCCTCGACGGCGGTGAGGACGTCGTGCATGACGTGGTCGGCGGCCCGGTCGAGCAGCTCGTCCTTGCTCGAGACGTACCAGTAGATGCTGCCGACCCCTCCGCCGAGGCGGGCGGCGAGGGCCCGGAAGGTCAGCGCCGGCTCACCCGAGGCGTCGAGGAGGGCGACGGCCTCGGAGAGCACCGACTCCAGCGAGTGCGACGCGCGGCGGCGCCCGCGCGGCTCGCGGACCTCGCGCGGTCGGCGCTGTGGGCGCTCGCGCGCCGGTCGCGGCTCGCGGGCTCGCTCCTTCGGCATGGGCCCATCCCACCACACGTCGGGGCGGCGGACTTGCGTCGTATCGAACATGGTTCTATCGTACCGAACAACGTTCGAGTACCGAACAGTGTTCGATCCTGAGGAGGGACCATGACCACGACGAGCCTCGCCGCTCCGCCCCGCCACTACCCGACGCTGCGTGCCGCCTGGATCCCCCTCGCGGCCCTCTGCCTCGCCTTCTTCGTCGAGATGGTGGACAACACCCTCCTGACCATCGCGCTGCCGACCATCGGCCGCGACCTCGGCAGCGGCACGACCGCGCTGCAGTGGGTCACCGGCGCGTACTCCCTGACCTTCGGGGGGCTCCTGCTCACGGCCGGGTCGATGGCCGACCGGCTCGGGCGCCGCCGGGTGCTGCTCGTCGGCCTCGCGGTGTTCGGCGTCGTCAGCCTGGCCGTCGCCGCCGTGACGACGACCGGCGAGCTCGTCGGGCTGCGGGCCGCCCTCGGCATCGCGGCCGCGGCGATGGCGCCCATCACCAACTCGCTGGTCTTCCGGCTCTTCGAGGAGCAGGCCCTGCGGATGCGGGCGATGACGGTGATGATCGTCGTCGGCATGTCCGGGTTCGTCCTCGGCCCACTGCTCGGTGGCACGGCCCTGGCCCACGTCCGGTGGGAGTGGCTGCTCCTCGTCAACGCCCCGATCGCGCTCGTCGCCTGGGTCGGGGTCCGCCTCGGGGTCCCGGCCGACCGCCCCGAGGACCTCACCCGGGACACCCTCGACCTCCCGGGTGCCGCCCTGAGCATCGCCGCGATCGGCCTCGGCTGCTACGCCCTGACCAGTGGGGTCGAGCACGGCTGGCTGTCGTGGGTCACGGTGGCCTCGGCCCTCGGGGCGGTGGCCGCACTCGGCGCGTTCGTCCGGCACGAGCGGACGACCACCTCGCCGATGCTCGAAATGCGCCTGTTCTCGCAGGGCACCGTCCGCGGCGCGACGATCGCCCAGGTCGGCACCTCCATCGCGATGGCGGGGGTGATGTTCGGCCTGATCCTGCACTTCCAGTACGCCTACGGCTGGAGCCCGGTCCGGGCCGGGCTGGCCAACCTGCCGCTCATCGTGACGATGGTCCTCGCGACGCCGGTGTCCGAGTGGCTGGCGCGGCGCTACGGCCACCGGATCGCGTGCCTCGTCGGTGCCGCCCTGCTCGCCGGGTCGCTGGCGGGGCTGGCGTGGGGGGTCGAGCACGGCTACCCGGCGATCGCCGCCTGCCTGGTCGTGATGACGCTCGGCCTGCGCACGGTCATGACGATCTGCGCCGTCGCCCTCGTCGAGGCGATGCCCGAGAACCGCACGTCGATCGGTACCGCGCTCAACGACACCGCGCAGGAGGTCGGCACCAGCGTGGGCACCGCGGTCGTCGGCACGCTCGTGGCCGTCCTCGTGACGACGACCCTGCCGGCCGGCACGTGGAGCCCGGCGCTCGTGGCGTCGTTCTTCCACGGGGAGCGCATCACCTACCTCGCGCTCGCGGTGGTCGTCGGCGTCGTCGCCGCGTGGGGTGCCCTCACCCTCACCGACTCCCGCGCCGTCGACGAGCACCCGACCGACTGACCGTCCGATGGCCTACGTTCGAGGGCCGGAGGGCATCATCGTGTCCCTCGCCCTGCGCCTCGCCTGAGCAAGGAGGACCCCGTTCCGTGATCGAGCTCCTGAACCGCACCGAGCTGGCCCGAGCCAGGGAGACCGGCGCGCTCGTCGCCGACATCCTCCAGGCGCTCAGGGCCCGCAGCACGGTGGGGACCAACCTGCTCGACATCGACCGGTGGGCGCAGTCGATGATCGTCGAGGCGGGCGCGACGTCCTGCTACGTCGACTACGAGCCGTCCTTCGGTCGCGGTCCCTTCGGCCACTACGTCTGCACCTCGGTCAACGACGCCGTGCTCCACGGCCTGCCCCACGACCGCCGCCTCGCCGACGGAGACCTGCTCTCCCTCGACCTCGCGGTCTCCCTGCGTGGTGTGGTCGCCGACTCGGCGATCAGCTTCGTCGTGGGCGACTCGGCGCAGCCCGAGAGCCTGGCGCTGATCGACGCCACCGAGCGGGCGCTGGCGGCCGGCATCGCCGCCGCCGGACCGGACGCGCGCATCGGCGACCTGTCGCACGCCATCGGGACCGTCCTCGGTGACGCCGGGTACACGGTGAACACCGAGTTCGGCGGGCACGGGGTCGGGTCGACGATGCACCAGGACCCGCACATCTCGAACACCGGCCGGCCCGGCCGCGGTTACCGCCTGCGCCCGGGGCTGCTGCTCGCCCTCGAGCCCTGGGTGATGGCCGACACCGCCGACCTCGTCACCGACCCCGACGGCTGGACCCTGCGCAGTGCCACCGGCTGCCGCACCGCCCACAGCGAGCACACGATCGCCGTCACCGACGACGGCGTCGAGATCCTCACCCTCCCGACCCCCTGACCGGACTCGCCGCGCTCCGCCGAGCTCGGCTGGTAGGAAAGTGCCGTGCCGATCCTGCCCACCGACCGCGACCCGCGGCTCATCACGGTCCGGCGTGGCGGGACCCTCACCGACGAGCACCACCGGCTGCTGGCGGCGTGGGCCCTGGAGTGCGCCGAACACGTGCTGCCGCTCTTCGAGGACCGGCAGCCGGACGACACCCGGCCGCGCGACGCCATCGAGGTCGGGCGCGCGTGGATCCGCGGCGCGGTGCCGATGCGCGAGGCGCACCAGTGGGCCTTCCGCGCCAACGCCGCGGGGCGGGGGAAGCCCGAACCGGTGAAGTTCGCCGCCCTGTCGGCCGGCCAGGCGGTGGCCGTCGCCCACGTGGCCGCCCACGACCTCGGCGCGGCCGCCTACGCCATCAGGGCCGCTGGTGCGGCCGCCGAGGACGATGCGGCAGGCGCCCGCGCGGCGGAGCGCGAGTGGCAGCGGGCGCAGCTCCCCGACGCCGTGCGCGACCTCGTCCTCGACGACCAGCGCGCCCGAAGCGCCCTGTGCTGGAACGTCTTCGACGACTGAGGTGGCTCAGCGGACTCGTACGGCTCAGTGCCCGTCGGGCAGGTCCGGGGCGATGACGACGTCGATCCCCCTGTCGGAGAACGGCTTCAGCGCCTCCGATGGTGCGGTGCCGTCGGTGACGAGCGTCCAGCTCGCCGGCATGACGGCCCACGCGTGGAACGGCGCCTGGCCGATCTTCGCGCCGTGGGCGAGGACGTAGACCTGGTCGGCCCGCGCCATCATCAGCTCCTTGAGCCGGGTCTGCTCGAGGTCCTTCTCGTTGATGCCGCGGTCGGCGCGCACGCCGTCGGCCCCCATGAAGGCGCGGTCGAACGTCATCCGCTCCAGGGCCTGCTCGGCGACGGGGCCGACGAAGCTCTGCGACATCGGGCGCAGCCGCCCGCCGAGCAGGACGATCTCGAGCCCCTCGGGCTCGGCCTCCACCAGCACCTCGAGGGCCGGCAGGCCGATGGTCGAGACGGTGAGGTGGCGCATGCCGACGATCGCCTGGGCGAGGGCCGCGGTGGTGGACCCGCCGTCGAGCAGCACGCTCTCGCCGGGCTCGATCTGCGAGGCCGCCCACGCCGCGATGGCCCGCTTGGCCGCGTGCGCCTCACCGAGCCGCTCGCGCAGCGACGCCTCCGGGTGCCGCTCGAGGCTGAGCGCACCCCCGTAGGTACGGGCCAGCTTGCCCGCGGTGGTGAGCAGCGCGAGGTCGCGCCGGATCGTGGAGGGCGTGACGTCGAAGGTGGCCGAGAGCTCCTCGACGCTCGTCAGGCCGTTCGACGCCGCCATCTGCACGATCCGGTCGCGGCGGGGTCCCGATCTCAGCCTGCTCATCGTGGGGGCAGCCTATCCAGCACCCCGTCAGGAGACGACGGGTTCGGGTGCCATCTCGCGGGCGAGGCGCAGCGCCTCGATCATCGAGCGGTGGTCGGCGATGCCCTTGCCGGCGATGTCGAAGGCCGTGCCGTGGTCGACCGAGGTGCGGATGACCGGCAGCCCGACGGTGATGTTGACCCCCGCCTCGAGCCCGAGCACCTTCACCGGGCCGTGGCCCTGGTCGTGGTACATCGCGACGACGAGGTCGTAGTCGCCGCGGCCGGCGAGGAAGAAGAGGGTGTCGGCGGGCAGCGCGCCCACGACGTCGATGCCGGCGGCCCGCGCCGCCTCGATGCCGGGGTTGATCTTCGTCTCCTCCTCGCCGCGCCCGAACAGCCCGTTCTCGCCGGCGTGCGGGTTGATGCCGCACACCCCGATCTTCGGGTTCGGGTTGCCGGCGTCGACGAGGGCGCCGTGGCCACGACGGATGGTGCGCTCGACCAGGCCCGGCTCGATGCGCTCGACGGCGTCGATGAGGCCGATGTGCGTCGTCACGTGGATGACCTTGACCCGCTCGGTCGAGAGCATCATCGACACCTCCTCGGTGCCGGTGAGCTGCGCGAGGAGCTCGGTGTGCCCGGGGAAGAGGTGCCCCCCGGCGTGCAGGGCCTCCTTGTTCAGCGGGGCGGTGCAGATCGCCTGCACCTGGCCCGACATCGCGAGCTCGCTCGCCACGCGGACGTAGTGGTACGCCGCGTCGCCGGCGACCGGCGACAGCACCCCGAACGGGAGGTCCGCGGGCAGCAGGCCGAGGTCGATGACGTTGATCCGCCCCGCCGTGAACACGGCGTCGGACACGGTCTCGACGACGACGACCTCGGCGTCGACGCCCATGATGCGGGCCGCGGCGCGCAGCCGCTCGGCGTCACCGACGACGACGGCCGACATCGTGCCGGTCACCTCGGGGTCGACGAGGGCACGCACGACCACCTCGGGGCCGATGCCGGCGCCGTCACCCATGGTGACGGCGATGGTGGGGGTGGTGCTCATGTCGGCTCCTTCGGGGCACGGGTGGTGAGGGTCGAGACGATCGCGGCGAGGCTGTGCGCCCCGCCGAAGCTCCCGGGCCGGGTGACGACCAGGCGGCCGTCGTCGGCGCGGGAGGTCACCGCGCCGCCGGTGGCGGTGAGGGGGACCAGGTGGTGCGTTCCCAGGCGGGTGAGGACGGCGCGGGCCGTCTCCCCGCCGGTGAGGACGAGGGCCTCGGCCGAGCCGGCTGCCGGCGCCACGGCCGCGGCGAGCGCGTCGACGAGGCGGGCCGAGACGGTGGGGTCGACGGCGGACGGTTCGGGCCGGACGACGGTGACTCCGGTGCCGGGGATGGACAGGCTCGCGCGCCCGTCGACCAGCTCGGCCACAGCGAGGTCGATGAGGTGGGCACCGCTGTCGCGCAACGCCTCCACCTCCTGCGCCAGCAGCGGGGCGGCGGAGCCGACGACGACGAGGACGGACTCGGCGGAGGGCGTCGGGGACGCGTCCGGTGCCTGGTCGGCGGGCAGCGAGCGGGACGCCGCACCGGCGATCCCGCCGGCACCGACGAGGACGGGACGTACGCCGGGAACGGCGACCGCTGCGGCGACCACCGCGTCGAGGTCGGCCTCGGCCTCCGCGTCGCACACGACGAGTCCGGAGGTCGCGGCAGCGGCCAGCGCGGCGGCGAGCACCTCGCGCGGACCGCGCACGACGTCGAGCGGGACGACGTCCGCCCCGGGCGCGCCGAGGGCCTCGGCGACGGACGACGGTGCCGCCTGCGCCTCGGCGCGCCAGAGGTCGGTCAGGGGGAGGGGGGTGCCGTCGACGTGGACGACCCCGCCGACGACGGTGCGGCCGAGGGCCGGGGTCGCCGGACACACCACGGCCAGCACCGGGAGGCCGGAGCTCCCCAACGTCTCGCGCACGGCCGCCACGAGGACGTCGGGGCGCCCGCGCAGGATCGAGTCGACCTTGACCACGACGAGCGTCCCGGGGTCGACGAGCCGGCCGACCCGCTCGACCTCGGCGGCAACGTCGCCGGCGGCGGCCCGGCGGGTGTCGAGGTCGACGGCGACGACGCGCGCGACGTCCTGACCAGCGGGAAGAGGGGCCGAGATGGCCGCGGTGTCGAGCTGCACCCGAATGCGCGTTGTGCGCAGAAGTGCGGCCGCCGCGGACTCGCACGCACCGGAGAGGTCGTCGGCCAGGATGACGTGCTCCGTCATGGCGACTCCTCCTTCGTTGGATGAGATCCGGTGTGGCACAAGCGGGTCGCAGTTGCACGAACCACGCGGCCCGAACGACCGAGACGTCGGCATTTCTGCGAACTTGACGCGAATGACGCTACAGGTATTGCGCAGAACGCGCAACAGTGTCTATCGTTGCCCCCAGAGCAACGGCGCCCGTCTGGGGCGTGCCAGAGACTTCAAGGAGGAAGCTCATGTTCGACGTCACCCGGTCCACTGAGACCACTGACACCGCACGCCGCGCCCCGTCCCGTCGGGCCATCCTGCAGCTCGCGGGGGTGTTCGGGATGACGACCGCCGTCGGCTCCGCGGTCGCCGCCTGCGCCGGCCCGCAGACCGCCGGGGGCGCCGCCACCGGATCGGCAGGGGGCACGGGCGGCACGCTGACCGTCGTCCTCAACCGCAACCTGGTCAGCCTGGACAACAAGCTCAACCAGTACGACGCGGCCGTCACCGTGCAGCGCGCCGTGCGCGAGGCCCTCACCCGCATCGGCAACGACCTCAAGCCCGAGCTCGTCCTCGCCGAGTCCTTCGAGCAGACGTCCCCCACCGTGTGGACGGTCAAGCTGCGCAGCGACATCCACTACTCGGACAAGAGCAAGGTCACCGTCGAGGACGTCGAGACCGCGCTCAAGCTCTACTTCGAGGTCAAGGCCGGCTACGTCGCCTCCCAGTTCCCCGAGCAGCCGAGCTTCGCCAAGGTCGACGACACCTCGTTCACCCTGACGACGAAGAACCCCCTCGTCACCCTCGACTCGCTCATGTCGAACATCCTCATCACGCCCGCCGCGGCCAACAAGGCCGAGGAGCTGCGCGAGGGCATCGGCAGCGGCCCGTTCACCGTCGCCGAGGCCGACTCGGGCACCGGCACCTACCGCCTCGTGCGCAACGAGAACTACTGGGGCGAGAAGGCCCTCCTCGACGAGGTCAAGATCTCCTACCAGGAGGAGGAGGGCGCGCGCGTCATCGCCATCACCTCCGGCCAGGCCGACGTCATCGACACCATCACCCCCGAGTCGGCGAACGCGCTGAAGAAGAACGCCGACATCGAGCTCGTCCAGGGCCCGGGCACCCGCCTGATCCACCTGTTCTACAACTTCCGCAAGCCGGCCGGCAGCCCGCTGGCCAACCCGAAGGTCCGCGAGGCCCTCTCCTTCGCCGTCGACCACGACGCCCTCATCAAGTCGCTGATGAACGGCCTGGTCTCCTCCGCCGAGGGCGTGGTCCCCAAGACCCTCGCCGGCTTCGTGTCCACCGGCTCGTACGCGTTCGACCCCGCCAAGGCGAAGTCGATGCTCGCGGCCGAGGGCGTCTCGGGCCTGAAGCTCACCTTCATCTGGGAGGACAGCGAGTTCGCCGGCGCCGCCCGCGTCATGGAGGCCATCGCCGGGATGCTCGGCGACGTCGGGGTCACCGTCACCCTCAAGCAGATCCCCAAGGGCGGCGAGATCAACGCCTGGCGGCGCGGCGAGGCCGGCGACTGGGACGTCCTCGGCAACGGGTACGGCAACCAGACCGGGCTCGCGCTCACCAACCTCCAGGGCCAGTACGGCGGCACCGCGGAGAAGGAGAAGACCCGCGACACCTACCACGGCTTCGTCTTCCCCGAGATCACGACGCTGCTCGACCAGGCCTCCGCCGAGCCCGACCAGGCCAAGCGCGACGCGCTCCTCAAGGACGCCCAGGAGAAGATCTGGGCGCAGTGGCCGGCCATGTGGGCCTGGACCCCGGACAACGTCCTCGCCAAGCGCAAGCGCGTCACCACCCTCGAGCTGTCGCCCGCCAACTCCTACTCCCTGTCCAAGGTGAAGGTGTCAGGCTGATCCCATGCGTCGCTACGTCCTCAAGCGCGTCGCTCAGACCGTCCTGACGGCCTGGATGACGGTCACCGCGGTGTTCATCCTCCTCCGGATGGCGCCCGGGGACCCGGCGGTGAACTACGCCCCGCCGAACCCGTCGAGCGAGCAGCTCGACGCGATCCGGAAGCAGTTCGGGCTCGACCAGCCGATCCTCCAGCAGTACTTCGGCTACCTCGGGCAGCTCGCCCGCGGTGACCTCGGCGAGTCGTTCCAGTTCCGCAAGGGCGCGCTGTCGGTCGTGCTGGACCGCTTGCCGTACACGATCACCCTGGCGGTCGTCGCCATCGTCGTGACCGGGCTCATCGCGATCCCCCTCGGGGTCTGGATGGCCCGGCGCCGCGACACCGCTCCGGAGCTCGGGGCGAACATGGCGACGATCGCCGGGCAGTCGATGCCGGACTTCTGGATCGGCTTCGTCCTGCTCATCGTCTTCGCCGTGAACCTCGGCTGGTTCGCCCCGGCCGGGTTCACGTCGATGAGCTCGATCGTCCTGCCCTGCGCGACGATCGTCATCCTCCAGGTCGCGCTCATCTCGCGGCTCGTGCGCCGCGAGATGGTCGCGAACCTCAACGCCCCGTACCTCACCGTCGCCCGGTCACGCGGGGTGTCCGAGCGCCGCCTCACCTGGCGGTACGCGTTCGCGAACTCCTCGATCCCCGTGGTCACCGCGCTCGGCACCCGCTTCGCGGCGATGCTCAACGGCGTCGTCATCGTTGAGGTCGTCTTCAAGTGGCCCGGCGTGGGTGAGCTCGTCGTCGACGCGCTCGACCGCCGCGACTTCCCGCTCATCCAGGCGACCGTCCTCGTGACCGTGGTGCTGGCGCTCGTCGTCCAGCTCCTCGTCGACCTGCTCTACCCCTTCATGGACCCCCGGGTCCGACTCGGACAGGAGGCGCGATCGTGAGCGACACCGCCCTGCCGCGCACCGCCGCCGGCCCCGCCGGTCGCCTGCTGCGCCGTTCCGCGGCCGCCCGCAAGGCCCGCTACAGCACCGTGAAGATGTGGGTGGGGGCGTTCTGCACGACCCTCGTCGTGCTCCCCGTCCTCCTCGCCCGTGTGCTGCCGCTGCCCGACCCGCTGCGCGGCGACCTCAACGCCTCGCACCTGGCGCCGTTCAGCGCCGGCCACCTGCTGGGGACCGACCCGAACGGGCGGGACCTGTTGTCCCGCATCCTCTTCGGCGGCCAGACCTCGCTGCTCATCGGCTTCCTCGCCATCATCCTGTCGGGCCTGGTCGGCGTCGTCGCCGGCGCCACGGCCGGGTACCTCGGCGGGTGGGTCGACTCGGTGATCTCGCGCCTGCTCGAGGCGCAGATGTCGCTGCCGCTGCTGCTCATGCTGCTGCTCGTCGTCGCGCTCTTCGGCCCGTCGGTGCCGGTCATCACCCTCGTCATCGCGCTGGCCCAGTGGCCCGAGCCGGCCCGCCTGACCCGGGCGCTCGTGCTCGTCGAGCGGGAGAAGCCCTACGTGGCCGCGGCCCAGGTCCTCGGGCTGCGCAAGCCGACGATCATCGTGCGCCACATCATCCCGAACATCCTGTCGCAGACCCTGGTCGTGGTGTTCCTGCTCCTCGCCCAGGCCGTCCTGCTCGAGAGCGCGCTGTCGTTCCTCGGCGCCGGCGTCCAGCGGCCGTACCCGACCTGGGGCGGCATCATCTCCGACGGGCGCGAGCTGTTCGTCACCGGTGAGTGGTGGCTCGTCACCATCCCCGGCCTGGCGATCGCCCTCCTCGTCGTGGGCGTCAACCTCCTCGGCGACGGCCTGCGCGACCGGGTCCGGCGCGCCAAGGCGGTGACGGGCTGATGAGCGTCCTCGACGTCCGTGACCTCACCGTCGACCTGATGACCCTCGCCGGGGTCGTGCGCGCCGTCGACGGCGTCAGCTTCCACATCGACCGCGGCGAGACCGTGACGATCATCGGTGAGTCCGGCTCGGGCAAGTCGACGACCGCGATGGCCCTCCTCCGCCTCCTTCCCGATGACCTCGCGGTCATCACCGGCACGGCCGAGATCGACGGCAAGGACGTCGTCTCCACCCGCAAGCACGTCAACGCCCTGCGCGGCCGCACCGTCGCGCTCATCCCGCAGGACCCGATGACGGCGCTCAACCCGATCGCCACCATCGAGAGGCAGATGGTCGAGGCGATCCGCCTGGCCCACCCCGAGCTGTCGAAGAAGGACGCCTCGGCCCGGGCCCTCGCGCTGCTCAACCAGGTGCACCTCAGCGTGCCCGACCGGCGGCTGAAGCAGTACCCGCACGAGCTCTCCGGCGGCATGCTCCAGCGCGTCCTCATCGCGATGGCGCTGTCGGCCGAGCCCAGCCTCGTCGTCGCCGACGAGCCGACCTCGGCCCTCGACGTCACGGTGCAGGCCGGCATCCTCGACCTCCTGCTGGAGATCCAGGAGACCACCGGCGTCGCGGTCCTCCTCATCACCCACGACCTCGGCGTCGCCCGGCTGATGAGCGACCGCATCCACGTGATGAAGGCCGGCCGGTTCGTCGAGAGCGGTCCGGTCGAGCAGGTCGTCGACGCCCCCGCCCACGAGTACACCCGCACCCTGCTCGCGGCCATCCCCGCGCTGGGGCCCTGGCAGGACCCCGACGAGGAGGTGGCGCCCGCGGCCGACCCCGAGACCGAGGCCGCCCCCGTCCCCGTCACGACCGACGGAGGTGCCGCGTGACCACCCGCCCGCTGCTCGAGGTGCGCCACCTCGTCGTCGAGTACGGCACCGGCGAGCACGCCTACCGCGCCGTCGACGACGTCTCCTTCTCGGTTCCCGCCGGTGGCTCGCTGGCCATCGTCGGCGAGTCGGGGTCGGGGAAGTCGACGATCGCCAAGGCCCTCGTCCGCCTCCTCAAGCCCACCGCCGGCGAGGTCCTCCTCGACGGCACCGACCTCGCCGTCCTCGGGTCGCGCGAGCTGCGGCCGATCCGGCACCGCATCCAGATGGTCTTCCAGGACCCCTACGGCTCGCTCGACCCGCACCTGAGCGCCCGCGACATCGTCGCCGAGCCGATGGCGGCGCGCGGCGAGCGCTCGAAGGCGGTGCGCCGCAAGCGGGCCGCCGAGCTCATCGACCAGGTCGGCCTGCCCACGAGCGCGCTCGAGCGCAAGCCGCACGAGTTCTCTGGTGGCCAGCGGCAGCGCATCGGCATCGCCCGGGCGCTGGCCTCCGAGCCCGACGTCCTCGTCCTCGACGAGGCGACGAGCGCCCTCGACGTCAGCGTGCAGGCGCAGATCCTCGGCGTCCTCGACGCCCTGCGCCGCGACACCGGACTGACCTACCTCGCCATCTCGCACAACCTCGGCGTGGTCCGGGCGCTCAGCGAGAACGTCCTCGTGCTGCGCTCGGGGAAGGTCGTCGAGCAGGGACCGACCGAGGAGATCCTCGCGAACCCGCAGGAGCCGTACACCCGCATGCTGCGACGCAGCGCCCTGGAGCCGACGACGATGACCGGCCTCAAGCCCCGCGAGATGGTCCGCGGCATCGCCGCGGCCCGGGCGGCCGAGAACGCCGCGGCCGCCGCGGCGGTGGTCGCGTGAGCACCGTCCTTCCGGGCCTCGGCCGGCCACTGCCCCGCCTCGTCCTCGGCACGATGACGTTCGGCGACACCGCCGACCTCGACACCGCCCGCGCGATGGTCGACACCGCCCTCGAGGCCGGGGTCACCCACATCGACACCGCCAACGGCTACGCCGGCGGCAGGAGCGAGCAGATCCTCGGCGAGGTCCTGCGCGGCCGCTGGGACGAGGTGAGCATCGCGACGAAGGTCGGCATCTACGCCGGCGACGCCGGGGGTGCATCCCTGCTCTCCCGCGAGGGCATCCAGCGCTCGCTGCACGCCAGCCTCGAGCGGCTCGGCACCGAGCGGGTCGACCTGCTCTACCTCCACCAGCCCGACCGCTCGGTCCCGCTCGACGAGACGGCCGTCGCCCTGCGCGAGGTCGTCGACTCCGGGCTCGTCGGCGCGGTCGGCGTCTCCAACTTCGCCGCCTGGCAGGTCGCCGACGTCGAGGCCGCCTGCGCCCGCGCCGGGGCCCCGAAGCCGGTCATCGCCCAGCAGCTCTACAACCTCGTCGCCCGCCGCATCGAGGCGGAGTACGCCGAGTTCGCCGCCACCCACGGCCTGGCCACGGTGGTCTACAACCCGCTCGGCGGGGGCCTGCTCACCGGGCGCCACCGCTTCGAGGACGCCCCCTCCGAGGGCCGGTTCGGCACCTCCGCCCTCGCCCAGATGTACAAGGACCGCTACTGGAACGAGACGCTGTTCGCGGCTGTCGGCACCCTCGAGGGCATCGCCCGCGAGGCCGGGCTCGGCCTGCCCGAGCTCGCCCTGCGCTGGCTGCTGTCGCGCCCCGTGGTCACCGCCGTGCTGCTCGGCGGCTCCAAGCCCGAGCAGCTGCGCTCGAACCTCGAGACCGCGGAGCGCGGCCCCCTGCCGCAGGACGTCCTCGACGCCTGCGAGGCCGTGGGCGCCACCCTCCACGGCCCGATGCCCGCCTACAACCGCTGACCCCGACCCAGAGAGCACCGACGTGACGACCCCCAGCGACGCCCGCCCCACCGCCCGTGACTTCACCGACCGGCTGCGCCGCCGCGAGCGCGCGTTCGGGTACTGGGTGGTCCTCGACGCCCCCGTCGCCACCGAGCGCCTCGCCCGTCTCGGGTACGACTACGTCTGCGTCGACGGCCAGCACGGCCTCGTCGAGTACTCGGGGATCCTGCGCGCGCTCACGGCCATCGACGCCGGGGGCGGCTCGGTCGGGCTGGTCCGGGTCGGCGCCAACGACCCCTTCCTCATCGGGCAGGCGCTCGACGCCGGCGCCGCGGGCGTCATCGTGCCGCTGGTGAACTCCGCGGACGACGCGGCCCGTGCGGTGTCGGCGTCGATGTACCCGCCGCTCGGCACCCGCTCGTACGGCCCGATGCGCTCGGCGCTGCGGGTGGGCCCGAAGCCGCCGGACGTCAACCCGGCGATCGCGTGCCTGGCGATGATCGAGACCCCCGAGGGGCTGGAGGACGTCGAGGCCATCTGCGCGGTCCCCGGGCTCACCGGCGTGTACGTCGGGCCGTCCGACCTGTCGATCGCGGTGGGCGGCGCCTACCCGGGCGACCCGGCCGTCGCCGACGTCTTCGAGGCCGCGCTCCTGCGCATCCGTGAGGCCGCCGCCGCGGCCGGGGTCGCAGCCGGCATCCACACGCCCGCCGGGGCCGACGCCGCGCGCCGCCTGGCCGAGGGGTTCACCTTCGCCACGGTGTCCTCCGACCTCACCCACCTCGAGCGCGCCGCTGCCGACCACCTGGCGGCGGCCCGGGGCGAGCAGTGAGCGACGAGGTCCTCGCCGACGGCGTCCTGCGCACCCGCGACGACGGGTTGCTCGAGGCGTTCCTCCCCTCCCCGGCGGTCCAGGCGCACGCGGCCAACCTCGCGTTCCTGCCCGGCGGCGACCTGGGCTGCGTGTGGTTCGGCGGCACCCAGGAAGGCGTGGCCGACATCAGCGTCTGGTTCTCCAGGCGCCCCGACGACGCCACGAGCCCGTGGTCGCAGCCGGTCGCGCTGAGCGACGACCCCGCCCGCTCGGAGCAGAACCCCGTGCTCTTCGTCGCCCCCGACGGCCTGCTCTGGCTGTTCTGGACCGCGCAGCACGCCGGCAACCAGGACACCGCCATCGTCCGGGCGCGCACCTCCGCCGACGGCGGCACCACGTGGGGGCCGCAGCGCGACCTCCTCGTCAAGGACGGCGAGGGAGTGTTCGTGCGGCAGGTGCCGGTCGTCCTCCCCGACGGCCGCTGGGTGCTGCCGACCTTCGCCTGCGTGCCGGTGCCAGGAGAGGCGTGGGTCGGTGACCACGACACGAGCAGCGTCTGGGTCTCGCCCGACGCGGGCGCGACGTGGACCGAGCTGTCGGTGCCCGACTCCGTGGGGGCGGTGCACATGAACATCGTGGAGCCCGGCCCTGCCGGCGCGTACACCGCGTACTACCGCAGCCGCTGGGCGGACCACGTGTACCGCAGCACCTCGGCCGACGCCCTGTCGTGGGTCCCGCCCGAGCCGACCGAGCTGCCCAACAACAACTCCTCCGTCCAGGCCCTGCGCCTCGCCGACGGCCGGGTCGCCATGGTGCTCAACGAGGCCAGCCGCCTCGACGCCGTCGGGCGGCGCACCTCGCTCTACGACGAGGTCGACGACGACGGGCTGGTGGAAGGGGCCGCCCCCTCGGTGGTCGAGGTCTCCGGTCAGGAGGACGCGCGCCGCGCCTTCTGGGGAGCGCCCCGCGCCCCGCTGACCCTCGCCGTCTCCGACGACGACGGCGTGACGTGGCCGCACCGGCGCGTCCTGGCCGACGGTGACGGGTTCGCCCTGTCGAACAACTCCCGAGACGGGCTGAACCGCGAGCTGAGCTACCCCTCGCTCGCGCAGGCCCCCGACGGCACCGTGCACGTCGCCTTCACGCACCACCGCAAGGCGATCCGCCACGTCCGGGTGCCGCTCGGCGCCGTCCCCGGCGCCGACCGGACGTGACGCCGCCGGCCGGGGACCCGGTCGTCCTCGTCACCGGTGCCAGCTCGGGGATCGGCCGCGCCGTGGCGGCGCGGCTGGTCTCCGACGGCGTGCGGGTCGTGGCGCTCACGCGACGCGAACCCGACATCGAGGGCGTGTCCTGGCGCGCGTGCGACCTCGCCGACACCGGCGCGGTGGCCTCGGTCGTGGCCGGGCTCGGGCCGGTGTCCGGCGTCGTCCACGCCGCCGGGTTCCAGGAGAGCGGCGGGATCGACGCGCTGGATCCCGCTGCGGGAGAACGGATGTACGCGGTCCACGTGACGGCTGCCGTCGCCCTCGTGCAGGCCGTGCTGCCCGACCTCGTCGACGGTGGGCGGGTCGTCCTCGTCGGCAGCCGCACGGCCGACGGTGCCGCCGGCAAGAGCCTCTACGCCGCGAGCAAGGCCGCACTGCGCGCCCTCGCCCGGTCGTGGGCCGCCGAGCTCGCGCCCCGCCGGGTCACCGTCAACGTCGTGGAGCCCGGCCCCACCCGCACCCCGATGCTCGAGGACCCCCGCCGCTCGGCGACCCCCGTGAAGCCGCCCCCGCTCGGTCGCCTCGTCGAGCCCGACGAGGTCGCCGACCTCGTCGCGTTCCTCCTCGGACCGTCCGGTGCCATGGTCACCGGGCAGCACTGGCGCATCTGCGGCGGCGCCTCGCTGCCCGGATGACGACCGCGGCCGACCGCCCCGCCGACCCGCCCCTCGGGCGCGCCGCCGCGCCGACCCTCCTCGCCTTCCTCCTGCTCTCGGTCGGGGCGTTCGTCCCCAACACCCTCGGCGCCCTGGCCGTCCTCATGCAGGCCGACCTCGACTTCGACGACGCCCAGCTGGGCCTGCTCCTCACCGCGTTCTGGGCCTGCACGTCTGTCCTCGGCGGGCTCGTCGGCTCGGTGACCGACCGCACGGGGTGGCGGGTGGCCGCGGTCGTGGGCTGCGTCCTCACCACCGCCGCCCTGGTCACGACCGCGTCGGCCCCGGGCTACGCCGTGCTCGTCGTGGCGATGGTCGTGGCCGCCGCGGGCTTCACGTTCAGCTCGCCGACGAGCAATCTCGTCGTGGTCCAGCTCGTGGCGCTGCGCCGGCAGAGCTTCGCCTTCGGGCTGAAGCAGACCGCGCCCATCGTCGTGACGATGGCCGGCGGGCTCTCGGTGCCCGTCATCGGCGAGCGGTACGGCTGGCGCTGGGCGCTGCTCGTCGTCGCCCCGGCGGTCGTCGGCTCGCTCGCCTTCGCGGCGTTCTGGGGGACGCGGACACCGCGGGCGGAACGGGCGGCCGCCTCCGCGGCGCCGGCGAGGCTGCTGGCCGACGGTGGCGGGCGGGTCCTGCTCGCCCTCGTCGTGGCGATGGGCCTCGGGTCGTTCGGCATGGCGGGGGCGTCGGGGTTCGCGGTGCGCTCGCTCGTGGAGTCGGGGGTGCCCG